>CAWCDV010000009.1:0-183481 GCA_963794365.1 uncultured Acidobacteriaceae bacterium
TTTCTTCCCCATTCGCCCGTGGATCAACCAGAATCGCGACCAGCCAGTCCCTGTTATGAGCGCTATCGCATGTGGCTGTTGAAAAACTCTTTTCAGAGAATTTCAACAACGAATTTCGTTCGTAAGTTATTGAATGTTCGTTCGCCGTAGGCGCTGAACTTTACTGAAATTACTGCTTTGCTTCCTTTCTCAACACCCACGCATGATCACGACAATTATCCCCGGCCGGGATGCTGGAACCTGAGACAGAATCGAAGCCAGGACGCGGCGTCGCGCCCGAGTTTCGGAATCAGGCATGGACGATTGAGGAAGAGACTCAACGCTGGGTTCAGGGCGGCGGAGATTAAGCCGCCGCCCCCCCCAAAAAAGTCAGTTAGTAAACGAACCGCTCAAGGCGGGCGTTGTATTGGTCCACGTGCCACTGAAAAGATATGGCCCTTTCCCCGTGGTGGGGGGCTGCGAGGTATTCACTGTTCCGGTCCACGATGAACTGCCTGCGGAGCCGCTGAACGTTGTGCCGCTAACGAGGGCGCCTGATATCGTTCCCGTGCCGCCTTTGCCACTGCTAGTAGTGGTGCCTGAAACGTTGCCACTGGTATCGACTGTAGCCGTCCATGTGCCGCTATCGCCCCCGCTATAGCTACCCGAGTAGCTTCCAGCCACATTGGTGGCAACGGTGCCGGTGAGCTCGTTTTGTGCGGTACTCGCGCTGGCGAGCGTTTGCCCCGGGTTAACGGTGGAGACTGCTGTTTGCAGCTGCGCTTGTGTCGCGGTTGAGAAATCCAGGCTCAAGCCTGAGGCTGCCTGGAGTTCGGCTGACGCAATCGTCAACGTGCTCAAAGAGCCTGGCGTAGTGCCTGTCGGAGTGCCGATCGAGATCATGAACTGGGCCGTCGCGACCACGGACGGGGTTGAAGCATTGGCCGAGGGATCCCCGTTGGCCTGCGCGCAGGTCACCGGCGTCATGAAGGCCTGAGCCGGTGCGCTGCAGATGGTGACTCCTCCTACCGTGAACGTTACCGTGCTGTTTTTGGGACAGGTAAATGCTCCTCCCGCCCCAGTTACGGCTTTCGTGCTTCCGCATGAATAGCTCAGTCCCACCACCGGCGCATCCGCGAAAACACCGTTGACATTGCTGCTGCTGCTCTTCGAAGACGACCCACAACCGGCAATGAACATTGCCACAATACAGCACAACGCAAGTAGAGACTTCTGGATCTTCATGTGCTCCTCCTTTTTGTTCCAAACACAGACACGAAGGGCACACAAGCTCCCACTCATGGCGACAGTCTTTCTGCATGCCGCTGTTCGGAGAGGCGAGTGCGTCTTCATGTGTACGTTTCCGATTCATGAAGGACATTTGGTTTTCTTTGTCTGATGGAAATGCGTTTCCCGAGAATTCGGGTCATTCGCCTCAGGGGGTGCTGCGTCTCAACGGGCGGGGGCGCCTCTTCGGGGAGGCGAGAGTGGTATTCATCGGAATTATCGCACTTTCCGACTGCGGCAGCGAAGAAAAATGGCTTTTTCGGACGGGCTAATCCTAAGTTGGCGGAAACACGGCGAATCGGGTTTTGTCAGCGTTCTGAGCAGGTTGTTGATGATCGCGGTAGGGACAACCATTGCTGGTTGCCCCCCGCACGGACCCGGACGGGCGCTTATTAGCGCATCCGGTTCTTATCTCGGATGAATAGCGGCCAAGCGTACGGTTTGTCCGCACACTCTCCCACCCGTGGGACACGCGCAGTCCCGCTCTGTGTCGGGTACGTGTCAGATGGAAAAGTGTTCTCCTTGATCAGCAGCCTTCCCTCCTCACTCTCCGCCGACGATGTCCCGTCTTTGTTCGAATGATTCATCGGTACTATACCGCTGTGTGACTCCTCGGAGACGTGCACGCGGGCCGTGTGGCCTGAGCCTTCTCCCGCCGTCCTGCGGCTAACTTTCACCGCAGGCATCTCCGAGGTCTCCCGGTTCTCGTGTACGAAGTTTCTAGGCGTGTCTGGGGTCTTCGACTACGCCGGACTGAATAAGGACTCGCGTTATCGCCCCTGCTCATGTTGCCTTCCGCACATTTATACTGCGTCGGCGTCCGGATTGTATCTTTTCGCAGCTCAATAGCCCACCCCACCTATCCTCTATCTACGCTTCACTGCGTCCCTCGCGGTAGCAGCGCAAGACTCGAGGCCGAGCGGATCGCTACTCCTTTCTCGTGAGGCTCTTGCATCCTCTACTTCATACCGGTTTATCCCGGCGCACATAAATCCCGATAGCACTCACAGCGTCAGAATCGACCAGCCTGTGCACGGGACGATCCTCAATCGGTCAGCAGACCGCCGGTGAGGTCGCGGAGGCGCTCGATGCGATGTTCGCGGCAGTAAGTGGTCAGTTCCTCGACCAGCTTTTCGGTGGCCACCGGATCGAAGAAGCTCGCGGTTCCCACCTGGACCGCGCTCGCTCCCGCCAGCATGAATTCCACTACGTCCACCGGGCTGGTGATTCCGCCCATGCCGATCACCGGAATTTTCACCGCGCGCGCCGCGTCAAACACCATGCGCAGCGCGATGGGCTTGATGGCCGGGCCGGAGAGGCCGGCGGTTACATTGGCAATTCGCGGGCGGCGCGTTTCCGCATCAATCGCCATGGCTAGAAACGTATTCACCAGAGAGATGGCGTCGGCGCCCGCTTCCTGGGCAACATATGCCATCTGCGCGATCGAGGTGACGTTGGGTGAGAGTTTCACGATGATCGGCCGCGTCGACACCCGCTTCGCCGTCCGCACCACTTCGTCGAGCAAGAGCGGATCGCTGCCGAACTGAATGCCGCCGTGCGCCGTGTTCGGGCAGGATACGTTGATTTCGTACGCCGCAATGCCCTCGCCCTGATTCAGGATCTCAATCGTGTGCTCGTAATCGGCGCGGGTGTAGCCGAAGACGTTGGCGAACACGACGACATTTTTCTTCGCGCGCAGCGCCGGAAGTTTTTCGGTTAGAAACGCCGGTGCGCCGATATTCTGCAGGCCGATGGCATTCAGCATTCCGGCAGCGGTCTCAAACAGGCGGGGCGGCGGATTTCCGGTCATCGGTTCTTTGGAGAGACCTTTGACGACTAATCCGCCGAGCCGGTCGAGATGCACGATGTCTTCGAATTCGACGCCGTAGCCGAATGTGCCGGCAGCGGCGATGATCGGATTCTTCAGCTCGATGCCGGCGAAGCTGACGCTCAAGTCGGGATTGCCGATAGGCGTCATTGGGTTCCCCCGGGCGGCGTGGCGGCCGGCATGGCGGATGGTGCGGCGGAATGATGCGGCGGCGGCAGCGCTTCGGTCAGTACTCTTCCCGTGGCTTGCGCGGGCGCGTTGATTCCGAGCAAAGAGGCTAGCGTCACTGCGAGATCGACCGGCTCGGCGTGCGTCCGGTAGATTCCGGGCTGGAAGGCGAGGCCATAGAAGGCGAGCGGCACATGGGTATCGTACGAGAAAGGCGTCGCGTGATCGGTACCCTTCGTGACTCCGACTTGAAATGGACTGGGGATTCCAATCACATACCATCCGCCTTCGGGCGAGTAGCTGTGGGCGTAACGGCGGCCGATTTCGGTGGCCGGAGTTTCTCCATGCGCCAGCTGCGACTTGGTAAAGTATCCGGCAAACCCGGCTTGCTTCATGGCTTCGCCCGCGTCGGCTTCGGCATCGGATTCCTTGTGTGCGGCAGAGGCCCCGGCGACGACTCCGGCGAACGCGTCTTCGTTCAGCCAGGCGACCGGGTAATCGAGATCGAGCGACGTAGTCGGCTTTCTTGGCGAATTTTTTCGAGAGCAGGGAATTGATTTGTTCGCGCAACGCTTTCGCGTCGAGATTGGCGGCGGGCAGACGAAGAGTTTTCGCGAATTCAGGCAGGGGCGCAACGCCGTGATCGGCGGAAAGCGCCATCCATATGTTGGCCATTCCGATCTGATGACCGAGGAAGTCGAAGAACTCCGCCAAACTCCGGTCGAGTTCGAGCGCCATGCTGCGCATTTGCGGGGAGTCGGGACCAACCTGGTGGCCGAGGATATCGTTGGCCGAGAGGCCGATCACAAGCAGGTCGGTCGCCGAGCCTGCGCCCAGCTTCTCGTACAACACGAGTTCCTTGGCGAATTCCAGTTGGTAATCGTTGGCGAAGGGAGTGGAGCCGACAACCTCGTAGAAGCTGGCGGGCGTGCCATCTTTGTTCGTGCCGTTTCGCCGTGCGGTCGAGCCGAGCGTATTTCCGTCGCTATCCTTCCACTCTCGATTCCAGAATTTTTCCGCGCGATGGCTGCCGTTGAAATTGCGTACCCACTCGGGGAGATCGGGACGGTAGTAGGTTGAGGTGATCCAGTCGCCGCTCTTGGGATCGATCCAATAGGCGGCGTCTCCGGAAAATCCCGGCGGGCAAGACGGCGGCACGATCTTTTAGCGAAATGGCGAATACCCGGGCTTTGCCGCCGGTCGCCAGTTTCAATTCGTCCCCGAGCGTATCGCTCATGAGGTTGTGAGGCGATCGCGCCTAGCACCAGTTTTGCCGGACGCCGACGAGTTTTGTCGTGTCGTCTTCGACCGACGTTACCCGCTTCTTTTTCTGCGGGTCCCACCATTCGTTCGCGATGATGCCGTGTCCGCTGGTGTAGCTTCCGGTGAAAAGTGTGGCATGTCCGGGAGCGGTGCTGGCGTTGGCGTAGTCGTAGTTGCAGTCGGTGAAATAAGCGCCGCGATCGATAAATAAGCGGAAACCTCCGTCGCCGAACTGGTCGCGATAGCGTTCCAGGTAGTCGCCGCGGAACTGGTCAATCACGATGACGACAATGAGCTTGGGGCGGGCGTTGTAAGCGGACGCGAATGCGGCGGGGGCCAAACAAAAGAAGATCGAGCAGAGCAAAAACAGCGCCACGAACAGGGAACGGGGAAGTCTCATCGCGAGTTAGTTTACAGGAGAAGAGACGCTAACCGCTCGTGCACAAGCCGAAACCCGGGCTTCGATCCGCAGCAACCAGAGCTTGTCATCCCGAACGAAGTGAAGGATCTGCAGTCCGCCGCAAAATGCAGATCCCTCACTTCGTCTCGCGGATGACAATCCATATTTTGAGAGTCGCCCTCTGTAGTCGGGACTCTGGCTGTCGGCGTGCACGGAATCGCGTTTTTCAGCTAAAGTTAAAGCAGAATGCTCGATCTGAATTTTGTTCGTGACAACCTTGCGCTGGTGGAAGAAAAACTGCGGCAGCGCGGCATGAATCCGGCGGAAGTTTTGAAGGACTTTCGCACCATCGACGCCGAGCGCCGGCAGGCCATCACGGCAGCGGAAACGCTGCAGGCGCACCGCAACCGGGCTTCCGAAGAGATTGCCAAGCTCAAGAAAAGCGGGCAGGATGCTTCGGCACAGATCCAGGAGACGAAGGAACTGCGCGAGCAGATTCAAGAGTCCGAAAAAAAGGCGGCCGAACAGGAAGCGCGCCTGCGCGAAATTCTGACGTCCATTCCGAATCTTCCCCATGCCAGCGTGCCGGTGGGGACGAGCGCCGAAGATAACGTGGAAGCACGCCGCTGGGGCGCGCCGCCGCAGTTCGATTTCAAGCCCAAGCCGCACTGGGAACTGGGCGAAGCAGCTCGGAGTGCTCGACCTGGCGCGCGCCGCCAAGTTGTCGGGCGCTCGCTTCGCCGTGTACTGGGCGCTGGGCGCGCGACTGGAGCGGGCCCTCGCCAACTTCATGCTCGATCTGCACACCCGAGAGCACGGATACACCGAGGTGCTTCCGCCGTTTCTGGTGAACTCAGAGTCGATGTATGGCACGGGCCAGCTTCCAAAGTTTGCGCAGGATTTGTTTCGCGTGCCGCACGGCGAGAATGATCTCTGGCTGATTCCAACGGCCGAGGTGCCGGTGACGAATCTCTATCGCGACGAAGTGCTGGACGCCGCGCGCTTGCCGGTTTCGCTGACCGCGTACACTCCCTGTTTTCGCAGCGAAGCCGGATCGTACGGCAAGGATGTGCGCGGAATTATCCGCCAGCACCAGTTTCAAAAAGTGGAACTGGTGAAGTTCTCGCGTCCGGAGACTTCTTACGATGAATTGGAGAAGCTGACCCACGATGCCGAGACCGTCTTGCAGAAACTCGGCCTGCACTACCGCGTGGTCACGCTGTGCACCGCGGATATCGGGATTTTCGGCGGCCAAGACTTATGACCTTGAAGTCTGGCTGCCGGGACAGAATCTGTTCCGCGAGATTTCTTCCTGCTCGAACTTTGAAAGTTTTCAGGCACGGCGGGCGAATATTCGCTATCGTCCCGAGGGCAAGAGCAAGACGGAATTTCTACACACGTTGAACGGCAGCGGCTTGGCGGTAGGACGGACATGGGTTGCCATCGTGGAGAATTATCAGCAGGCCGACGGCAGCGTGCGCATTCCGGAGGCGCTGCAGCCTTATATGGGCACCGACTGCATCGCGGCCGCGTGCCTGAGCCGCGCCGTTGTCGCCTTAATCGGCTAGCGATTTGCTATCGCATGAATTCCAAAATACACTGGCAGCAACCCGAAATAGGCTCGACGGCGCTTGCAAGCGCCGTCTCTCCAATGGGCGCGATCTGGCGCACAATCCGCGGATACATTCTTTGGTCGTATGAACGGGGCAGCCTGCATTACGACATCATGGTTACGCTGATTCTCCTCTTTGTTTTTGTTTCGCCATACTTCATCAACTTCAAGGACAAACCGGTCGAGCGCAATCCGCATCTTACCGGAGTGATTGTGATTCCCGACCAGAAGGGCGGGTTCATCTATCAGATCCAGGCCTCGGCAGTGAATGCCGCTCCAGGTGGAGATGTTCGCCGGCAGTTGGAACAGATTATCGAACCCATTTCCGGAGCGGTCAGCATTACAAAGTACGAGACGGTTAAGGACGCTAAGGGGCACACGCTGAGTTACAAAGTCTGGGTTGAAAAAGAGTGAGAGAAGTTTTCAAGGTTTCATGGTCTCAATGTTTCATGGCGCATAGATGAAAGTTGTGCACAAGGCGCTTGTTCTCAGAATCGCGGTTGTTGGCTGTGTGTTGACCGCGGCCGCTTGGGCGCAGATTGTTGGCGAATCCCCTGAACTGGAGCACGTTCTCGCCCAGATGGACGCGGCCGCCAAGAGCTTCAAGACCACCGAGGCGAGCGTCGTTTGGGACCAATATCAGAAGGTCATCAACGAAACCGAGACGCAGAAGGGCAGGATTTATTTCCGGCGTGAAGGCGGCGAAGTGCAGATGGCCGCCGACTTCGTCGAGCCCGACAAGAAGTACGTTATCTACAGCGGCGGTAAGGTGCAGGTGTACCAACCCAAGATCGATCAGGTCAACGAATACGATCCGGGCAAGAATCGCGCCGATGTCGAGAGCTTTCTGGTGCTCGGCTTCGGCGGCGGCGGGCGCGACCTGGTCAAGTCTTATGTCCTGAGATATTTGGGGTCAGAGACCGTCAACGGCGTCAAAGCGGAGAAACTGGAGTTGATTCCGAAGTCGGCCCGTTGGCGAAACAATATCGCGCGCATCCTGCTCTGGATCGACCCGGCCAAGGGAATTTCGGTGCAGCAGCAGTTTTTTGAGCCGGACGGCAACTACCGCCTGGCGAAGTATTCCGACATTCAGCATCAATCAACCACTTCCGGAGAACGCGTTTAAGTTGAAGACCACCAAGAGAACCAAGTTCGTCTCGCCACAAGGATAGGATTTTCCGCGCCGCATCATGCAAAACCCGGCCCCATAGAAACAAGCTGAAAAAGACCGGTTGCGGCTATATACTGCGAAGAGAGCCCCGGAGAGTTGAGTTCGCATGGCCAAAGTGTTTACCATTCCCGTCCCTCCCGATTTCCGCAAGAAGCGCGAACGCACCACCGACCCTCGCTACGTGGACGGACAAAAGATGCTGGTGGACGCGATTGAATATCTGACGAAGACCGATCGAGTGGCCAATCGCGCAGCCATCGAGGTGCTGTCCGAACACGTCCGCACTCGTTTCCGCATGACCGACTCGCCGCTGAGCTAACAGAGGCATTAAGGCATTGAGTCATTGAGTCATTATCAATATCACTCAACGATTTAATGACTCAATCAATTCGGTTACTAATGATCCCATAGCGCCGTGCCAGCCACGACGATGCCAGCACAATGATGGCGGGATAACATTCCAGCACGTAGCGCGGTTCCGGGTTTTCCACCGTCCCCAGAAATGCCGAGCGCAGCAGCAGGAAACTGACCAGCAATCCCGCCCAGCGCATGCCTGACGGCCTGCGGGACTTGTCCATGCAAGAGCGCCCAGAGCGCGGCCGCCACGTATGCCAGATTCAACAGTCCGAATCCTACTGCCATCGCTCGAATACTTCGCCTCGTCATTGAATTCCCACCAGCGCGCATCGGGAGGAAGGATCTCAGTTCGCGGGCGCAGCCACATGTCCGCAATGCGCAGCACGGGCAGCACAACATAGTAGCGAAGAGGATGAGCGCGAATGCGGTCGGCGGCGATTTTACCGAAGCGCGCGTCCAGTTCGGGCGTCATGTCCTGCGCCTCGTTGTAGTCGGCGATGACGGCCAGCGTTGCGTCCCTTTCCGCCGGGCTATCGAAGGCGCGCGACGGCAGTTTCTTTGGGTCAATCGGTTCGCCAGGAGCGTTCCAGAGAATCTCTTCTACCGACACGTAGTCGACGATCCAGGTTTTGGTCCAGCGGTTGAAACCTCGGGCGACGAGTTCATCCGTGTCGTTGGCGTAGCGCGGCGCCAGCGGTTGGAAATGATGGAGGGTGCGAAAATTACGAATCGTCCAGGGAACGAGCGGCGCCAGGGCAACGGCTGCGACGATGATTCCGGCGGAGAGAAGATGCGCCACGTTTTTCTTGCCGGCGCGGCCCTTCGACGCCACGATCTTGCCCGCCAAAATTGCCAGATAAAGACCGATCGCCGCCAGCAGGAGGCCGCCATCGGGACGCAGCAGGATGCAGGCCGCAACCGCCGCGCCGGTCGCGGCCCAGAGCTTCCCTGAACTTTGCCGAAGGGACGCCCACGCTTAAGCGAGTCTCATGCATCCGACCCAGCGCGGCCGCCGCGCAATCGAGAGCGAGCGCGGTAAAGAAGATCTCCAAAGTTTCGGTGAGCACGGCGGCGGCATAGTTTGCCAGGAATGGACACAGCGCCGTCAGGAGAAAAGCGATTCTCGCCGCGCGGTCGGAAACGACGCGGCGGGCTAGGTCGGCAACGATCAGGCAGGTGGCCAGGCCCACCAGAATCTGCGCCAGCAGAACTGCTTTGAAGTTACCGACCCCAAATAGCCAGAAGATCCCGGCCAGAAAAGCGGGATATCCAAACAGGCGCGAGTCGGCCGGCATGATGTACGTTCCCTGTTGGCTGGCCTGCGTCTGGCCGTAGATGCCGTGCTGCAGCCAGTTGGTGGCGAAGTCGGCGTAGACGCGCGTATCATCCGTGACCATCGGGAAATAGACGAAGAAAAAGAGCCGCAATGCCAGGGCGGCCAGGGCGGTTGCCAGAAAAAAACTGCGGTGTTCGCGGATCAAGCGGAGCACGTTGGGAATATATCGCGAATCGCGCGATTTGCCGCGCCCTTGACGAAGGGCGCGTCGTTCGCTGTTCGCTTTTCGCTAAAACCGGCGATCCGCGAAGGACTGGCGAACAGCGAACAACGAACAGCGAACGACGTCTGACCACCCGGGTTTGACCCCCTGCCGCTCTCACCTTAGGATGAAGAGACCACCACAAGATGGCAAAACAGGTTTTTTACGATCCCTTGCAAGCGCGCTGGAAGCGCATTCGCCGCTTTGTCGACGCGGCCGCCCTGGCTTTTTCTCTGCTGGTGGTCTTTTTCATCTACAGCGCCCTGAGCAGCGAGCCTCTGCCCGATCTTTCCTGGCTGTCGGAAAAGAAGCCTTACCACGCTCTGAAAGAAGACGAAAAGAGCGAGAGCGCGCGAGAAGCGCCGTCTGGCCACTCTGGCCCGCGCTGGACACCGGCACCAATCCCGCAAAGCTCCTTCGCAACTCAAACTGAACTCCGAGCAAGGGGTTCGGGCCGCATTCTATGTTTCCTGGGACGCGGCCAGCTTCTCTTCCTTGCGCGAGTATGCGCGCCAAATCGACTTGCTCTTCCCGACGTGGCTGCAGGTTCTCAGTGCAGACGGCCATCTGCAAGCCTCGGATCCGGAAACGAACACGATGTTTGACGTGGTTCAAGGGCAAACGGTCCATCACGTCGACGACAAAGTAATGCAGTTTCTGAAGGCGGAAGGCACCAACATGGAAGTCTTTCCCGTGGTGCAGAACTTTGACGGCGCCGACTTTGTTCCGAGGCATCAGTGATTTCTTGAACAATCCGGCAGCTCGCGCCAATTTTCGGCGCCAGATCGGGATTTATCTTGCCTCCGATCATTATCCGCGGATTGATGGTCGATTTCGAATCCTTCCCGAAAAAAGCGCAATCCGGATACGTGGCTCTGCTGAACGAGCTCTCGTCTGACCTGCACGCCAAGGGGATGAAGCTGTACGTCAGCGTCCAGGTGCGCAACCAGGATTACGACTACAAGGCGATTGCGTCCGCTGTGGATGGCGTCGTCATCATGAACTACGACGAGCACTTTCCCGGCGGAACCCCTGGCCCCGTCGCCTCGCAGGAGTGGTTCACGGACAACCTCGAGTCCGCCGATCGAAGAGATTCCGAAAGAGAAGCTCATCTGTGCCATCGGCAACTACGGCTACGACTGGGTCGAGCGGCCAAAAACAAAGACAAGGCAAGCTTCCGCCCGGAGAGGCCGACAAATCCGTTTCCGTGCAGGAAGCCTGGATCGGGGCGCGCGATTCCGAAGAAGACATTGATTATGACGGCGACGAACTCAATCCGTACTTCAGCTATCGCGACGACGATAACTTCCGCCACGATGTCTGGTTTCTGGATGCGGTAACCGCGCTGAACCAGATGCGCGCCGCGCAGACCCTCGGCATCCAGACCTTCGCCTTGTGGAGGCTGGGCGCGGAAGACCGCTCCCTGTGGCGGGTGTGGGATATGCCCGGAGAAGCGAATGCGTCCGATCGATTGAAGGACGTTCCTCCAGGCCAGGACGTCGATATGGAGGGCAGCGGCGAAATCCTGCACATCGAGGCGCGGCCTACCAATGGCGAGCGCGACCTGACCATAGACAAGCAGACCGGACTCATCGACGGGGAAACCTTCAAGAGTCTGCCGGAGCCGTATCGTGTGGCGCGCTATGGCTTCAGCAAGAACCAACTGGCCATGACCTTCGACGACGGTCCCGATCCGCAGTGGACCCCGAAGATTCTCGATGTCCTCAAACGCGAGCATGTGCCGGGAACATTCTTTCTGATCGGAATCCAGGCGGAGAAGTTCAGCAGTTTGACCCAGCGCATCTACCGCGAAGGTCATGAAATCGGGAACCATACCTTTACCCATCCCGATATCAGCTCGATTGGCAGCGGCTACATGAAGGTGGAGCTGAACCTGACTGAGCGCTTGTTCGCCAGCCGCCTGGGCGTTCGCGCCATGTTGTTCCGTCCGCCATACTCCGTCGATGCGGAGCCCGACACCGAAGACGAGGTGCGCCCGCTCGAACTCACGCAAAGCATGGGCTACATCACTATCGGCAACAAGATCGACACCCGGGATTGGAACGACGAGCCCGCGCTCTCGCCAAAACAAATCGCCGCTCGCGTGCTCGACCACCTGCCTCCCTGCCAAGCGAACGATACGCAGTGCGGCAACATCATTCTCATGCACGATGGCGGCGGCAATCGGGAAAGAACCGTGCTGGCGCTTCCGCTGATTATCGACGGCGCTCGTGCCCGCGGATTTCAATTCGTCCCCGTGTACCAGTTGATGGGCAAAACGAAAGCGGATGTCATGCCGCCGCTTCCGGCCAACGAGTATTGGTCCGCGCGGCTGAATTGGATCAGCTTCTGGCTTTTCAGTGCGACCATGACGGGCATCACGGTCATTTTTTTCCTGGGTGACATCCTGATGACCGGGCGCCTGATTTCGGTCGGCATCCTCGCGATCTATGACCGTCTCCGCTCGCATGTGTATGGAACGCCCGAGCAGATTGCGGCTTACCGGCCCCGGGTCGCGGTTCTCATTCCCGCTTATAACGAGGAGAAGGTCATCGAACGCACGGTCCAGGGCGCACTCGACTCCGACTATCCCAATCTGCGCGTGATTGTCATCGACGACGGTTCCAAGGATCGTACTTTGGAAATCGCCCGCTGGGCGTTTGCCGCCGAAGAAGCTGCCGGCAGGGTGTTGATTCTCACCAAGCCTAACGGCGGCAAGGCCGAGGCGCTTAACTTTGGACTGGAGCACATCGGCGATGCGGAAGTCTTCGTCGGTATCGATGCCGATACGATTATTGCTCCCGATGCCATCTCGCGGCTCGTGCCGCACTTTCTCAATCCCAAAGTCGCAGCCGTGGCGGGCAATGCCAAGGTTGGCAACCGCGTCAACCTGTGGACGCGCTGGCAGGCGCTGGAATACATCACCAGCCAGAATTTCGAGCGGCGAGCGCTCAACACCATGGGTGCGGTGAGCGTGGTGCCGGGCGCGATCGGCGCCTGGCGTACGACGGCGGTTCGCGAAGAGGGCGGCTACCATGTGGATACCGTCGCCGAAGACGCCGATCTCACCATGGCGCTGCTCCGCAGTGGCTATCGCGTGGAATACGAAGACCGGGCGCTCGCCTTCACCGAGGCTCCGACCAGTGCCAACGCGCTCATGCGGCAGCGCTTCCGCTGGTCGTTTGGAATTCTGCAGGCCATCTTTAAGCATAAGGGCGTTTTTGCGCGCAAAGGCGCTTTGGGATTTGTCGCGCTTCCCAACATCCTCATCTTCCAGATTCTGCTTCCCTTGGTCTCGCCCTTCATCGACCTGATGTTTGCGGTCGGCGTGATCTGGTATTTCGTGCAGAAACACTTCCATCCTGACACCACCGATCCGGGCAGCTTCCAGCGGCTGCTGATCTTCTTCGTCGCCTTCCTGGTGATTGATTTCATCGCCTCGTCGGTCGCCTTCGCCTTGGAGCGCCGCCAGCCCGAATCCCGCGAAGACGCTTGGCTGCTCAGCCAGGTGTGGCTGCAGCGCTTCGCCTATCGCCAGGTCTTTTCCCTCGTTCTGTTCCGCACCCTGAAGCGTGCCATCCAGGGCCGTCCCTTCGCCTGGGACAAACTGGATCGCACCGCCGCCGTGAAGTACGTTCCGGCCGAGCGCCGGGATTCAGTCAAAGTCTAGTGATCGTGTAGTGCGGACACTCCTGTCCGCGCACTGCCCGCAGCATTCGCCTGTCTGCGTTAGGGTTTCGTTGGCAGTGGTAGAGTTTGAATTGGCGAATGACGAAGTGGACAAAAACACGCCGCGATCCCGGACGCACCTACCTCGACGAGGAGAGGCTCCAACGCAGCCGCAGGATGCTGGCGAGGATTCATGAACTGGTGGAGTCGGGGACCGAGGCAGAACCTGAGGTGGTGAAAGCGGCTAAAGCGGCCAATCCGGAAATCACGGAGGAAGAACTAAGAGAAGTGATTATGCTGTTTCGCGACGCCGTTTATTCGCGACAGCACGATCGATAGCATCGTTGAATTTCTTTTCGGACTCGCGCAACTGCTCGGCATTCATCTTTTGAGCCCCCATCTCTATAATCTCGCTAAAGCGGTCAATGAGCGCATCCGCAGCGCTCTTTTTCCTCGGTTTCTTCAGCGGAGACGTAGCCACGCGGCATCCCTTCTTGCGATTCGTCTTAGGCATTACATTTTACTCTACGCCGTCAACCTCACGACCGAATACATCACGAATGTACCCACACTGATAAGACGAATTACGATGGTAACCAGTTGCACAGTCCCTAGATTATTAATTCGCCTGGCATGGGCAAGCTCAGAGACCCGCTCTTGCCCCACCCGCGATGCGACCCAGTCCCCGACGTCCGCACGCGACCGCTTGTGGTAAAAAGGAGAAACCACCATGCCCCGCACCATCATCGAGCCCTTCCGCATCAAGAGCGTCGAGCCCATTCACTGGACGACCCGCGCTCAGCGCGAGCAACTGCTCCGCGCCGCGTGTTACAACCTTTTTCTCCTGCCGGCGGACGATGTCCTCATCGACCTGCTCACCGATTCCGGCACCGGCGCCATGTCCACCCACCAGTGGGCGGCCATGATGGAAGGCGATGAGAGTTATGCCGGCAGCCGCAGCTTCGAGCAGTTCCGCTCGTCGGTGCAGGATATTTTCGGCTACAAGCACGTCATCCCGACCCACCAGGGCCGAGCCGCCGAGCGCATTCTGTTCAGCGTGATGTGCAAAAAAGGCGATGTCGTCCCCAACAACACGCACTTCGACACTACGCGGGCGAACGTGGAGTTCGTCGGCGCCGAGGCGGTGGATCTGGTCATCGCCGAGGGCCGCCAGCCGAGCCTGAAGCATCCCTTCAAGGGCAACATGGACGTCGCGGCGCTCGAGGCGCTCGATCCAGAAGGTCGGCCGCGAGCGCGTGCCTCTGGTCATGCTGACCGTGACCAACAACTCCGGCGGCGGCCAGCCGGTGTCGATGGAGAACGTCAAAGCCGTGAGCGCGGTTTGCCGGAAGCATCGCATCCCGCTCTACTTCGATGCCTGCCGTTTTGCCGAGAACTCCTACTTCATCAAGATCCGCGAACAAGGATACGAGAAGAAAACGCCAAAAGAAATCGCGCAGGAAATGTTCAGCTACGGCGACGGCTGCACCATGTCAGCCAAGAAAGACGGCATGGCGAACATTGGCGGATTCCTCTGCACCAACGACGATCTGCTCGCGCAGCAGGAGAAGAACCTGCTGATTCTCACCGAGGGCTATCCCACCTATGGCGGCCTCGCCGGGCGCGATCTCGAAGCCATCGCCGTCGGAGTGCAGGAAGCGCTGCACGAGGACTACCTCGAATACCGCATCGCTTCCACCGCCTATCTCGGCAACCACATTGCCGCGGCAGGGCGTGCCGATCGTGCAGCCGCCCGGCGGCCACGCCGTCTACATTGACGCGCGGGCGTTTCTGCCGCACATTCCGCCCGATCATTTTCCCGCGGTGGCGCTCGCCAATGAACTCTATCTCGAAGGCGGCATCCGCTCGGTCGAGATCGGCACACTGATGTTCGGAGCGGCGGCGAAGATGGATCTGGTGCGTCTGGCGATTCCCCGCCGCGTGTACACGCAGAGCCACATCGACTACGCGGTGGAAATCATCCTCGAAGTCTGGAAGAAGCGCGACCAGATTCACGGCATGAAGATCAGCTTACGAAGCGCCGTTCCTGCGCCACTTCACCGCCAAGCTTGAGCCGGAGCCGGCAGAAGTGGCAGCCGCCACGCGACGCTGATGGTCCGCGACGCTGATGGTCCGCACGTTGATTGTCCGCCGCGGAAATGATTCTTTCTGCCGGGTAAGGGAAAAAGTTTTCCTCTCTACGCAAGTGCTTTCCCCGGCAGTAATTTTCGCAGAATGCCATTAGCTGTCACTCCGAAACATGTACTTATCACCCTGTTAGTTAGCGGCTTAGCTCCTGGCTGGTCCAGTTGGCTGCGAACGTGCTGTTTCGACGTGTGGCCGCCCAGTTTGCGTATTTGCAGACGGTACCCCACTGCTGTCGAAGCGCGAGTTTAGCAACACAGGCGGTCCCGCATCTCCCCCTTTATAGCTGCCCCAAATCCAGATTGGCAGGGATGCCACGACGCGGCACATCATTATTCGGCCTTGGAGGAGAAGAAATGAAACGCTCTCTTACACTTATCTTTAGTCTTAGCTTTGCCCTGCTATTGGTTCTCACGGCTGGCTCGGCCTTCGCACGTGACAAGGCAGCCGCCGCAGTAAA
This sequence comes from uncultured Acidobacteriaceae bacterium, assembly GCA_963794365.1. Lineage (GTDB taxonomy): Bacteria > Acidobacteriota > Terriglobia > Terriglobales > Acidobacteriaceae > Acidiflorens. The sequence continues at coordinate 15,878 of CAWCDV010000009.1, forward strand.
AACAGACGCCACCGTAAAAGCCGACGCCGAGAAAACGGACGCCACGGTAAGAGCAGACGCCGACAAAACAGATGCCATGGTGAAACCAGCTATCCCCTCGGCACCCGACCAACCGGACAAGCTGGACGGAGACGAGCTTGCCCTGTCCTGCAAAGGAGAAGTGCAGGGTTTTGACGCAGGGTACTGCCTGGGAGTTGTCGAAGGGGTCATGGCTTCCATGAGGGTCTGCAAGCGAGATCACTCTGTTATTACATTGGGTGAAGCAGCCGACGCCGTGGAAAAATACCTCTCAAACCATCCGGACAAACTGAACGAGCGCGAGGTCGTTCTCGCTCGCAAGGCGCTGTCCAAAGCGTATCCCTGCGGCGGTTTCCGGCAGTAAAAGCCTCTGCTTCAGTGGCGCGCTTCTTTTGTCCAATCCGCGAGTCTCAGCTTTTTGATGCGGGCGAAGGCATGATCGTTGGTGACGAGGACCGCGTCCAACGCTAGAGCGTGAGCGGCGATCATGGCATCGAGGTTCCCCATCGGCTGGCCTTCGCGTTCTAAAGTGGCCCGCAGGCGGCCGTATTGCTGGGCTGCGTCGGAATCCCAAGGCCGGACCGTTACGCGCAGGAAGAAATCCTCGATCAGGTTGTGCAGCCGCGTGGCATGAGGAAGCCGCGCCGCTCCAAAGCGCAGCTCACCTTCGGTGACCGCGGATACAGCGAGCTGCGCCATCGCAACTTTTGCCAGACGGCGGTCGACGGCCGGGCTGTTCCCTTTGATAATGCAGCTCGCGATGTTGGTGTCGAGTAGGTAGCTGGGCATTTCTGTTCAGATCATCTTTATCGGATCATCCTGGTCAGGCCCAGTCAGAACAACTCGCGTTTCTGCGGGACTTCATCCTGACGATCTGCCATAAAGTCGTCCGGAACATTTGCTTCCCGCCGGAGTTCGAAGAAGCTGTCCCATGACTCTGGACGCCGTGACAGGACCACGTCTCCGGTAGTTTGGTCTTGCCGGATAAAGACCTCGGTGCCTTCAAAACGAAAATCGGCAGGCAAGCGTACCGCCTGGCTTCGGCCGTTGGAAAAGAGCTTGGCTGTGCGCGGCATGGGCGCCCTCCCTGAGTCTGATATATACCATGGTGTATCACACGAAGTCAACGGCGGAATTTTTTTAAACGGGCTGCGGAAACAGTGCATTCCGGGCCGCCGCTCACCGCAGCGGCTGAAGCCGACTCTGAAAACAGGGACACCTATCGCAGCGGTAAAGCGCTGCGCCACCCAAAATCAACGCAACATCGAATTTTTCGCAGGTTTTTGCAGCCTGCCGGCCTCCTCGTGCCGGTGTAAAATTAGAGGTCGCGAATATCCGCGCTAATATTCCGTCCTGGAAAGGATCTCCTATGGCAACCATGGAAGCCCCACCCCGTCTGCAGGTTCGCCTTCATGAAGGTGCGTTCAAGAATGAGTCGTTTGTCGATTTCAGCAAAGAAGACAACGTGCGCAAGATGCGCTCCGCCATCGCGAAAGTGCGTGGCCAGTTGGGCCGCGAGTATGACCTGATCATCGGCGGCAAGCGCGTCAAGACCTCTGACAAGATCCGGTCCATCAATCCCGCCAAGCCTTCGGAAGTGGTCGCGGTTCACCAGAAATGTGGCAAGGAGCACGTTGAGCCCGCTGTCCAGGCCGCTCTGAGCGCGTTTACCCACTGGAGCCGCACTTCGGCTGAGGAGCGCGCTTCGCTCTTGTTCCGCGTCGCTGATGTGATGCGCGAGCGCAAGCTGGAATTCATGGCGTGGCTGGTGTTCGAAGTTTCCAAGAACTGGTTCGAGGCCGATGCCGATATCTCCGAGGCCATCGATTTCTCCGAGTTCTATGCGCGCGAGGCGCTGCGCTTTGCGAAGGCCGAGCCGCCGGTGCAACTGCCGGGCGAGCGCGACACTCTGTCCTACATTCCGCTCGGCGTCGGCGCTGTGATTCCGCCGTGGAACTTCGCCTGCGCCATCATGGCCGGCATGACGCTGGCTTCGATCGTCAGCGGCAACACCGTCGTCCTGAAGCCGTCGAGCGATTCGCCGACGATTGCCGCGAAGTTCGTGGAATTGCTGGAAGAATGCGGAATGCCCGATGGCGTCGTGAACTTCTGCCCCGGCGGCGGCGCGAGCTTTGGAGATGCGCTGGTGGCGCATCCGAAGGTTCGCTACATCGCTTTCACTGGCTCGCGCGAGGTTGGACTGCACATCAACCAGACCGCCGCGCAGCAGCAACCGGGCCAGATCTGGATCAAGCGCACGATCCTCGAAATGGGCGGCAAAGACGCCATCATCGTCGATGCCGACGCCGATATCGACTCCGCCGTCGAAGGCGTCGCCGCGTCAGCTTTCGGCTTCCAGGGGCAGAAGTGCTCGGCCTGCTCGCGCGCCATCGTTGACGAGCGCGTCTATGACAAGTTCCTCGAGAAGCTGAGGTCCCGCGCTGAGCGGATTACCGTCGGCGATCCCACGATGAATCCGAACATGGCTGCGGTCATCAACGAAGGGTCGATGAACGACATTCTCCGCTATATCGAGATCGGCAAGAAAGAAGGACGCCTGATCACCGGCGGCGCGCGCGACACTAGCGCCAACAACGCCGAAGGCTACTTCATTCAGCCGACGGTCATTGCCGACATCGCGGCGAAGTCGACGCTGGAGCAGGAAGAAATCTTTGGACCGGTGCTGGTGGTGATCAAGTCGCGCAACTTCGACCACGCGCTGGAGATCGCCAACGACACCGAGTTCGGCCTGACCGGCGCCGTTTATTCCAGTTCGCGCGAGAAACTGGATCGCGCCGTGCGCGAGTTCCACGTCGGCAACCTCTACCTGAACCGCAAGTGTACGGGAGCGATGGTGGGCGCGCACCCCTTCGGCGGCTTCAACATGTCGGGCACCGATTCGAAAGCGGGCGGGCCGGACTACCTGTACCTGTTCACGCAAGCGAAGTCGGTCGGGGAGAAGATCGTTTCCTAATGAACGGGTGTGTGGGGGAACGGGGCTCTGCCCCGTCCGGGGGCGGGTCGAAGGCCCGCCACCACACATGCTCGGGCTGAACGGAAATTGAAAAAGGCCGCCCGCGGGCGGCCTTTTTTGTCATTGCGGCAACGTGGTCTAGTTGCTGATTCCCGCGCTGTGCGAGGGTTGCGGTACCGCCGCCGCTGCGGTGGCGGCTGCGGCTTCGTTCAAGATGCGGTGGTGAATGGTGAACAGCGCCAGCTCCAACCGGTCCGATACGCCGATCTTGTCGTAGACGTTGCGCAGGTAGTTCTTGATCACCTGCTCGGTCGTGCCCAACTGGGTGGCGATTTCCTTGTTCTTGTAGCCCTGAACGATCAGCGCCACGATGCGCAGTTCCTTGGCCGTCAAGCGGTCACGGACGCGCAGCCCGACCATATCGTTTTCGGTGAGTTCGCTCGGCACCGCCATGTCCTGCACCCAGTTTTCGCCTCGGGCGATCTTGCGGACGCAGTCGACCAGCGCCGGGCTGGTGACGTTGCGATAGACCACGCCGTGGGCGCCCGCCGCCATGTAGCGCTGCGCGCTCTCGCCGGTGTCGGCGAGGACGACGACGCGGGTCCGGTTCTTGTTGGCAGCCGAGAGGACGGAGTTGAAGTCGGAGTGAAAACCTCCGGCAATGATGAGCACGGCGGCGCGAAACTTGTCGAGCGCCATGAACATCTGCTCGGCAGTTTGCGCCTGGGCCACAATGCGCATTTCGTCTTCTACGGCCAGCACCTTGGCGATGCCAGCGCGGAAAATCGCCTGATTATCGGCCAGAATAAGTTTCAGCATGGATCCCGCTCCCGGTTAACTGTTGCGAACGAATTCGTACGAATCGATTACGCAAGCGACGCCCCGGTTGTCCCCGGACTCGGCGCTGGCGTTGGGCTCATCGGTCCGCACGACGCGGCCGCGGCACTGAATCACAACATCTTCCTTGCCGCCGGTGACTTCCGGCGGCAGGGTGATCTCAAACTCTACGGGCGAGCCGACCTCGAGTGCAGCGTCGGCGCGGATGTAGACGCCAGCGGCGCTCAGATTGCCGGTCATGCCGCTACTGGCGTCACCCGCGGCATCTTCCCTGTGAATCTTGATCGGCAATTGCAGCGGAAACCTTTTCCCGGTACGCGCTTCGGTCACGACTCCTCCTCTGCCCTCGCTCTGCCATTCAACCGAAACCAAGCCAGAAAACTGCGAAACTCCCAGCCCAAAGCCTGACGAGCAGCTATCGGCGTTATATCACGGAAAATAGCGCAAAAGAAAGAGTCAGATTACCTTCGTAATCTCAGTAGAAACTAGGTACTCTTCGGGTGCGGGCGGGTGATTCAGCCCGAATCTATGGAGGGACCCGCACGTTCAGCGGAGTATTCGCCCAAAAGCCTCGCGAATCTTGCCCAATAAACGGAGATAAACGAAGCCACCGGATGCGGGATGACGGGCTGAGCAGGGGCCTACCCTCGTTGAATTTGGGAAGAGTCTTTCGAGATATACTGCTCGGCGAAGGGCCGGGGGGCACTGGGCAAACGCGAATCGCGGCTTTCCTAGAGGCAGGCGGACGCAACGGAAATCATGAATGAAGAGACACACTATCCTCCAATCCAAGGTTGAAACGTCCCGATTGGGATTCGGGTGCGTTCAGCTGACTGCCCACCGCAACCGCAGAGAAGCGCTCTCCGTGCTGGAACACGCTTTTTCACTCGGCGTTACGCATTTTGACGTGGCACGAGCGTACGGCTTTGGCAGAGCAGAAGGAATTCTCCGTGAATTCCTCCGGCAAAAACGGCACGACGTTACCTTGACGACGAAGTTTGGCATTGAACCGCCCTCGGGTTTGGCGGGGAACGTCGGCGTTATAAATGCGCTGAAGAAGATTCTGAGCCCTTTTCCAGGATTGCTGCGGCACGCGAAGAATTGTGGTGCTGCCAGGGTCACGGCCGGTGTTTTCACCCCAGAAGCAGCTATCCGGAGCTTGGAGACCAGCCTGCGAGAACTGGGAACGGATTATGTCGATATTTTCCTTCTGCACGAAGCCACGCTCAATGACGCCAGCAGCGCGTCTCTTGTGGAAAGATTGATGGGGCAGATCGCGAAAGGAAAGATCCGCCACGTAGGCGTGGGTTCCGCATTCCACAAGTTGCAGGGGAATGCGGACCTGCTGCCCGAGGCTTACGAGATTTTGCAGTTCAATGACAATATAGTTGACCGAAGCATGGCGAAGTTGCCTCTCGGCGAGCGCCGATTTGTAATTACTCACAGCATCTTCGCCCCAACTGGATCGCTTCGGCGAGCGGTGAAGGCGCATCCAGAAATAGCGCGGGAATATTTACTCCGCACGGGCATCGACCTCGCCGAGCCATCGGCGATCGGCTCCCTCCTGTTGCAATTTGCTCTGTGGAGTAATGCAAACGGCATTGTTCTGTTCTCGAGCAAAGATCCGCAACACATCGCCACGAATGTTCAAGAGGCTGATTCGGAACCCTACGATGACGTGCACATGCGCCAATTCGCTGAGTTTGTCGACCAACTCCTGGCGGCAACGGACCCGAACCCGAGCCCGTGTGCCCCAGACTTGCGTGGAACCGGAACCCAGAGTGGTGCTGCGTGATCGTCGATATGGAGGCAACCAGCGGGGCCTTCGACCGGGAGTCCGATCTGTGTGTTATCGGCACCGGAGCAGCGGGTCTCGCCATCGCCTCGGAGATGATTCAGTCGCGGATGAACGTCGTTTTGGTCGAGAGCGGTGGGGAGGAACTCGAACCGCCGACCCAAGCGCTTTACGACGTCGCCATCAGCGGCTTGCCGCATCCTGGTTCCACCGAGGGAAGGTTTCGCGTTCTTGGGGGCTCGACTACGAAGTGGGGAGGCCAGGCCCTGCCCCTGATGCCTTCCGACTTTGAGCGGCGCGAATGGGTTCCCCACAGCGGCTGGCCGATTTCCTTCGAAGAAATAAGAGAGTACTACGAACGCGCATGCCGATTCCTGCGGCTGGACCGATTTAATTTCGATACCGATCTGTTCGCTCATTTGCGAACGCGCCCACCGTCATTGGATGGAGAACAGTTGTGGTACCACTTCTCCAAATGGAGTCCAAAACCGAACTTGCGCGAGCATTATTTGCCCGACATTCGCGGGTCGAATCACTGCACTCTGCTGCTGCATGCCAATGTAACGGATATCCAATTGGAAGAGGGACGGAACCGGGTGGCCGGCATTCAGGTGCGCTCCTTGAAGGGACACAGGGCAAGGTTGCGAGCACGAGCGTTTGTTTTATGTGTGGGCGGGATCGAAACCGCTCGTCTGCTCCTGGCCAACAACCGACAAGTACCAAGTGGAATTGGCAATGAGTGCGATCTCGTCGGGCGATTTTTCCAGGATCATCCCAGCGCGCCGGTTGGATGGCTGACCTCTTCCGATCCGGCAAGAGCGCAGCGCCTGTTCAATGTTTTCCACAAACGCGGCCTGAAGTATTCCGTCCGTTTGACGGCCACGCCAAAGTGGCAACGCCAGCATCGGACGCTCAACGTTTCCATGGGCATAACGTTTGTGCAGGACGACTCCACGCTACAGGACTTGAAAGACGCTTATGTGGCCATACGGCAGAGACAACTCACCCTGGATTTGCCGCTCAAGCTTTTGCGGACGATGCGCCATCCGGTATCAGCACTGCTTCCGGCGTATCACTTCGTGTTTCGGGGTAGGACTTTTGCTCCGGGTGCTCGTATGTTAATCGGCTTGACCTCGGAGCAGGAGCCAAATCCGGAGAGCCGTATCCTGCTCTCCGACACAAGCGACGCACTCGGGATGCTTCGCGCCAACGTTCGCTGGAGATTAACCGACCTGACAAAGCATACCATCCGGCAATTCGCGCAGACGTTGTGCGGAGAATTTCGACGGGCCGGTATCGGAGAGATCGCTCTCGAGCCTTGGGTCCGGGAGGATTCTTCAGACTGGATGAATCACATTACCGATCAATATCATCACATCGGAACCACGCGAATGCATGATTCGCCTAAGCAGGGAGTGGTTGACCGGAACTGTCAGGTGCATGGCGTGTCGAATCTATTTATCGGCAGCAGCGCAGTGTTTCCTACCAGCGGGCACTCCAATCCAACCCTTACGATTATCGCCCTGTGCCTCAGGCTCGCCGATCGGCTGAAGCAGGAACTAGGGTAGCCTGTCTCCGAGAGTAACCCCGCAGCGACTCTGGTGTTCCTCCGCTTCGCCGGTCTAGATTCTCGCGTGCACGGACCTACGCGGTGGTCTCGGGCGCGGGTTGCACGGTCAAACCGTGCCGCCGGAGCACGCGGCGCTTTTGCGATTCCAGGAGCGGCGCGGAGGCGGCAATGGCGCAGAGAACGTAGAATAGCGCGGCGTTTGCGGGGATCTGCAGATTGAAATCGAGAAAGCTGTGGACCAGGATTCCCACACAGCCGAGCAGAGCGGCCACGGTCAACGCGCCACTGGCGTTTCCGGTCCAATCCTTAAGTTTGCCCGAGGCGTGGCGGAAGACCAGCACCAGAAACCAGACCGCGATGGAGAATCCGGCCAGGCCGGTCTCGACCAGCAGTTGCAGATAATCATTGTGTGCCTGGTTCACGAAGAAAGTGGTGTAGAAACTGCGAAATTCCGGGTAAACGATCGGAAAGGTACCCAGTCCCCAACCGAGAAATGGCCGCTTGAGAAACATGCGCAAGCAGTCGCGATCAATGGCGAGGCGAACCCCTCCGCTGAGCTCTTCACGGGCTTCGGAGTGAATGCTGGTCAGGCGCCGGGTGAGTTCGTTGCCGCCCATCCAGACGAGAAAAAAAATCACCAGCGCCAGAAACGCGCCCAGCATGAGGGGCTGTTTCCAACTTCCTTCGCGCTTGCGAACCAGGAGCACGCCCAGCACCACTATCTCCGCAACGAACGCCGCCATGCCTCCGCGTGAACCGGAAAGAAAAATACTGGCTGCCATCAGGGCGGCAATTCCCGCCATCGCAATCTTGCGGTTCCCGTCCGTGAAGCGAGTCGCGGCCAGGACCAGCGGGAAGGGCGTGAGCATCTCCATCAGGCCGGCGTAATGATTACGATTGACGTAGGGTCCATAAATGGCCCCGCCCTGCTCCAGGGCCCTAACCCAGTAGAGCTTTCCATTCGGGGCCAGACCCTGCAGAATCGCAAACAGAGCCACTACCACTCCATAACCCGTGAACAGCTTGACCAGCAGCTCAAACTGAGAAGATCGACGCAGAGTCTGGGTCACTACAAACGCCAGCATGCCGTAGGCAGCGTAAAGCAGCAAGTGAGTGTAGGTCACGAGACGGTAGGCCGTGGTTCCGGTCAGCCACTGCACGAGCGCAAGCGCAAAAAAGGCCGCCATGGGGCGGTAGAGAACATGGTCGGAGACGTCGAGTTCATGGTTGATCCACTGGCGGGACGCCCAGGCCGCCAGCAGCAGCACGGCGCACGCTTCTAAAGCAAAAATGGACCAGGGCTCGACGGCTCCAAAAGCCAGCGGCCCCAGCAACAGCACGGCGGCGGCGCCCATCAGCAGCGCGTTGTTGGTAAGTCGCGAGTGCGATGGGTTAGCGACGGGCGCGGGTTCAGGCTGCGTGGCCAGAGCGGAACTCACGGGTTGTCCTTGGAGTTCTTGGGGGAATCGTCAGGGGAATTATCGGGAGAAAGTTGGAAATTGTCGAGCCACAGCATGCCGCGAATCGCCGCGCCCGGCGGGAAGCGCTCGATGGACAGCGAGAGCAGATTGGTGGAGTCGGGGATCGTCACTTTGGAATGAACTTCCCTCCAGAAATCGGCATCGGTGAGCGGGTCACTGGCATACAGCGGCACGCGGGTGTAGTAGTCGCGCAGAACGATTTGGGGTCCGCCTGCTCCCTGAAAGTCCGCCGACTTATAGTACGCGGAGAAATCGTAAGTGGTTGGGCCGTGCACCGGGATGAGTTGTTGGATCCCGGCGTCGTTGATTCCGGGGCCTTCGAAGGTGAGGGAAAGAGAGCGATGACCCTGGCGGAAGTCGCTCGGATCGAGCAAGAGGCGGACCCCGGTGCGATTGACGTAGGTCCAGTCGAAGCCTCCGTTCAGGACGTCAAGGCTGAAGTCGCCATTCACCACCAGGTTGTCCTCCGTGGGCAGGTAGGCAGAGAGGCCAAGAACGTTAGCGGTTTGCGCCCAGGCAGACATGGCGGCATCGGGACGATGCATTTCAATGAGGTAGCGCACGTATTCGTAGAGATAGCGGTTCTGGAACTTTGCGTGCGTCTGGGCGAGCCGATTCCAGGTTTTAATGGTGCCCTCGGTTTCCTGCTTACTCATTAGGAAACCGAGAAAAAAAACCAGGGCACGATCCGGCACCACGTCGCGGAGGAGAGCGTCCGTGTCGGGACGGACGCGCCAGCAGGCACGCACGGCGGGGTCCATCAATTCATTGTCGTTCTCGATGACGACGTGGAATTCGCGCAGGGCGCGGTCGATGTCGCCGTCGATGAGAAAAAAGTTGGCCGCTTCCCACGCGACATCGGGAGCGGTGGGCTCGGCCTGCAACGCGCGATCCAGTGAAGCTCGCTGGCCAGCGATGTCCCCAGTGACCTGATATGCGGCTGCCAGATCGAACCAATAGCGGGCATCGTGGGGGTTGAGTTCGACGGCGGCTCGAAAGCTGTCGATGGCGGACTGAGGATCGCCGGCAATAAATGCAAAGTAGCGTCCGAGGCGATGGCGATAGTCCGCATTGCCCGGCGAGAGGCGCACCGCGCGCTCCAGCTTTGGCAGATCCGCACTGGCGGCAAAAACGCTGGCCGCGAACTCTTTGGCGGTCAGAAAAATATAGACGCAGGCGAGAAAGGCCACAGCAGCCGCGAACTGCCAACGTCCCCGGTTTGAAAGTGGAGTGGCCATGGTCACGTTACCAATCCGGGTCTCGGAGCCGACAGCAAGTTTATTTCCTGAGACTCTTCAAATGTTGGAAGAGTGTATCTCAATTACTGGCGCGGCGAAACCCACTGCCTCAAACCGCCTTCGGTTCTGTTTCGTTCCCTGCGACGGGAGGTTCTTCCTGATAGTACTGGCCGTATTTCCCTTGATACTCGTAGTAATAATAATAATCGGGAGAGGTTAGGTCGACGGCATTGAGCAGCACGCCGGCCACGTGAGCATTGACCTGCATCAATATATCGCGGGCCCGGCGCAGTGCCTGTTTCGTGGTCTGGCCGGAACGAATGACCAGGATGGTGGCGTCGGCGCGGGGTGAGAGCACGACCGCGTCGGTGACGGAAAGGGTTGGGGGAGTGTCGATCACGATGTGGTCGTAGAGTTCGCGCAACTCCGCGAGCAGGTCCCTCATGTTGGAGGACGCCAGCAATTCGGCGGGATTCGGAGGCGGCGTACCCGCGGGCATGATGAAAAGATTGGGCAGGATCGGAGAGGTCACAATGGTTTGCTGCATGGTGGCGCTTCCGGTGAGCACGTTGCTGAGACCGCTGCGTGGGCCCATGCCCAGGGTCTTGTGAATACTGGGGCGGCGCAAGTCGGCATCCATCAGGAGAACGCGGGTTCCCTTTTGCGCGAGCACGATGGCGGTGTTGATGCTGGTGGTGGTTTTGCCCTCCTGCGGACGCGCGCTGGTCACCATGATGACCTTCGGCGGCGCTCCGAGATTGGAGAGCAGAAGTGAAGTTCGCAGGGCGCGATAGGATTCGGCCATCTGCGATTGGGGGCGAACCAGGGTTACTGTCTCCACCACTTCCTTGGAGGCAGTCAAAACCAGCCGCTTGCCCGTCGGGTCCATGGCTGCCTGACTTGGAGCCGAGCGGGATCATTCCGAGAGAGGGAAGGGCCGAGAGCGCGGTTGCCTGCTCGGGGGTGCGGACGCTGTTGTCCATGCTCTCGAGCAGGAAGGCCAAGCCGATGGCGGAGATGACGCCCAGAACAAGCGCGAACGATAGGTTGCGCGGAATGTTGGGTTCGCTGGGAGAAGTGGGAACACGGGCCGCATCAATGATGCGAAAGCTATTGGAGCGCAATCCCGCAGTGACGCCTGCTTCTTTCAGTTTTGCCAGCAAGCCCTCGTAAAGTGTCCGGTTGCTATCGAGGTCGCGCTTCAGAATGCTGTACTCGATCGCACTCTCGTTGAGCTTATTGGCTTCCTGTTTTTGCTTTTCAAAGGAGCCGCGCAACATAATTTCGCGCTGTAAAGCTGCCAGGTACTGCCCCCGGAGGTGATCGACGCCCTTGTTCGTTTCCGATTGCAGTTGGCGGTCAATCTCCTTCAGTTGGTTATTGAGCTGTGCGATTTTCGGATACGAGGGGCCGAACTGAGTGTTGAGATCGGCAACCTGAATTCTGAGAGCGGCCTGCTGATCGCGCAACCTGCCCAGAAGTGCGCCGGTTCCACCTCCCGTGTCGATGGCCGCCGCGATCGCGTCCGGATCATCGGACTGGGTCTGACGATAGGTGGCTTCCTTCTGCATACGGTCAAATTCGGCGCCCGTCATTTCTTTGTTCAGTTCGTCGAGCTTTTCGGTGATGATGTTCTGCTTTTCGTCCGTTCCGAGAATCTCGTGCTCCTTCTGGTAGCGCACGAGCTTTTCCTGAGAGGTTTCCACTTTCATCTGCAAGTCGACGAGTTGTTTGGAAAGCCAGTCGGAGGCCTGCATGGTGGATTCGAATTTGGTCTTGAAATTCTGCTCGACATAGGTGGCTGCCAGGGTATTCACGGCGCTGGCGGCGAGCTGAGGATCGGTGCTGTTGTAATGAATCTCGATAATGCGGGTGTTGGGAATCAGAGTGACGCGGAGATGTCCTCGAAAACCTCCCAGCAGAGCCGAAACGCGGTTGGAATCGGTCTGCAGGGGATCGGCGACCAGGTTGGGTAGCGGTCGATCGGAACTACCGCCGTACTCGGTACGCTTGTCCAGATTCAATTGCCGGATCACTTGCAGCGCCATCAGATCGCTCTGCAGGATGCGAACCTCAGTATCCAGATCGCCTGGTCGGAGTAGTCGACTACCGGCCCCGAGTCTTTGAAGCTAATGAGGTTAGGATCGGCTTTGTTGACGGCGATGCGGCCTACCGCTTCGTAGACGGGAGTCTGGCGCAAGCTGGCAATGGCGACAGCCATGAAGATGCCAACAATAACCGCGATGACCATCCACTTGCGCTTGATGAGAACGCGCATGTATTCGCGCAGGGTCGATTCCTGCGCCGGCAGCACGTTATAAAGCGCGGAGTGGATCGGCCTTAGGAATTCAGCTTCCGCAGGTTGCAGTTCTCGCGATCCATCGTTATTTCGTGGAACATCACTTCGTGGATCGTTACTTCGTGGAACCAGCGGTCCCAATGACATCGTTACTCCTTAGCCCCACCAGTTCGATGCGACAATCCCTTCGCGGTTGCCACAGGTTCCCGCTCCAGCCGACTTTCCCACAGCAAGCTGGGCAGAGAAAAGAAGGCTATTGTAAGGGATTCGCTTGATTTTAGCATCGTTGGGGTAAGAAACGGCCAAAATTTACCGCTGGGAGATATTTTTCGGTTCTCGTTTACGCTGTGCAGACGCGGACGCGGCGATGCTACACTTAATTTGATGGAGCGCCCGTGAAGGTGACAGTTCTGGAGAAGATTCCAGAAGACGCGGAAGTCATTCTTGACTGGAATAATCTGGTATTCCGGATGGAGCGCCCGGAGATCTTCTTTACCCATCAATGGGCTTTGGCCGCAAGCCGCTCTTTCTCGGATAGCCTCTGCCCATTGACTTTCCTTGTCCATGAGTCCGGCCAACTTCGGGGAGTGGCTGCCATGGCAACCAATCGAGAGTTGCCTGATACAGCTTTCTTCCTGGCAGCCAGCACCGCGGATTACTGCGATATCGTGAGTGCGCCGGAGACTCGAACCGCGGTGGTGGCGGCTGTGCTCGAGGAGATAAATAAGCTCAGTGTGCGGCATTTGGTATTGGCCAACGTCCCTTCGGAGTCGCGCACCCTTCGAGCAGTTACAACGCTTGCTAGGGCTCACCGGTTCCATCTACACGGGCGACCTGCATACGATTGTGGCGTCATTTCTCTGGGTGACAAGGAGCAGCGGCAATCCGTCCTCCAATCCGTGTTGCGAAAAGAACGTGAGAAACGTGGGCTAAAGAAACTCGGCCAGCTTGGTCCAATCCACATTACCCACTTGAGCACAGAGCAGTTAGAGACCGGCATGGAGTTGATCTTTACTGCCCAAATTTCACGGTTTCTCGCGACCAATCGGCTAAGTCCTCTAATTCGCCCTCAGCGGCGCGTTTTCTTAACGGAACTCGCGAAACTCCTGAGTCCCGCTGGCTGGTTGAAGGTCAGCCAGTTGGAAGTCAACGGTCGACCGGTCGCGTGGAACTACGGATTCCGTTTTTTTGATAGCTGGTTTTGGTATTTGCCGACCTTCCAGACCCAGTACGAGGAGTCGTCGCCCGGCTCCTGTCTGCTCCGGCTCCTAACGGAGGAGGCGTGCGCCGACCCATCGGTGAAGAGATTGGACCTTGGATTAGGCGAGGAGGCGTACAAAGAACGCTTTTCCAATGCCATTTGCTCAACCCGCCATCTCCAGTTATCAAAGAGCATGACAAGGCATTGGGTGAATGTGGGCCGGCATTGGCTGACGGCTTCTACTGGAAGATTCCCAGTTTTGGACAAGCAGCTTCGTAGCGGAAGAGATCGGCTCCGTCGCCTACTAAGGCGAATTGACAAGACGGGAGTGGTCGCAGCCGCGATGCACGCCCTGACAAAGGCAAAAAGAAGCTTGGCATCCGAGGAAGAGATCGCCTTTTTTGAAGCTCCTCAATTGAAAATGTCAGAAAACGAAAGCGTGGTTCTGAGTCCCTTGAGTTGGGAGAACATCGCTTCTGCAGCAATGAACAATGCTGACGACGAGCCGACGTTGGAATATCTTGTGCGCTGTGCCCAACGTCTGAGACAAGGCCAGGCAACCGGCTATTTATTACAGGGGCGGGGAACACAACCGTCCCACTTTCTGTGGGTCGACCTTTATAACGGGTTCCACTTGTCGGAGATCAATTCCAGGCTTGAATCGAGTGACCCCAGCGCCGCCATGATATTTGATTGCTGGACCCCTGTGGCACAACGGGGCCATGGCAGCTACGCAACAGCAATTCGCTTGGCTGCCCAATATCTGCAGAAGCAACAGCGGCAAGCCTGGATCTTCAGCGCAGCCGGCAACGAGTCGTCCCTTCGGGGGGTTCTTAAGGCTGGCTTCGTGTATCGTTTCTCATTAGTGTGCCGTAGAACGTTGTGTCGGACGACCTTATCGCGTCGTGAAAGGGGCAACTTATCGAAGGAGTATCAACGATGAACTAGCAATCACACCTGCGAACAATGCGCTACAATTCCTCGGAACCGGTCAAGAGGTATCTTGAGATTCGTCAGTCCTGCTCTGAAGCACATCGTCTATCCTGTATTGTCTCGGAGCGGTTACCTGCGCTACACGGCGGGGGCTAGTCCTGCAGTCGTGACGTACCACGGCGTGTTCCCGGCAGGTTACGAAGTCAGAAATGTGGCCTTGGACGCTAACCTGGTGCACGCCGGCTCGCTGCGCCGCCAACTGCAGCTTCTGAAGAAGCGCTACCATGTAATCTCCCCCGAGGACTTTCTTCGTTGGTCGGAAAGAGAGCTGTCACTTCCTCCGCGTTCGATATTGCTGACTTGTGACGACGCGCTGCGGAACACCCTGACGGAGATGGTTCCCATACTGCAGGAGCTTGGCCTCTCTTGCCTCTTTTTCGCCACCGGCACATCCGCCGATGAGACATCGTCCATGCTCTGGTATGAAGAACTCTATCTGATGTTATTGGACGCCAACGAGCCGATTACTCTCAGCCTCCCCGAAGCGGACGTCAGCCTTGGCCCAATTACGTCGAATGGGAAACACTCGTGTTGGTGGAACTTAGTCGAACGGCTTTCGCAGTTCGATAGAGAGCTCAGGCGCAGATTCCTCGACCAAATCCGAGACCAGCTCGGGCTTTCAGAAGATTGGGCAGCGCGCCTCGTTCATAACGCGACCATGGCCTGCAGATTTATTGCGCTAGATCGAGCTGGGTTACGGCAACTGGTCGCTGCGGGAATGAGTATTGGCGCCCATTCTCTCTCCCACCCAATTCTCGCGTGCGCACCCGAAGAATTGGCTCGACGGGAGATTTTCCAGAGCCGGGGTGTTCTTGAGAAGGCTCTGGGGCAGACCGTTTGGGCCTTTGCGTATCCCTTCGGCAATGCCGCTACGGTCACAGGGCGAGATCTCCGGCTGGCGGAGCAGGCAGGTTTCCGCTGCGCCTTTATGAACACCGGAGGCGGGTTTGGCGCAAAGATCAATCGCTTCGCGGTGCCACGCGTCCACGTCACTTCCGACATGAGCCCATTTGAGTTTGAGGCCCACATCTCGGGCTGCTACCGCTCGCTGCGCAAGCGGCTGCTGGGCGGCGATGAACTAGAAGCGGTGGTGGGCGCTTGAGGCCGAGCGGCAAACGTCGGGCAATGAGCGGGTAGCCCGGGCCGCGCCGCCGCGCTGGATCGCCGGCTATACGTCCTCAGCACGTTCCTCAGCTATACTGTCGAGCACAAGTAGTTACTCGAAACGCGAAGGTTTGGCAGGCTGCGGCAAGCGTCTAGGTCCGATTGTCCAGCCCTAAAAAGGGGTGTCTGGCTTGGCACTTACTGCATCTAAAGCGATGCCCTAACACGAAGCGCGCGTGGTTTTTCGGCGGGTGAATCGACAGAAGAGGATTCCAGGGAATAAGAATGGTGAATTGGGCGCAGGAATCGATACTGGTAACGGGTGGAACAGGGTCGTTCGGGAAGAAGTTTGTGGAGATCATGCTGCGCGACTACCATCCGCAAAGACTGGTGGTTTTCAGCCGGGACGAGTTGAAGCAGCATGAGATGAGAACGGCGGGCTTCGATCATCCCAGCATGCGGTACTTCATTGGAGACGTGCGGGATGTCGAGCGGTTGAAGCGCGCGCTCTCGGGCGTGACCGTGGCGGTGCATGCCGCGGCACTCAAGCAGGTGCCGGCGTGCGAGTACAACCCGTTCGAAGCGATCCAGACGAATATCATGGGCGGCCGCAACGTGATCGATGCGGCGATCGACCAAGGCGTGCACCGCATCCTGGCGCTCAGCACCGATAAGGCGGTGAATCCGATCAATCTGTACGGCGCCACCAAGCTGTGTGCGGAAAAAGTGTTTGTGCAGGCGAATGCCTACGCGGGCGCAAAAAATACGCGCTTCAGTTGCGCGCGTTACGGGAACGTGGTGGGCAGCCGCGGGAGCGTGATCCCGGTTTTTCAGGAACAGCGCCGGCGGGGGAAGATCACGATCACCGACCCTCGCATGACCCGGTTCTGGCTGACGCTGGAGCAGGGCGTGAAGTTTGTGATTCGCTGCCTGGAGCAGATGCACGGCGGCGAGATTTTTGTTCCCAAGATTCCCAGCATGCGACTGGTGGACCTGGCGGAGACGATCGCGCCCGGATGCCAGGTGGAGTACATCGGGATTCGTCCGGGAGAAAAGCTGCACGAAGTGCTGGTGTCGGAAGACGAGTCACGGCAGACGCTGGAGACGGAAGATATGTACGTGATTCAGCCGGCGCATCCGTGGTGGAAATCGGAGAACTGGATGAACGCCAAGCCGCTTCCGGAAGGCTTTCGTTATTCGAGCGACAGCAATGAACGCTGGCTGACGCGGCGTGAACTGGAAGAACTGGTGGCGCCTGAAACCGACGCTGCGGAAGCGGTTCCGACGTCGGCTTAGCGAGAGCAGCCACTAAAGGGGCGGATGATTTCGCCGGGCTTGCGGCATCGCTGAAGCAATGCCCTGATACGAGGCCTTTTCCGCAGCCCGTGAAGGCGTGCCTGATACGAATCGCACTTGCACCACGGACTGCCAGCATGAGTGCCTTACCTACAAAGCTGGAAACGCTTGCCATCCATGGGGGCACGCCCGTGCGCGAAAAATTGTTGCCGTACGGGCGGCAAAGCCTGGATGAAGCAGATGTGCAGGCAGTGGTTGAGGTTTTGAAGTCGGACTGGCTGACCACGGGACCGAAGATCGGCGAGTTCGAAGAACGGTTTGCAGCGTGGGTCGGGGCGCGGCACGCGGTCAGCTTCAGTTCAGGGACAGCGGCATTGCACGGTGCGGCTTTTGCCGCCGGACTGGGGCCTGGGGACGAGGCGATCACCACCCCGATGACTTTCTGCGCGACCGCCAACTGCGTTTTGTACCAGGGCGCGACTCCGGTGTTCGCCGATGTCTCGCCGGACACGTTGAACCTCGATCCGGGGGAAGTTGCCAGGAAACTTTCTGCGCGGACATCTTCATCGACGAAAGCCATCATCGCGGTCGATTATGCGGGACATCCCGCCGCGCTCGATGAACTGGGGCAACTGGCGAAGACGCACGGAGCGCTGCTGATTGAAGATGCCTGCCATGCGCTGGGCGCGGAATACCGCGGGAAACGCGTCGGCGGCATTGCCGACATGACCGTGTTCAGCTTTCATCCGGTGAAGCACCTGACGACCGGGGAAGGCGGCATGGTTGCGACCAACGATGCGCGGCTGGCGGAGACGCTGCGGCGCTTTCGCAATCACGGCATCAGCAGCGAAGCGCGACAGCGGCAGGAATCGGGGCAATGGTTTTACGAGATGGTGCTGCTGGGCTTCAATTACAGGCTGACGGATATCGCGTGCGCGCTGGGACTCTCACAGCTGGACAAACTGGCAGCGAACCTGGCGCGCCGCCGGGAAATTGCGGCGCAGTACACGGCGGCGTTCCGGGATTTGCCGGCGATCCTTGTTCCCACGCGTGCGCGATGGCGTCGATCCGGCGTGGCACCTGTATGCGGTGCGGCTGAAACTGGAAATGCTGGCGGTGGGGCGAGGAGAGGTTTTTCGAGCGCTGCGCGCGGAAAATATCGGCGTGAATGTTCACTACATTCCGGTGCATCAACATCCGTACTACCGCGAGCGCTTCCGGTCAAAAGAGAGCTATCCGGTGGCCGAAGACGCGTATGAGCGGCTGATCAGCCTGCCGATGTTCCATGCCATGACGGCGCAGGATGTGGAAGACGTGATCCGCGCGCTCGGTAAAGTTGTGACCCGCTTTGATCGGAAATATCAAGGGAAAGATGAAGGGAAAGGCGAGCGCTCGCATTTGCTCGACGAGCAGGCAATCAAAATAAGTATGTCCAGCAACCTCCGCATGGGTGGAATATCGAGCTCTGGTGGTCGGCTGCGGCTCGATTGGGCGGCGGCACGCCAGGAATCTCAAGTCGCTTGGGCGTGCGGCAGCTTGGCTTTTGCGACACCAGCCCCGAAGCGCTGAAGTACTGCCGTGAGGAACTGGACGGGGAAGTCTTCGACGACTATGGCGAGGCGCTGCAGAAATTCAGGCCGGATATGGTACTGATCTGCACTCCGCCGGTGTACCACGTGGAGGAGGCGCTGGCCGCGCTCCAGGCTCGAGCCCACGTTTTTGTCGAGAAACCTCTTTCGCACGAGTCGAGTGGAATCCAGGCACTGATTGCCGAGGCGCGCCGGCGCGACCGGAGCGTTCAGATCGGCTACAACATGCGGTTTCATCCCGGCTTGCAGATATTGAAGGAGCTCATCGATTCGGGAAAGATGGGGCGCGTGCTCTGGCTCAGCGCGGAAGTGGGGCAATACCTTCCCGACTGGCGCCCCTGGCAGCACTATCGCGAAAGCTACAGCGCGCGCCATGAACTGGGCGGCGGCATCATCCTCGACGGTTCTCACGAACTGGATTACGTTTGCTGGCTGTTGGGACGTCCGACGGAAGTGACTTGCCGGGCTGAGCACCTCAGCAGTCTGGACGTGGATGTGGAAGATTCGGCGTGGATCTACTTGAGTTTTCCGGAACGGCGGCGCGCGGAGCTGCATCTGGATTTTGTGCAAAGGGCATACACACGCACGTGCAAAGTTGTGGGCGAGACCGGGACTGCGCTTTGGGATTTCAATGTGCAGGAAGTGCGCTGGTTTTCAGCTGGCGAGCCGGGTTGGAAAAGTATCCCGTACGTGTTTGAAGCGAACGACATGTATGTTGCGGAGATGGTTCACTTCCTGGAATCTCTAGGGAGCGGAACGGGGCCCATGGTCGGTCTCGAACAAAGCCGGGATGTGATCCGGGTGGTGGAAGCAGCCAAGAAGTCGTCGGAAGAGGGAACGCCGCAGGCGCTGAATTGGACGAGCGAGGCGAGCGAGGGACCGGTGGTTGCGATCATTCAAGCGCGCATGGGGTCGAGCCGGTTGCCGGGCAAGAGCCTGGCGGAGATCGAAAAACGGCCGATGCTGTGGCACGTGATTCAGCGCGTGAAGCGAGCCAAGCTGTTGGATCGGGTAGTGGTGGCGACTTCCACCGCTCCGGCCGACGACGCCATCGAGAAGATGTGCCGGGAGAACGACGTCCCATGTTATCGGGGCAGCGAGAACGATGTGCTGGATCGTTATCTACCTGGCGGCGCGCGCGGAGAAAGCGTCGCAGGTGGTGCGCATTACGGCCGATTGCCCGCTGATTGATCCCGAGGTGATCGATCGAGTGGTGCGGCGCTTTCAACGGGGCGATCTCGATTACGCCTCGAATGCCATGGTGCGCAGCTATCCGGATGGGCTGGATACGGAGATATTTTCGTTTTCGGCGCTGGAACGGGCATGGCACGAGGCGTCCAAGACATTCGGAGCGGGAGCACGTGACTCCGTACCTGCGTTCGGAAAAGTTTCGAACCGCTAATGTCGAGAATGATTCGACGTTCTTGTATCAGCATTACCGCTGGACGGTGGATGAGGCGGAAGACCTGGAGTTCATCCGAGCGGTGTACAAGGCCTTTCGCGAAAAGGAGAGTTTCGGAATGAAAGATGTTTTCGAATTGATCGAGAAGAATCCGGGTCTGGAAAAGATGAACTCGGAAATCGTTTCCAATCACGGGTACTACAAGAGCCTTTTCGAAGATGCGCGTGCAGCGGCGGCGCCGCGCCGGCCGATTGAAAAGTCGAAAGCCTGGCTGGAGCGCGCGGAGCAAGGTGATTCCGGGCTGTGCGCAGACGTTCAGCAAGGGAGCCAACCAGCACGTCCGCGGGGTGGCGCCGGTGTTTCTGGCGAAGGGCAAAGGCTGCCGGGTTTGGGATGTGGACGGGAATGAATATATCGACTACATCCAGGGACTATTGCCGAATATTCTCGGCTACGCGCACGAAGAGGTAAATGCAGCGGTGGCGGAGCAGTTGGCACAAGGGCACAGTTTTTCTTTGCCGCACCCTCTGGAGGTGGAACTGGCGGAGCGGCTGACGCGGCTCATCCCGTGCGCGGAGAAAGTGCGCTTTGGCAAGAACGGATCGGATGCTACTTCAGGAGCGGTCCGGGCTGCGCGAGCCCTCACCGGGCGCGAGCGCATCGCCTGCTGTGGCTACCACGGATGGCAGGATTGGTACATCGGCAGCACGACGCGAAATGCGGGCGTTCCGCAAGCGGTGCGGGAGTTGACGCATCCGTTCGTATACAACGATCTGGGATCGCTGCAGAAACTTTTGAACGAACACCGAGGCGAGTTCGCCGCAGTCATCATGGAGCCGGTGAACTTCTGGCCTCCGGCGGCGGGCTTTCTCGAAGGGGTGAAAAAACTGGCGCATGAGCATGGGGCTCTGCTCATCTTCGACGAGATCTGCACTGGATTTCACTTTGGGCTCGGGGGCGCGCAGAAAAAGTTTGGTGTGACTCCCGACCTGGCTTGTTTTGGCAAAGCGATGGGCAACGGATTCCCCATTTCGTGCGTAGTGGGAAGAGCCGACGCCATGAAGGTGTTTGAGGATATCTTTTTCAGCTTCACCTTCGGGGGCGAAGTGGCGTCGATGGCAGCGGCTATGAAGGTGCTCGATGTGCTAGAAACCACCGATGCGCTGGCCCGCATGGATACGAACGGGCGCTTGCTGCAGGAGGGATTGAACGCGATGGCAAAACAGGCGGGATTGCAGGATCGCATCAAGTGCATCGGTTATCCGGTTCTGGTCGCTGATCAAGTTCCTCGATTCCGACGGCAAAGACAGTTTTCTGGTGCGCAGTCTGTTCACGCAAGAATGCGTAAAACGCGGAGTGCTGCTGCTGGCCACGCATAACATGACAGCGGCGCACGATCCGCTGGCGATTGAACAGACGCTGCGAGTCTATGCGGAAGTGTGCAAGACGATGGCGAAATGGCTGAACGACCCACATCCGGAAGCGCATCTCGAAGGCGAGATGATTCAGCCGGTATTCAGAGTGCGCTGAGGTTATGATCGAAGTGGAGAATCCCGATGCCCGATCCGTATGACACCAGAGATTTGCCCGAAACGAAGCAAAGTGAGATGTGGCGAGGAGAATTTGGCAGCCAATATAGTGAGCGAAACCTGCTCAACCCGCCAGACCTCGACCAGGTGTACCAGCGCAACTACGGAGTTACGCGAACGGCCCTCAACCGCCGCTTTCTGGCAGACATTCCCAGATCAGCATCGATCCTCGAAGTTGGGTGTAATCTCGGGAACCAGTTGATCCTCCTCCAGCAGATGGGATTTGAGAACCTCAACGGAATTGAGATTCACAAAGAAATCGTAAAGAACGCTCGGTCTCGGGTTCCATGGGCCAGGGTGATAGAAGGCTCCGTACTCAAAATTCCTTTTGACGACGCGAGCTTCGACTTGGTTTTCACCTCGGGACTTCTGATCCATATTGCTCCACAGAATCTCCCGGTTGCCATGAAGGAAATCTATCGTTGCGCAAAAAGTTGGATCTGGGGATTTGAATACCACTCGCCGCAGATGACTGAAGTGCTGTATCGCGGTCAGTCGGAACTTCTGTGGAAGGCGGATTACGTGCGGCTCTATACAGAGAGCTTCCCCGATCTGGAACTAGTCTCGGAGCAGAAACTAAGTTATTTGGAAAACGACAACGTGGACTCGATGTTCCTTTTGCGTAGAAAATAGGGCGCCAACCAGATTTTATTCCTCATTGCGCCGCAGCCTTTAACAGCGCTATGGATGAGGAGAGAACGAAGCCCGGAGACTGACGAGAGCCGATGAAACGGGGCATCCTTCTGATTCGGGCCGATGGCAGTCTCGCCATAGGAACGGGGCATGTGATGCGCTGTCTGGCGCTGGCGCAGGCCTGGCGGGATGCGGGAGGGGACGCTGTTTTCGCGATGGCCGACGCCACGCCCGCGCTGGAAGAACGGCTGCGAAACGAGGGGTTCGAGGTTGCGCGGGCGGCGGTTCAAGTGGGGAGCGTCGCCGATGCGGAGGAAACCGCCTAACTGGCGCACAAGCATAGCGCGTCGTGGGTGGTGGTCGACGGCTACGAATTTGGCGCAGGATACCAGGCGAGTCTGAAAAGCCGCGGCCTCAAGGTGCTGTTCATCGACGACAATGGCCACGCTGGACACTACTCGGCGGATCTCGTGCTGAATCAGAACGTCCATGCCCATGAAGCTCTTTATCGAAGCCGAGAAGCGTCCACAAAGCTCCTGCTGGGTCCGCGATTTGCGCATGTTACGATGCGAGTTTGCCTCGTGGCGCGGAATGGAAAAGGGAGACTCCCGCGATCGGTGCGGAAGGTTCTGGTGACCATGGGGGGAAGCGACCCGGACAACATTACGCAGCGAGTTATGCGACGTGATTCTGGCGAGACGCGAATTGAGAAGCAACCGTGGTTGTGCGGAGGAAGCAATCCGCACCTTCGCGCAATTGCGGGACTCGTGCAGAAGACCACGCGGGACTGTCGCATTGGTCGAAAACGCGACAAACATGCCCGAACTGATCGCTGCGGCGGATGTCGCCATTTCTGGGGCTGGAACCACGAGCTTGGAGATGTGCTTTCTTGGGTTGCCGGCGGTGTTGATCGTCTTGGCGGATAACCAGCGTGCATCTGCGGAAGAGTTAGGACGCCGGGGGGTAGCCATCCGCTTGGTGGAAGGCGTGACACCGAACGTGCTTGCGGAACACTTGGCGAGCTTGCTTGCGTCGCCAGAAAGGCGGAAGGCCATGTCGGAGACGGGAAGGAATTTGGTGGACGGTCGGGGCGCAGAGCGGGTGGTGGCGAAACTGAGTGACAACGGAGGGGAAGCAGAATGAGCAGCGTGAAACAGGTCGAGAGCGTCCGCGCCTATTGGAACAGCCGCGCTGGGTTGGGGAAGTGGGCGGGAACCCAAGACCTCATCGCGAAGGAACTGGAGCTCAATACGATCGCCGAGTTTGTGCGGCCCGGCATGAAGGTGCTCGACGCGGGCTGCGGAAACGGAGTCGCTGCGATCGAAATCGCGCGGCGCTTTCAGGTCGATATCACGGCCATCGACTACGCGGCAGACATGGTCGGGGCAGCCTCCCAAACTGCTGCCACGGAGCCTCTGGTCGGCACCATACAGTTCAGGGAAGGCGATGTTACGAACCTTCACGGTCTGCCCCGAGACTTCGACCTCATCTACACGGAGAGGGTTATTATCAATCTGCCCGACTGGGAAACTCAGAAGAGAGCAATCGCCGAATTGGCCGGACTGCTCCGAGTGGGTGGTGTGTACGCGATGGTCGAAAATAGCCAAAATGGACTGGACAAGATCAACGCGCTCCGGCAACAAGTTGGTCTCCAGCCCGTGCTGGTGCCGTGGCACAATCGCTACCTCAAGGACTCCGAGTTGCAGACCCTCAGCATCCAGGGCGTTACGCTTGAAAAGGTGATCTTTCATAGCTCGACCTATTATTTTCTCAGCCGGGTGGTAAATGCCTGGCTCGCGGCGCGGGAGGGAAAGGAACCGGACTACGACTCCCCGGTGAACGAATTGGCACTGCAGCTTCCTGCCATCGGCGATCTGGGTCAGGGGAGGGTTTGGGTATGGAAACGACTGGCGTCGAATTGACGATCGTCGATTTAACGATCGATGACGCGGGCCAGAAACGACTTGTCGGTCCGACACACCCTACTTACGTCATCGCCGAGCTCTCCGCCAATCACAACCAGGATTTCGCTCAGGCGGTCCGCATCATCGAAGCCGCCAAGGATGCTGGCGCGGATGCGGTCAAGCTCCAGACCTACACGGCGGACACGATCACGCTGCGCAGTGACAAAGAGTGTTTTCGGATTACGGGCGGCACGCTGTGGGATGGGCGTATTCTTCACGACCTCTACCAGGAGGCATTTACGCCCTGGGAGTGGCAGCCGAAACTCAAAGAGATCGCGAACGAACTGGGGATGCACTTGTTTTCGAGCGCGTTCGACGATAGTGCCGTCGACTTTCTCGAACAGATGAATGTTCCCGCGCACAAGGTGGCCTCGTTTGAACTGGTGGACATCGGCCTGATCGAGAAGATGGCTCGCACCGGGAAGCCACTGATTATGTCGACGGGCATGGCCAGCGAAGACGAAATCTCCGAAGCGGTCGAGGCGGCGCGCGGGGCGGGGGCGACTCAGATTGCGCTGTTGAAGTGCACGAGCGCCTACCCGGCACCGCCGGAGGAGGCGAACCTCCGCACGATTCCGGAACTGGCGCGCCGTTTCGGTTGTCCCGGTGGGGCTTTCCGATCACACGATGGGGATCGCAGTTCCCGTCGCGGCTGTGGCTTTGGGAGCTTGCATCATTGAGAAGCATCTTTGTCTGCGGCGTGCGGATGGCGGGCCGGACGGTGCGTTCTCACTTGAACCCCAGGAATTCAAGGCGATGGTGGAGGCGGTGCGCACGACTGAGAAGGCTCTCGGCTCGGTCCAGTTTGCCTCCGGAGCGCGCGAGGCCAGCAGCCTGAAGTTTCGGCGCTCGCTGTTTGTGGTCGAAGATATAAAGAAGGGCGAGTTGTTTACGAAACAGAATGTGCGTTCGATTCGTCCAGCGGACGGATTGCACCCGCGGCACTTCAACGAAGTTCTGGGAAAACACGCGGCCTGCGATATGGAGCGGGGAACGCCGCTGAGTTGGGCGCTGGTGGTGCAATAATCGCGCAGGTGTCGCTGCAGCCAGCCTCTGAGTTCGATCATGTCCCGGATAATACAGACTCGAGATGGTCTGGGGTAATGGAGGTCTGAAGGCCTCGGCGCGTGGCTTCGGTGATCTGAAGCTGCTCTAAAAGCTGCGGAATCTCGCGAATCCGCTGGGGAGAATCGAGACGATAGCCGGCAGAGTATTTTGCATACTGCTTGCCATAGTCGTACCAGGAAGCATCAAACCAACTGCAAAGAAAGCACGGTACTCCGTTGAGCGTGCTCTCGACAGCGACGCTGGACTCCACCGTAAAGCTGCACCACGCCCGGGCGAACAGGTCTGGGGTCATCGGTCCCTCGCGTATTTCAACGAGGCTGCGCTGCTCCGCAGGCAGTACTCTGTCGATGATCGCCGTTCTCGTTCGGCGACTCTCAAAGGGATGCAGCTTAACGATGACTTTGCGGGTCGTCCGGCTGGCGAGCAGGCACAACTCCGGCAGGAGTTCCGCATAGAGAGTTTGAGTGCGTGCGGAGTTCACTTCGTAAGCCTCGGAATAATAAACAATCCAGTCTCTCAGCGTTAGATGGGAAGACGGCAACGGATTGTAAGTCGTCGGAGGACCGCCAACGACGATTTTGTCGGCTGAAAGGCCACACCATTCAACAGCGTAATCCCGCGCCATATCGCCCTTCATGAGATAGGTGTCGGAAACGGTCGGACGGATTCCGAAAGTCATGTTCAGTGCCCCGTGATCAGAAAACACGGTGGGCAGTTTTCTGGATCTGGCTAGCAGTACCGGCAGCCGCGTGTAGGGATTGTTTTCGTCGGCGGAGAGCACGGTGGTAATGGGCTCCCTGGCAAAAACCTCGCGCCATGCGTCGCGGACACGCAACCCGCGTTTCAGGAAATTCGCAAAACCGTCGAACACATGCAGTTCTCTTGCCAGGCGAAGAACACGGTTGGTCTCGAATAAATTATTCTGCACGTCCTGCCAGCGTGCCAGCAGCCGGCGGTTTTCCTCGTCGGTTGACGGCAAAACGCGCGGAGCATACGAGGCAAGCGAGCGAAGTTCCACGTTGCCAGGAAGCTTTTGGAGCCGGCCGTTGCGGCGGGTGACGACAAGCATAAAACGCCGGTGCCGGAGCATCCGCGCGTACGCGGCCTGGGCCCTAGAGACGTTGATGTACGCGGATGGGAGCAAGATAGCCGGTGTTAACGATGTCTTAGGCGGGCGGACGAAATGGCGGCGAAGACGGTAGTCCGCGTCCCACTTGTCGAAGGCTATTTCAGTAAGTTGCGCAGGGCGCAGGGCCAATGCGGCCTTCAAGTAGCGCCGGGAGCGTCCGCGAAAGCCTGTCTGGCTGTCCCGCGAAAAGCTTTTGATCTCGTGGGGCTTCATCTCGCGCTTCAATAGGAGCGAGAGCGCGGGCAAAGTGAAGTGAGGGCGGGTTGCGAAAATCTCCGCATGATCGGGGATTTGTTCGGCCAGCGCCGACAACAACATCAGCTGCTCGAGTTGCTGGTAAAAGAAGGGAGAGATAGCGTCCCACCAGTCCACGGACTCTGAATCCTCCAGTTGATCCAAACCCAGCGCCAGAATTTCGCGCATCCGGCAACGGTGCTGTTCATGGTCCAGGAGGTCGTAAATACTGAGCACGCGAAATCCCAGGCGTTCGGTTTGTCGCGAGTAAGCATGGCGGCCTGACCAGCCCAGATCAACCGCCAAATCCCATCTGGTCTCGGCCCACGCTCCAACCTCAACAGAATCGTCGGGATGCACCAGCAGGATTTTCATGAACGGACAGATTTGCGGGAAACGCTCGGCACCAAAAATCTTAGCAGTCGCAGGCTAGCATGAGAAGCACGATAGGCTATGATAAAAGAATTGCTGAAGTTTGAGGCAGCCCCTCTTGCCGTGAATCGCAGCGTGACTCGGAGCACCATCGCGCCGTCTGCCGTGACAGACGCTCTATTTTCGATCGGCGTCAGGCCTGGAAGCGTGGTCCTGGTACATCCTGATGCGATCGTAGCAGCTCAATTTCCCCTCATGCCCAACGAGCAGCGGCTGGATCTTTTGATTGAAGCCATAGAGGCCGCAATTGGCCGCGACGGGACGCTCGTGATGCCTGCGTTCAGCTACAGCTTCACGAAAGGGGAGCCGTTCGACGTTGGCAATACTCCCAGCGCGGTGGGCATGGTAACCGAGAGATTCCGCACGCAGCCGGGCGTTTGCCGAACTTCGGACCCGATTTTCAGTTTTGCCAGCAGAGGACCGTTGGCGCGAGAATTGTGTGCCCTCCCGGTCAACGAATGCTTTGGTGCTGAGTCAGTTTTTGGCGCCTTGCATCGGCGGAACGCCTACATCGTTGACCTTGGCTGCTCGATGAGCCGCGGCGGAACGTTTGTGCACTATGTGGAGACAGCTCACGGTGTCGACTATCGCTACAAGAAGGCATTCTCGGGGACGGTTATTTTAGCCAACGGTCAGACTGCCGAGTGTTCGGTTGTTTACAACGTTCGAGATCTGGCGCGGAGGTCGGATGCGGACCTTCGCCGGTTGCAGAAGCGGCTTGCGGATGACGGAAAGTCTCAAACGGCCGAGCTGGGGAGATCACGAATCATAGCGGTGACGGCGAGCGATCTTTTCGATACGGCGTGGAAAATGTTGGATGAGGACCCGGTTTCGCTCATCGCAGAGGGGGCGCACACCTGAGAGTCAAACAAACCTACTCTAAAGCCAGCATCGGAAATCCCCTCATGAACGACGTCAGCATCGGCGACCAGATGTATGGATGGGCTCGCGATCTGTTTCCGATTTGCCGGAGCATTACCGGTAACGGCGTCCGGCAGACGCTCGGCTATCTGCAGAAACTGCTGCCGGGGCTGGAAATCTGCGAAGTGCCGTCGGGCACCAACGTGCTGGACTGGGTGGTACCAGAGGAATGGAACATTCGCGACGCTTTTATTGCCGACGACTCTGGAACCCGCGTGGTCGATTTCCGCCAGAACAATCTTCACGTGGTCGGCTACTCGGGGCCGGTCTCTGCGGAAATGACTCTTGAAGAGTTGCAACCGCATCTGCACTCCCTGGCTGCAATGCCCGAAGCAATTCCCTATGTCACTTCCTACTACGAAAGGCGCTGGGGATTCTGTCTGAGCCAACGCGTACGGGACACGCTGCGCCCGGGGAGATACCGCGTTTTGATTGACAGCACGCTGGCGCCTGGGTCCTTGAGTTACGGCGAGATCATTCTGCCCGGCAGCGATCAGCGCGAGGTTCTTTTGTCGACCTACGTCTGCCATCCCTCGATGGCGAACAACGAACTTTCAGGCCCGGTGGTGACGGCGGCGCTGGTTCGTTGGCTGCAGTCTCTACCGCAACGGCGATACACGTACAGAGTTGTTCTTGTACCGGAGACCATCGGCTCGATTGTCTATTTGAGCAAGCACCTGGACGAGATGAAGCGCAGAACCATCGCGGGGTATGTCGTCACTTGCGTCGGCGACGATCGCGCGTATTCTTTCCTGGAGTCGCGGGTGGGGGACACTCTGGCTGACTCGATTGCCAGGCATGTCATCAAGCATCACTATCCCGGCTGCGTCACTTACGGTTTTCTGGAGCGCGGCAGCGATGAACGGCAGTATTGCAGTCCCGGTGTGGACCTCCCGGTCGTGTCCTTGATGCGTTCGAAGTACGGAACCTACCCGGAGTACCATACTTCTCTGGACAATCTGAGCTTGATTTCGCCGCAGGGATTGGCCGGTGCATTCGGCGCTTTGCAGCGGTGCATTTCTTTGATCGAGGCAAACGGCACCTATCGGACGACCTGCTTAGGTGAGCCACAACTGGGCAGGCGAGGCCTGTACCCTACGCTCAGCCAGCGTGGCAGCGGCCTAGAGGTGCAAACCATGATGAATATTCTGGCGTATGCCGATGGAACGCGGGACCTGGTTTCGCTGGCAGAGCGGATCGGAGTGCCAGCGGAGACCTGCATACCGATTATTGCGAGGCTGCTGCAAGAGCGTCTGCTGGAAAGAATTGACTGAGCCGGGTTTCGC
Source organism: uncultured Acidobacteriaceae bacterium (assembly GCA_963794365.1). Lineage (GTDB taxonomy): Bacteria > Acidobacteriota > Terriglobia > Terriglobales > Acidobacteriaceae > Acidiflorens. Next base: position 44,931 of record CAWCDV010000009.1, read on the forward strand.
CTCCGAGGAATTATTCAATGCCTAGAAAAAATCCGTCCAAGCAGTTTCGCAGCACGACGCGTTCTGAGAAAGAACAGGGCTACGCAGCGCGCATGGAGCAATGCATCGCCGGCAGTCCGTTTTCCAACCTCGAGCGGGTGCAAAATTTCACCCTTTACACACCCAGACAGGATCTGACGAATTTCCTGATTCGATACGAAATCTTCAAACGAGTGCTAGAAATTCAGGGCTCGATAATCGAGTGCGGCGTGTTGCGCGGGGGCGGATTAATGGCCTGGGCACAGTTCAGCGCCATCTTGGAACCGACGAACCATCAGAGGCGGGTCGTAGGTTTCGACACCTTCAGCGGCTTTCAAAAACTGTCGAAACAGGATCGATCAAGCGAGTCTGACGAGGCGCATCCCGGCGGCTTAGCGGTGGCTTCATACGATCACCTCCGGCAATGTGTTGAACTGTTTGACATGAACCGTTTCATAGGGCACGTTCCGAAGGTGGAAATGGTTCGCGGCGATGCCGCGAAAACGATCCCGCACTACTTGAAGGAGAATCCTCAGCTCATCGTCAGCCTCTTGTACCTGGATTTTGACATTTATGAGCCAACTCTCGTGGCGTTGAAGCGCTTTCTTCCTCGCATGCCCAAAGGGGCTGTGATCGCGTTCGACGAACTGAACCTGAAAGATTGGCGTGGGGAGTCGATCGCTGTTCTCGAATCCCTGAAGTTGCGTGAGTATCGCATCGAGCGATGCTCGTTTGGATCCGTGATGTCTTTTGCCCAGATCGAATAGGAAAGCCCGATAGCCAAACGAGTACGTAACACACACGAATCTCCATGATCACGGTATTCACTCCATCGTTCGCCGATGAAGCGAACACGAATGCGCAGAACCTGACCGCGAAAGAGGTGGTAAGCCGTCTTCCGGCGGATCGGTTCAGGGTCGTGATGCTTGGCGACGGAGCTCCCGATCCGCGAATTCTCGCTCGCGAAAACACAGAAATCCTGGCGTGGTCCCGGCATGGCAATACGGCGCGTTTGGTTCCTCGCGTGCTGCTTTCGAAAATCGACGTCTACTTTTTTCCGCGCGAGGGGCCGCTGGACAAATTGTTTCTGTTCTTCAGGCGTTCTCTGCGGCTGCCGGTTGCTTTGGTGACTTATATCGTGATGGCTCTCGACGAAATCGCTGTCGGGCCAACCATGGCAAGATCGATTTGCGAGGCCGATTGCGTTCTTGGGAACTCGCGATATGTGTCGCAGACGGTCAAAGATCGCTTTGGAGTTGCGACCGGGACAATTCATAGCGGGATCAAACGGGATTTGTTTTATCCGCCGATCGAGGCTCGCCAGCGTGGGGATCGATCAAAGCTAACCGTACTCTATGCCGGGTCGTTTCAGGCTCGGAAGAAAGTGAATGTCGTCATTCGCGAGGCGGCAAGATGGCCTTCGGTGGAATTTCGATTGGTGGGGAAAGGCGAAGAGGAAGAAAAGTTGCGTTCTCTGGTGAATGAATTGGGATGTCGCAACGTCACTTTCGTTGGCCATCTTTCGCAGCAGGAATTAGGCGAGGAAATGCGAAAGGCAGACGTATTCCTATTTCCTAGTGTGCTGGAAGGTCATCCGCAGGTTCTGGGACAGTCGGCAGCTTGCGGACTGCCCGCGGTGGCTATGGAGAAGTATCGTCCGGACTACGTTCTCCACGGCGAAACGGGATACTTGGTAAAATCGGAGGGCGAAATCTCACATAAGCTGGGGTTGCTACTGTCCGACGGCGATTTGCGGCTCAAGATGTCTGACGCTGCGGTTCGACATGTCGCTCAATTCGACTGGGATAAAGTTGCACGAGATTGGGAAGGCGTGTTTGTGGAGGCGGCCGGCCAACGTCGTAGAAAACCTTAATGTGCGGAATCTATGGAGTGTATGACGGTCAAGGCGGCATTGCGCGATACCGGATGTGGGCAGAGGAAGCGGGCCGACTTCTTCGGCATCGTGGGCCTGACGGAGGCGCTTGTCTGACGCTCGTGGGCGGATGCTGCCTGCTTGGTCATTCCCGCCTTGCGATCATCGATCTTGAAGGCGGCGCTCAGCCGATTGGCAATGAAGATGACACGATCTGGGTGATTCTGAATGGCGAGATCTACAACTACATCGAAATTCGCCAAAAATTGATTTCTAAAGGACACCACTTTCGCACGCAAAGCGACACGGAAGTGCTGGTGCATCTCTACGAAGAGAAGGGGCACTCTCTGCTGGACGATCTGGATGGCATGTTCGCATTTGCCATTGTGGATGAAAAAAACGAACAGCTCTTTCTGGCTCGCGATCGGTTCGGCGAAAAGCCCTTGTATTATGCGCCTGTCAACGAAGGCAGAGGGCTCGTGTTCGCTTCTGAGATGAAGGCCCTATTATCCTTTCCCGGACTGAACAATCATCTCGATGTCCCGGCCATCGCGCAGTTCCTGGCTGTCGGATATGTGCCCGCGCCACGCACCCATTTTCAAGGGGTGCGCAAACTCATGGCAGGAGAGGCGCTTTCACTGGGTCCGGACGTGGGTCTGCGAACCTGGCGTTATTGGCAGCCGAGAATTGAGTTGCATGGAACAAATCCTCCGAGCCGGCAAGCTGCGGTGGAAACCGTCCGCACCCGTGTTTTGGAATCCGTGCGTTTGCGATTGCGGAGCGATGTACCGCTCGGAGCATTTCTCTCCGGGGGAGTGGACTCGACCTGCATCGCAGCGGCGATTCGCGAGCTCGAGCCAGCAACGAAGTTTAGTACATTCTGCGCCTCGTTTGACGACGAGCAGTTAAACGAAGCTCCTTATGCGCGTTTGGTCGCAGAACATCTGGGAACAGATCACCACGAAGTCCACTTCTCCTCAGGCGATCTTCTGGTGATTTTCGATGAACTGATCGATCATTACGACGAGCCTTTTGGCGATGTATCGATGTTTCCGACCTTTGCGGTTTGCCGGGCCGCAAGGCAAATCTGCAAGGTCATGCTCTCGGGTGATGGAGGGGACGAGTGTTTTGGCGGATATACCGAAATGTTTGGTTATCATCGTTGGGACAGCGTGCGACGAGCGGCTTTGGCCAGCGCCGCGGCCGGAGGCCTCCGGCGTTTGTGGGGAAGGGATTGGAGAGGCGTGGGATTGCTGGGTTTTTTGTCGAAGAACGATTGGGAACTGTTGCATCCGGCGGAGCGCGAGAATACTGTCACGTCGAATTTTCTGCCTGATTATCGCACCGCAGCGGAGAACGGACTGCGCGAACTTGAGGCGCGCGCTCTGGAACACGCGCGGCTGCCGTATCCGCTGTCTGCCTTCGAAGCCACGGCGTGTTCCTATTTGCCAGAACAAATTATGGTGAAGGTCGATCGCGCAAGCATGCGCGCCTCCCTGGAGTGTCGCGCACCTTTTCTGAATCCCGAGCTGATGCATTTCGCGACGAGCCTGCCGGTCGAGTATCACTTTAAGGCGGGCATGGGTAAGGCAATTCTTCGAGATGCACTCCCGGCGTGGGTTCCGCCTGAAATTCGCTGGCGCCAGAAACGCGGATTCACTCCGCCGCTGTGCCAGTGGCTTCGCAATGAACTTAAGGCGGAAATGGGAAAAAGTCTCTGCGGGGACCTGGGTGAACTGCGATACCTGCTGAATCCGTTGCCAGCGAGGGAACTTTTCCGTCAGCATTTGGCGGGGTTGGATCACAGCAATGCTTTGTTTCGTTGGCTGGTGCTGGCGCGTCGTTGCCGCGAGGCCGTTCTCAACTAACAGGCCTCTGGTTCGGAAGAGTAAGTATTGGTCTTGGTTGGTCTGGGGTGCGCAGTCTATGTCATCACTTCGGCTAGCATCGGATCGCAATCTATTGAAGAGGGAGGTTGAAGGTATCGCGTGACGCTTGACCCCCATTCCGACGATGTGCGCCGGTCTGATGTTCGCCAATCCGATGTTCGGGAATCAAAGAGCGAACCGAAGCGGATTCTGCTGACAGGGGGCGCGGGTTTTATTGGATCCCACGTAGCGGAGGCACTGATTCGCCGCGGGGCAAAGTTATCCATTGTTGACAACCTCGATGATTTCTACGCGCTCAGCCGCAAGCGGCTCAACCTGCGGGAGATTGGCAACGCCGGAAGCTACGAGTTCTTCGAGGTGGACGTGCGGGATAGCAATGCTGTGCGAAAAGTCGCGGAGCGCGTCCAGCCTGAAATCGTGATTCACCTCGCCGCTCGCGCCGGCGTGCGGCCTTCGATTGAGCAACCGGCTTTGTACGAAAGCGTCAACGTTGCGGGGACAGTGAACCTGCTGGAAATCGCCCGCCAGTTTAAGGTGCAGCGGCTGATTTTGGGTTCATCGAGTTCGGTGTACGGTATTAGCAACACCGTGCCTTTTTGCGAAGACGACCTCAATACTCGTCCCATCTCGCCCTATGCGGCGACAAAACTCGCGGCGGAGTTGATGGCTTACACCTACGCGCATTTGTATGGCTTGACGACCATCTGCTTGCGCTTCTTTACTGTCTACGGTCCGCGCCAAAGGCCCGATCTGGCGATCCACAAGTTCACCGCGCTGATCGAGGCTGGAAAACCGATCCCGGTCTACGGGGACGGCTCAATGGGCCGCGATTACACTTACGTGGACGATATTGTGGCTGGCGTGGTGGCGTCTCTCGAATACGCGCCAGAGCCCAAGGTGCCATTCGAAGTCTTCAATTTAGGCAACTCCCACCCGGTGCGTCTCGCGGAATTGATTGCGCAACTAGAGGCAGCCACTGGAAAAAAAGTGCGGCAGCAGCGCTTGCCCGATCAACCAGGAGACGTTCCCATCACATGGGCTAACATCGACAAGGCGAAACGGCTTTTGGGATATTCACCGCAGACACCCCTGGAGCAAGGGTTGCGGAATTTTGTGGCTTGGTATCGCTCGAGCCTCATGGCTACCGAACAATGAACGACGAGCGTGCACGTTTCCGATGTCTTGGTGCTGCGCGCTCTGGCGGGTGGAGTTGCGGTGGTTGCATACGCGCTGCCGCGAAGACTCCGCTGCTGAGCGTTGCCGTGCTCGCCAGCCTGATCATGGGGGCTGTCTTGTGGGTTGCGCTTCCAAAACACTTGCCCCCATTGGTCTTGATCGGTCTGGGATGCGCGGTCTATGCGATCAGTTGGGCGGCCATCGGCCGCAATCTGCTAAAAAAGGAGGTCGAGGGCATCGTATGACGCGCCAGCAACTACTTCGTCGTGGCTGTGCGAGAAATCACTTTTCCGAGAGAAATGCCCACGTCATTTTTCTGGCAGAGAAAGGACGGCGCTCGTAAGCACGAGGAAGTCTTGGTTCTGCAACAGAACCCTCCGGTTTGTGAACAGAGAATTCGAGAAGAAGAGGTGCCGGTTTAGTACAAAGATGATGCGGTCGGTTTGAAAGGTGAGTACGGGTGGTGGAACCGGACCCCTTGGCGTTTGGGGGCGTGAAATGAGGTTGGGGATGAAGCCCGACGCAAGAGCCCGCTCTGCGGCCATCCTCAAAGACGCTAGTTCAGCGTCGGTTAAGGGATCGAGGTAAAGCGGCCAGAGCGGCTTCTGGATCACAAACGCGGGAAGCACGCTGTTGACATATTCGTCGTTGGAGAGAAATCCATAGTCGCGTAACCGGGGCTGCTGAAGCAGGCTCAGGAGCTGCTCGAAGGCCGGGTCCCGCCGATTAAAGTCGATCGCCTGTTGCGCTCCAATCGTCAACTTGTAGACGTTGGTCAGAATTCCGGCAGCAAGCAGAATGACTGCAACCATGCGCCAGAGAGTTTGGTGGTTTCCTCGGTTGAGCGTAAAAAACAAATCGATGATAAACAGCAGGAACAGAGGTTGGATATAGTAAACCGCCCAGTGCTCAGGCTGAATCGTTTTTCCCGTAATGACCTGGATGTTCATGACCAGCAGTGAGCTGAGAGGTATACAACGGCAAGCCAGCGATTTGCCCAGCAGCTGTTCCTCCACAGCAGGAGCACGATGATCAGGACCAGCAGCAGCGGGGAGTACTTCAATTCAGGATGGTGGCCTAGCGTCCCCGAATTTCTTATAAAGACGGCATGAACGGCTGGATTTTTGTTGATGATTCCGGCCCACATGGGAAAGGCGAGCAATATGGAGATTGTCGTTCCTCCCACCAAAGCGACAAAAATGTGCCGGGAGTTTTTGATTGACGGGACCGGCAAACCCAATCTTGGGAGGAGAGCGGCAGTGAGCAACAGTAACCCAGTCATTCCTATGGACATCAACGCGTAGGTCCAGGAATAGAAGTAAGTCAGGAAATTCAGCGTCAGGAGTATCCCGAGCCATAAGCCGGCGGCCAAGGTGCTCGTCCGCATCAAGCGAACTAGCGAAAGTAGAAAAAGCGCGAGCAGGATCATGGACAGCTGTGGATAAGGAGTTCGCAGGAACATGGCCGAGTTTTGCCGCGCTCCGCGGAGGAAGGCCATGAAATTGAGCACATCCTGCCGATTGAAAAACATAATCAGGGAGGTCGCAGCCACGGCGAAGGACAGCGATGGGCGCAACTCCCAGGAGAGAAACATGAGCGACAGCGCGATTCCAATGGGAAATAGCAGGTCTGCCGCCAGAAATGCCGTGCGCACATCGCTGCCCGGCAATCGTGCGATTCCAGCCAGAATCAGCGGTCCCATGCGGTCACGCAGCCACAATGGCTGGCGCGGCACTGGGGAAGTCAGGAAGGCGGAATAAGATTCGAGGTCTGCCCCGCTCCATTCCCCGCGAAGAACTTCATTTGTCCAACGGCCATACCAGCGAGTCTCATCCCAACTGACATCCTCCGGCATGAAGTCGTAGTTGGCAGGAGGACTTTCACGGACCGATTTTGGATTGTAAACAAGACAGCTATACTGAAAATGGGTGTAGAGCATCCCGGCGATATGACGAACGAAAAATGAGCAACCAATCAGAAGAGAGACCGCACAGAAAGCGAGAATTCGCCGGCGCCCCACCTGGACGGGATGCTCATGCTGCATGTCGCTGTCCCTGGAAAGAACCGGAGTGGATTGGCTCATCGGCAATCAACGATACTAATTCATCTCAAAGACAAAATCACCGGACGGTGGCAGGAACTTCCGAAGTCGGCCGTCGCCAGACATAGCGTCTCCATGGAGGCGAGTCTTGCGAAGGGCATGAACCAAGAGCGGCGTTCATTATTATTATTATTCCGAAATTCGTACGAGCGGAGTGCATGACACACCGGGTCGCGATCCTGACCGAGATCATCTCTCCCTACCGCATCCCGGTGTTCAATGCGCTTGCGAAGCGCGAGGGAATCGATCTGAAGGTGATTTTTCTTTCGGAAACGGACCCTACCCAACGGCAATGGCGGGTGTACAAAGACGAAATTCGCTTCGCTTACGAGGTCCTGCCCTCCTGGCGGTTTCGCGCGAGCCGTTCGCACTTGCTGGTGAATGCTGGGCTTTCGGCGCCCTTGAAGAAGTTTTCCCCAGAGGCGATTATTTGTGGTGGGTACAACTACATTGCCTCTTGGCAAGCGCTGATGTGGGCACGCCGCCGGGGGGTCCGGTTCATTTTGTGGTCGGAGAGCAACGCGCAAGACGCGCGCGGCCACCGCAAGCCGGTAGAATTCCTGAAGGCATATTTCCGGAAGCGCTGCAACGCGTCCGTGGTACCGGGCAAATCAGCCTTCGAGTATCTGCGATTGCTGGGGTTTCCGGTAGAGTGCATCTTTACCGCGCCGAACGCGGTCGATAATAGGTTCTTCGCAACGCGGGCGGAACAAGTGAAACGCGAGTCGGCCGTAGTTCGGGAAAGGTTACGGCTCCCGCGACGGTTCATCCTGTTCGCGGGAAGGTTGGTGCCGGAAAAAGGCATCTTTGATCTGCTCGAAGCCTATGCCAAACTAGAGAGCGGCTTGCGCTCCGAGGTGGGCCTGGTATTTGCAGGCGATGGGGTTTCTAGAGAGGAATTGGAGCGCAGAGCGAAACGGATCAGTCCAGGGTCGGTTTGCTTTCGGGGATTCGCGCAGCGGGAGGATCTGGCTGGTCTATACGCGCTGGCGGAGACCTTGGTTCTGCCGACCCACAGCGACCCTTGGGGGTTGGTGGTGAACGAAGCGATGGCGTGCGGACTTCCAATCATCGTGAGCAGTGTGGCGGGATGTGCGGCCGACTTGGTCGAAGACGGGTGGAATGGTTACGTCGTGCCTCCCCGAGATTCGGAGAAACTCAGCGTAGCGATCGATTCTCTGGTGCGGCAACCGGAGCTCAAGCGACAGATGAGCGCGCGAAGCCTGGAACGAATTCGAAAATACTCACCGGAAGCATGCGCCGATGGACTGGCTGCGGCGGCGACTTCCGCCGGTACGGGGGCTCGATGACTTCCGGGAAACCGCTGCCGTGGGCTGGCATCCTGATGGGCGTGGGCGTCGTCCTGATCCTGTATTTTTTCTATCAACATTTGCAATACTTTGGCAACGTTTCTCTGCTGGGCGGGGTCTTAATGCTGGAGATAATCATCGCCAGCATCTGGAAATATGAGCAGCGGGTTTTCGCTCTGCTGATGATCGCCTTTGTTTGGGCCGGTATGACTGTCCCCCTGCAGGAGACATGGAGAGGTGGTGGACGCTGGCTCGTGTTGGCCGCGGGTGCGGTCGTGGGCTTCATTGTTTGGTCGAAGGCTCCGCGCAGGCCTTTCGGATCGATACATCTGATCGCTTTCTTTTGCGTCTCCGCCGCGTTTGTCTCCGCCACCGTTTCTCCGTGGGTGCAGATGGCGTCCCTGAAGGCTTTGAGCCTGTTCCTTCTTTTTACATATTGTTCTTCAGGCGCTCGCCTGGCCGTTCTCGGCCGGGAGGACCGTTTTTTTCGCGGTTTGCTATGGGGATGCCAGCTCTTGGTCTATGTCACCGCGATCTGCTATTTCGTTCTCGAGGACAGCGTTTGGGGTAATCCCAACTCCTTAGGCTTGGCGATGAGCGTCGGAGTGTTCCCAGTCCTGTTATGGGGATGGTTCACCAGCGATGTGCCTGGAGTGAGGCTCCGCAGGCTGGCGGCCCTGCTTCTTTGCACGTACCTGGTTTATTTCAGCATGGCACGCGCTGCGATGGCTTCGGTCATGGTCGTCACATTGATCTTCTGCGTTTGCCTGCGTCAGTACAAATTGCTGGTGAAGGTAGTGGCGCTAGTTTTGGTCCTGGTTGCAATCAAGGGGATGTTAGATCCGGGAGGCTTAAACAGGAAACTGGGGGACATGAAGGATGCAGTGCTTTACAAGGGACACAAGGAAGGAGGTTTGATGGGTTCGCGGAAGACACCTTGGGAAAAGACGAAGGCCTCGATCAAGGAGCATCCGTGGTTCGGAACGGGATATGGCACGGCCCCAACCGGCGAAGATCCCGGATTGGCTTTTGGGGTTGTTGCTTCAACCTCCGAGACGGCTCGGGAGCACGGCAACAGCTACATGGCCATCGCGGAGTGGGTGGGTCTATTGGGTGTGGCGCCCTTCGTTGCGATATTGGCGGTGACGGGTTGGAACGTATGGAAAGTTTGCGCGTGGATGAGGCGAACCGCCGACCCGCGCCATTACTCGATTCCGCTGGCTATGGTGGTGTTATCCGGGCTTGTCCACGCCAACTTCGAGGATTGGCTTTTTGCCGTGGGTTCATATGCCTGCGTGTATTTTTGGGTTTTTGCGTTTGTACTCGCGGATCTTGTTCCTGCCGCGGTTGAGGTCCCGTCAGCCAGCGTTGTTTCCCGAGCTTCGCGTCGGTTGCCAGCCGGTTTCAGAGCCGTCGTGCCCACCCGATGATCAGATTGTTTATAAATGGTCTGGCCGCGAGCGCGGGTGCAGGCCCTACTTACCTGCGCAACGTGATTCCCCAGTTCGCGCGGAGAACAGATGCGCAGACGACAGTCTTGCTTAGTGCCGAGTTGCGCGGGGAATTCGCTGAATTTCCGAATGTTTCTTTTGCCGTGGCCAGCCCAAGCCGCGGGGTAGTGGCGCGTTTTATCTTCGAACAGACCAAACTTCGGGACTTGGTGCGGCGCCGTGGTGCGCAGGTTCTCGTTTCTACCGGGAACTTTGCACTCCGGGACTCTCCGGTGCCGCAGATCCTTCTGTCGGGAAACTCTCTCTACGTATCGGCCGATTTCTACCGCGATGTCCGAAAACGACGAGATTACATGCTTTGGGTGGACACATTGATCAAAGGTTGGTTCGCTCGGCGGTCCATACACTGGGCCGACGTCACGGTTGCTCCGAGCAAGGCTTTTGCGGAAGACCTCAGTAAATGGACGGGAAAAAATGTGCTGTCTGTTTACCACGGGTTCGATCGTAACTTGTTTACCAGCGACTCGACCCCCTTGCCTGACGCCATGCAAAATCAGTTAAAGGAGTCGGCCGAAGCACTAAAGTTGCTTTTTGTGAGCCATTACAATTACTACCGAAATTTTGAGACGTTGATTCGGGCGCTGCCAATTTTGCGCGACCGGTTACCTGGAAAGAGAATAAAGCTGTTCCTGACCTGTCACTTGTCTTCATCCAAGAATCCAGGCTCGTATCGAGCCGAGAGCGCGGCCGCGCTCATGAGCACGCTTGGCGTCCGCGACAATGTCGTTGAACTGGGCACCGTTCCCTATCAGCTCGCTGCATCATCTCTACCGCGCCTGTGACATCTACGTAAGCCCGGCCTATACAGAAACGTTTGCCCATCCCCTGGTCGAGGCCATGTCGAGTGGCTTGCCGGTTGTGGCATCTGACTTGCCGGTGCATCGCGAAATCTGCGGGGATGCGGGAATTTACTTCCCCCGTTTCTCTCCCGATGCGTTGGCGGAACGGGTGGTGCAAGTTCATCAATCCCCGGGGTTGGCGGAAACGCTCTCACAAAACGGTCTCACCCGAGCGCAAGACTTCAGCTGGGACACGCACGTGGAACGTCTGCTCGCTTTGGCGCAAGAGCTTGTGCGCGCGAACCCAGGCCACGGAACGAAGATGGAAACTAAGAATAGACACGAAGATCGGGAAGGCTTGAAGCGACCGGAGTCGAATGGAAGCGACCGTTGAGCCCAGATCTGGCATACACAGGCAACGATCTCTCGCCTGCTAAAGGGGCAGGCAGATCCGCGCTTCACGTCCTAACGCTGACCCCATTTTTCCCGTCGGCTGACAATGAAGTGAGAGGTTGCTTCATTGCGGAATCGACCAGGCAGTTGGAGCAGTTTGGAGTCACTTCCAGCGTTATTGCTGTAGCCCCAATTCACCATCGTCGAAAAGCGCCGGCCCCCTCGGCTCCCGCGGAGTGGGTGAGATATCCGCAAATACCCGGAAATCTGGGTCTGTCGAATGCGGGGCGGTGGCTCTATGCTCGCTTGCTGGCGAGAGGTGCCGCGGCTCCATAGAAAGCGACCGATTGACGTCATCCACGCGCACTCCGCTCTGCCTTGCGGCCATGCGGCAGCCTTGCTGTCTCGGCGTTTGAACATTCCATTTGTCGTGACGCTGCATGGCTTGGATGTGTTCAACTCGTGCTTCCTCGGCGGAGTGCCTGCGGAGTGGCGGCGCAGGGCTTCCGTCGACGTCTATCGTGACGCGCACACCGCAATATGCATCAGCGAGAGAGTGCAGCGCCTTCTGCGAGACGGAATGCAGGAGGACGTTCGCAGCGCGGTCGTGTATAACGGCACCGACACTAATTTCTTTTCGCCAGCGCCCGGAGGTCCGCCCCGGCCGCCAGGAAGCGAAATCTTGATCGTTGGCAATCTAAACGCTGTTAAGGGACATGAACTTGCCTTGAGGGCTGTCCGCCAAATTGGAGCGTCTTTTCCGCAACTGCGCTGCCGGATCATCGGGGAAGGCCCCGGCCGCGCCCGATTTGAAGCCTTGGCCCGCGAGCTGGGAATTGAGCCGCAGGTGCGGTTCGAAGGAAGAAAGAGCCGGTCCGACGTGGCGGATGCCATGCGGGCCTGCACGGTGTTTCTGCTCCCCAGCCGCTACGAAGGATTGGGGTGCGTCTACCTGGAGGCGATGGCTTGCGGCAAGCCGGTGATTGCTTGTCACGGGCAGGGAATTGACGAAATCGTCGAGCACGGGAAAAATGGATGGTTAATTCCGGTCGAGGGACTGGACGAACTCGCGCTTGGGCTTTCGACCTTGCTGCGTTCGCCCGATCTCTGCTCGCGTTTGGGTGCTTCTGCGCGTGAGACGGTCCTCAACGGGTTAACTTTGTCGGATCAGGCGCGGCGCCTTATACAGATTTACGGCGAAGCGGTCGCAGGAACGGGCGGTCCATAATGAAACCCGGGAGAAGTCCCGCCTGCATACGTTGGTTGTGATTCCCGAGTCCGACATCGTCGAACTCGTAAAATTTGTCGCGGCCCAATCGGGACACGAGCCGGCTGGCGTCGAAAGCCATCTGCGCTGGTTTTTGCTGGAGAACCCGGCGCGCGACCCGCAGATTCCCCTCGGTTGCGGATTGCGCCTGCCCCAAGGCGAATTCGTCGGCTGCATTCTGTATGTTCCGCAGATCTTCCGCTTCCAGCAGCAAACATTCCCGATCGTCTGGTCAAGCTGTTTTTACGTGGACCAGCGCTATCGCAGCAACGGCGGATTGGTGATTTTTTTCAGGTTTGCGGAGCTAGGCAAAAAGTGGCCGCTCTTCGCAAACTCCGTCAACGCCGCTGCCGCCATGTTTTGGAAAGTGCAAAGGGCGGCTCCCATTCCATATTCCGATCACGAGTTGTTCGGCGTGCTGCGCTGGAGAGGCATGATTGAAGAAGGACTCACTCGCCGCCGGGCGCCGCAGACATTGGCACGATTGGCCAGCGCTCCCGCCGCTCTTTTAGTTCGTCCCTTCAAGCGATTGGAGCTCGAAGGTGGCAGGCCAGAAAACCTGGTTCCCCTGGCTTCGGCCGAGCAAGTCATGCAACTGCCCATTCATGGTCCCGCCCCGAGTTGACCGCCCACCGCGATCTGCGCTACATCCACTGGCGTTACTTCTCTGGACGAGACGATACCGTTGCCGTCTTCGCTTTTCGCAACCAGCAGGTCGAATCCGGCGTGCTGGTGACGGTCAATCAACGTCCGCGCGGATATCGCGGCCAGATCCGCGCCCTCCATCTGCTGGATATCTATCCTTCGGTGGCGCCCGAGGTGTGTGCGTCGATTGTCGCGGCCCTGGCGCAACGCTATCGCACGCGCATCGACGCCATCGTGCTGCGCGGCCTGGATGAAGTGCGGCAAGACCATTTTCGTCGACTCGGCTTCCTGCGCCGCCAGTTCGAGGCGCCCAACGGCTGGTTCCTCGACAAGTCCGCCGTTCTGCCAACTCGGAACTTGTACATGGTCCCCGCCGACGGTGACTGGCTCATCTGAGGAGGTCTCAGGTGCCAGGTCTCAGGAAAACAAAATTCGAGATCTGAACCCTCGTACCTAAACCCGGGCCTGAAACCTGACACCACTATAATGACGATCATCCTAATGACGATCATCGCCAGAGGAATCCCGATTTGAAGCGCTTGCTGCGCCCGAGCGTGATACAGACGGTCGCCAGTCTTCGCTTGGATGAAGTGATGCTCCGGCGCCTCCGCTGGCGGGCATCCCGCGCCAGTCCTCTCGTGCTAGTGGTTGAGATGCACGAAACTCTTCAGCGCGACGCCGGCCAGTTCCGGCGCCAGCTTGAGTGGGCGGCCAAACATTTTACATTCATCTCTCCCGAGACTTCTTCGGTCTCTGGGAGCGCACCCTGACGCCTCCAAACTGGCCCAAGCCTGCTGTCCTGTTTACTTTTGACGATGGCCGCGAAAGCAATTACACGGTAGGCGCGCCCTTGCTTGAATCCATGGGAACGCGCGGCCTGTTTTTTTGTTTTGTGCCGGAGTTTGTCGGGTTGACGGCGCAGAACGCACGCGACTTCTACTATTCGAGAATCGATAGCCGTGGCCTGGCGCCCTCCGAGTGCGGGGAGCAGTCTACGCCCATGACTCCCGATCAACTCGCCGATCTCACTCGCCGCGGCCATTCCATCGGGAATCGCACCTTGTCTCACGTAAGTCTCGCTGGCCTTTCCCCATCGGATCTTGGAGCGCCAGATAGGAACCAGTGCCGCGAAGATTTCATCCTTGGTCCAGAAAAGCCTAGAAGCCTTTGCGTGGCCGCATTCGTGGAACGCGATCAGCCGGGAAGCGTGGGATTTGATCTGGAAAACCCATCGCTTCTGTTTTTCGCCCTGTCCCGGAATGACCAATTGCTGCAAGGACTCGCCGCACCTGATTTGGCGAACAGAGATTGAGGCGTACTACTCAGACTCTGAATACCGATTCATGTATTCGGGCCTGATTGACCAGATTTGGGCCGGCAGACGTTGGCGGCTCGGGACGAGACTGAAAACATAAGTGTCCAGATTATCTCGGTGAGTAGTGTTAAATTTGCGACCCGCACGATTCGAGTACACTGGTCAAACCAAACCATTAGGAATATATAAAGCCAAAGGAGGGAAGAGAACCTGTAAGCGTTCTCATTTGGTTATGCTGGTCATCACGCTTCCGACGTTGGTTGGGGTTCTTCGCAAAAGTCGAACATAAGCTATGCGGGACGGCACCACTAAACAGACAGTGGCGAGGAGCGGAACGCGATGCCCATTGCGGACCACGTTCGCAAACCTTACAGATCACGCATGGCATCGATTCTTGGCGGTGAATACAATGAAAACTGCCTCATCGATTTTTAGGATTGCGAATAGCAACTGATTTGCGAGAACTCACTTGAGATTTACAGGAAAAGGGACCGGATCAGTCCCGATGACATAGCTAGAGCTCGGAGGAATTTTATCGTTCTTCCATCCACATGGGGAGGAGCGGTTGCGATGGGACGTTTAGCAGCCCGTGGTGCAAGTCTGGATTCCTGAGAAAAAGTATTGTGTGATCCACAGCGCGGGTTCGTAGAATGCGGGCATGGGGATGGGCCGAAGAGAGAAGCAGCGACGCCAGGAACAGCTCTGGATTGCGCACACGGAGTTGCCCCGGACGGTCGCGCATCCTTTCTATGAACAGCTCAACCGAGTGCTGGAGGCGCGCGGCTTTGACGAGTTTGTCGAGCAGCAATGCTCTCACTTCTACGCGGAGAAGATGGGGCGGCCGAGTCTGGCGCCGGGGCGATACTTCCGCCTGCTGCTGATCGGGTATTTCGAAGGTATCGACAGCGAGCGCGGGATCGCATGGCGGGCGGCGGATTCACTGGGGCTGCGCGGGTTTCTGGGAGTGGGACTGAACCAGATGCCGCCGGATCACTCGACGATTTCGCGCACGCGGCGGCTGATCGATGTGGAAACCCATCAAGCGGTGTTCGGCTGGGTGCTGGAGTTGCTGGCGGAGAAAGGTCTGCTGAAGGGGAAGACGGTGGGCATCGATGGCACCACCTTGGAGGCGAACGCGGCGTTGCGCTCGATTGTGCGGCGCGACACGGGCGAGGGCTATCAGGAGTTTCTGACGCGGCTGGCGCAGGAATCGGGTGAATGCGTGCATCCGGAAGGCCCGGTGGAGGCGGTCGGCGACGAGGGGTATCACAGCAACGACACGCTGACGGCGCTGGCGGATGTGGAAGTTCGCCATCCACCGGGAGCGATGCTCCGTTGGTCGAGTGACCGCGAGTAGCAAACCTGACCGACGTTATCACTTATGACGTGCTGCGCTGCTCGGGATTGAGCATGAGCGAAGTCGCCTGTTCGTGGCCTTAGCGGCGATGCACTCTGGCGTGGCATGCCGTGCACAGCGTGATCAGGTTCTCCTCTGAGTCGGCTCCCGAATGGCTGCGGAACTCCCTGTGGTGCACCTCAAGATTCGACATCGTGCCACAGGATTGACACCTCCAGCCGTCGCGACGCAGGATCTGCTGGCGCAGACTTTCGTACGACAAGGGATCCAGCCGCAAGCGAGCGGCTTTGGGGCGAATCATTCTCAGGACGCCTTCTCACGCAGGTTTTCGAGGAAAGCCTGCTGCTGTTCGCCGGGCAAGAACTTGTAGTAGCGTGAGATCGAGTGGAGCAGGATCTCCGGGTTGCCATTGTCCAGGTGCGCGCCCGCCAGGAAGTCGGCGCAGATCATCTCCAGACAGTAACCGCGTGATTTGTCCGTGCCCAGCATCAGGGCTGCCGTCTCGATCGCCTGCTCGATGACCGGGATCTGGCTCTTGTAGACCTTGAAGTAGATCAGCTCCGACGGCTCCTCTTCCCTTCCCGTCAGTTCCTTCTCCACTCCCGCCTGAAGTCCTCTTTCGGCAGGGCGCGGGCTTTGTGCAACCAGGTTGCACAATCGAAGTGCTGACCGTCCCGGCGCGCGATCTTCGCCAACTCCAGCCCCTTCGTCCATCCCACTTCCTTCAGTTCACTTCTCGCCTGCGGCGGCAGGTGCTCGTGGATCGACATCAGGTAGTACGCCTTCCTTCTCGATTCCGGGAACCGCCTCTCCAGAAACTCGTCAAACGACTTCAGGTTCTCCAGCCGCCAGTACTGTCCCGCCCGCACCTCGCACAGATACCTGCCCAGCTCGACGAAGCGGGTGTCGCGCTCTGCCTCTTTCTGCTTTTCCCACGCCAGGATCTCGTCGATCTTGGTCAGGACAAACAGTGCTCGCTTGCGATTGAGCTTGGGCGGCATCGGCGGATACCTAGTAAACAAGTTCGTCAAACAGACCAAGATCGACTCCCGGCTTGCGCACAAGGGCGGCTTCGACCAAGTCGGGCTTGTCGAGGCAGAGCCCGATGAAGGGGCAGGTTGTACACGGATTCTGGGGAAAGCGGATGCCGCTATGCGGCAGGAACAGCCCGGACTCGATCCGTCGGACTGTGTCATCGACCAGAGTTGCGAACTCCTGCCGCTGCTCGTCAGAAATCGTGGCCCGGAGGTACTGAACTTCGACCAGCCGCTTGCGCACGAAAACAACCTGGGCGACTTCGTCGATCCCGGTCATCCACGAATAGCAGACGAGTTGCGGATCCAGTGCGGAAATGCCGGCCGGCTCTTCCGGATATCGTGCAGAGGTAGTCTTCCATTCCAGAACGCATGGCGTGCCGTCCAGTTCACCAATGGCGTCGACGTAGGAGACGAAATTGTTGCCGGAACCGAGTGTCCGATTGAACTGAATCTGCTGGTTGGAACGAGGGCGCCGAATGCGAACGCGGCCGTCCTGGGCGAAGCGCTCGAGCAACTGGATGCCTTGTTGCAGCATGCGGTCCCAGGTGTCGTTGCCGGAGTAGGTCAGGCCCATGTCCTTGCACACGCCCCACTGCTCGAACAGCACAGCCGCCGGGTCTTCACGGCGAAAAAGGGCGGCGACGGCCTGTTCGAAGGCTCGGCCGAAGAGCATGGCGGCGCGAGTGTCTTTCTCTTGCCAACCGTCGAGGTAGCGGTGCCGGTAACGGCGCGGGCAGGTAAGGTATTGGCTGATCTGCGTGTAGGAGTAGGTCATCGGGATGCCTCCTCCGTGTTGGAGCGAGAAGCACTCGATACCGGAGCCGCGGACAGTTCTTCCCACTGGCTGGCCGGGGCGAAGCCGTCGAGGTTGATGAGTGAAATGCCGTTGATCACGGTGTGGCTGATCTTGACGACGCCGCGGAGTCCGGGCAAAGCCTTCTCGTCGACCTGTTCGTGGGCCAGAAGTTCCGGGTCATAGAGGAAATCCCGCAGGAACCAGCCCAGCTTCCACATCGCCTTCTGGGTGCAGTAGAGACGACCGACGATGGACTGCCCGGCCAGAGTCGCGGGGCTCGAGGATGGAGAGTCGGAGGACGTAGAACGGTTTGTGGGCGTGCCAGCGGAACTGGGCGCCATCGACGCGCACGAGGAAGATGCCGTCGGGAATCTCCGGACGAGAATCGCGGGCAGTTTCGGCGAGGCCAGGGACTTGGCGTTTCATGCGACCACCTCCTGCTTCGGGCGCGAGTAGCTGTTGAGCTGGCAGAGCAGGGCATTGCGGTCCTTCTCGGCCCAGTCGGCCAGTTGCTGGACGAAGTTCTCAACCTGTTCGCGGGTGGCATCTCGGAGCGTCTTCGTGCCGCAGAAGTCGACGGCGTAGGCCTTTACGAGTTCGGGGTCGAGCTTGTGCTGGCGGATGATCTGGCAGAGGCGGTCGCGAACCTTGGGGCCGCTGCCGTTCCCGTTGCCATTCGCGTTTTGTGGAGGAAGCTTTTCGACCGGATTCGGAATTGTCCCGATTTCCTCGACCGAGCAGATGCCGATGCCGTAGGCTTTGCGCAGGGCGCGATTGACGGCTCGCGTTTCGGCTACGCGCATCTCTGCTCCGCGGACGAGCGGGGAGACGTTGGAGGGATCGGCGTCGCCGTAGCCGACGAAGCCCTTGCAACTGCTTGAACTGAAGACAGTGGCTTTAAAGGCATAATGACCATTTGTGCGGTCGCAAAATTCCGAGATCGCAGCCGTGTCGATGCCAACACAACGTTTCCGCCGAGCCAACCTGAGTAGCCCGGAATGGGTCACATACCATCTTCCGTTTAACAACTGAATGTCACCAGCCGCCACTGAGATTCCGATCGTTTGGACCAGTTCCTCAAACTGTTCCAGGAGGCTTCCTGAGACACATGCTCCCCAAAGCCGCTTGGCGAGGCCGATCTCTGGGATGACAGCTCTGGTCGCTTTTCTTGTCCTGTTCATACATCCTCCATGGTAGTGTATGATATCACTATTATAATATCATAAATATGATATCACACGACGAGAGAATGGGAATCTTTTTATTAGGGTAGCGTGGGCTAGTGGGATTTTCGACGCTTGGAATTCGTGACTTCAGCCTGTTTGAGCGCAGCAGAAGCGATAAAATTGCTGATCGTCATTCTCAGCTTCTTGGCTGTTTCACAATTTCTGCGTTTTCTTGTTCAGAGCGATAGGCGAGCAAGGTTTTTCTAACGGACGTATGCAGGCGTCGGCGAGTGATAGGAGAACCTTCGCGCACACCATAGATGTTAGCAAAAGTCCTCCAAGTGAGGGATGAGATCGTACCCATCTAGCCAACTGTCAGCCGTGGCGTGAGACCGCTTTGCATCCGTTGCTAGCAGTGATAGCATTGACAGCATGGCAACTTTAACCATTCGACAACTGGACGAGAAAACCAAGACCCGGTTGAGGGTCCGGGCGGCCCATCACGGACGTTCGATGGAGGAGGAGGCCAGGGAGATTTTGCGCTCAGCGCTAACCACTTCCTCGCCAATAAAAGGGAACTTGGCGGAGATCATTCACCAACGATTTGCAGCATTTGGCGGCGTCGAGCTTGAATTGCCACGCCGCGACGCGATGCGCCAGGCACAGGAATTTTCGGAATGATCATCGTCGACACGAATGTGTTGTCCGAGCTCATGCGGCCGAAGCCCTCTGCTCGGGTTGCAGCATGGGTTGCGAAGCAACCCGCCGCCGAACTCTCGACGACGTCGATCACGGAAGCAGAAATCTTCTATGGGATTGAATTGCTCGCCAAGGGCAAACGCCGCCAAGGGCTGTTGGCAGCGGCCGAAGCGATGTTTGCTGAGGATTTGGCGGGCCGCATCTTCGCGTTCGAGAGCGACGCCGCGCGAGTTTTTTCTGAGATTGCCGCTTACCGCCGTGCGCTCGGAAAACCCATCAGCCACGCGGATGCGCAGATCGCGGCTATTGCTCGAGTGCGAGGGGCTAAACTCGCGACGCGCGATGTGGCAGACTTCGAGGGCTGCGGCCTCGATGTCGTTGACCCTTGGAATGGTTTGTGAACCTGTCTGAGACGGCCTCGTGAATATCTGGATCGTCAAAACAACCGGACGGGCGTTCGCCCGTCCGGAACTACCCCGTAGCTTCCGGGGGGATTTGTTGTTCTACACACTGAACTTGCCACCCCAAACCCATTCATATGACACTGGCAAGACATGGGCATTATAAAGAATTAATTTTAGAAGATGCCAGACGGAAATTGGAAACAAGACAATGGGCAAGAC
The DNA here is from genome assembly GCA_963794365.1 of uncultured Acidobacteriaceae bacterium. GTDB lineage: Bacteria > Acidobacteriota > Terriglobia > Terriglobales > Acidobacteriaceae > Acidiflorens. The sequence continues at coordinate 64,886 of CAWCDV010000009.1, forward strand.
CATGAGCATCCGGATGGATCGTGGAGAATCTTCGAATTCCTGAACAAACTCACGAAGGAACAGAGGAGTGATCTGTCCAAAGCCGTGCGGGACATGGTTACCCGCGGGCGAATCTTGCTCGCGGTGGAACGGTACAAAAAAGGGGCAGGCATCTCTCGGCAGAGCCGCTGAGCTTGCGGGCTCGAACAACGAACTCGAGTCACAGAGGACCAAACTCGGGTTTGCAACGGTAGGGTGGAGACTGACAACCACAACGCAGATTCCTCGATGAGCATGATATTTCTGAAAGAGTTGTTGTGGAATCGAGCCATCGCGTTGAGATACTGCGTCACAAGTCGATTTTATTCTTTGCCGGGTTCGTGAGTAGCACCTGTCCTTGGGTCGACCCAAGAGCCTCCGTCGTTCGTGCCCAATTCGAGTATCTCGCCATTTGCCGTGAGGCATCTCACCGCTTCTCTTCTGTGCGCGGACCGGTGCGATTCCACTCGTATCCACACTGATTGCAGTGGCATGTGCGGCCGTATTGAGCGGGTCCCTTGCTTTGGCACTGTGGGCAGGTTGGTGGAACTCCAGAGTCCGCATCCGGATCCCAACCATCGAGCATCCACCTCTCCAGTGGTAGCCCGAGCTCCAACGCTTGATTCCGGTAGTACGCTACTAGAGGTAACGAACAGATCCGCGTCTTAGCCCAATCGAGCGCCTGGGAAGTCGAGTCAGCTTGGTCGTCGTGCTTGCCGTTGGGGAAAGTCGTCAGTTCATGCAGATAGGCAGCCAACCAATCCGCCTCAGTCGGCAGGTACACAAATCCGTTTTCTATCGTGTTGGTAACCGAAAACAGCCTCATGACTTTGTCTGCGGACGGTTCATAGCGGGTCACACCGTACATGCCTTCCCGGATCAATTCCTGTATCAGTTGTGTGCCTGACGCTTTGTCTTCGATCAGGATATTGGTCGGCCGAAAGCGCTCGTACTGCTCCTGCAATGCCCGTTTCAGGTCGGGATAATCCATTCGTCTTCGCAGCACATGTAGCAGTAAACAGCTTTTTGCCGTTGCGGCCCCAGGTAATTCAAGACACTGTAATCGCTTAGCTCCGTACTTTTGTTTGCCGTGTCCCAGCTCTCAAAGACCAAGTCAAACTTGGAAGGTTGTTCTCCGGGGACGTAGAACTTAAACCACTCCGCTTTCACCATGCCGCCGCCTAGCGGCGCAGGTTGTTGCTGATATTGTCCGGCGAAATTGTATTCGCCGATGGTGCGGCGGAGGTGCTTGAGGACGGTCAGCGGTTCGCGCTCCGGGATGGAGCGCTTCGCCGACCTCCGCCGCACCGTCCGGGTACGACAGGGCGATTCGATGACGTGGATTTCGTCCTCTTCGGCGATGGCTGGCAGCCGCACATGCTCCCAGCTCTCCTGCTCCAGTACATGTCCGACCAAGTCGTCCTCGTGCGAGACGCTGCATAATGATGATGATGCATCCGATTCGCTTGTCGTTCAGCTGGCTGTATAAAGTGTGGTCGAACCACTCGTTGACCGCCTTGCGTTGGGTTTCAGAGAGTGCCTCGTCCGCTTCAAGGGATCATCAATGATGACAAAGTCTGCTCCTCTCCCGGTCAGCACACCTCCGACCGAAGTCGCGAGCCTAAAACCATTTTGGGTGGTCAGAAATTCCTGCTACAGATTGCTTTTGCGGGCGCGAGTCGGGTGGGGAAAAGCCGCTCAGTACCATTGCACTGGAAATCAAGGTTCGGCAGTCCATCGAGTGTTTGTTAGCCAAGATCTTGCCCGTAACTGGCACAGATAATTTGGGCGCTCGGGTAGTACCCCAGGACGTATGCCGGGAAGGCGACCGAGGCTGCGTGAGACTTGAGCGAACGGGGCGGCACATTGATGATGAGCCGCGTGATTTCACCGCGACGGCAGGCTTCGAGATTTGCCGCGATCAGCTCATTGTGCCAGTTATGCAAGAACCGGACCTTAGGATTAAGCTCAAGGAAGGAACGGTGCATAAATGTGTACAGGTCTTGACGTACGAAGGCCAGATATTCAGCCGACTGATCGTCGCCGTTTGCATCTTCATCTGTCCTCGGTAGGTTCTTTTTCTTCTTTCCTTTCCATCTCTTCCGCTCCCCGGAAGCGTCTCAGGATGTCCTCCATGACTTCCTGATCAACTTCGCTGAGGATTTGGATTCTGTGCTCTCCGGCCTGTTCTGTTTCGCTTCTGCATCCTGCGCCAACTCAATCAACTGGTGGCACGCCCGCAATTCGCCGCCAGCGGCCTTGTTGACGAGTTGCTTGAATGTAGCTTCCATTTTTGTTACCGTTTTGCGTTGGCCGTTCTCGTTGATCACCACTTTTTCGCGTAATGTTTTGATCAACATCGCGGTAACGTTTAAGCTGCCCTTCGGCCGTCCCTTGGGGTTTCCGGAACACCCTTTCTTGAAGCGGGTGGCTCTCGGGGGTCTGCCATAACCCACGGCTCTCCAGGATTCCTGCTCTTTTTCCGGCTCGGCCTCTGGTTTTGTCTCGGGCTTCGCTTCTGGCTCATCACCGCTTGCACTCATTCGCGGCCCCCTGTTCCAAGTCGGCAAAATTACGCCCCGAGATAGCATGCGTGGCAACTAGCCCGGTGAATGCCTGCCAACGTCGGACGATCGTATCGACATACTGAACATCCAAGTTGATGCCATAGCACACGCGGCCCGTACGCTCCGCTGCGAGCACGGTCGTGCCGCTGCCAACGAATGGATCGAGAACAATATCGCGGCGCGACGTGCAATCCATGATGGCGTCTGCCACCAGCGCGACCGGCTTCGCGGTCGGATGCAATTTGAGTTGGGTGCATTCATCAGCAGAGCGAGAAGAGGAATTCACGCCTGGGTATTGCCAGACATTCGTTCTGTACCTCCCATACTGGCCAACCTGAACATTGTTGCGATGACTCTCCCTTCCGTTCTTGAATACAAATATGAGTTCGTGTTGACTCCGGTAGAATGAACCGATGCCACTGTTGTCCTTCACCCAAACGCAAACGTTATTCAGCTCCGAATAAACCTGATTACCTGCTGCAAGAAGCTCGGACAGGTGTCGCCAATCGATGCATGCGTAGTGGAGTGAGCCATCGACGCTGTGGAATGCACACTGACGCATAACCTGGACAAGGAAATCGGTGAATTCAATTTCAGTCATCTCCCCAGGTGCCATTTGGAGACTCCGCTGCTGGATGGTTCCAAGTCCCGTGGCATGCCCAGGAATCTTGACGTTGAACGGCGGGTCCGTGAAAACCATAGCCGCGAGACGAGAATCCATCAGGGTGGAGTAGCTGTCGGAATTGAGAGAGTTTGCACAGTAGACCCGGTGGGGACCCAGCAGCCAGAGATCGCCTGCGCGGGTCACCCCAATAGATCTATTTTCAGGCAACTCATCCGCAGGGTCCGAATTGCCCTTAACTTCAGGCGAGGCCCCCTCGATAAGAACATCAATCTCGCCAACCTCGAAGCCTGTTGCCTCGAGATCGAAATCCAGCTCGACGTCGCAGAGTTCCCGCAGCTGTTCTGCCAGCAACTTCGGGTCCCAGGTAGCCTGCTCGGCCAGCCGGTTGTCAGCAATCATGAAGGCCCGACGCTGGGATTCCGACAGGTGATGGATGCTAATGGTGGGTACTTCTTGGAAACCCAGACGTTGGGCGGCCTCGATCCGGCCGTGGCCTGCGAGGACTCGTTGCATTCCATCAATCATGACGGGCCATACGAACCCAAAACTCTTGATGCTTTTCGCGAGCTGGTTAATCTGCCGCTCACTGTGCACGCGCGGATTTCTGGGGTCTAGTTTCAGGTCTGCAATAGGAACCCGAGTGATGGTGGTCGGCAGGCTCGGCACTGTGCGCGCAGGTGCGCCGGTGACTTTGGCGAGTTGAAGCGAACTTTTCGATTTGGTTGTCAAAGGACGGAGATTGTGACAAGTAATCGAAACACGCAACCGCACAATGGGTCCAAATAATTACTTCGAGGGAACCTGCGGATAGACATGGGTCAGTTGTCACGATGCGCGTTGCTGCCTCAAGGTTGGGGGGCGGGGTTACGGTCCTTCCCAGGTTTCGCGGCTGCGTTCGCTCGAGGGTAGATTGGACGCGGCCCAAACGCGGCGCCCAACACCCGCCTGACGATCCGCCCATCGGGCAAAGTCAACTTGCAATCCGCCGGATCTGGCTTGGTGACCAACAGACCAACCGGTCTGCGCTTTGACCGCCAATTCGCCAGGATTCGTTTCACTTCTGTTTGGGAAACTTTCGATCCACGGGCGATTTTCTCGAATGAATTCCACTGCCTCCGTAATCGCTGCCATGTGCTTCTCACCCGCTTCTCGGGCCTGATCATACGCGTATACGACCAATGTCACTCTGTCCAACATCCAAATGGGTTGTTCTCCATTTTTTCGGGGTCTTCCCCGCTTCTCCATAGCGCCTCCGAAGAATTGATCACTTTCACAAAAAACAAGTGGGAGTGCGAGCCTAGGCTAGAGTCGCCCCGTGAAGTTGGAACAGCTTCGGTTGCTGTCCTATAACGCCTAAGTCTTGTCGTCTCTGCGGGCAGACTTTCAAAAATGTCTGTTCTTGTCAACTGAGATAGAACTCATCTGAGATAGAACTCATCTCATAACCCCTCCCAGCAGCGGAATTGGCCTGTTCGTATTGTTGGCAGGGACCAGACAGTAGTCCTACGTCCCGATTTCGTCGGCTTTAAATCCGCTTTAAGGATCCACGGTGCAGCCAGACCTGTCCGAAATATCAGGGAATCGTTTTCCTTGATATCTGCTGAAATTCCCTGTTTGTTCAAAGGTCGCCACGCCAACAAATCCGGCGGAATGAGTGCTATATGAGGTGCGGTGCGGCATTTTAGGCCGCCAGAATACAAGGGATTCCCTGTATTTTCCCCTGTTTGCAGGGATTTCTAGCGGAGAGGGTTAGCGCGATACCGGAGTTCGATTTCCGAGAAAATGTTTCCTGCCCGAGAATCCGGGTTTGCGGATTTTGCCGGAACGATTTGGATCTTGCTCGACCCTTTGGCCGTTGGGTACCAGCCCATGCAGGATCCAGTCACTGAACAACGATCTTGCGTTCAAGAAAGCCTTCAATTCAGCTAACATAGTAAGACTATCTACCTGCCAACGGAATGGACTTGATCGAAACAATATTGGTCGAAACAAGAATGATCGAAACAAAATCTGAAACTGAGGCGTCGCAGTCGAGTCCCGCGGTGCAGGTGCTGCCCGTAAGCGTGATCGTTCCGGTCCGCAATGAGGCTCGCAACTTGCCGCGCTGCCTGGAGTCGCTCGCCGGGGTCGGGTGAGGTGTATGTCATCGATTCCGAGAGCACGGATGACACGGTTGCGATTGCTCAGTTGCACGGCGCGAAGGTCGTCCAGTTTCATTATGCGGGGGGCTGGCCGAAGAAGCGCCAATGGGCCATGGACACGCTGCCGCTCGCGTACGACTGGATTCTCCTGCTCGATGCGGATGAAGTCCTGACGCCGGAACTGGTTGAAGAAATTCGGCGCGCGCTGCAAAACCCTAACGTGGACGGCTATTCCATCCGCCTGCAAATGTATTTTCTCGGACGGATCTTGCGACATTGCGATGCGAGTTTCTGGAAGCTTTCGTTGTTCCGCAAAGGGCGAGGTCGTTTTGAGTGCCGGTTGAAGGATCAGGATACGTCGATGGCCGACATTGAGATTCACGAACACGTGGTGGTGAATGGGCCCACGGCAGAGTTGCGCAATCCGCTGGTCCATCACAATGTCGATTCCTTGTCGCGCTACATCCTGAAGCACAATGAGTACTCGAACTGGGAAGCGCGCGTGCTTTTGCAGCCGGAAGGCGATTCTAATTCTGCTGCGGTGAGGGCGGATTTGTTCGGCACTCAGGCGCAGCGCCGAAGATGGCTCAAGCGGAATCTCTATCGCTTGCCGGGCTCTCCGGTTCTTCTCTTCCTGTACCGTTACGTTTTTCGTCTGGGGTTTCTCGATGGCGTCCCCGGCCTGATCTATTGCACCTTTCAAGCGGTACAGATGTTTCATACCAAGGCTAAAATTTTCGAGCTAAAGTGCGAACTAAAGACGGGGAGGAACTGAGGCGGTGTGCGGCATCGGCGGCCTCGTGAACTGCGGCGACCGGGAGACGCTCGTCCGCATGACGAACGTGCAGACGCACCGCGGACCCGACGACTCCGGGCTCTGGGAGCGGCGTTTCCCCGATGGGGGCTACATCGGGCTGGGTAGCCGCCGTCTGGCCATTCTCGACCTTTCCGCCGATGGCCACATGCCCATGAGCAACGAAGATGGCACGGTGTGGATCACCTACAACGGCGAGATCTACAACTTCGCGGATCTGCGCCGGGAACTCGAAGGCAAGTTTAACGCCCATCGTTTTCGTTCGCACACCGATACGGAAGTCGTGCTTCATCTTTACGAGGAATATGGTGCCGACCGCCTCAAAGACTGCCTGAACCGCCTGAATGGCATGTTTGCGCTCGCGATTTGCGACTTGCGCGGCTCTTCGCCGAAGTTATTTCTGGCCCGCGATCATTTCGGGATCAAGCCGCTCTATTACTGGGAACGCGGCGGAAAACTCGCTTTCGCTTCCGAGATTAAGGCGCTGCTCGAGGTGCCAGGAATCGAAGCAAGCATGAGCCTGGAGGCGCTCGACAAATACCTTACGTTTCTCTGGGTGCCCGATCCGCTGACGATGTTCGAGGGAATCCGCAAACTTCCGGCAGGCCACTACGCGCTTTGGCAGGGCGGCGAATTCAAGATCGAACAGTACTGGGACTTGACTTTCCCTCCGGTGGAACATCGCTTCGAACGGACGGAGGCGGATCTGGCGGATGAGGTTCGAGAGCGGTTCTGCGCATCGGTCGAGCAACAGATGGTGAGCGATGTTCCGATTGGCGCGTTTCTGAGTGCGGGGATGGATTCATCGAGCATCGTTACGGCTATGGTGGCGGCCATGGCGCGAAAGCAGCCGGTCCGGACCTATACGATCACGTTTCCCGAAAAATATCGCGTAGGCGAGACGACGATTGACGATCCCGGCGTTCCGCAGCGCCTGGCGCGCAAGCTGGGCTGCGAGCACCATGAGATCGTGGTCGAGCCCGATGTGGTCGGTCTGTTGCCGGGTTTGACCTGGCACATGGATGAGCCCACGGCCGATCCGGCGATCATCGCAGCGTATCTGGTGTGCCGCGAGGCCCGAAAACAGGCGACCGTGCTTTTGTCGGGAGTGGGCGGCGACGAGATTTTCGCGGGATATCGCAAGCACGTCGCTCACGGCTGGGCGGAAGAATATCGGCGCGTCCCGGGCTTTGCGCGCTCGGCCGCGGAGCACGCCTTGCTGGGATTGCCGTCACTGCGCGGGACGCGCATGAAAGGGTCGGTGCGTCTGGCGAAGAAGATGGCGCGCAGCGCGGCGCTCAGCCCGGCGGAAGCTTTCATCAGAAACTGCACGTATCTTGATGCGCAGCAGAAGACAGATTTGTATGCTCTAGAATCGCAGCAGGCGGCAAGCGGCAATTCCGCCGGCCAGCATCTGGCGGCGTTCGACAGAGTGCGGCACGCGGATTTTCTCAACCAGATGCTCTATCTGGACACTAAGATTTTCATGACCACACTGAATCTGACCTACAACGACAAAATGAGCATGGCGTCGTCGGTCGAGGTGCGGGTGCCGTTCTTGGACCGGGAGTTCGCCGAGTTCGTTGCGTGGAATGTCAGGCCAGAATTGAAGCTGAAAGGGAGATGGCGTCCGGTGACGAAGTACATTTTCCGCGAAGCCATGCGTAGTATGCTGCCAGACGAGGTGATGCGCCAGCCGAAAGCGGGTTTCGCGGCACCGGTGGACTACTGGCTGGCACACGATTTGCGTCCTATGGTGGACGATCTTCTTTCGGAAGCGCAAGTCAAGCGCAGAGGGCTGTTCCGTCCGCAAGTGGTACGCGGGTACATTGATGAGCACCGGCGGGGTGCGGAAGACTGGTCGATGCAAATCTGGCAACTGCTGACGCTGGAAATCTGGATGCAGCTTTTTCTCGACGGTGGCGCAAGGGCTTTTGCGCAGCGGCAGATCGACGCATCTCAACCATCTCAACCACTAACGACAGCATGAAGCAACTCCTACAAGACGCGCGCACTGGCGAGTTACGGGTCACCGAGGTTCCGGCTCCGCAATTGTTGCCGGGCTGTGTGCTGGTGCGAGTGGAGGCGTCGCTGGTGTCGGCCGGCACGGAGCGCGCGTCCGCTGAATTTGCCAGCAAAAGTCTGCTGGCGAAGGCGAAGGCTCGTCCCGATCTGGTGAGCGATGTGCTTGCCAAGATGCGGCGGGATGGTTTGGCTTCTACCCTGCAAACCGTGCGGTCGCGATTGGACCAGCCGCAATCGGTGGGCTACAGCAGCGCCGGAGTGGTGGTTGCCGTTGGCGATGGCATCGCCGACATCAGTGTGGGCGACCGGGTCGCTTGCGCGGGCGCGGGATATGCGGTTCATGCCGAGTTTGCCTGTGTGCCGCGAATGCTGGTTGCGAAGATCTCCGGCGGCCGGGAAGGATCGTCTCGTGAAGGATCGTCTCGGAAGGATCGTCTAAGGTTTCCTGTGAAGAGGCAGCCTTCGGGACGGTCGGGGCGATTTGCCTGCACGGCATTCGAACCGCGGAGGTCGCGCTCGGCGACACGGTCGCTGTGATCGGACTGGGGTTGCTCGGGCAAATCACGGTGCAATTGCTGAAGGCCGCCGGTTGCCGCGTCTTTGGAATGGATCTGTTGCGGCACCGCGCCGATCTTGCGATTGGAAGCGGAGCCGAGGACGCGTGTACCGGCGCGCGTGAGTTCCGCGATCTGTGTTTTCAGAAAACGGGGGGCGTGGGCGTGGACTCGGTGCTGATTACAGCGGAGACTCCGAGCAGCGAACCGGTGAATCTGGCGGCGGAACTGGCGCGCGATCGCGCCATTGTGGTTGCCGTGGGAACCGTTGGCATGGAACTGCAGCGCAAACTGTATTACGAGAAGGAATTGGATTTTCGAGTTTCGCGCTCCTACGGCCCCGGTCGCTATGACGCTGCTTATGAGCAGAAAGGGCGCGATTATCCGATCGGACATGTGCGCTGGACGGAAACACGCAACCTGGCAGCGTTTCTGCAATTCATCGCGGACGGCAAACTGAACCTGCCGGCGCTGATCACGCACCGCTTTCCGATGGAACAGGCCGCTCGGGCCTACGACCTGATTACGGGAACCACGCGTGAGTTTTTTCTAGGCGCGCTGATCACGTATGCGGGCGCCGAATCTGGAACCACTCCGAATTTACCGGAGAAAATTCCGGTGTCCGCCGTCGCGCCCTCGTCAGGTTCCATAGGTCTGGGCGTGCTGGGAGCTGGAAGTTTCGCGCAGAATACGCTCTTGCCCGCGCTGAAGGCGATCCCGGGCGTTTCTTTCGTTGGCGTCTGCAATGCGACTGGGCCGCGCAGCCGGAACGCGGCGGAGAAATTTGGATTTTCCTACTGTTCGAATTCAGAAGCTGAGCTGCTGCAGGATCCGAAGATCAAAGCAGTGCTGATCGCCACTCGTCATCATCTTCATGCCAGCCAGGCGCTTGCGGCCCTGCGCGCGGGGAAAGCGGTTTTCTGCGAAAAGCCGCTTTGCCTGAATGAAGACGAACTGGCGGCGCTGGTTTGTGCGACGGCGGAGGACCATGCTCCGTTCCTGATGGTCGGGTTCAATCGTCGATTCGCACCCATGGCCGTAGAGATGAAACGGTTTTTGTCTGAGATCCACGAACCGTTGGCCATCCACTACCGCGTGAATGCCGGGTATATCCCCGCCGATCATTGGGTGAACGATCCGGAGCAGGGAGGCGGACGCATTCTCGGCGAGGTCTGCCATTTTGTCGACTTCCTGTGCTTTCTCGCGGGCGCGTGTCCGATTGAAGTGCAGGCGCAGATCGTGGGCAATCCGGGGCAGTACAGCATGGACAACGTCGTCGCATCGCTCAAATTTGCGAACGGCACGCTGGGGACGATCAGCTATCTCGCCAACGGCGACAAGTCGGCTTCGAAGGAGCGCGTGGAAGTCTTCGGCGGCGGCTCGGTTGCCATCCTCGAAGATTTTCGGCGACTCGAACTGGTTCGCAACGGGCGCAAACAAATCACGCGCGCACGCTGGGGACAGGACAAGGGCCACAAGGCGGAGATGCAGGCATTTGTGGATGCGCTTCGAGGCAAGACGCCGCCCATTCCGTTTGAACAGGTAGTGGGCTCGACGCTCGCGACCCTTCGACTGCAGAACTCATGCCAGACCGGGCAACCGCTGACGGTCGAACTCGGCGAGTTCGTCGCGGTCGCCCTACAGGAAAAGTCGGCGAGCTAGCATCTGAGTTCCCTACGGAACAATTGTCGGCATCGCTAAGGCGGTGCCCTGATATGGGACCTGAGTTTGTTTATAGTCTGATAAGAAAAAAATGGAACGACAAGCAAAGGGAACGAGCCGTAAATGTTGATTCTGGGCCTGAATATGTTTCATGCCGACGCTTCGGCGGCGATTGTCGACGATGGAAAAATTCTTTTTGCGGTGGCCGAGGAACGGCTGAACCGGCACAAGCATTACGGCGGCTTTCCTGCGCTGGCGGTGAAAGCCTGCCTGGATGCGGCGGGCGCAAAGATCACCGACGTGCAGCACGTCGCCGTGGGGCAGGACAGCGACGCCAACCTTGCCAAGAAAGTGCAGTATGCGCTGGCGAATCCGGCGAAGGTTCTGAATTTTATCAAGATGCGGCAGCGCAAAGAGTCGATGCGCGATGTGCGTTCGCTGCTGTCGCAGGCGCTCGACGTGGATGCCTCCACGCTGAATTTTCAGGAACATCATCTGGAGCACCACATCGCGCACATCGCCAGTTCGTACTACTGTTCGCCGTGGGAAAAGGCGGCGGGCTTCAGCTACGACGGTTCGGGAGATTTTGTTTCCACGATGATGGCGCGCTGCGAGGGCCACGAAATCGAGGTGCTCGACCGCGTGTTTCTGCCGCATTCGCTGGGCAGCTTCTACACCATGATCTGCGATTTCATCGGCTACAGGAAATATGGCGATGAAGGCAAAGTCATGGGACTGGCGCCGTACGGGAAAGACACCTACCTCGACGAGATTCGGAAGGTTGTCGACTGTAAAGAATGGCAACTTTCAACTCAACATGAGTTACTTCAAGCCGCTTGGGGAGCAGTCAGGGAATGCAGGTGCTGCCCGACGGAACGGTGCGCCTGGCGCGGCATTTCTCCGACAAAATGGAAAAGCTTTTCGGCGCGCCTCGCGAGCCCCATGCCGAGATCACGCAGCGGGATATGGATCTGGCGTATGCCATGCAATATTGTTTCGAGGAAGTGTTCTTTCATCTTATGAACGAGGTGCACAAGCGCGTTCCCGATGAGAATCTTGCCCTGGCGGGGGGCTGCGCGCTTAATAGCGTGGCCAATGGCAAAGTGTTTTCCCGGACGCCATTCCGGCGCACCTGGATTCAGCCGGCGGCAGGCGATGAAGGCCTGGCGATTGGCGCAGCGCTGCATACGTATCACTCGGTGTTGAAACAGCCGCGGCGCGAGCAGATGGATCATGCCTACCTCGGGCCGGAGTTTTCCGAAGCGCAGATTGAATCGGCATTGAAAAGCGCGGGCGTAAAGTATCGGCGGCTGGAGCGCGCGCCGCTGCTCGACGCTGTTTCCGAGGAGATGGTGCAGGGCAATGTTGTGGGATGGTTTCAGGGACGCATGGAATGGGGACCGCGCGCCCTCGGCAATCGCTCTATCGTCACTCACCCCGGCCTGCCCGACATGAAGGATGTGTTGAACGCTCGCATCAAACACCGCGAGTGGTTCCGTCCGTTTGCGCCCTCAATATTGGCCGATGCGCAGCACGAGTATTTCGAGCACGATCATCCGTCGCCCTACATGCTCCATGTGTACAAGATTCGCCCGGAGAAAAGGAAGAGCCTGTGCGCCGTGAACCACGTGGACAACACCGGGCGATTGCAGACCGTGGCGCGGGAGGAGAATCCGCTCTACTACGATCTGATCCAGACGTTTGGCAAGAAAACCGGGATCCCGGTGATCCTAAACACGAGCTTCAACGAAAATGAACCGATCGTGTGCACACCGCAAGAAGCCATCGATTGCTTCCGGCGAACCAAGATGGATGTGCTGGCCATCGGGCCGTTTCTTGCGTGCAAGTCGGAAGTCAAGACCGAGAACTGACATCATCCGGCATGGCTGAAACTCCAGTTGCGGTGGCTGCGTCTTCCGCGCTAAAACTTCGCAGAGTGGCCGCCTGGCGCGGCATTCGAGTGCTCGCGTGGGATGGCGACGTTCTCTACGGGTGTCGCGGATATAAGATCGTCCGCCTAAATGCGCGTTTGCAAATTCGTCCGCAAGTCGGCCGTCCGCAAATCGGCGAGAGCGAACCGTGGGAAGTGGTCGCGCGCTTTCGTCCAGTCTGGTGGAGGAACTTCACTTCGCGCATTGCGTTGAGCTATCGTCTGATGCGCGATGGCTTTCACGCGCTGGCCATTCTCGGTGGCCCGCTCGAAGGGCAGACAACGATCAGACGATGGTGGGCGCGGTTCCGGGCGCGCTCGTAACGCGAACCCCGGGCAGCGATGAATTTCATGTCACGCATCAGGTGCAGCGCGGCACACGGCCGCTGCACGTCACCGCGGTTCCATCGGGAACAATTTACTGGGGCGAGTATTTCGACAATCGCGAGCGCGCGGAAGTTCACATCTACGTTTCGACCGATCGAGGACGCACGTGGCAGATTGCCTACACATTTCCGGCGGGAAGCATCCGGCACGTCCACAACATTGTTTACGACCGCTGGGGCGATTGCCTTTGGATACTGACGGGCGATAACGGGGCCGAGTGCAAGGTGCTGCGCGCTTCCTCTGATCTTTGCGGAACGCTCGGTGGAAGTGGTGCTCGCAGGGAACCAGCAAGCCCGGTCCGTGGCAGCGATTCCAACGCAGAACGGATTGTATCTTGCGACCGACACGCCTTACGAGAAGAACCATGTGTATCGGCTCGATCGGGCAGGGAATGTTGAACAGGTCGCCGACCTCGCCAGCTCTTCGATATTTGGCTGCAGGGTAGGCCGAGGCGATTGTTTTTTTCGACGATGATCGAGCCCAGCGCCGTGAACACCAGCCGTGAGGTCCATCTCGCCGGATCCAGAGATGGCACGAACTGGCAGGTGCTGGCTCGCTGGAAGAAGGACAATTTGCCGATGCGTTATTTTCAGTACGGTAACGCCTTCCTGCCCGATGGCGAGAACTCCACTCGTTATCTCGCAGCGACGACTATCGCGGTTGAGACGGACGACCTGGTCACCACGCTCTGGGAAGTCGAATCGGCATGAGCCTTTCCGCGCGATGGCATTATTATCGGCGCGTCTTCCGCGCCTACCTTGGTTCTGGGCGAAGCCAGTTGACGTTCTGGCACGAGGTGCCAGAGATCAATCCGCGCGCCAACGTCGACCGGCTCGGCGAGTACTACATGCTGTTTCGTCAGAAGGCGGATTATGCCGGCCACTACGATGCTGCCGGCATTCCCATGCTCGACTATCACGGAATAATTGGCCTGCAGTACAACCCGATTGCAATTGCGCAGTGGGGGCTCGCGAACTACAACCGTTTCTGCGAGACCGGTGATGACGCTCGCTGGCAGAAAACTCTCACGGCTGCGGATTGGCTTACCGCCAACCTGGAACAGAATGCTCACGGGCTTTGGGTCTGGAACCATCATTTTGATTGGGACTATCGTGACAAGCTCAAGGCGCCATGGTATTCGGGACTGGCGCAGGGACAGGGCGTTTCACTTCTTTTGCGGACGCATGCTCGTTCGGGAGAGGACAAGTATCAACTCGCGACCGAAAGGGCGTTTGTTGCGCTGACACGGCCCATTGCCGAAGGTGGTGTACTTTTTGAGGACGAAGATAAGAACCTTTGGATCGAAGAGTATCTGGTCGACCCGCCGACGCATATTTTGAATGGATTCATGTGGGCCTTGTGGGGAGTGTTCGATTACTGGCTGGCGCGCGCGGATGCTTCAGCGAAAATCATTTTTGATCGCGGAGTCGAGACGCTGGTTCAAAATCTGGCGCGGTTCGATACTGGATACTGGTCGCTGTATGAACAATCTGGACACGATCAATCTAGAACCAAGCTGAAAATGCTGGCGAGCCCTTTCTATCACCAGTTGCATATCGTACAGTTGCGCGTGATGACCAAGCTGACGGGAGACACTCGCTTTGCGGCGGTTGCCGAACGGTGGGAGGGCTACACGCAGCGACGCAGCAATCGGACGCGGGCCCTGGTCGAGAAAAGCGTTTTCAAATTGCTCCACTACTAATTGCTCGAATACTGATCGCCCTAATTCGGATCGCCCTACTGACCGTGAAGATTCTCTACGTCTCGCAATATTTTCCGCCTGAAATGGGCGCGCCGGCGGCGCGCGCGGCGGAGTTGTCCCGGCATTGGGCGCGGATGGGCCATGAAGTGACGGTCCTCACTGGATTTCCGAACCATCCGACCGGCGTCGTGCCCGAGGATTGGCGCTCCCGGCTGCACGGAATGCATTACACGGAAACCGTCAATGGAGTGCGCGTTGTGCGTACGTGGCTGTGGCCGTTGCCGAATCGAAAGGCGCACGAAAGAATCCGCAATTACGCTTCGTTCTGTATCTCGGCTGCGGTCAGCGGGCTGGCGCTGCCGAAGCCGGAGGTGGTCATCGCCACCTCTCCGCAATTGCTGGTTGCGCTTTCGGGATGGTGGCTGGCGTGGTGGAAGCGCGTGCCCTTCGTTTTCGAAGTGCGAGATCTTTGGCCGGAATCGCTCGCGGCCGTCGGCGCGGGCAGCGAAGGAACGTTGCTCCACCGCACGCTGGGAGCAATTGCCGGATTCCTTTACCGTCGCGCCGACCGCATTGTTGTCGTGACGCCAGCCTTCAAGGATCACTTGATCCGGCACTGGAACGTTCCCGCAGCAAAGATTTCCGTGGTCGAGAATGGAGTGGAGACCGATCTTTTCCGGCTCGATCCGGCAGCGATGGAAGTGCGAAAGCAACTAAAGCTCGAAGACCGTTTCCTGATTTGCTACATCGGCACCATGGGCAATGCGCATGGATTGGAGACGTTGATTGCCGCCGCCGAAGAACTACAGACTGCGTTGCCGCGCGCGCTGTTCTTACTGATTGGAGAAGGCGCGGAAAAAGAGCGGATCGTAGAACTCGCCGCCGGGCGCGGACTCAGCAACGTTCGGTTCCTCGGCCAGCAGCCGCGGGAACGGATTCCCGCCTATATTTCGGCTGCCGATCTCTGCCTGGTCATGCTGAAGAAGACCGAGCTGTTCAAGACGGTGATTCCCACCAAGCTCCTCGAATACATGGCGTGCGAACGGCCGGTCATCGTCGCTGTCGACGGGCAGGCCCGCCAGATTGTCGAAGAGGCCGGCGCCGGCGTTTTTGTGGAACCCGAGAACAGCAAGGACCTTGTCAGAGCGATTCTCAACCTGGCGACGGACCCCGAGCACAGGAGAAAAATGGGAGCCAATGGGCGGCAATACATCGTCAACAAGCTTTCTCGCGAAAAAACGGCGCGGGACTACATCACTGTGCTGGAAGCGCTCGCGTGAGTAGCCGAGACGAGGTAAAGGAACGAACCGCGGTTCGCGTGAACGCTGGGCAACTGCGACTGCGCTCGGCGCGAGGGCGAGGAGTCCGCGCCACACGCCCTTAATGAACCGCAACGATTGCCAAGGCGGTGGACAGCCGCCACAGCTGCGTCCGCAGTGCGATAGGCCGCAGCCTTGGCCGCGCTTCCGGGTATGAACAATATGTCGCCTTTCACCAGGGCCACATCCGGTGCCTTGGCATAAAGTATCTTCTTGAGGCTGACTGGGGATTTCCTGAACCCCGTTCGGCGTCTGGCGCAGGATCCTGGTTTTGTTCAAGGCAGAGGTGCGGGTACCGCCGCCGGCCAGCGCCAGGGCTTTGAGAACACTCAGGGCGTTGTCCTCTGAGATTAGAAACCCGCTGGGGCGCTGCACGTCGCCCACCACATAAACGATGCCGGCGCGCGAAACAATGATCAAGTCTCCCGGATAGATATCCACGTTGTCTTGGGTATCTTCGGCCAGGTTGTTAGACGATAGCTGGAGCTCAACCTTCTGATCGGGATCTCCGTGATGCTCGATGGTGACAATGCGGCCTGCCTTTTCGGTGAATCCTCCGGCCGCAGAAACCAAATCGAAAAGACGGCGCTCGCCAATCGCAGGGTAGGCCCCGGGACGATTGACCTCTCCCACCATCGTGATGGCTTGCGAGGCGGACTCGTTCACGAAAATGGAAACGTGCGGGCCGCGGACAAAGCCTCCATCTTCCAGCCGCTTTTGGATCAACGTCTGTGCTTCATCGGTAGTCAGGCCGGCAACGTGAACATAGTCGATCAGCGGAAGGTAGACGTCTCCGGAACCACTGACGCGCGTCTTGAGCGAGAGTTCGGGCACTCCGAACACATTAATCTCGATCAGATCGCCGACGCCCAGCTTCACATTGGAATTAGCCAGCAGACGAGCGGATTGGGGCGAAGCTGCTTCGTTGGCAGGCGCGGACTGCGGCGCCTCCCCCGTGGCCGGTGTCTGCGCCAGAAGGTGGAGGCTGCACAAAGCAACAAAAAACACGCACGAGCTCCGCAAAAGGGAGCGACGATTCCGCCCGGACATACTAAGACTCCTGAATTTTTCGCGTAGGTCGAGTCTAACACACGCAACCCGCTAAAATCGGCGCAGAGCGCTCTGTTTCAGAGGCCAGGACCAACAATAATTAACCAGAGAATTAGCAAGAAATGCACCGAGAGCAGTTGCTTATCGTCGGCTACGAGTTGTATAGTTCCAGAAAACCAACATTTGGATTCGTCACAGGCGACACTGAGTGGGGGAAACCCGTCTAAAGGAAACTGCATCGCACGCGTCTGAAATGCCGGGTGTTTCAGCCGGAAGGGGACTCTGACGTTGACGCTCCTGTTCTTTGCGTTATTTGTATTCTCGCTGGCCGTATCGTTTGTGGCGACGCGTGAAGTGCGAGACATGGCGACCCGCAGAGGCTGGGTTTTCATGCCGCGAGACGGACGGCATGTCCATCAGGCTCCGCTTCCCCGGTTGGGGGGCGTGGCGATTTTCCTCGCTTTCTCGGTCAGCTTGGGCGTGTGGCTGGGTCTTTCCCTCGTATTTCCCCGCCTGCTCGACGGACTCGCTCCCGCCATGCTTCTCCGTATCTATGTTCCGGCCTGCCTGATTTTTTGTCTCGGCATCTATGATGATCTCCGGGGCGCGGGTCCGTACTTGAAATTTACCGTGCAGGCGATCGCCGCTGCCATGCTCTTTGCCGGGGGAATGCGCGTTCTCGATCTGCCACTGCATCTTCGGATCCTACTCGTTGCCATGGTTCGTCGGGTTGCCGCTCACGGTGTTGTGGGTGGTGGCGGTTACCAATGCTTTCAATCTCATCGATGGCCTGGATGGTTTGGCCGCAGGATCGGCCTTGTTTTCGACGATGGTGTTTTTTGTCTGCGCGCTGGTTAATCATTCCTGGCTGGGCTCGCTGATGAGCGTTGACCCTGGCCGGCGCCATTCTCGGATTCCTGCGCTTCAACTTCAATCCGGCTACGATTTTTCTGGGTGACTCGGGCAGCCTGTTCATCGGTTTCATGCTCAGCGCGCTGGCTCTGGCCGGAGCGCAAAAAGCGCCGACCTTCGTGGCGGTCGCCATCCCGGTGGTCTCGTTTGGATTGCCGATTCTGGAAACGTTGCTCTCCATCCTGCGACGGCTGATCAGCGGGCGCCCGATTTTCACCGCCGATCGCGAACACATCCACCACAAGTTGCTGCAGCTGGGTTTTTCGCATCGCCAGGTGGTGATCGTTCTCTACGCTGTCTCGGCGGTCTTCGCCATGCTCAGCCTGTTCCTGCTTTGGCCCACGGGCAGCACTCTGGGACTGGTGCTGGCGGTCGTGGGCACCGGCATCTGGCTGGGAGTGCAGCACCTGAACTACCTCGAGTTCGGCGAACTGCGGCGAGTGGCGCAGCGCACCATTGACCAGCGTCAGATCGTGATCAACAATCTTTCGGTCCGCCGCGCGGTCGAGGAACTCAAAGTGGCCGGCGATTTCAATCAGGTGCGCAGCGTCCTGGTTGCCGCCTTCGATAGCAACGATTTCGACGGGTTTGAGTTGCATCTTAAGTCGCTTCCCGGCGATCAAGCGATGCCCAGCGAAACCACCCGCCACTTTCACTGGAGCAAGGTTCCTCACATGGCGGCAATTTCCAGCGCAGCCTTCGTGGAAGCTGACCCTGGACTTGGTGACAACTTCGAACCGGCACCGCGGCTCGCTCGTCGTCTATCGCATCTACAGCCAGCGTGATCTTCAACTCGATGTCAACCTCCTGACTTCCGAGTTTCCTTTTACCCTCGCCGACGCGCTCGATCGAGTGCTGACCGTGCCCGACGTTCTCATGCCGGCAGCGCAAAGCGACACGCCGTTTCTGGCCGCGAACCTCTAACCAGCTCGTGCCAGAAGTTCATTGATTAACTCGATGTGGTTAGCCCTGGCCACGCCGGCAAATGAATTCTTCTTCAAGATCAATTCAAAAATCGAATGAGTTCAAGAGCTTGCCCTTATGTGGCAATAGGAGATTTTGAATGAAACGCCGAGGATGAAATTCCTTCAGGAAGACACTAAGGATGCAAAGGATTGCACTTATGCCGCATTGTGGTGCAAGAGCTGGGTGAATAATTGATGAGTTCTTATCCTCCCAAGATGTTTTCGAGAGGACCGGATTATTTGCTTTGACATAGCTTGGAAATACATTAAGCTGTCTCGCGTCAGCGTAGGCCACTACGCTTCGCTGTAGAGCCTCACTGAGACCCAGGTCGTTAAGTCTGCGAAAATTTGAATGAGCTTCAGAGGAAATTCTTTTGCACGTCCGGCGGCACAAGAAGCCTTAGACGACGTCCGCGCTAACGGGATGTCTTCTTGGCCCAACAGCTTTCCCTCTCACTTAAGGAGAAAACTAATGCAAAACCAGAATTGGCGATTGTTCAACCGAGTAATCGTGGTGGCGGCGGTGACTCTGTTGGTCGTGAGCTTCTCCACCTTTGCGGCGGCCCAGGGGGGCGATGCCGTGCACGCAATGTACGCTGCGGCCCCCAAAGAGGCCACCAACATCAAGGGGGTGAGCATCATTGCCGATCGGCCGAAGGGCTTCAACCCACTAACCGCAACCATTCAAGAGCTTGGCAGATACGGCTTGCCGCCTCGCCCTGACCAACAGGCCGACCCCCGAGGCTATGCGAAATGGGCAAGAGCAATGCAGGCGCTGAAGTCTCGCCCCGCCGCGCACCTCGTAGCGAAGCCTTTCTCCAGCGTGAATTTGATGCTGGCCAAGCAGCAGCCGGCAACAGCAGCGACCAGCGCGGCAACACCCATGCAGTTCTATTCCTATAACTGGAGCGGCGTCGCCAACGTCAACAACCTCAAGAAGTGGAACAAGAACCAATCTTTCAACTACGTCCAGTCGATTTGGAATGTGCCGGCCGCTCAGCCGCCTTTCAATGCTTGCACGAATGGCATCACCGGCAACCCCCCCGACGCCCCCGGGTTCTATCAGGCAACCTGGAACGGCATCGACGGCGCCACCGCCGGCGACGTGCTCCAAGGTGGCAGCCTGGGCTATGCGGATTGTGGCGGACCAGCCGACACTGGTTATATAGGATGGGTGGAGTGGTACCCAAGCTACCCGATCCTCGAAATCGATTGCAGTACCAACGTCGCCTGTGTGGTCAACGCGGGTGACGATTTTTATGTCGTCACCATAGGCGCAAACTCCCTTAAACAATATGTGTTTGTTGAAGACATTACCCTAGGTTGGGGCGGCCTGTTCGAGCTTGATTATGTTACCGGGCCGTCTCTGGTCGGGAGCAGCGTAGAGCAGATTGTGGAGCGACCTGGCTTTGATTGCGACAACAACTTGTGTCTGGCTGCCCTGAGCAACTACATCGACGAATTTATCGTCGATGCTTTCGCCCTGAACGGCAGAGGCGCGTCGTACTATCCCGGTTCGCAGACGACGGAGACATGGATCGTTGACATGATTGATGACGGTGCCACTCAAGTCATCTCGTCGGTAGACGGCCAGGGCAACCATGGGATCCAAGGTTTGGAAAGCCTTTGGTTAGAGAGCGAGGGCTGCGCCTATACGGGCGGCTGCACGCCCATAGACCCACTGCCGTAGCGCAGGGCAGCTAAGGAGAAAAGGCAAGAATAACCTTGATTCAAAGGCGTCAACTGCATCCGAACATCTTGGTCGCAGCGTATTAACGCCACTGCTGTCTGGCTCTTGTCCGCGCTTCAAGGCCTGCCAGGTTGGTAGGCCTTTTTTTCAGCGTGCCAAAACGCGGCAGTCCGATATAATCCACAGCTTTAGGGAAGTTCTGATTAAGTCCACGGGGTCCCCCGTGCACCCCTGAGTACCCTGTGGTTAATGCCTTTTGCCGACACTTAATCAGAGTTTCCTCAGATGACACTCATTTCCGGCTCGAAGCCAGGCCTTACGACATCCAATCCTCATGCTCAACTGGCGTAGCGTCGCCAATTGCACCGGTGAGGTTAGTGGCCGGTTTACGAAATGAGTCTAGAATGACTGACATGAAGAAACGTTTTTCGATCGTAGGTGCGGTAGTGATCGTGCTTGGGTTTGGCCTGGTTGGGTGGGCGCGGGCTGAGGAGTATGAGGGGCCGATGTCGGCATTGCGGTTTGTGGTCGTGCGCGACTACAACGGCAAGCCGGTGAGGGATGCGGCGGTGGTACTGCATCCGGTGGATCGGAAAGGAAAGCAGTCGCGCGGTGGTATGGAGTTGAAGACGGACAGCGATGGGCGGGCCAGTATTGATGGGATTCCGTATGGTCCAATGCGCGTGCAGGTGTTAGCGCCGGGTTTCCAGACTTTTGGGGAAGACTACGAGATCAACAAGCCAGAGTTGGAGATTACGGTGAAGTTGAAGCGTCCGGGGGGACAGTACTCGACGTACGGGAATCAGGGAGACGCGAAGAAGGATGACGACAAGAAACCGGCGGAGCAGAAACCGCAGTAGGGCACGGGGGAAGAAGGAATTCTATTTGTGGGAGTGACAGGGAGAGCCGCGTATCCTACAATCGGCTGCCATGGGGCTCCAGGAATTTACCGTCGAGCGCTATGAAGGAGTGGCGGACGATCAGCGGATTTTGTTGCTGCGCGGGCCGATCACTGTCGAAACCGCGCCGCGATTCGAGCAGGCGGTGCACCACGAGCACGCGGAGACGATGATTCTGGATTTGACGGATGTCCCTTACATTGATTCGGTGGGATTGGGGTCGCTGGTGAGAGTGTACGTATCGCATCAGAAAACGGGACGATGCCTGGTGCTGACCGGTGTGAAGCCGCGGGTGCGCAAGATTATGGAAGTGAGCAAAGTGAACGAATTCTTCGTGACCTTTGGCACCACGTGGGAGGCGGTGGAAGCACTGGCTAACACCGGGACGGCTTGATGGGAAAGGGCACGACTTCAGAGGCTGCGGAAAAACTGACGTTATCAGGGATTTCTTTTTCGTATCAGGGCATCGCTTTTAGCGATGCCATAAGTCTTTCGCAATCAGACGCCCCTTTAAGGGGCTGGGGCGCGAAGTCAGACTTTTTTCCGCAGCTAGCTCTAGGGTGACAGGCACAATCCCTCCAGTTGACGCCCGATCTCTCCCGCGCATAGGATATCTGTTTGACTTACGGGGCGATGGAGTACTGTGAAGCGCGACTTCTGCTTCACGGCGGGTAGCAATCATGGATAAGAAGAAACTAGAGACCTTTAGAAAAAGACTGGAAACCCGGCGCCAGGAACTGCGCCACATGGTTGTCCGTAATCAGCAGGACGGCCGTACCGTCGACGATGAGGCCACGCAGGACGTCGCCGATCGCGCCGCCAGTTCCTACAACAAGGAATTCCTCTTCAGCCAAAGCAACAACGACCGCCAGTTGCTCAACATGGTGGATGGCGCTCTCGCTCGCATCCGCGAAGGCAGCTTCGGAGAATGCGTCTCCTGCGGCAAAGAGATCAATGCCAAGCGCCTAGAAGCCGTGCCCTGGACCCGCCATTGCATCGAGTGCCAGGAAAAAGCCGAGAAGGGCCTGCTCGAAACCGCGCAATAGTTTTTCGTGTGGCACGGACACTCCTGTCCGCGGCCTTTGACGTTGTTTAGAGGGTGCCCTTGCGCGCGGCTGAACCACGCCGTCTGCGCTGTTGACAGCTCTACTCCTGCCCCGCTCGCGCCTTCCATTTCCTTGCAATGCCCCTTTCCGGCTGCGTTTTTTAAGTGTATGGTTGCCAGCAAAAAGAAAGGGGGCGAAGATCATGACCGGATTGGTGCAGAGTCTTCCGCAAATCATTGCAGCCATCGGGGGATTGGGAACCGCGGCCTTTGGGTTAGTAGAAGCAAGCAAGCCGGTGCTTCGGATAAACCACATCGGGTTCAAAGGGATCAAGACGACGGTTGCGAAATTGACGCCTGGCGCGCCGGCCAATGGTCTGTCCCAGGACAAAATACTGGCGACGCTGCAGGCGAACTGGATCAATGGAACCGATCTGGGCGGCCAAAAGTCGATTGCCAAGTCCCTGATCAAGCTGAATCTCAACGCCGATAATGCCGCTGCTCTAGCCAAGGAAACCGGCGTGGATCCCGACGTTTTCACTGCCATCGCCACCAGCATTGCGGCAGGCACTCCGCTTAAAACTGACCAGGGTAATGTTTACGCCCGGTTCGATATGATAGTGACTACGCTGCTCGACGAGACCTACCAGCGCTCCGACCAGGTCTATCGCAATTGGACGAGGGCAATAGCGGCGGTATTCGCCATCGTGCTCGCGCTGGCCGGCGGAGTGATGCTGCACACTCCCGGTAGCTCGTTCTTGCGGGATATCGGCAAATCCGTGTTAGTGGGCTTGTTGGCCACGCCCCTGGCGCCCATTGCCAAGGATCTTTCCACCGCCCTGGCGACTGCCGTGAACACGCTGCAACTGGTAAAAAAGTAGGCTGCCAGAGTAGGCCAAAAGAGTGGGCCAAATATGACACGATTCCTCGACGTTCGACTCTCTCCGGTTGGAGGCAACCTGGCCGCTTCCGTGTCGATTTACCAAGGCACAACTATCGACAACTACCAGAGCTTGGATAAGGCAGCGCTGCTCGCCGATATCCGGGGCCAAAACGTTCTGATTGGGACCCACGGTTTCCATGTGAACCGCGAGGACGGAATTGCGTGCCTCTCCAACTGGGAGGGGCTGCTTCAGCTCGCTCCACCAGCGGTTTTTGTGGGTCTGCTGTGGCCGGGCGACTCGGTCTGGGCACACGGACTCGACTATCCGGACGAGCCCAAAATCGCTAACGAGTCTGGCGATTTGATCGCTCCGTTTCTCGATGAAAATTTTGGCGACGCGGCCAGCGTCTCCTTTGCCTCGCACAGCCTGGGAGCCCGGGTTGTGCTGCGGACGATCTCCGAAATGAGTTTGCCCGTCCGGCGGACCACGCTCATGGCCGGAGCCATCGACGATAATTGCCTGAACACAGAGTTCCAGGCAGCGGGAGCCAGGATTGGAGAAATCTCTGTCCTCGCATCCAAGAAAGACGATGTGCTTTCGGCTTTGTTTCCGCTGGGCAACCTGATTGGGGGAATCATCGCTGAAGGTCATCCGTGGTGGCATGCCGCACTGGGCCATTGCGGCCCTTCCAAGCCCAGGCCGGGCAACTTCCAGTCTCCGTTCGAGATCCCAGACAACTGGAAGTTACGGCCACCATAACTACCTCCAGGATCGATCCGCCTACGCCCCGTCACTATTCCCTTGCCAACAACCATTCCCCCCAAGGGAGCCGCCACGCCTGCCAATGGAGCTCGCGGGTGGCAGGAGGCATGGTCGGCTGCATTTTGCTCCACGCGCTTTGGGTAAAAGGCCGCAGGCCGCAGATCTCAAGCCCGGAAGAAAATTGAAATGAAATACACCCGTTGCGATGATATCGGACAGCATTCAGCGTTTCGCTTTGACGCTCTAGAAATCCGCCTGTTAGACTGAGAAATTGCCAGCCTACTCTTAAGCGAAGAAGGAAGCCCGTGCGTGCAGAAACTCGCCATCAATTGAAGCAAGACCGCTTCAGCAAAGTCACGATCGAGGCAGCGGAGAACGCCGCCCACTGGACGGTGGAGCACCAGGCGAAACTCATTGCCGCTGTGATTGCGGTTGTCGTCATTGCGAGCGATCGCGTTTGGCGGCTGGTATTACGTCAACTCGCAGGATGAAAAGGCGAGCGCCGAGCTTTCGACGGCGGTCCGCACCTTGGAGACGCCGGTGCGTCCGGCAGGCGTGCCCGCGCAACCGGGGTACGATAGCTTCGCGTCGTCCGCAGGAACGTGCCACGGCAGCGCGCAAACAGTTCCAGGAGATCGTCGACAAATACCCGCACACCCATACTGCCGACATGGCGCGCTATTTTGTGGGACTGGCGTCGGCGCAGCTTGGCGATAACGCGGCCGCGGAACGCAGTCTGCAGGAGGCGGCCGGCTCTTCGAACGCCGACCTTGCGGCGTTGGGCAAGTTCGCGCTGGCTTCCGTTTATCGCGCGGAGAATAAGGGCACGCAGGCGATCGATCTTTATAAGCAGTTGATCGACAAGCCTACGCTCGTCGTCAGCAAGGCGACGGCGCAACTCGAGCTCGCCGGATTCTACCAGTCGCAGCAAAAGCCAGACGAGGCCAAGAAGATTTACGACGAGGTAGCGAAAGAAAATCCGGCCACCGAGGCGGCATCTCTGGCGCAGCGGCGAGCGGCGGCTCTCAAGCGGTAGTGCGGCGAGAGGCTACGGGGCCGGCATCCCCGCCTGGCCACCGCGGGCTCTTCGACTGCGCTGAGGGCTCGCGAGGCGCCCGTCGCTCCCTTGCCAGACTCATCATTCCTTCTCACCTTTCTTTGCAACCATGCGACGCAGGCAGGCGATGAGCCGCTCGCAATCTTCGACCGTGTTGTAGACATGCGGCGTCACTCGAATCGAACTTCCACGGACGCTGACGAATACTTTCTCTCTCGCGAGCATTTCGGGGAGTTCCTTCGGAATCGCCGCTTTCCTCCGCAGGGCCAGGTAGTGAGGCGCACGCCACGGTTCGGCGGGCGCGAAGAATCCCAAGTTCGCCGCGGCGCTCGCCAGTTGACGATTGAGCGCGCCGGCCGTCTCGGAGATCTGCGCGACTTCCCACTGCAGCAACTGCTTCATGGCGCGCACGGCGGCAGGCAACAGCGCGAAGTTCGAGCGCTCGCCCATGTCAAATCGCCGCGCGCCGGCGTCGTAATTTTCGGTATAGAGGATCAGACTCGCGAAATCGCGAGCGTCGGCGCGCTGAATCCAATTCTCTTCCAGCGGTATTCCGCCCTGCCATTTTGGAGCGACATAGAGAAGCCCGATGGAATAGGGTCCGAGCAGCCATTTGTAGCTGGCGGCGACGGCGAAATCCGGCTCGCACGTCGCGCGCACTGAAGGGCAGCGCGCCGAGCGACTGGGTGAGATCGAGAACGAGCGCGGCGCCGAGCTTGCGGCAAACTTCGCCGATGCGGACGAGGTCGAGTCTGCCGCCGCTCGTCCACTGCACGTGCGGGCAGCGCGGCGATGGCCACATCGGCGGTCAGGGAATCCAGAACAGCGGCGGTCCAGTCGTTGTTTTCGGGCCAGGCGACGACCTTCAGCGAAGCGCCAGTTTCTTCAGCCAGCCGTTGCCACGCATAGTAGTTGGACGGGAACTGCTCGGCGAGCACGAGAATGCTCTGGCCCTTTTTGACCGGCAGATTTCGCGCGGCGGTTGCGATGCCGTAGCTGGCAGACGGAACGATGGCGATGCAGTCGGCGGAGCAGTCGAGTAGCTGCGCGGCGGTCGTGCGGAACTCGTCTGAGCCGGTAAAAAATTTGTCGGGAGTGAGCTCCCACGGGTGCGCTTTGCGGGCAAGCCCGGCGGTCCCGGCCTCCAGTGCCGGCTTCATCAGCGGTGACATGTAGGCGCAGTTCAGGTAGGCGACGTCGTCGGGGATATCGAAGAGATGGCGCTGGCAGGGAAGCATGGGCTAGGCTTTGAACTTGGCATTCAGTGTATCAATGCAGAAGGGGTGTGCTGGCGACGAGGCGAATAAAATCGAGAACCACCCGAAGTTTTCGCCTCCGACTCGACCGTAACCGCCCATTTTTCGCCACTTACGATCTGTTGACCATTTGTTTACGTCCGCCTGACAACACCTTCTTTTCCGCTTCGTAAGCTGCCCTGAGTACGACGAAAACTTGGAGGCAAGCTGTGAAGCGAAAATCTCTGTTCCCCGCAATTCTGGGCTTGGTTTTTTCGTTCGGCATCGTCAGCGCCGTGGCGCAGACCAATTCCTATCAGCAAACGAATCTAGTTTCTGACACGTCCGGTGTGGCCAACAACACCGACCCCAAGCTCATCAATCCCTGGGGAATTTCCTTTTTCCCCGGGCAGCCTTTCTGGGTCGCCGACAACAACAGCGGTTACTCCACGATTTACGACGCCAATGGCGTTTCGCGGGCGCCTTCTCCCGTCCTGATCCCGGCTCCTCCCGGCGACACCTCGCCCGCAACTCCCACCGGCACCGTCATCAACCAGAGCAGCGGCTTCAAGGTCGGAGGCTTTGCCAGTCAGTTTCTCTTTGATAGTGAAGACGGAACCATCTCGGGCTGGTACAACGCGGGCAATGCCATTCTTGCCGTCAATCGTTCGTCGACCGGCGCCGTTTATAAGGGCCTGGCGATGATCACCAATACCACGGGAACGTTCCTTCTGGCTACCAACTTCAATAGTGGACAGGTCGATGTGTTCGACAGCAACTTCAACCTGGTCGCACTCGCCGGGCCGTTCACCGATCCCTCGCTGCCCGCGGGTTACGCTCCGTTTGGAATACAGCCGATTGGCAGCCAGGTCTTCGTGACCTACGCGCTGCAGGATGCCGCCAAGCACGATCCCGTCTCCGGCGCTGGAAACGGCTACGTGAGCGTATTCGACATGAATGGAAACTTCGTAAATCGCTTCGCCTCCAACGGAACGTTGAACGCGCCGTGGGGAGCGGTGCAGGCTTCGGCCAGCTTCGGCATGTTCAGCAACGATCTGCTCATCGGCAATTTCGGCGACGGCACCATCAACGCCTTCGATGTCAACGGAACTTTCCTCGGCCAACTCGAGGATCAGACCGGCGCGGCCATTTCGAACGGCTCGCTGTGGGCTCTGGTGTTTGGCGCGGGCGGAACCGGCGATCCCAACACGCTTTACTTCACCGCCGGTCTGGCCAACGAAGGCCACGGTTTGTTCGGCGCGCTCGCAGCCGCCACGGAAGGAACCCAGGCCTTCTCGCTCGCTGCATCGCCGCAATCCGGCACCGTTGCCGCCGGTGGGTCCATGAACTTTACGCTCACGGTTACGCCCGCCAACGGCTTCTCCAATCTGGTGACCTTTTCGTGCGTGGCTCCGGCGGGAATCACCTGTGCCTTCAATCCGGCCACGGTGACTCCCGCGGGCAGCGCGGTGGCCACCACTCTGACCGCGACGGTTGCGTCGGTACGCGGCCTTATGGCGCAACCAAAACGATGGGGATGGCATTCACCGGACTCGGCGTGTTCGGCTGCTTCTTCTTCGCTGCCGGCGCGGGTGCGAATCGGCGGCGATTGTTCTCGCTGTTGCTCGGCGGATTCGCCAGCCTTCTGATCGCCGGAACGCTGCTCGCTTCGACGGGGTGCAGCTCAGGCAGCAGCAGCCAGATGAATCTCGCGCCTGCCTCCGTCGTGGTCACCGCACAGTCGGGCGCTCTGACGCAGATGACCACGATTAGCCTCACGGTGCAGTAACCGCCGGGTGTCTCGCGGTCGTCGATGGACGAAAGGGGCAGGTCGACCGATAAGTCGAGCGCAGAGGAGCGGAGCCAGTCAACGGCTTCGCTCTTCATTTTTTTGCGCGCACCTGAAGCCAAGCCAGCGCCGAGGGACTCTCCCGACTTCAACAACCTCCTGGTCACCTCCAAGGGTAACCATAGTAATTGAGGAGTGTTCCGTCGTGCGCCGATGGGACTAATGGACCGCAATGTTAGCGCATTGGCACACTCGATCGGTACTCCTGGCTCTATTTGTCCTGGCATATTCTTCGGCTGCCGAAGTGTCTGCCGAAGACACGAACGATTCCTCAAGTGTGCCGACGTATCGCAGCAATGTCTCCGAAGTGCGGGTCACATTCTTCGCCACCGACGAGAACAATCATTCCCGCGCAACCCTGGCGCCGTCGGACTTTGCGGTGGTCGATAGCGAACGGTGGTCCGCAATTTCCGCAGCTTCTCGCGTTCGGACGAAACCTCGCTCGACGTGGTTGTACTGGTCGACGTGAGCGAATCAGTCGCACCGCGCTTGCGTGTTGCCCTGAGCGATGTGCTGCAATTGGTGGCCCGGGAGCAATCGATCTCCGATGACAACTTCTCGGTTCTCTCTTTTGGAGGGGCGCGAACCGGGCAGCACTGGCGGCTGCGCCAGCGATTCTCTGCTCGGGCGGTTGCGCTGCTTCGGACGCCGTGAGCAGGCTCCAGGCGGTGAACAGTGGCGGCGCAACGCCGCTTTTCGACGCGCTGATCTTCGGGGCCGATTTCATTTCACGTCAGCGTCGCGCCGGGGCCCGGCCTGTCCTGATTCTGTTTTCGGACGGGAACGACAACGTCAGCCGGCACTCTGCACGTGAGGCTCTGGACGCGGTGCTGGCCGAGGGCGCTCTGATCTATTCCGTCGACATCGGAACGCCCGAGAACGAACCGGGCGGGCAGCATGTTCCTGCGGCAAGCATCGGACGCTACCGGCGGGCGCTATTTTTCTCCGCGCGCTTCTCCCAGCGCGAGGGCGCCGCCACCTTACTGAATGCGGTGTTGGAGGATCTGCGCGCCTCCTACGTGGTGACCTACGATCCGCCCAGCCATCAGGCTGGATTTCATTCGCTTCGCCTTTTGCCCACCCACAACCTCAACCTCACCTTCCATAGCCGAAACGGTTACTACCGCGAACCCAGCGAATTGACGCTGATTGGAGAATCATGAAATCGACATTGCTCTTGGCGCTTGTATTGAGTGGGCGTTTCCGTTGCTTCGGCCGCGCCGCTTGGTGTCTATCAACATGGAACCGTGGTTCGTATGCGCATGGGCGACTGCGTGCTGATGCACCGAGGCTTCATGACAACATTCGGCCCGCCGCAAGCCGCAGTGGCCGATGAAACCTGCCCGGAATACACCTTGGTGGCCGATAAGGTCGTGTTTCTCATCGTGGGCAAGTCCTCCAATCAACTCATGCCGCTCGCGGAAGTCATCGATTTCCGTTTCGAAAAGAATGAATTGGCGGTCCGGGTGGATGATGCCCGCAAAGAATCTAAGTTCGCCATCAAGGAAATGATTCTGCGCTCAAAATGGGAACTCGTTCAGAAGCACATTGAGGATCGGTTGAATGACTCGCAGCATCGCCCGGTGGATACATCGATGGCGATGAGGGACCGGGAGTAGAGTCAGGGACATGGTTTCGCCCGTACTCCATTTGACCCAATGCGACTTGCTCCCGTAGAATACAGTTTCGGTTCCCACCGGAACATCTTCCTAGGGCAATCTAGGACAAACAAAGGTAATCAAGCCGCATGGCGAATCATTTTTCGGCGCTGAAACGCGCCCGTCAGACAGAGAAGCGAACGGCCCGCAACCGGGCCAACACGTCGCAGATGCGCACCGCTCTGCGGATCATGCGCGAGAGCCTGGAAAAGGGCGACAAGGCGGCGGCCGAGCCAAACCTACCGGCAGACGGTTTCGGCGCTCGACAAGGCGATCCAGAAGGGCGTGTTGCACGAGAATACGGCTTCGCGCTACAAGTCGCGCCTGTCGGCCCGTTTGAACGCGCTGAAGTAGGCTGCTAGGCGCAGCAGGTGCTGGAAGGGTTACCGCCGGTCGCAAATTCTGCTTGACCTCCCTGGCGGTTTGTTATACTTAGCTGTTCTCGGACGCAAGCATTCTTGGGCCGTCCCGACGAACCTCCGTCCGCTGTTGCGACAACCCCAAAGAATTGAGCAACTTTCGGGTTGGGCGGGGCATCTATTTGGGTAATTCTGGCAATCCCGTTTAACCCAGCCCGAATTGCTAGTTTGGCCAGCTCCACAGGTGACCATCAACCCAATGGGCGGAGGATGGGACTCGTGGCCAAAATTATTCCTAGAAGGAGAACGACCAACATGCGCTCTGATCGTGTGTTTGATGCGCTGCATACTTTGCGGAACCGGTATATGCTCTGCCAGCTTGCCTCGAAGGCAACCCGCAAGTTTCACCGGCCGAACACCCGCATTCAGGAAACCATGAACCAGGTATTTGACAAGATCGCCGATGCCGAACGCCACGACATCCTGAGCGAACCAGAAAACGTTGCCGAGGCACAACGGCGGGCTGCTTAAGCGGCCCCGCCGTGTGCCCACACGGCGGCAAAACAATCCATCCTGAGAGAAAAAGAACCCTCCCAAGAAAATAATCCCCGTAGGTGAATATGACCATCGCTGAATTGAAAGAAAAGAACATTACCGAGCTGACCAAGATCGCCCGATCCTTGGAACTCCCCGGCGCCAGCGGACTCCGCAAACAGGACCTCATCTTCAAGATCCTGCAGGCGCAAAGTGAAAAAGAAGGACACATCTTCGCCGAAGGTGTGCTGGAGATCCTCCCTGACGGCTACGGCTTCCTGCGCTCGCCCGACTACAACTACCTGCCCGGGCCCGACGACATTTACGTGTCGCCGTCGCAGATCCGCAAGTTCGACCTGAAAACCGGCGACACCATCAGCGGCCAGGTGCGCCCGCCCCACGAGGGCGAGAAATATTTCGCGCTCGTCAAGATCGAGGCGGTCAATTTCGAGTCGCCCGACGAGGCGCGCAACAAGATCCTGTTCGACAACCTGACGCCGCTGTATCCGCAGGAGCGGTTGAAGCTTGAAACCGTGAAGGAGAACATCAGCGCCCGCGTCATGGACCTGCTCACCCCGCTCGGCAAAGGACAGCGCGGCCTGATCGTTTCTCCGCCTCGCGCCGGCAAGACCATGCTGCTGCAGAACGTCGCGAACTCGATTACGACGAATCATCCGGAAGTCGTGCTGATGGTGCTGCTGATCGACGAGCGCCCGGAAGAAGTCACCGACATGCAGCGCTCGGTCAAGGGCGAAGTCATTTCGTCGACCTTCGACGAGCCCGCCGCCCGCCACGTGCAGGTCGCGGAAATGGTGATCGAAAAGGCGAAGAGATTAGTCGAGCACAAGCGCGATGTCGTCATCCTGCTCGATTCGATCACGCGCCTGGCCCGCGCTTATAACACCATCGTTCCGCCCTCAGGCAAAGTGCTCTCCGGCGGCGTGGACTCGAACGCCTTGCAGCGCCCGAAGCGTTTCTTTGGATCGGCCCGCAACATCGAAGAAGGCGGCTCGCTGACCATCATCGCCACCGCGCTGATCGACACCGGCTCCCGCATGGACGACGTGATCTTCGAAGAATTCAAAGGCACCGGCAATTCGGAAATCATCCTGGAACGCAAACTGGTCGACAAGCGCACCTTCCCGGCCATCGACATTCAGCGCTCCGGCACGCGAAAGGAAGAGCTGCTCATTCCCAAGGAAGACCTGCAACGGATCTGGGTGCTGCGCAAGGTGCTGAACCCGCTGTCGCCGGTCGAAGCCATGGAGTTGCTGATCGAGCGGCTGGCCAAGGCGGGGTCGAACAGCGAATTTCTAGCCAAGATGAGCCAGCTGTAGTTCGTGTAGGGCGGACACTCTTGTCCGCCCAAGCCCACATAGGGAAAGCCGCCCCACCCGCCCTGGGTAGTTGAACAATGGGCGGTTGACAATCTGTATAGTATAAATATACACTATACACGATGCTCAAGAGCTTCCGGCACAAGGGTGTCGAGCGCTTCTTCCACACCGGATCGAAAGCGAAAATCCAGCCGCATCATGCGGACAAATTGAAACTGCAACTGGCCGCACTGGACAACGCCAGATCCGCGAAGGACATGAACGCGCCCGGTTGGAGGCTGCATCCCTTGCGCGGCGATCTCGAAGGCCATTGGTCGGTGGATGTCAGCGGCAACTGGCGTCTGACGTTCGCCTTTGCAGGGGAAGATGCCGTGTTGGTGGACTATAGGGATTACCACTGAGAGGTTTTTATGCGCATGCACAATCCGCCACATCCGGGAAGAGTTCTACGAGAGTATTTGGGGACGAGATCGGTTACAGACACCGCCAAGCACCTTGGGGTAACTCGGGTCGCCCTGTCACGCATCCTGAATGGCAGCGCGGGAATTTCGGCAGACATGGCGCTGAAGCTGGCGGATGCCCTCGGCACCAGCCCCGAACTATGGATCGGCATGCAGACACAGTACGATCTGTGGCGAGCATCCCAGCGCCGCCGCAAGAAGGTGACGCGGTTGTTCGTGGGAGCGGCGCGCCCGCAATTGCTATCCAGCGCACGGGCGCGCGCAAGAAAGCCATGATTGTGGAGGACGGGCGTCCTCGCCCGGTCGACTTCGTTAGTAGCCAGAGTAGGAACAAGCTGTGCAGTTATTCGACACAGGTCCTCGTACGGAACTCAGGCATAAGAAGGACAGTGAGTCGAGCTTTGAGTACTACAATCGATCGGCTCGCCCCGGTATCAGCGTACTCCGGGAGATTCTTGAACGTTGGTTCGAGCGCTTCCCAAGCGAGGAACGCAAACTGTCGATCATGAGGAATGCTAACCGCGAAGAACGATGGTTTGACCGCGCTTCTGCAGCGCGATAGTATTGCATCATGGCCAGGGCCCGATACCATTTCAACATCATGCTCCGGCCCGAACCAGAGGGCGGCTACACCGCGCTGGTTCCGGCGCTGCCTGGGTGCGTTACTTACGGGCGTACCGTGGACGAAGCGCGAGAAATGGCCAAGGACGCCATATCGGGCTACATCGCCAGCCTGCGCAAACACAACGATCCAATCCCCACCGACGACAACACCCTGGTAGCCTCTCTCGACTTGGAGTATGCCGAAGTTACCCGCCGTTAAGCCGCGTCAGATCATCCGCTTTCTGGAACGGAACGGCTTCACTTTGGATCACACCTCCGGCAGCCACTTCATTTTTTATAATGCTGCCTCGCGCCGCCGCGCCGTCGTGCCTCAGCATAATCGCGACATGCCGAAGGGAACTCTGATGTCGTTGCTGCGAGAGGCGGGATTCACGCGGGAGGAGTTGATCGACTTTCTAGCGAGGAAGTGAAGCAGTCCCGCGCTGGTGGACCAAGCGAAGTATTTCGCAGCTAAGTCATTATTCCTTAATACTTTGCATATAAGTCCATATTCCTGAATACTTTAGCGGGGTACATGCGCTAACTAGATGATTCTAATATGGATAAATATGGGGTGGGGGGGTAGGGGGGTGGGGGGTACCGCCAAACCATCCGTGCCAGCTCGTGGCTCAGGCCTTATCAAACCGACCCCACTACCGCCCCGGTCCAATCCGTGATTAAATCACACTTCGCAATCTAAGGAGGCGGGATGCAGTTGCGCCTGGAGAGCCGCCCGGTCGGCGATGTCCTCCTGATTCAGTGTCAGGGACGGATCGTGGCTGGAAATGAAGTCTATACGTTGCACGCTCAGGTTGGGGATTCTTTCGTTAAGTACAGCGACGTCGTGCTGCAACTCGACCAGGTGGAGTTTGTCGACAGCAGCGGACTGGGAGCGTTGGTGCGTCTGATGCAAGCGGCACGCGCTAAGGGCGGAGACCTGAAACTCAGCGGAGTGCCGCCGAAGATCCTCAAGACGCTGGCTATGACCAACCTGCTCTCGCAATTTGAAACCTACGAATCGGTCGAAGAAGCGATCACGGCCGCCTATTTGGGCTCGCGCTATTCGCGCGGAAAAGCCGGGGACGCCAGGCCGCGCATGCTTTGCGTTTGCGAATCGACGGATGTGGGCACGTTCCTGCGGGAGGTGCTGTGCAGTGCCGGATACAACGCCTTGACCACGGCGACCGTCGACGACGCCCGCATCCTGCTCAAGGCGACCAAGGCGAAACTGGTGGTGATTTCCGCGCGCATGCAATCCGTGCATGGC
The DNA here is from genome assembly GCA_963794365.1 of uncultured Acidobacteriaceae bacterium. GTDB lineage: Bacteria > Acidobacteriota > Terriglobia > Terriglobales > Acidobacteriaceae > Acidiflorens. The sequence goes on from CAWCDV010000009.1 coordinate 99,197, forward strand.
AGACCGACGCGCAAGGTGCTGGAGGAAATCGATCCGGCTGTCTCTCTCCTCGTTTTGGATGAGAACTTTGCCAGCCAAGATCCCGGAGAGGCGGCGGAGAAACTCCTGAGCTGCGTTGGCAACGGCTGGGCTTCGGGGTTGGATTAAAGGCGGGAAAGGGGTTGGGGCTGTTTCCCTCAGCGGCTGAAGCCGTTAGTGAAAATAAGCTCGTTATCGCAGCGGTGAACCGCTGCGCCACCCGAAATCGAACTCGAATTGAATCTCGAACTAACGGCGCGGCTGAAGCCGCGCCCCTTCAAAACTATAAGCAACTAAGCTCAATCAAAACAAGATCTGCTCCTCCACACAAAATCAAAAACAAGATCCTGGTTCAAGAGGTGCGGCTCTTCGAGCCGCGGGGCGGACGAGGGCGTCCGCCCCTACACGTGCAAATTCCACACCTGCAAATTCGCCTACTCCGAGCTAATTCGCATCCCGTAGAACGACCGGTAGACGAAGAAGACCGAAACTGCGAAGAAGGCAATCGCCAGTATGTGCGTCAGCCCGGTGCCCTGGTCGCGGGCTAGCGAGACGGCCAACTCGACCGCCAGCAGTCCGAAGAGCGTGGTGAATTTGATGACCGGGTTCATGGCCACTGAAGATGTGTCCTTGAAGGGATCGCCTACCGTATCGCCGATTACCGTGGCGTCGTGCAGCGGGGTGCCTTTCTGCTTCAGTTCGGCTTCGACGATCTTCTTGGCATTATCCCAGGCGGCGCCGGCGTTGGCCATGAAGATGGCCTGGTAGAGACCGAAGATGGCGATGGAGATCAGGTAGCCGATGAAGAAGAACGGCTCGACGAAGGCGAAGGTCAGGGTCGCGAAGAAGATCGCGACAAAGATGTTGAACATGCCCTTCTGCGCGTACTTGGTGCAGATCTCTACCACCTTTTTGCTGTCGGCGACAGAAGCCTTCTCCGCGCCTTCGAGATGGATGTTGGCCTTGATGAACTCCACGGCGCGATAGGCGCCGGTGGTCACGGCCTGCATGGATGCGCCGGTGAACCAATAGATCATGGCGCCGCCGGTAATCAGGCCCAAGAAGAAGGGAGCGTGCAGCAAGGAGAGCTTCTCCACATTCGCGGTCAGGCCGTTGGTCAGGGCCATGATGATGGAGAAGATCATCGTCGTCGCGCCGACTACGGCGGTTCCAATCAGCACCGGTTTGGCGGTTGCCTTGAAGGTATTGCCGGCGCCGTCGTTCTCTTCCAGCAGGTCCTTGGAGCGGTCGAAGTTTACGTCGATGTTGAAGTCCCTCTTGATCTCCGCCTTGACGTTGGGCACCTGCTCGATCAGCGAAAGCTCATAGACGGATTGCGCGTTGTCGGTAACCGGGCCGTAGGAATCGACCGCGATGGTCACCGGGCCCATGCCGAGGAAGCCGAAGGCAACCAGACCGAAGGCAAACACCGGCGCGGCAATCATGGTGGCCGCTACGCCCAAGCCCATCTGGCTGAAGAAGTAGGCGATCGACATCAGAGAGACCATCGCCAGTCCCAGCCAATAGCCGGAAAAGTTTCCGGCGACAAAACCGGAGAGGATGCCGAGCGATGCGCCGCCTTCTTTGGCCGAGGTCACCACTTCGTTGACGTGGCGGGACTCGACCGAGGTAAAGACTTTGACCAGTTCAGGAATCAGAGCTCCCGCCAGCGTGCCGCAGGAGATGATCGAAGCCAGCTTCCACCACTGCGACGTGTCGCCACCCAGGCTGGGGATGATGATAGACGAAATAATGTAGGTGGCAATGATCGAAACAATCGAAGTGAGCCAGACCAGCGTAGTCAGCGGCGTTTCAAAATTCATTTGGTCTGCGTTGCCGAAGCGGGCTTTGGCGATGGCGCCATTGATGAAATACGCCAGCGCGCTGGACACCAGCATCATGATGCGCATCACGAAAATCCACACCAGCAACTGCACCTGAATGGAGGGATCTTTGACGCCGAGCAGAATGAAGGTGATCAGCGCAACGCCGGTCACGCCGTAGGTCTCGAAACCATCGGCCGACGGTCCCACCGAGTCGCCGGCATTGTCGCCGGTGCAATCGGCAATGACGCCGGGGTTGCGGGCATCGTCTTCCTTGATCTTGAAGACGATCTTCATCAAATCGGAACCGATATCGGCAATCTTGGTGAAGATGCCGCCCGCGATTCGCAGCGCCGCCGCGCCGAGGGATTCACCGATGGCGAATCCGATGAAGCACGGGCCGGCATAGTCGCCGGGCACGAACAGCAGGATGAAGAGCATGATCAGGAGTTCGACCGAGATGAGCATCATGCCGATCGACATCCCGGCCTCGAGCGGGATCTGATAAACGGGGTAAGGCTTGCCGGGCAGGGAAGCGAAGGCGGTCCGCGAATTGGCGAAGGTGTTGACGCGAATCCCGAACCAGGCCACGCCATAGCTGCCCGCGATTCCCACCAGGCTGAAGACCAGAATGATGACCACGCGGGGAATTTCGAAATGCCGCAGCACGCCAAAGTAGAGCACGATGACGACGGCAATGAAGGCCCACAACAGCATCAGGAATTTGCCCTGGGTGATGAGGTAGGTCTTACAGGTTTCGTAAATCAGTTCCGAGATTTCGCGCATGGAGCGGTGCACGGGCAGGTTCTTCAGGCGCATGAAGATGGCCATGCCGAATCCGAGACCGAAGATGCAGAACAGCAGCCCGATCATGAGCAGGCTATGGCCGTTCACGCCGAGAAACGAAACGGAAGAAAGGTCGGGCAGCTTCAAGGCCGCCTCGCCGCCTTCTTCTGTAGCCGGGGCGGCGGGTTGCGCCAGCGCGTAGCCGGCGGTCAGAAGCAGCAGCGTCGCTAGCGTTGCCGAAGTTTTCGCAAAGAGTCTTTTCGCAAATCGTCTTTTCGCAAACCAGTGTCCTACGGACGCAAAATTGACGTTCCAAGTGCGCATTAAATCCTCCTCAGGATCCTATTCAGGGGTCACGACGTGTGATTTGCTCCGGCGCGCTAACCGCCCTCTGGAGGATTCCATCCGCCAGGGGTACGGCCGCCACCGAAGTTCTGAACACGCTCCGAACGCGCTTCCACCGCCAGGCATAACAAAGAAAGAGGAGTGCCGATTTGGCCGCGCCGGAAAAACTTGTGCCTCGGCATATAGCCCCAGGACCAGACTACACACCGGCGCACAAAGCACCGTTTATAGCACCTTGCCGGAAGCCGGGTCAATGATGAGCATCACAAGACGGTGGGTCAGTTTTCTCAAGCCCCTTCAAGCAGGCGATTTCGCGGTCGGTCGTGGTCCGAGCTCAAAGCTCGAAGCGGAGATTCTGCCCGAATCGGGCGGCTTCCGTATAATTGAGCATCTGCCATGCCAGCCTCCCTCGATTCGATTGTCGCCGCCGCGCGCCGGCGCATATCCCAGCGCGTATCTGGGAGCCGGCGAGACTCCAGCCTGCGCGCGCTGGAAGACGCGGCCTCCGCGCACACTCCGCGGGGATTTCGGAAGCAGCTGCGCCGAGTCGCGCAAGACGGATCCGCAATTGCCGTTATTGCCGAACTGAAAAAGGCCTCGCCCTCAAAAGGATTGATTCGCGCCGATTTCAGACCCTCCGAACTCGCGCGCGATCTCGAGCGGGCAGGCGCGGCCGCACTATCGGTGTTGACCGATGAACAATTTTTCCAGGGTTCCCTGGACTATCTGCGCGAAGCCTCGTTCAGCTGTTCTCTTCCTTGCTTGCGCAAGGATTTCATCATCGATGAAATCCAGATCGTCGAAGCCAGAGCAAATCACGGCGACGCCATTCTGCTGATTGTCGCCGCACTCGATCAGAAAGAATTGGTAGCGCTGGCCGGGATCGCGCGATCGCGGGGCCTCGACGTTTTGTGCGAAGCGCATGACGAACTGGAACTGCAACGCGCGCTCGATGCCGGTTGCGACCTGATTGGCATCAACAGCCGCAATCTGCGCACCTTCGAAGTGAATCTCGAAACCGCATTCCGGCTCGCAGAAAAAATACCCGCCGCCTGCCTCCGCGTGGCCGAAAGCGGCATTCGATCGGGCGCAGACTTAGCTCGTTTGCGATCCGCCGGTTACGAAGCGTTCCTGATCGGCGAATCGTTGATGGTAGCGGAAAGGCCGGGCGAAGCGCTGGCAGAGTTGATGAAGACAGTGGTCAGTGGTCAGTGGCCAGTGGCCAGTGAAAAGTGAACGGTGGTCGATGGATGGATGGCGGTTTGCGGCTAGCGACTGACGGGGTTTGTGGCTTTACTGGCCACCGACCACTGGCCACCGACCCCTGCTTTTTATGACTTGGATCAAAATCTGCGGAATCACGAACCTCGACGACGCGCTCGCGGCCACCGATGCGGGCGCGGACGCGCTCGGGTTCATCTTCTATCCGAAAAAGCCCGCGCCACGTTACTCTAGAAAACGCAGGTTCGATCATCGCCAAACTTCCGCAGCAAATCGAAAAAGTCGGCGTCTTCGTCAACCAGACCGCGGATCAGGTGCGTGACGCCGTTAAACAGGCAGGTCTGACAACTGTGCAATTGAGCGGCGGCGAGAGCGTGGAATTTAGCCGTACCCTGTTCGAGGAACTCGCGAACGGAGCGAACGCCCCCCGATTTTCCGCAGCTGGCCGGCGAAAGTTTTCGCCGGGCCAGAGGGACAATCTGTGGGATGGGATCCGGTTGCGGTTGGCCTGGTAGAGCCAGACGAAGCTTACAAGGGCAAACGCGTGCACAAAATCCACGTCGCCAAGAACGGCGACCTCTTCCTCGAAACCCACGGCTTCCGCCCCGGCGTGATCTCGGGCGTCCTGCTCGATTCCTCGACGGCGGAAAAACCGGGCGGCACGGGAAACACTTTCGACTGGGAACGCGTCCAGCCCTGGGCCGGAATCATTAACAGCATCAGCAAGCTGATCGTCGCCGGCGGCTTGCGTCCGGGCAATGTGCAGGACGCGATCCACCTTCTCCATCCGTGGGGCGTGGACGTTTCCTCCGGCGTCGAACACGCGCCAGGCAATAAGGATCCCCGAAAGGTCCGCGCCTTCGTCCGTGCCGTGCGGGCCATGGAAGAGGCGAGTTGACGATGGCGACCGCGCCCGCAGCCAAGAAGGCCCCTAACCAATTGCCTCCGCCAAAAGCCGCCATGGCCGGCCGTTTCGGCGCTTACGGCGGGCGCTACGTTCCGGAGACGCTGATGGCCGCGCTCGAAGAACTGGAGCGCGAATACGAAAAAGCAAAGCGCGACCGCAAATTCCAGCAACGCCTCGACCAACTGCTGAAGACCTACGCTGGACGCCCTACGCCGCTGTTTTTCGCCCGCCGCCTGACCGCAAAACTTGGCGGCGCGAAAATTTATCTCAAGCGCGAGGACCTGCTCCACACCGGCGCGCACAAAATCAATAACTGCCTTGGCCAAGGCTTGCTCGTCGAACGCATGGGCAAGCATCGAGTGATCGCGGAAACGGGGGCTGGCCAGCACGGCGTCGCAACGGCTACGGTTTGCGCTTTGCTCGGGTTCGAGTGCGTGGTCTACATGGGCACCGAGGACATGCGCCGCCAGGAGCTTAACGTCTTCCGCATGCGCTTGCTGGGCGCAGAAGTTCGCGGCGTCGAATCTGGTTCGCGCACCCTCAAAGACGCCATCAACGAAGCCATGCGCGACTGGGTGACCAACGTGCGCACTACGCACTATCTGCTTGGCAGCGTGCTCGGAGCGCATCCTTATCCGACCATGGTGCGCGATTTCCATCGCGTCATCGGACGCGAAGCCCGCGTCCAGATTCGCAAAGCCGAAGGCAAACTTCCCAACGCCATCATCGCCTGCGTTGGCGGAGGATCGAACTCCATCGGCATCTTCTATGACTTTTTGAAAGACAAGAAAGTCGAACTGATCGGAGTCGAAGCCGGAGGCCGCGGCGAGGCGCTAGGCCAGCACGCAGCCCGTTTTCGCGGCGGCTCGCCCGGCGTTCTGCAGGGAACTTATTCTTACGTGCTGCAGGATGCGTCCGGCCAGATCGCGCTCACGCACTCGGTTTCCGCCGGTCTGGATTACCCGTCGATTGGGCCGGAGCACGCGATGCTTAGAGACACGGGTCGCGCGCAATATGTCCCTGCCTCTGACGCCGAGGCGCTTGAGGCGACCGTGCTGCTGGCTCGCACCGAGGGCATTATTCCGGCGCTCGAATCCGCGCACGCGGTCGCTGAGGTCATTAAGCGCGCTCCGAAAATGAAGAAGTCGGACGTTGTGGTCGTGAACATTTCCGGGCGCGGAGATAAGGACATTGGAATCTTGCGGGAGAATTTGAAACTGGATTGAAAATTTGTGATTTTGTAATTTGCAATTTGCGAATCCACAATTACAAATTACCAATTTCGCATGCCCTTCCACTTCGAAAACAAGCCGTCGCTAGTCGCCTACGTAACCTGTGGCGACCCCGATCTCGCTACCACGCGCGAGGTCATCCTGGCAGCCATTGACGCGGGTGCGAGTGTGATTGAGCTGGGCGTCCCGTTCAGCGATCCGCTCGCCGATGGGCCGGTCATTCAGCGCGCCAGCGAGCGGGCGCTTAAACACGGGACTTCGCTGCAGAATGTGCTCACGCTTGCCGCCGAAATTCGCGAGCATTCGCAATCCGTCGGCCTGGTGATTTTCTCCTACCTCAATCCCATCTTGCGCATGGGCCTGCCGAAGTTCTGCCAGGTGGCGCGGCTTGCGGGGATTGATGGAACGCTGATCACCGATCTGCCTGTAGAAGAATCGGCCGAGTATCTGGGCGAGGCTCGCAAGAATGACCTCGCAACCATTTTTCTGGCTGCGCCCACCTCGACCGATCAGCGTCTGAAGTTGATTGCGCAGGTTTCGACGGGGTTTGTTTATGCGATCTCCCGCACCGGCGTCACCGGCGCGCGCCCGCAGATGACAGGAGACGCACAAGCCCTGGTCAAGCGCATTCGCCGTTTCACCAAGCTTCCCGTGGCTGTTGGCTTCGGAATCTCCACCCCGGCGCAATTCGCGGCTGTCGGCAAGTTCGCTGAAGGGGCGGTCGTGGGCAGTGCCATCGTCCACGCCATCGAACAAAATCCCGGACGGGAAGCCGCGACTGTGGCAGAATTTGTGAGGCAGCTCTTAGCTGTTCGCTGTTAGCTCTTGGCTTTTGGCCGAAACGTCCCAGACTGTGTTCTTAACGCGCCGATGATTGGCCATAGTCTTCGGATTTCGACGGGTGAGCTAGGAGCCAAGAGCGAACAGCGAAAAGCGAAAAGCTTCCATGGACATTTCCGATTGGCGCAAGAAAATCGACGACCTGGACCGCAAACTGGCGGTGCTGCTCAACGAGCGCGCCGCCGCTGTGGTCGAAATTGGACGGCTGAAACGCAATACCGGCTTGCCTATTTACGAACCCGGCCGCGAGCGCGAGGTGATCGACAACGTGCAGCGCAGCAGTACCGGTCCATTAGGCGAGCGCGATCTAGCGCAGATCTACGAGCGGATCATTGACGTAATGCGCACCGTGGAAAAGCACGAAATCGTTCCCGGCTCCGGACACACGGTCCGCGAAACGGAGATCGATTCGCAACCGAAGGAATAGAACTGATCTGATAAATGGTTTGGGAAGGGCACGGCTCAACAGGCTGCGGAAAAAGTCTAACTGCGCGCGCCAGCCCCTAAAGGGGCGTCTGATTGCGAAAGACTTACGGCATCGCTAAAGCGATGCCCTGATACGATACGCGAGTTTTTCCGGCAAGCTGCTGGAGCATTTTGAGCCGAGCTGCGGATGTGACTGCCCGCGTGCTCCGGCCGTGCAACAACGAGCGCACTTATGATTGTCGCAATGCAAGATTCGGCCAGTGAAGATCAGATCCAGCACGTGATCGATCAACTGGTCCAATTCGGCTTTGAAGTCCACCGCTCCACCGGAGAGCGCCAGACCGTTCTCGGCGGCGTCGGCGTTCCTCATAATTTCGACGCCAGCGAAGTCGAAATGATGCCGGGGGTGCAGGCAGTTCACCGCATCACTTCACCCTACAAACTGGCCGGCCGCAATTTTCGTCCCGAAGGTACCGTAGTCAAATTTGCGAACGGGATTGAAATCGGCGGCAAGAAAATCGTCGTCATGGCCGGGCCCTGCTCGGTCGAATCCCGCGAGCAATTGTTCACCGTCGCCGGATTGATCGCCAACGCGGGAGCGCGCGTTCTCCGCGGCGGCGCCTTCAAGCCCCGCTCCTCTCCCTATTCGTTTCAGGGACTCGGCGCTGACGGATTGAAATTACTGCGCGAAGCGGGCGATCGTTTCAAGCTGCTCGTCATCAGCGAAGTCATGGAGATCTCGCAGATCGAGCTGATGTTGCCTTATGTCGACATCTTTCAGGTGGGGGCGCGCAACATGCAGAACTTCAACCTGCTGCGCGAACTGGGCAAAGTTCGCAAACCCGTGCTGCTTAAGCGCGGCATCGCGGCCACCATCGAAGAACTCCTGCTCTCCGCGGAATACCTGCTCGCCGGCGGCAACTACGAAATCATTCTCTGCGAGCGCGGCATCCGTACTTTCGAAACGTACACGCGCAACACCATGGACATTTCCGCGATCCCGATCATTCATAAACTCTCGCACCTGCCCATGACCGCCGATCCGTCGCATGGCACCGGACGCCGCGATAAAGTCGCTCCCATGGCGCGCGCCTCCGTGGCCGCCGGCGCCGATGCGTTGCTCATAGAGGTTCATCACCAGCCGGACAAAGCGCTTTCCGACGGTGCGCAGTCGCTTTATCCGGAACAGTTTGCGCAGTTGATGGACGAGCTCCGCATGATCGCGCCAGCGGTCGGACGCGAGATCGCGTAGACTTCGCAGGATTGTCATCCCGAGCGAAGCGAGGGATTTGTAGTTGGCAGCAAAATGCAGAATCCCTCGATTCGCTCGGGATGACAATGAATTCTCAGCAGAATCTTCAGCAAAACCCATGGCCTTCAAACAAGTCACCATCATCGGAACGGGCTTGATCGGAGGCTCGCTCGGGCTTGCCCTGAAGAAACGCCAGCTCGCCGGACGAATCATCGGGTGCGATCGCGCTCCAGTCTTAAAGCGGGCCAAGTACTGCGGCGCCATCGAAGCGGGAACGGCGAATCCAGCAGAAGCCGTGCGCGGAAGCGATCTGGTGGTGCTGGCCACACCGGTGATCCCGATCCTCGATCTGATCGGCCGGCTCGGCCCAGCCCTGCCCGCCAAGACACTGGTAACCGATGTCGGCAGCACGAAGGCGCAGATTGTGCAGCGCGCCGCGAAATCGTTCGGACGAAGCGCCGGTCAAAGATTCCTGGCCGGGCATCCCATGGCGGGCAAAGAAAGCGCCGGCGTGGAGTTTGCCGACGCCGATCTTTTCGAAGGCGCGGCCTGGCTCTTCACGCCGCTTCCCGGCCAGAACGTTCACGCCGGACTGTGCGGAGAATTTATCCACTGCACGGAGAAGATGGGCGCCAAAATCGCGATTCTCGATCCCTCCGATCATGATCGCCTCTGCGCCTGGATCAGCCATGTGCCGCAGATGATCTCCACCGCCCTGGCCGCAGCGCTGGTCGACGAATTCGGCGCTGACGCGCCGGTGCTCGATATCGGAGGACGAGCCCTGCGCGAGATGACCCGCATCTCCGGCAGTCCCTATTCGATGTGGCGCGACATCGCCATCACCAATCGCAAGAACCTGAGCGACGCGCTACAGAAGCTTGAACAGCGCCTCGCGCACATCCGCGAGAATCTGGATTCGCGAGAACTGGAAGCGGAATTCGAGCGCGCGCATCAGTTGAGAAAGAACCCCACCACGGAGGCGTGGGGGCACGGGGAATAATTTGTAATTTGGTAATCGGGTAATTTTGTAATTTGGAAACCCAAACCGCGACAGCCGAGCATTTAGTTTTCAAATTACACAATTAGAGATTACAAAATTACCAATTCTCGCTATAGAATTCTCCTGCTATGCATAAAGTCGTCGCGAGTGCTGCAGAGGCGATCCAGGACGTATTGGACGGAGCCACCATTATGGTGGGCGGATTCGGTTTGTGCGGGATGCCTGAGAACCTGATCCGCGCTCTTGCCCACAAGGGCGTCAAGAACCTCAACACCATCAGCAACAACGTCGGCATCGATGGCGTCGGCATGGGGCTGCTGCTGGACAATGGCCAGATCCAGCGGCACGTCGGAACCTACGTCGGCGAAAACCGGCTGCTCGAACAGTTGGTGCTGAACGGCAAGTTGCAACTCGACTTGGTTCCGCAAGGCACGTTTGCCGAGCGGATTCGGGCCGGGGGCGCGGGCATTCCCGCGTTCTTTACGCCCACCGGCGTGGGAACGGTGGTCGCCGAGGGCAAAGAAGTGCGCGAGTTCGACGGCCGCCCATACCTCATGGAGCGCGCGCTGACGGCCGACTTCGCTTTCGTCAAGGCCTGGAAGGGCGACAAGTGGGGGAACCTGGTCTATCGCAAAACCGCGCGCAATTTCAATCCCATGATGGCCACCGCGGCCAAGATCACCATCGCCGAAGTCGAACACCTGGTCGAACCGGGAGAACTCGATCCCGACCTGATTCATACGCCGAGCGTGTACGTAAAACGAATTTTCCAGGGCGAGCTGTATGAGAAGAGAATAGAAAGACGGACGGTGAGAAAGTCAGTAGCAGGATAGCTGGTGCACGTCGTTCGCTATTCGCTGTTCGTCGTTCGCCAAGATCGCGCTGACGGCGACGGCGAATCGCGAACGACGAACAGCGAACGCCGTTTCTCCTCATCACCGGACCAGAATCGAAGGAAACATGTCAACTTTACCGAAGACCACAAAAGGCACCGACAAACGCGAACGCATCGTGCAGCGCGTTGCCCGCGAATTGCGCGACGGATTCTACGTCAACCTCGGCATCGGATTGCCGACGCTGATTGCCAACTCCGTTCCGCCGGGCCTGGACGTGATTTTTCAATCCGAGAACGGCATGCTCGGCATCGGGCCGTATCCCCTCGAAGGCACGGAAGACGCGGACCTGATCAACGCGGGAAAAGAAACGGTCAGCGAACTGGCGGGGACCTCCTACTTTTCGGGCGCCGATTCTTTCGCCATGATTCGCGGCGGCCATGTCGACCTCAGCGTGCTGGGCGCGATGGAAGTCGACGAACTTGGCAGCCTTGCGAACTGGATGATTCCGGGCAAAATGGTCAAAGGCATGGGCGGCGCCATGGACCTGGTTGCCGGAGCGCGGCGCGTGATCGTCGCCATGGAACATGCGACCAAAGATGGGCAGCCGAAGATCCTGAAGAGATGCACACTGCCCCTGACCGGCGTGAAGGTTGTGGACACAATTGTCACCGAGATGGCCTACATCCGAGTCACTCCAGAAGGCTTGCTGCTGGAAGAGATTGCTCCCGGCCTGACGGTAGAGGACGTCCAGAAAGCGACGGGAGCGACGTTGCGGGTTAGTGCTGAGCTGAAGACGATGTAGGCGGTGAAACTCAGTACTCAGCTTTCCGTTTTCAGTTCTGTGGCCGGGACTGTACATATACGACACAGCGGCCCCACACTCACGTAGAGAATTCCCCGTGCTATCGTAGAAATTCATGTCCAGCGCACGACAAGAGCTATTAGAAATGCTGGCGCTCAAGTCATTTCGCCTGGGCGAGTTTCAGTTGTCGTCCGGCGGCACCAGCGACTATTACATTGATTGCCGCACTACTACGCTCGATGCCCGTGGCGCGCAACTGGTCGGCCAAGTCTTCCTTGATGAAATGCGCGGCCAAGGCTGGCACGCCGACGCCATCGGCGGACTGACCTTGGGCGCCGACCCCATCGTGGTGGCCGTTGCTGTCACTAGTGGAACTCTGCATGGCTTTCTTGTGCGTAAGGCGGAGAAGCAGCACGGCACTGGCCAGCGCATCGAAGGCTTTCGCGAAAAAGGCGCGCGCGTGGTAATTGTGGACGACGTGTGCACGACCGGAACTTCCACCGTGCAAGCCATCGAAGCCGCCCGCGAATTTGGTTTTAAAGTCGTGGGCGCGATGTGCCTGGTGGAGCGCGAAGATGCCCACGGCCGCCCGAACGTAGAAAAAGCTGCCGCGCCGGCAAACTTCATATCAATTTTTACGGCAACCGATGTGCGAAAAGAGCACTTAGCAATTCGCACTTAGGATTTAGTCGCGAACAGCGAACAGCGAACGACTAACGACTGACGACTTAAACGGCTGCACGCATGATCCAAACCCTGGAATGGTCCGAATCCGGCGTAGTCTTCATCGATCAAACGAAGTTGCCTACCGAGGAAGTGTATGTAACCTGCACCACGCACCAGCAGGTCGCCGACGCAATCCGCAACATGGTTGTCCGCGGAGCGCCCGCCATTGGCGTGGCCGCTGCCATGGGCATCGCGCTGGGCGTGAAAAATTCCAAAGCGGAGAACGCCGCCGATCTCAAGAAAGATTTCGACCGGATCTGCGAAACCATCCGCCAGACGCGCCCCACCGCCGTCAACCTGTTTTGGGCGATCCGCCGCATGACGGAGAAATTCGAATCGCTCCGCTCCCGCCCCATCGCGCAGATCCAGCAAGCATTAATCGAAGAAGCCCAGCGCATGCACGCCGAAGATATCGCCGCCAACCAGGCCATGGGACGCCACGGCGCCACGCTCATGCCGTCGAGCGGCGGCGTGCTCACTCACTGCAATGCCGGAGCGCTCGCCACCGCCGGTTACGGCACCGCGCTCGGCGTCATCCGCGCAGCGGTCGAGCAAGGCAAGAAAATTCACGTCTACGCCGACGAGACTCGTCCCTTTCTGCAGGGCTCGCGCCTCACCGCGTGGGAGTTGATGAAAGACGGCATCCCCACTACCGTCATCTCCGATAACATGGCGGGAGCCATGATGCAGCAAGGCAAAATCGGAGCCATCGTCGTCGGCGCCGACCGCATCGCCGCCAACGGAGACGTGGCCAACAAAATCGGCACCTACACCGTTGCCGTCCTCGCCAAAGAGCATGGCATTCCGTTCTATGTTGCGGCGCCGATTTCCACCGTCGATCTCGACACGCCCGACGGCAGCAGGATTCCCATCGAGCAGCGCAACGCCAGAGAAGTCACGCACATCGCCGGCAAGCAGATGGTGCCTGATGGAGTCGAGATCGAGAATCCGGCGTTCGACGTGACTCCCGCAAAATACGTAGCCGCCATCATCACGGAGCGCGGCATTGCGCGCGCTCCGTACGAGGAGTCTCTGCGCCAGTTGGCGGGCCAGGTCCAAGAAACTCGCTGAGTTCGAGACCCTGCGGCAGGGCATCGCTTTTCGCGAGGCCGCCGTGCGACACTCTTTGCAGGGCATTCCGGGAGCACCTTCAGGTACCAAATTTCATGCGCATTGTTATCGCGGGCGGCGGGACTGGCGGGCACGTTATTCCGGCGCTGGCCATCGCCCAACAGCTAAAGAAGCAATTCGGCGCCGAGGTTCTTTTTATCGGGACGGCTCGCGGGATTGAGACGCGGCTGGTGCCTCAGGCGGGGTTTCGCTCTGGAGCTGATTCAGGTCGGCGCGCTGAAAAATGTCAGCCTGATGACGCGGGCGAAGACGATGTTTGATTTGCCGCGTGCGATTGCGGCTTCTTCCCGGATGCTCTCGGAGTTCGATCCCGAGGTGGTGATTGGGGTAGGGGGGTACGCCTCCGGACCGGCGATGGTGGCGGCGATTCGGCGGCGGCTTCCGACGCTGGCTTTCGAGCCGAACGTCGTGCCGGGATTTGCCAATCGAATGATCGCGCGCTGGGTTTCCGCCGCGGCGGTGCACTTTGAAGAAACTTGCCGGTATTTTCCTAACTGCAGGGTGACGGGTGTGCCGGTGCGCTTGGCGTTCTTTACCATTCCACCGAAATCTATTTCTTCGGGAGTCGCGGGCACGCCCACGCTGCTGGTTTTTGGAGGCAGTCAGGGCGCGCGCGCCATCAATCAGGCAATGACAACGACCGAGTCGCTGGCGGGCCTGCGCGCGAGGATTCCCGGGATCCACATCATTCATCAGACTGGCCAGCGCGATTATGAGCATGTGCTGGCCGCTTATCAGCAGTCGGGAATCTCGGGCGAAGTCCACAAATTTATCGACGATATGCCGGGAACTTTCGCGCGCGCCGATTTGCTTGTCTGCCGTTCCGGCGCGAGCACGGTCGGTGAGATTACAGCGGCAGGCAAGCCGGCGATTTTCGTGCCGTTTCCGGCCGCCGCGGATGATCATCAAAATGTGAACGCGCGGGCGCTGGAACGCGCGGGCGCGGCGGTAGTAGTCGAAGAAAGTAATCTGGGCGCGGCCTACCTGGTCGATACGATTGCGGCCCTGATCGGCGATGCTCGGCGGCTGCAGGGCATGTCCGCGGCGGCGAGATCTTTGGCGCATCCTAAGGCAGTTGAGGAGATTGCTGAGATGGTGAACGTCTGGCCGCCGGTGTAGACCATTGAACCGCCGAGATCGCTGAGTACGCGGAGGAAGAGCTTCAGGGAGGTCCGCTGGCTTATCTGTGCTCTGGAAAAGCTTTCTCGCGCTCTCAGCGATCTCTGCGGTAAATCGTCTATCATCAGCGTTCATCCGGGTATTAGTTCTTATGTTCGCCAAGATTCAGCGCATTCATTTCGTGGGTATCGGTGGCATCGGCATGAGCGGGATCGCCGAGGTGCTGCTGAATCTTGGTTATCAGATTTCCGGCTCCGACCTGAAAACTTCGGCGGTCACCGAGAGACTTGCCGCTTTGGGCGCGGCGATTTTTGAGGGACACGCCGCCAGCAACATTGCCGGCTCGGACGTTGTGGTTACGAGTTCTGCAATCCCGGTCGAAAATCCTGAAGTTGTCGAAGCTCGGCGGTTGCATGTACCGGTGATTCAGCGCGCCGAGATGCTCGCCGAGTTGATGCGGTTGAAGTACGGCATCGCGATTGCCGGCATGCATGGGAAGACCACTACGACTTCAATGGTTGCAGCCGTGCTGGCCGCTGGCGGGCTCGATCCCACGGTCGTGGTTGGAGGGCGGGTGGACGCGATGGGCTCGAACGCGCGGCTCGGCAAGTCGCAATACCTGGTTGCTGAGGCGGACGAAAGTGACCGGTCGTTTTTGAAGCTTTCGCCGATTCTCTCGGTGGTCACGAACATTGACCGCGAGCACATGGACTGCTACCGCGACATGCGCGACGTTCGCCGTACGTTTCTCGAATTTATGGAGCGCGTTCCGTTTTATGGCCTGGTCGTCGGATGTAATGACGACGCGGTGCTGCGGCGCTTGTTGCCGCACGTGCATCGGCGCGTGACGACGTATGGAACCAGCCGGGGGTCGGATTTCCTGATTGGCATGGGGCCGTCGGTTGGTGCCGGAGAGCACAGCCCTCTCATCCGTTTCCAGGTTACTTACAAAGAGAAAGATCTCGGAGATTTCACGCTGCACGTGCCGGGCACGCACAACGTGCTGAACGCGACGGCGGCCATTGCAGTGGGCACGGCGCTCGACATTCCCGCGGAGACGATCCGTTCCGCGCTTGACGGTTTTCGCGGCGTGGACCGCCGCTTTCATTTCAAAGGGGCAGCAGCGGGCGTCAGCGTGATTGACGATTACGGGCACCATCCCACGGAAATCCGGGCCACGCTGGCGGCCGCCCGCCAGTGCGGATTTCGCCGCGTGCATGTGATCTTCCAGCCGCACCGGTTTACTCGCACTCGCGATCAGATGGATGAGTTCTCGACCGCGTTCGCTGACGCCGACACGATATGTTTACTCGACATTTATCCTGCCAGCGAGAAGCCCATCGAAGGCATCACGGCGGCAGCTCTCGCCCGCCGCATTGCTGGGGCAGGGAAGCGGGGCGTGGAGTACGCTTCCTCTTTTTCGGGCGCTGTCGCCACGATTGCCGCGCTTGCCCAACCGGGCGACATGGTGCTGACGCTGGGCGCGGGGAGCGTCTCGCAGTTGGGGGCGATGATTTTGGAGAGGCTGGCGGCGAACTCGAGTCGAAAGTAGCAGGGTAGAGACGCGGCCGGAGAGGGAGCAGGGGCAAGCCCCGTCTCTACGGAAGAATTCCCACCACAGGCAGTTGTCGATCTGCGCTCGGCTTGGACCCTTCGACTTCGCTCAGGGCAGGCTCACGAGGGCGCCCGTCCCCACACGAGCATTTCCACATTAGCATTCTTGCCCTCGCATCTGAACCAACTTGGCACTGTCTCAATTCGCGAAAACCAGTTATAGTAATTTTGCTCAGCGGTTTTCTGTCGACAACTGACTCGACGAGTGGCGCGGAAATCAAGCTCCACCGCGGTCCAGGAAGATTTGTATCCGCTTCCCGACGAAGTTTCTCAGCACCAGGCTCCCGAGCGCGAGCCTTTCGACGACTCGCGGCTTGTCGATTTGGAAGCGGAGCAGGAATCCCCGTTTCTGCGCGGGCAGAAGCGCGTCTCTGTCCGCCGCGGATCCTCCCAAAGGACTGCTAATCGGCTGATGTGGGTCGCGCTGGCGCTCGTCGTTCTTGCGATTCTGGGAGTTGCCGGCTTGGGCCTCTACCGCTACGGCAAGCATTCTTGGCGTTTTCGCATCAATTCCAGCGACCAGATTGAAGTCAGCCGGCGCCGAGCACGTCGCGCACGCGCAAATCATGGAAGCGATGGGCGGAGACATCGGCCGCAACATTTTTTTCGTTCCGCTCGCGCAGCGTAAACAGCAACTGGAGCAGATTCCGTGGGTGGAATCGGCGAGCGTGATGCGCTTCGTGCCGAATCGCCTGCGCATCGAGATCCATGAACGCACGCCGGTTGCCTTTGCCCGCATCGGCTCGCACATTTCACTGATCGACGCCGGCGGCACGCTGATGGAACTTCCCCCGGCGGCAAGCACAAGTATTCGTTTGCGGTGATTGCGGGCATGAATGCTGGCGAGCCACTCTCCACCCGCGCCGCGCGAATGAAGAATTACAACGAACTGGTTCGCGAACTCGATTCCAACGGCGCCCATTATTCCCAGGAACTGAGCGAAGTGGACCTCAGCGATTCCGAGGATGTGAAGGTGATGGCCGCCGATTCCAATGGCGAAGTGCTGGTGCATCTGGGCTCGGGGAATTACCTCCAGCGCTACAGAACTTACGTGACGCATGTG
This sequence comes from uncultured Acidobacteriaceae bacterium, assembly GCA_963794365.1. Lineage (GTDB taxonomy): Bacteria > Acidobacteriota > Terriglobia > Terriglobales > Acidobacteriaceae > Acidiflorens. The sequence goes on from CAWCDV010000009.1 coordinate 116,338, forward strand.
CAGCAGTGGCGGCAGCAGTTCGACAAGCTTGAATCAGTGGACTTGCGCTACGACGGCCAGATCATTGTGAATCCCGATCTCGAGGGGATGGCTCGGCAGCCGGCCTTGACGCCAGCAGCGGCCAAAATGGCGATGGCAGCGGGAGTGAAAACTGCGGCGATCGTGAATTACGAGAAATATGTGACGCATCCGCGTGCCGGCGACTCCGGCGAAGAAGGAAGCGAAGCCCAAGGCAAAAGTCCAAACGAAGATCGCTGGTCACCATGCTCAGGCTCAAACCGTTGCGGCTAAGCACGCTTCGGCTAAACCTGCATCGGCTAAACATGTTCCGGCTAAACATGTTTTGGCTAAACCAGCTTCGGCTAAGCAGCTTCGGCTAAACCAGCGCCGGTTAAACAGGCTCCAGTCAATCAAGCGCCAGCCAATCACGCCGCGCTGAAGCCGAAGGAGAAAACGGCGACGGTCGCGCTCGCCAAGAATAGGGCGGCGCCGCATCCGGTTGCGTCCACGCCGTCCGCCGCCCCTGCCGCCAGACAAAAGAAACCGAGCGCTGCCATTCGGAAGGAGACTCCGCAGAACTAGCGGGAATCATCATTACTTATGCCGAGCCTTATTTATGCTGAATCATGAGCCCAACTTCATTACCGCCATTGACGTAGGCAGCGCCAAGACTTCAGTTCTGGTAGCCGAACTGAGCGAGAACGGATTGCGTTATCGCGGCCACGGCATCAGCGAATCGCGAGGCCTGCGCAAGGGCGTGATCACCGAACTCGACAAGGCCGTCAGCAGCATTCAGAAAGGCGGTGGAGCATGCGGAAGACGTGGCCGGCATTCCGATCGAGCATGCGCTGGTGGGGATTGCGGGCGCGCACATCCGCGGGATGAACAGCCACGGCGGCATCACGTTTGGACACGAGGCCGCGCGAGATCGGCCGCGAGGAAATCCGTCAGGCCGTGGACAAGGCGCGCACCGTGCCCTTGCCCGCCGATCGCGAAATCCTCCACTTGCTGCCGCAGGAGTTCATTCTCGACGATCAGCCGGGCGTGCAGGATCCGACTGGCATGATGGCGACGCGGCTCGAAGTGCGGGTGCACATTGTGACGGCTTCTTCGAGCGCGACGCAGAATCTGGTGACCGCGGTGAACCGGGCTGGCGTCCACGTGGACGACACCATCTTTGAGCCGCTCGCTTGCGCGGACTCGGTGTTGCGGTCGGACGAACGCGAACTCGGCGTTTGCCTCGTCGATCTCGGCGCCGGGTCGTGCGATCTGATCGTTTTTCAGCAGGGTGCGGTCGCGCACACGGCCGTCATCCCGGTCGGCGGCGACCACTTTACCAGCGACCTCTCCGTCGGCATGTGTACGGGGCTGGCGGACGCGGAGACGCTCAAGAAGAATTTTGGCAACGCGGTGCCGACGCTTATTCCCGAGGGCAATGAAGTCGAGGTGCCGTCGGTGGGAGACCGGCCCTCGCGCATGATGCCGCAGCGCATGGCCGGCGAGATTCTGGGGCCGCGCGCTCGCGAACTTTTCGAGTTGCTGCGCGACAACCTGCGCCACGCCGGCGTTCTGGAACACTGCATCGCCGGATTCGTGCTGAGCGGCGGAGCCTCGCGGCTTCCCGGCATTCTCGACGTGGCGGAATCGGTGCTGCGGAAAGCGGCGCGTCTTGCCTGGCCGACGCCCATGGCGAGGATGCCGTCGTTTCTGGCCGAGCCGGAGTTCGCGACGGTGTTGGGCATGGCGTATTACGGCCACCGCGCCCGCCTTGCCCGCGGCTTGCAGGAGCCGGCTTTGGTTCGCGCATGAAGGCCTTGTTTGCGAGGAAGGGCGCGTAGAGGTCCTTCGCTTCGCTCAGGATGACAAATTGTTGGAAGGGTTTGGTTCTGAACTGAGAACTGAGAACTGGCAACTGAGAACTGATTCTACGAGGTGAAGTATGAACGAAGATAACGGACTCCGCATTTGCTTTCACGAAGAAGCCCGCAACGACGCTCGCATCAAGGTCATCGGTGTCGGGGGCGGCGGCAACAACGCGGTCAATCGCATGATTGACTCGGGCATGGAGCACATCGAATTCATTGTGGCCAACACCGACTTGCAGGCTCTGCGGATGTCGCGCGCCGCCACCAAAATTCAACTCGGAGTGAAGCTGACCAACGGACTTGGCGCGGGCGCGAATCCCGAGATCGGCCGCAAAGCCGCGCTCGAAGATTCGGACAAGATCATCGAAGTCCATGGAAGGCGCCGACATGGTTTTCGTCACCGCCGGACTTGGCGGCGGAACCGGCACCGGCGCGGCGCCGATCATCGCCTCGCTGGCCAGCGAAATGGGCGCGCTCACGGTCGCGGTGGTTACCAAGCCCTTTGCCTTTGAAGGCAAACGCCGCATGCAGCAGGCGGAGCGCGGTATTTCCGAACTCATGGAGTCGGTCGACACCACCATCGTGATCCCCAACGAAAAATTGCTCGCCGTGGCCGAGAACGCGGGCTTCTTCGAGTCCTTCCGCGTTGCCGACGATATTCTTCGCCAGGGGGTGCAGGGAATTTCCGACATCATCACCATTCCGGGCATCATCAACCGCGACTTTGCCGACGTGAGGGCCATCATGGCGGGCATGGGCTATGCGGTGATGGGCACGGCTACGGCTTCCGGCGAGCATCGGACAGTGGAAGCCGCGCAGCGCGCCATCTCTTCGCCGCTGCTTGAGGCAGGCGCGATCGACGGAGCCCGCGGCATTCTCATCAACATCACGGGCTCGAATTCGCTGAAGCTGGCCGAGGTGCAGCAGGCTTGCACCATCATCCAGAGCGCGGCTCACGAAGATGCCAACATCATTTTCGGCGCCGTTCTCGACGAGAAGATGAAAGACTCGGTCAAGATCACGGTGATCGCAACCGGCTTCAAAGAGGCCGATATGCGCCGTCCGCGCCACCACGAGAACTACGATCCGGTCATATATCGAGAGAGGTTTCAAATCACGTTTCGCGCCCGCGGGATCAGTTCCGCGAGCCCGAACCGGTGGCTGATCCCGAGCCGGTATTTGTGCCCGAAGCCGAGCTTTCGAGCCCGATTCCGCGCCGGTAGTCTTTCAGGAATCGGAGCCGGTTGGTGCGCCGCATGCAGCGGAGGTGATTTCGCTCGATGCGATGCGGTCGGCCGCTCCCAGCTACCAGGCGGAGGATCTAGACATTCCGGCTTTCCTGCGGAAACGCAGCGAAGTGATGTAGGGGGCACTCCCGACCAGCGCGCTGCGGAGGAGGCCGAGGGTCGCGATTCTTTGCGGCTGTAGAGACGGGGCTTGCCCCGTCTCGCAGACGCGGCAAGCCGATGGACAGCCCCTAAAGGGCGTTTATTCCCGTAGAGGCGCAGGCTCTCAACCTCGCGCCTGATTTGGCCGATGTAATCTCTGACAAATCATCAGGGAGACCGTATGCACCGGCGAAGCTTCGGATTGGTCCTTGCCTCTTCCCTTGCCTGTTTCTGCGTAGGCCAAGTCACATTACAGGCGCAAGACTTCAATCTTTTCGACCGCAAGGTGCAGATACATGGATTCGCATCGCAGGGCTTCGTCTACACGAACACTAACAATTGGCTGACGATGAACAGCAGTCAAGGTAGCGGCGCTTTTACGGACTTTGGGTTCAACGTGTCGACCAGCGTAACCGATAAGCTTCGGGTGGGAGCGCAGCTCTACGACCGCAACCTTGGCCAACTGGGACAGTACCATCCCTCCCTGGACTGGGCCGTCGCGGATTACCGCTTCAAGAGTTGGTTGGGCGTTCGTGGCGGCAAAGTCAAGACCACACTAGGCCTGTATACCGACACGCAAGACCTCGATTTTCTCCACGCCTTCGCGCTGCTGCCACAAAGTGTTTATCCGGCGGATCTTCGCGATGCGACGATGGCTCATCTGGGCGGCGATATCTACGGCGATGTTTCCCTCAAGCACCGCCTCGGGAGCCTCTCCTACACCGCCTATGCCGGGCATCGAAGCGACAGCATCTATAGCGGCTATCCCTATCTGTTGTCCCAGTTCGGAACCATTCTCAAGAGCCAGAGTGGGTTGCAGTACGGCGCCGATCTCCGTTGGGGCACGCCTTTAAAGGGTCTGCTGGTCGGTGCATCGCGCCTCGATGAAGACATCACCGCCAAAGGCTCATCGGTAACGCCATTTGATCCTGGGGCGGGCTTGTTGCCCTATTCCGAATCCTCGAAATCCGACTGGACCAACCAGTTCTACCTCCAGTACACCGTCGGGAAGTTGAGGATCGACTCGGAGTATCGCCGTTACCTGCGCGACCAGATCCTTACAGCCTCTATTCCGAGAACGTAACCGATGTACGCGGCTGGTACGTCTCTGGCTCTTACCGAATTAGCAAATCGCTGCAGCTTGGCTCCTACTACTCCCGCTACACGATAAGCAGCGTTTTTGGCGGTGCTCTCGCTGGTCTGGGGCCTAACCAAACTGATACCAGCCTGCCTGCCAATCACATCTACGACAAGGTCATCACCGCACGTGTCGATCTGAACCGGTTCTGGAACGTGAAAGTGGAGGCCATTTCATGAGCGGATATGGGACCAGCAGCTACCCGGACGGGTTTTATCCACAAGTCAATCCTCAGGGTTTTAAGCCCAACACGAACGCTTTGGTGGTTAAGACCGGAGTTAATTTCTAGGCCCGGAGAGGCGAAGGAGCATGTAAATGAAATATCGAAGAATACTCCTCGTTGCTGCCGGATTGATGGTCTTCGCCCGTTGAATGCTCTCGCGGGCGACGTCAAGGTGATTGCCAATTCGAGTGTTAAGGTGGACACGATCTCCGCGGCTGAGCTGAAACGGGTGTTTCTGGAGGAGAAGATCTCGCTCGGGGATGGCACGCATGTCGAACCCGTACTGGAGAAGGACGGCCCGGTTCACGAAGCCTTCCTGCAAGAGTACCTCGGCATAAGCGAAGACGATCTGCAGATGTACTACCGCGCACTGGTATTCACGGGCAGAGGCTTCACGCCGAAGGTACTTGGATCTGATGCCGAGGTCGTGGCTTATGTAGCCCGGACGCGCGGTGCGATCGGGTATATGAGCAGTGCAGCGAGCGCGGAGGGAGTGAAGACACTTACCATCGGGGCTCCCGATAGGGCCGCCGAAAGAAAGCTGATCACGAGAGTCGAACCGGATTATCCGGAGACGCTGAAGCGGCTTAACATTGGCGGAACTGTACGCTTGCGGCTATCCATCTCGGCGAACGGGAACGTGGAGAATGTCCAGTTGCTGGGAGGCAACCCGATTCTCGGCGAGGCGGCCGCAGCCGCAGTGAAAAAATGGGTCTATGCCGCTGGCAGATCGCGAAGCATCGCGGAGGTTAGCATCCTGTTTGATGGGCGGCGATGAGACTTGGAGAGGGTTCCGAGTCGATTCGCAATCTAGACAAACATCAGAGTGCCGACTCGGTCTCGCTGTGTGCGTATCGCTATTTGAACCAGAGTGTGCTACCTGTCATCTCAACGCAGGGAATGGCTCGAAAGGTAATCGCGGGCTACTCCGTGGTACTGGTGGGGGCCAAACGAAACTTGGCAAAGACAAGCCGCTGCCCGGAGCCCCACAGTTGCTGCGGCCAATTGCGGCGCATGCAGGGCTTTTCTATGGCGACAAAGTAAGCGCCACAGATCACTACAATCGCGGCACCGACAAGCACGAGTTGCACGGACAGGTAGACCCAATAAGGAGCGGTCTCGCCCAGGCGCCTGGTGAGTCGCGCGACGGCGGAGATCACTTCATAATGAAGCAGGTAGATGGAGTAACACATCCCTCCGATAGCGATGATCCAGCGATTCGAGAAGAAACGATTGACGAGACGACCGCGAAAGGCAGCAACGTAGAGGAGAAGGATCCAAGCGGGGAAAAGCCAGTGGGCGAGGAGCGGCGAATGGAGGATGACAAAGAGCAGGGGCCATCCCGCCAGCGCAACGAAATCCCACGCGAGGTTTCGCCGCGGAACTTCGCCCCAGCTGGCTAGAAAAACGTCGGCGAGCAGGAAGCCGACCAGGAAAAATTGCACGTAGGCGAGGATGGAGAGCGATGCCCGGGGAGTATGGTGCATGAAGAGAGCCTGGCCCGATAGCGCTGCCAGTATGAGAATGGCGATCGAAGAGCGGCGTAACTTTCGATTTCTGATGGCGAAGAGAAGGGTCAGCAACGGGACGAGTAGGTAAAACTGCACTTCGATCTCGAGCGACCAAGCCACGCCCATTGCCGGGCTGAAGGTTCCGTAAATGAGGCTGTGCAAATAAAAGAGGCTGGCGGCTAAATGCGGATAAAAACTGGCAGGCGGCGCCCCCTCGATACCCGCAGCCAGAATGAACAGGAGAAGCAGCGCGACAATGTAAGGCGGTTCCAGACGAGTCAACCGGCGGAGATAGTACTTGCGCAGATTCACCGGAGCGGACCCCTTAAGGTAATGCGCAGCAAAGGGAAGCCCCAGGATAAAACCACTGATCACGAAGAAAAGCTCGACGCCGCGGAACCCTACTATAGCCGCCTGGGCAAGCCAGTCGGAATGTGGGGGAGCAGCACTATAGAGCGGCGATTTCGCCGTCAGGTAGCCGTTCAGGTGAAACAGGATGACCATGCCGATGGCCGCGAAGCGCAGGCCGTCCATCTCAGGGATAAACCGGCCCGAACTGGTTTCACGGGAAATATGAGCCAGGAATCTGCCAGCGATAGAATTGCGTCTGGAAACAGAGAGCGGGGCCGTGCATTTCTCGAGGCCAGTCGAATTGGACTCACCTGTACCCATATCCAAAACAGTGACTAACAGCCGCGATCAAAACATATTACCCCATTGAAGCAGCTCGTAGCAGTCAGAACCGCTTATGAGGACAGTTCTAGAACCACGGAACGGTCTCGCGGAAAGCCAGGGAAGATCTTGCAATCGGATGGATTACTTCTGGGCCGCGATCCAGGCGTTGATCTTTTCAGCAGGTCGGCAATCGCTTTGTCGCGTGATTGAGATGGTTCATTTTATGGGGGCGTTTCATTGGGACGATCCCGTCAGAAAATAGCGGAAAAACGTGCGCCGCGGGGATCGCTTGCGATGACGATATTTTGGCAATTGCCAAAATTGCCATCGTGGTTTCGCTGAATTCTGGGCCCGGCGTCCGCGCGGATGTGCAAACTGATGCAGTAACCTAGTACCTTTCAAGGTAACAAGGCGATCCCATTACCAAGGTGCCTGTCCCTTTCTACGAAGTCAGACTAAATGCAATTTATTCAGATAGTTATCGCGTAGATTCCGCTCATTGACACCTTTACACTTTGCCATTGCGCCGAACCACATAAATCGCCTACTATCGGACAGTTGCAGGAGAGGCGCCTTGCGGTTCATTGATTTGGCGAGGCTCTTGCATCCGAATTGACTAGGCCGACAGATGGACTGAGCAGTAGATTGGCCGAGTACGACCGGGGATGGTGAAGTGAAAGTTACGGCCTGGTTTCTTCGTCTCGCATTTTTATTAGGATTGGCAATGTTGCTGGAAGCGAGTGGCATCGCAGCCAGCGTCAATCCGCCCGCGCTCACACCGCACAGAAAAGCTCGCGGGGTTACGGAAAATCAGCACGCCAAGAGGCGCATGCGAACCCTGGCTCGGAGCCGCGCTCCGCGCTCGCCATATGCCAGGACGCGTTCTTCCGCCACGCGTTTTTCCGGCACGCGTTCTTCCGACACACGTTCTTCCGGCACACTTTATTCCCGTACCTCTTATTCTCGTACCTCCCGCCGCCGTCGTTATTACGAGCGTTTCCACACCAGTTCCTTCGCATCCGATATTACCGAAGGTGACGTGACTGCCGGCGAAGATCCAGTGGTTCGTCAGGCTGCGATCGATGCCCTGGGCAACATGAACGGCACCGTGGTCGCGATCGAGCCGACCAGCGGACGCATCCTCGCGATGGTCAATCAGAGACTCGCGCTTTCCAGCGGCGCGCAGCCCTGCTCCACCATCAAACTTTCCGTGGCTCTGGCGGCGCTGAGCGAAGGCGTGATCGACAAGGAAACTGAAGTCGCGCTCGGGCGCCGCAGCCGCATGAATCTCACCAGGCGCTGGCGCACTCGAACAACGCCTACTTCGAAGCGGTCGGGCGCAAGCTGGGCTTCGAAAAGGTGCAGTACTACGCGCACCAGTTCGGACTCGGCGAACTTGCCGGCTATCACATTCCCGGCGAACAGTTGGGCGACTTATCCGGAAGAAGAAATCTCTGCCAAACTTGGCGGCGTCGGCAAGATGTGCTCATTTGGCGAAGGCATCTCGATGACTCCGCTGCAACTGGGCGCGCTGGTGACGGCGATCTCCAACGGCGGCACGCTCTACTACCTGCAACATCCGACCAGCCCGGATGCGGTCGCGAACTTCCAGCCCCGCGTTAAGCGCCATCTCGACATCGAGCCGGTGATTCCCGAACTCTCCGACGGCATGGCCGGAGCCGTCGCCTACGGCACCGCGCGCAGCGTGCGTTTGAACTTTAACGAGGAATCGATCCTAGGCAAGACCGGGACGTGTTCGCACGCCGGCACGCGCTTCGGATGGTTCGCCTCCTACGCCAACACCGACATCGGACGCATCGTGACCGTCGTCTTCCTGCAGGGCGGACGTCCTACGTTCGGGCCCAAAGCGGCGGAGATCGCAGGACGCATGTACCGCAATCTTTACGACCACAACTTCTTTCTGGCGGGGGCAACCGGAGTCAGCCCAGCTGAACCGGTGCAGAAGGCGAGTAGCGTAAGTACGCGGCAGCAGTGACCCTGCCACCCGGTCCTAAAGGGGTCTCTATGTTAGAGCAAATCCGGCATCGCTAAAGCGACGCCCTGATACGAGTCGGGCGAAGCTTCGCTCGCTGGACAGCCGAGGGCGGCTGTCCCTACGCGAGTTCTCTACTGCTTCACCTCGTCCTTGGCGACCACGCCGTCCCTGATGGAGACGATGCGGTGCGCGTACTCGGCGATGTCGTGTTCATGCGTCACCAGCACGATCGTGTTGCCTTCGGCGTGCAGGCGATCGAACAACGCCATGATCTCGTTGCCGGTTTGCGAGTCGAGGTTGCCGGTCGGTTCGTCGGCGAGGATGATGGCCGGCTTGTTCACCAGAGCGCGGGCGATGGCCACGCGCTGGCGCTGTCCGCCGGAGAGTTCGTTGGGCTTGTGGGTCATGCGGTATTCCATGCCGACCGCGGTCAGTGCTTCTTTGGCGCGCTGCGGTGCGCTCTTCGGCAGGGACGCCGGCATAGATCAGCGGCAGTTCCACGTTGTGCAGCGACGTGGCGCGGGCCAGCAGATTGAAGGTCTGGAAGACGAATCCGATTTCCTTATTGCGGATGCGGGCCAGTTCGTCGTCGTCGAGTTCGCTGACCAGTTGTCCGTTGAGCCAGTACTGGCCCTTGGAGGGCGAGTCGAGGCAGCCGATCAGGTTCATCAGCGTGGACTTGCCCGAGCCCGACGGGCCCATGATGGCGACATATTCGTTGCGCTGGATGCGCAGGTTCACTCCGCGCAGCGCATGCACCTGCTGCTCCGAGCCCATGTCATAGGTCTTCCACAGATCCTCGGTCGCAATCATGCAGGAGTTGGGCGCAGCCCAGTTCGCGGGCTTATCGATTGGGAGTACTTCGGCAGTCGCCATCTTGCTTCTCCTTCTTCGGCGGCTCGGGCACGCACTGCTCCTATAGCCGTTCTATCTTCGACGTTCTAACCTGGCAGAGGTTAGACAGCTTCGTTGTAGAGACGCGGCTTGCCGCGTCTCCTGCCAGCGTGAGACGGGGCAAGCCCCGTCTCTAGCTAGCTCTCTTCTTCTTTCTTCGGGGTCGAGTTATCTATTTTGACACTCGTTCCCGGCTTCAGGGTACGCAAAACCTTGTAGCTGCCGGTGATCACTTCGTCACCCTCTTGCAAGCCCTTGGTGATCTCGATATCCGTGGTGCCGCTGATGCCTGTATCGACCGGAACGAAGTCCGCCTTCTTGTGGCGGATCGCGAACACGCCCTGGATTTCTTCCTTCTGCTTCGATGCGTCCGCCGGAGCGCTCGCCGCCTCGCACTGATTGCCTTTGCCCGCGTCTTTATCCTTGGGCTCGAGATCCGCCTGGGTGCGGACCGTGAGCGCCTGAATGGGAATGCTGAGCGACGCTGCTGCGGGTCGCGGTCGTGATCTTGGCGGTCGTGGAAAGGCCCGGGCGCAGGTCCGCGGGCGGATCCTGTGAGCGTCACGACGACTTTGAAATCCTTGGCTTCCTGGCTGGTCGAGGTGGCCTGCGAGGTAGCGACGCCGGTCGAGCGCACAATCGCGTTGTCCCCGATTTCGGTGACGATGCCGTGGAAGACCTTGTGCGGGATGGCGTCGATGGTCACGTCCGCGGGCTGGCCGAGACTGCACGTTCACGATGTCGGTCTCGTCCACCTTGACTTCCGAGGTGATCACGGACATATCGGCGATCGTCATCAGCGTGCTGCCGGGCGCATTCTGGATTCCCATGACCACCGTCTCGCCTTCGCCGTACGGGAAGGTTGGTGATAACGCCGTCATAAGGGGCGACGTAGGTCGTTTTTTCCAGCACGTCGGCAACCCGCGTCAGGTTGGCGCGATTTTGCGTGATGTGTTTGTCGGCGGAATCTTTCTGCGCCTTGGCTTGGGCAACTCGGGCTTCCGCTTGGGCTAAGCCGGCATCGGCCGATTCCCAGGCCGCTTTCTTGACGTCGTAATCCTGCTTGGCGATCAGCGCGTCTTTGTACAGACCCTGCGCGCGGTCCCAATCGAGCTTGGCGTGATTGGCGTCGGACTTGGCGCGGTTCAGGTCCGCGAGCGAGGTTCGCAGGGCGGCGTCGGCGGCGACGGAGTCGGTCTCGGCGGCCTGCACGGAAGCGCGGGTGGCATTGACGTCGGCCGAGGACTGCACGTTCTCAAGCTGCGCCAGCAACTGCCCTTCTTCACGCGGTCGCCTTCCTTGACGTCAACTTGATGATCTTGCCGAAGCCGTTGGCTCCGATGTTGACGTAGGTCTTGGGCTTGATTTCGCCCGACGCGCTGACCACCGAGGCCAGGTTCTGCTTCTGCGCCTTCCCGGTCTGCACCGTGACCAGGTTCTTCCGGCTCTGGTAGACCGTGACGCCGACGATGATGCCGAGCAGCAGCGACCCGCCGACCCCAATCAAGACTTTCTTCCAGGTCTTCATAACGAATGTCTTCATGCCTAGGTCTTAACGACTGCGCCGCTCGAATGCCTGCCCCGTCAGCAGACGCCACTGCATTCACGGCTTCCCCCGGCTCAGTCAGAACGGCGAAGACGCACCGTAGTTGCGCAGCTAGCATGCGCATGAACAGTTACGTTCAGACGAGGAGGAAAGTTCCCGAATCCCGCGAAACAGGCCCTCCCGGCATGCTCCGGTGGCAAGGAGTGGAGAACCCAGCGGTTCAGTCCCATTATAGCCGTGCCAAAGTATCAGTTCTCCGGCCCGGGCAGCGATTCCCGTGCGGCCGCAAGACGCGGCCTCTCTTAGGGGCTTAGAAAGCGGACTCGGCAGACAGGAAAATCTGCTGCTGGCAGGCCACTTCCTCTTGCCTTGATGCATCCAATGAACATAGAATTAGATCACTTAGGTTTCTCGTGAGGTAGGCCCTTCTATGTTCTCCGCAGGTTTTCGGAAATCGTTGTTTGGTTGGTGTGCTGGCGGGCGTGATGGTACTGAGTTTCTCGCCGCCTCTTCCCCAAGCTCAGGACAAGGACGCGAAGGGCTCCGACGACAAAGCGTGCGCGCCAGGGAAGCCAGACCGACCCTCTAAAGCGCCCGATCCCGGAAAAACAGAAGAAGGCCAACGCCAAGGCGCTTAAGATCGAGTTGAGCAAGACTTACAGAAAGTGGCTGGACGAGGACGTGCGCTGGATCATCACCGATGAGGAGAGATCCGCCTTCATGCAGCTCTCGAACGACGAAGAGCGCGACCAGTTCATCGAGGCCTTCTGGCAACGCCGCGATCCCACGCCGGACACCGAAGAGAACGAATTCAAAGAAGAGCACTACCGCCGCATCGCCTATGCCAACGAGCACTTCGCGGCCGGCATCCCCGGCTGGAAGACCGACCGCGGCCGGACCTACATCGTGTTTGGGCCGGCGGATGAGATCGAGTCCCACCCCTCCGGCGGCAGCTACGAGCGCCCCATGGAAGAAGGCGGCGGCGAGACGTCCACCTTCCCGTTCGAGCAGTGGCGCTATCGCTACATTGAAGGGATTGGCCAGGAAGTGATCATCGAGTTCGTCGATAGCTGCATGTGCGGCGACTATCACATGACCATCGACCGCTCGGAAAAGGACGCCTTGAAGATACACCCAAACGCCGGCCTGACTCTTTACGAGCAAATGGGCATGGCGAGCAAGGCTAGCCGGTTCTCCGGCGGCGGTCTCGAGCAACTGGGTGCCGTCGCCGTTCAACAACGATTTGCAAACCAAGGAATTCGACCGCCTGGAGCAGTTTGCCAAACTGCAGGCGGCGCCTCAGGTGAAGTTCAAGGATCTGGAAGAAATCGTCAGCCACAAGATCAGCGTCAACCTGATGCCCTTTGATGTGCGGGCGGACTTCGTGAAGGTCACCAGCGACACCGTGCTGGTTCCCGTCACGATCCAGATCAGGAACCGCGACGTGACCTTCCAGAACAAGGACGGCATGCGAGCGCGGTACCGTCAATATCTTCATGCGGGTGACGACGCTCACCGGCAAGATCGTCCAAACCTTTGAAGAGCACGGTGCAGATCGATGTGCCGGTGGAACTGCTGCCGAAGACCGCCGAGAATGCTAACGTGTACTGGAAAGCGATCCCGCTGCGCATCAGCCAGAATCGCTACCGCTTGGACATCGTCGTCAAGGACGTGAACGGAGATCGCAAGGGCAGTTGGAGCCGTGCGATCCAGATCCCGGACTTCAGCGAGGACAAGTTGAGCAGCTCAACGCTTATCATCGCCGATCTGATGGAACCAGTGGCGACGAAGAACGTGGGCACGGGCAGTTTCGTGATCGGGGCGATGAAAGTGCGGCCGCGCGTGGCGCCGTCCGACGGCAAGCCCATCTTATTCAAGCGCAATCAGAAGCTGAATTTCTGGATGCAGGTTTACAATCTCAGCGTGGACGAGAAGACGCACAAGCCTTCGGCCACGTTCGAGTACAATGTAACGGACGCCAACAACAAAGCCGTCATCCATACCGTCGAGTCGACGGACACGATGGGCAATGTGGGCGACCAGGTCACGCTGCAGAAGACGCTTTCCGCCGCGAACCTGCCGCCGGGCTTGTACAAGATCGAGATCAAAGTTAACGACAACCTTTCCAAGCAGATGGTGGACCCAACGGCGACTTTCGCCGTCGAGTAAACGGCTGCCTGGTTTCCCAGAGGTGGTGGGAGAGATGTTTCGAAAGCTCGGGTTCCTCCTCGTCGTTGCTGTCACTGTCACGACCGTGGCTCTTCCGGCATGGTCGGAAACTGCCCATGCGATCCCGGGTACGATATCTGGATACGTTCGCGATGCCAGCGGCGTGCCGCAAATGGGCGCGGCGGTGGAAGTCCTGGGCTCGGCCGCCGCAGGCGCTGAAGGTCTTCACCGACGATCGCGGCTTCTATTCGTTGGCAAGTCTGCTGCCCGGAACGTACAGCATCAAGGTGAGTGCGCCTTCGTTCCTCCCGTCGCTGCGCGAGAAGATCGGCGTGCGCGCCGGCGCGAAGCGGATGGTGAATGTCACGCTGACCACGCTGTTCGAGGCCATCCAGTTGGTTCCGCTGCGCAGTCCGGTGGACGATGACGACTGGAAGTGGACCCTGCGCTCGGTCTCTAACCGCCCTATCCTGCGCGTGCTTGAAGATGGCACTACGGTGGTCGCGCAGAGCGGGGAGTCAGCCGCCGACCACGACTTGAAAGGTTCGGTGACCTTTCTGGCAGGATCGCCTGGGCAGGGTTTCGGCAGTCCCTCGGATATGACGGCTGGTTTTGCGGTGGAGCGGTCGTTGCTATCGAGCGGCACTCTGCGGCTCAACGGCAACCTCGGTTATGAGCCCGACGGCCAGGGCATCCCGGCGGCGGTGCTCCGAACCACCTACACCAACAGTTTCAACGGTGTTTTTGAACCTTCGTTGGCGATTACGGCCCTCAGGCTGAATTCGCCTGACCTGAATACGATGCCCGGCGCCACGCTGCAAGCGCTGTCGGTAACCAGTTCGGATCGGATCGTCCTCGGCGACATGCTGGAGATGAAGCTCGGCAGCGAGTTGCAAACCATCCAATTTATGGGGCGGGTAAACGCCCTAAAGCCCTTCGGATCGGTCGATCTGCACATCACGCCGAACACGGTGCTGGAATATCAATACGCGACTTCAGTCCCGAATATGGGACTGGAGGATCGTTTCGGCGAGGATGGTTTCGATTCGGCTTCGTCGGACCTGAGCGAAACCGCGCCGCGCATGAGCATTACTGGGTTTTCTCCGGCGGTGGAGCGGGACCATCACCAGGAAGTGTCGATCTCCCAGCGCATCGGCAAGAACAATCTGCAGGTCGCATTCTATGCGGACAGCCTCGCCGATCCGGTGCTTACCGGAGTTGGCGAAATGACGGCCGAATCCGGTGAAGTTTTGCCCGATGTGTACTCCGGCACGTTCAGCTATCAGGGGAACAATTACGCGACGCGCGGGATGCGAGTGGTGCTGCAGCGGAAACTGTTATCCGACCTGACCGCGACTTTAGACTACGCCTACGGCGGCGTGCTCGACCTGTCACGCCCGGACGTCCAACTACGAGACGCGCGGGAGTGGATTCGCGGGGAGCAACGCCAGACCGTGGCAGCGAAGTTCAGCGGAACTGTGCCTAAGGCGAACACGCGCTGGATCGCCTCCTATCGTTACACGGGCGGCCGCACCTTGACTCCGGTCGACCTGTTCGATACTTCGGCCGGCCAGTCCGATCCTTATTTGAACCTCTGCATCCGGCAACCGATTCCGGCCGGCCTCCTGGCGCGACACGTGGAGATTCTAATCGATCTGCGAAATCTTCTCGCGCAGGGTTACGTGCCCGTGATGGGACGCGACGGTCGCACTCTTTATCTAGTGCAATCGGCGCGCTCGATGCGCGGCGGCGTGGCCTTCAGCTTCTAGAATCTGTAGAGTCGCTCTCGTCTGTACAAGTTTCTTCCCCTGCTCCTCCCGCGAACGTTCGGGAGAAGCGTTTCTGGCGACTCGTTCCGTTTCGCACGGTCCTCCCAAACTGGGGTACACTTTCACAGCGTATGACTGAAAAAACGACAAACGAAACAACGACAAACATTGAGAGGCGTTCGCCCCAGCGGGTGCCAGTTCGTGTCCCGGTCAAGGTGCGACACGAGGGCAGTGAGCACGCGGGCTTGACCCGCGATCTGAGTTCGTCGGGGATCTTTCTCTATTCCGAGTCGAAGGTGAAAGCAGGCTCGAAGCTCGAACTGGTCATCATGCTGCCTCCCGGCCTGGGATTAGGGCCCGGAGGATGGACGCTCTGCGAGGCCTCGGTGGTGCGGGTGCAGGAATCGGAAGGCAAGGGCATGGGCATTGCCGCAACCCTCGACCGCATCGAGTTGTTGCCAGAGATCAGCTGAGAGGCAGGGGGATCATGCTTAACGCCAAGCCGCCATCAGGCAGCTTTTTCTCAATTTGACCCAGGCAATTTGACCCAGGCAGTGAAAATAAATTCTCCCCCCACGAAAGTTTACTTCACATTGCCCTATCTCTGGTGCAATAATGGCCAGTTTCAAAAGCAAAGACGGAATAGGCCGTCTTCCAGGTGGGCTAGGTCGATGTGGATTGAAAAACTCAGCGATGGCGTTCTTGAACTGGACACGCCGATCGGGCCTCGATACTTACAGCCGAATCTCGTGCAACGCGCGTATCTGATTTGGACGTTCCGAAATTTTTTCTCGCTGCCGCAGCAAGTGCTGCGCCCCTGGCAACGCCGATTGATTGATCGTCTGTGGAGCGAGAATAATTTCGTGTCCATGCCCGCAGCGGGTGCACACGACAGACCGGTCATTGGAAGAATCGAGCGGCGCGTGCCGGTTGAGGAAGAGGTTCTGCCCATTCGGAAGCCGATGTCCAGTTCGAAACCCGCCGTAGCGGAGCAAGGCCGAGAAGTCGCCTCAGCATAGTCGCGAAGCGGGCGCGGCGTCCGGACCGCTCCTAAGAATGACAAACCTGCCCCGCAAGCTCCCGACCACTCAGCCGTAAAGAAGGCAGACCATCTAGTGATTCAAAAACAGAACTGGAATTTTTACATTAAGGTCGCTACGGACACAACAGAATCCCACAGGAAGCTGATCGACAGAACTTCCCGACTGCATAAACTATTTAGTTTGGGATGCGGGAATTATGTCGAACTAACGATAATCGGGGTGCGCCGACAACCAGGATGTTACCGCGGACTCAGGCTTTATTTTCAGGCTTGTTCTCGGGCTTATTTTCCGGCTTCGCGTCGTGATCCTTCATGCCCTCTTTCAGTGCGCGAATGCCTTCGCCCAGAGCCCTTGCCCAACTCCGGCAATTTCTTGGGACCAAACACCAGCAACGCGATGAAGAAAATCACCAGCAGGTGCATGGGTTGAAATAAACCTTCAAACATAAAGCCTCCGAACCGGAGATGCCGACCGAAAGCGCCGGACAGCATAACTACTATGTAGTGTATCCTAACCGATCCCCGGCAGTCTCTCTGGTTCCCGCCGTAATGGCTACCCTTCTGCGTCGTTGGGCCATGTCCCTAAAAATTACTTCGGTGACCTATCGGCGACACCGCAGCCGGACTATTTTGGGCACAGGGCGATTTTCGCGCGTCAAAACCGCCAAGGGCGCCGGAGGCTTCGTGAAACGCTGTGTCCTGAGATGGCTTTTGCTTCTGCTGGCGGCAGGCTCCTTGCAGGCTGAACAAGCTCCGCCCACGCCCGCTTCCGACGCCATTTTCCTGTGGCTGGCGGGGGGCATTTCGAGCGCACGGATCCAGCGCCTGGTTCGAACACAGAACGTCCAAGTGCAGAACGCCCAAACGCCGCACGAAGTCCGAACGTTTTCATGCCACGCCGCGCCAGAATGCACTCGGCAATGTACCCGCGCCCTGCAAAAGGCAGGGGCAGACTCGGGCTTGATTCAGAGCCTCGTGCGTCAGAGTTCGGATCCGAAGTCCGGATTGAAGTCCGGATCGAGATCGAGGTCCGAATTGGAGGCCGGGCCGAAAGCCGGCCACCACGACGCTGCCTGCGCCTGCTCTAGTCCGGCGGCACAGGTTGCCGCTCTGGTTCACGAAAAGAACTTCGATGCCGCCGAAGACAAGCTCCGCGTCCTGCTGCGCGACGATGCGGGCACTTCTCCACAGAATGAGGCTGCGCTGCATTTTGTCCTCGGAACCGTCCTGCGCCGCGAAGACCGGTTCGACGACGCGCTCGACGAGATTACGGAATCTTCGCGCCTGATGCCCGGTTTCCCCGAAACGCACAGCCAGTTTGCTTACCTGTTTTACCGGACAGAGGATGCCGAGGACGCCCTCGCCGAAGCGCGCACCGCCCTTAGCATGGATCCCGCCAATGCCGAGGCCTACCGCTACCTCGGACTCGCGCTCTACGCCGAGGGCCACTATGATGCCGCCCTGCACGCCTTCGAAGAAGTCTCTCGCGCGCGAACCCGCGGGCTCGCTGGCGAACGCGGACGTCTACTTCGATATGGGAATCACGCACCGCGACCAGGGAGACCTGCGCCGCGCCGCCATCGCCTATCGCCACGCCCTCAGCCTGCGCCCCGACTTCTGGGAGGCGCACAGCAATCTGGGCGTCGTCCTGCACGACCAGGGCAAGCTGGATGAGGCAATCGCGGAATATCGCTTAGCCAAGCGCCTCAACCCCGAAGAAGCCAGCGTTCGCAATAACCTGGGAAATACCCTTTGCGACAAGGAAGACTTCGATAGCGCCATCACGGAATTCAAGGATCTCTATCGTCAGAGCCCGGAGTGGGAGGGCGGTCACAACTGCCTGGCCCGCGCCTACATGTCGAAGCGCGACTACCCATCGGCCATTCGCGAGTTACAGGCTGCCATCGCCGCCAATCCTGCCGGAGCGGCCGAACACCGCGTCCTGGGGCAGGCCCTGCTTCTAACGGGAAAAGACCGGGAAGCGGTGGACGTGCTGCGCCAAGCAGTTTTGCTCAATTCCGAATCCGGGCTGGCACACCACTATCTCGGCACCGCCCTGGTGAACACCCAGCAACTGGCTGAGGCTGAAAAGGAGTTCCGCGAGGCCCTCCGCCTCGAGCCCAGCGCCCAGAATCACTATTCCCTCGCCGCCTGCCTGATGGCTCTTAACCAGTACGAAGAGGCTCTCGGAGAGCTCGAAATCGCTTCCCGCATGGATCCCAGCCAGAACCTTTACCGGGCCCGAATGCAGGAGGTCGTCCGGCTGATCACAACCTCGAAGTAACTCTCCGCCCAAGATGTACCGTCGGACGTTACCTTAGTTATGTACCAACGACTTTGCCCTTCAGTCGCCAACAAACCTAAAATATTATTAGAAAAACGCGGTGCTTATAGCGCCGCCAAGGCGACTCATGGAAACCACCGTTACCAAACAAGCCCGGGAGAAATCCGTCAACCCTGTTGCAATATCTACTACTACAATTTCCACGCCAGAGCGGCATCTGCCGCCGACCACCGCGGAACGGCACCTCCGCGGCCCGCGTCCGAGGTTCCTTCGGCGCCGGAGCATAAATCCATCGGCTACGGGATGCCTTGTTCGCGTTGCCGCGCCTACTATCCCGCTGACATGCACGTTTGTCCGATCTGCAAGTCGCCGAACCGTATCTCGCCCACCGAACCGACGGCGCATTCGCATTCCGCTGGCTTCCGCCACGTCGCAGCTCACGACTGGCGCGCAGATCGCCGGCGTGCAGATCGCCGGTGCGCAGATCACCGGTGTGCAGATCGAAGACGACCGCGAGCGCTTTCTGAAAGAGCTGAAGTCACAGGCCTTTGCATCCCACACTCAGATCAACGCCACGGCCACGTTCCGTTGCGTTCTCGAACACCAGCACAGCGGAGCCAGCGAACCGGCCGCGGTCTGCCATAGCTGCTACGGCGAGGCGCGCCAGCAGGCTGACCGCATGGAAGCGGCTCTCCACATGGACACGAAAGAAGCAGCAAAAATCGTCTATGAAGCGGTATGGGCGGATACGTCCGATCCCAATGGCACTTACTTGAACGCCGCCAGCGCACTGCTCTCGGAGTTGCGCAAACGCGCCGGCATCGGCCTGCTGCTGGGCGCGAATCAGCCCTTGGCGCATTAGGCGCGGGGCCTCGATTCTATCTATTAACTCTAAGGCGCTAGCCGACACCCCCCCCCCCCTACCCCCCCACCCCCATTTTAACGTTATTAGAATCATCGGGTTGGCGGGCTAGCTTTGCAAAGTATTCAAGAATAATGACTTATATGTAAAGTATTCCGGAATAAGGACTTAGCTAGACTTTCCCCGCTTTGGGGGCGGCTTGCTTACCCGGCAGAAGACTTCTACCACCGCGAGGGGAGTTCGTGGGTGGGCGACAAGTTCGTGCTTTCAAAGCAGACATTCGGCAGAATGCGGTTCGACGTCACATGGGAAACACTCCGGTACAAGCGCTCAGTGGAAGTTCTTAACCCTGATAAGAGCTTAAAGGGGAAATACGCGCGATATGGGAAATGTGAACAAGTCTCGCCCCAGATCCAGCAGCACGGAAACCCTTAAAATTCATAGGCCACATCGTCGGAGCGCACCCCCGGCATCCGTTTCGCAAACGTCAGCGATCATAGCGCGGGTTGTTGAGAGGTCAAAGTCGTTAGCTGCAAACCTCTCGCAAGGGCAATTCTGCTGAGGGCTGAGTCGATGTCAGCAACCATGCCGTCGAGTTCTTGCGCATAGTAGATACGCGCCAACTTGTTCGGTTTAGGCAGGCTCTCTATTCGTCTGGCTTCCACGGTTTATCGAGCGTCGCAAAGCTAGTAAAGGCGCTTGCTATCACGGCTTGGCAAAAATCAATTCCGTCGTTACGTTTTAAGTGGTGACCCTTTATCTGAGAATCAGCGTTCTGATCAGGTGGTTGTACGCGAAGGTCGCAGGAGGGTATCCGTAAGCTGGAATCGCACGAAATGCCGAGTCCAGATATTGCGGATCAGCCTCGTACTTCGCCCGATGATCTTTAATGTTCCTGATGAGTTTATCATCCAAATCGGCCTTTCCCTTGGCAACCGAAGCGCGCTGCGGGGCCAACCAGTCCATTATTGGGCCCAAGCGAAAGAACTCCGCGGAGATGTTTTGCTTGAGAGGTTTATTACCGTGAGGCGATATCCCATGTAGTCCCTCATGAACTTATCCGAAAAACAGCTCTTGTCTGCGTCCTTTCCAGATAACTCCCGCTTAACAACCGTGTGAGGATCAAGTTCAACAGGGAACCAGTGTGGACCGATTTCGTCGAGGAACGCCCTTACGTCCCGAAACGAACTGTCTTGAAAACCCGTTATTTCAGACGGCATTTAGCAACAGAAAAACAATAACTCAGCACCCCGATTGACAGCAGCGAGAAACCGTCGTCTTCGCGAAGCGTCGCCCTTGGCTAACTCCTTTATCGCGAAGTTGTCCAAGTAGACCGCTGGCCCGGTAACCGATATGAATAGATCCAGTTTGCCGTTCTGTTGTGCTTTGATTTCGATCATGCTCTATTGTGAAATTATACGCTGGCGGGTGGGGCCACTTTAACGGGGAAGCTGCTAGCGCGGGTAGACGCTTGCGGGGCGGTTTGCAACTTCCGCATCTTTTCTACATCTTATTTTCTGGAGACTCGACATGACTGACAAACTCAGCGACAAGATCACCAAGACGCGAAAGCGAGTGGCGGCAGCAGCTCACTCCGGAGCAGTATCAGGTGGCCCGCGGCTGCGGCACCGAGCCGCGCTTTCACCGGCCAGTACTGGAATAAACACGAGGACGGGACGTACCACTGCGTCTGCTGCGGCGCGCTGCTTTTTGGCTCGGAAACAAAATTTGATTCGGGAACCGGATGGCCGAGTTTCTATGCCGCCGCCGACCGCCAGAACATCCGCGAAGTTACCGACACCAGTTATGGCATGACTCGAACCGAGGCGCGCTGTGCCCGCTGCGATGCGCATTTGGGCCACGTGTTTCCGGATGGTCCGGGGCCGACCGGGCTGCGCTACTGCATGAACTCGGCGTCCCTCGACTTCAAGCCGAAGTAGAACTGGTCTCAATGGTTCTCCGAGCGGGATGTCCAGCCCTCAGGGGCTAAGCACATTCAGAAACAACGATGGAGCGCCGGGCAACCCTTTGGCAGTTTAGTGCATCCAGAGAACGAGGACGATGGGCAGCGGGCGCTTCGACTAGTCAGGGCAGGCTCGCGAGGACGCCCGTCCCTCCATCGTTTTTGTTTCGATTTCAATTTCGCAAAATTACGCGTTGCTCGCGGTCGCGGCCATTGCTTTGGGCGATTCCTGTTTGCTCTGGGCCGGCTCCTGCGTCTTCTTATCTTTTTCTTTTTTTTCGGGGTTGCGCACTTCGATGCCGCCCTTGATGATCGCGCCTTCTTCGATGCTGATGCGATGGGTGATGACGTCGCCCGCGAGCACGCCTTCGCTGCGGACGTCTAGCCGGTCCGCACACTCGACGTTGCCCTGCACCTTGCCCATGATGACGACTTCCTGGGCGATGATGTTCGCCGCGACGCTTCCGTTACGGCCGATGGTGACGCGATTGTCGGGGAAGCTAATGGTGCCTTCGACGCGTCCGTCAATGAAAAGCGATTCCGTACCCGTCACTTCACCCTTGATGACGAGCGAGCGTCCGATGTTGGCTTGATCCATGGGTGCGGTGGCCGGCTTGACCGGAGTGTAACTGTTTGGGGGCGGGACTGCGTTTGGAGAGTACTTGGATTCCGGAGACTGCAACATGAATAAACCTCACTTGAGATCCGCGACCACAGCGGGAGTTGGCCCTGCGGTCGCGGTCGATAGGGCTTCTAACGGCAAGTAAAGAATGGCACGATAAGGAGGGGTTACGAAAGGTAACCGAAGGGGGGTGTCCGTTGGCGCAGGCGTGTATGGTGCGAACTTGCGACGGCTCCTTCGTTGTCCTTCATATTGTCGGATTCGTCCAGCGTGGCTTGCGGGCCGTGGGTTCGCCGCACAACCGGGCTACATCCCTTACAATAAGAACTGACCTTCCCGCATGAAACGCATCGCCATCCTGGGTTCGACGGGATCGATCGGCCGCAGCACTTTGAGTGTGGTCGAGAGCTATCCCGACCGCTTTCAGGTCTCGACCCTCGCGGCCGGCAACAATGCCGAACTGGCCTTTGAGCAAGCCGTGCGATGGAAGCCGCGACTGGTTTCGTTGGCGGGCGAAGCCGCCGCGCAGGCTCTCCAAGCCAGGCTGCGGCAAGCGGGCCTGGACGAGATTGAGGTCGTGCACGGCGCCGCGGGCACGGTGCGAGTGGCGGTCCATCCCGAGGTGGATTTCGTGGTCAGCGCGATTGTGGGCGTCTCCGGCCTGGAGGCGACCTACGAAGCGGTGCGCGCGGGCAAGTCCGTCGGGCTGGCCAACAAAGAATGCCTGGTGGTGGCGGGCGAACTGATCACCGCCGAGGCGCGGAAGCAGGGTAAGCCGCTGCTGCCAATCGACAGCGAACATAACGCCGTCCACCAGTGCCTGCGCGGCGGACGGATGGACGGGGAGGCGAATGAAGTCGAGCGCATCTGGCTGACGGCTTCGGGCGGTCCGTTTCTGAAGACGGCCAAGTCGGAATTTGCCTCAATTACGGTGCAACAGGCGCTCAATCATCCCACCTGGAAGATGGGAAAGAGGATCACGATCGACTCTGCAACATTGATGAACAAGGGGTTCGAGGTGATCGAGGCATGCAGGTTGTTCCATATGCCGCCTGATCGCGTGCAAGTCATTGTGCATCCGCAGTCTACCATCCATTCCATGGTCGAATTCGTGGATGGCAGCATACTTGCTCAATTCTCTGTGACCGACATGCGTCTGCCGATTTTGTATGCGCTGACGTATCCGGATCGAATTCCTTCGGATTTGCGATTCTCGGTCATGGACTTGCGGCATCTGGATTTCTGCCCTCCGGATATGGTCAAATTTCCTTGTCTGCGTTTAGCTTACGAAAGCTTGGCATACGAAGCGGCTGGGACCGGAGGCGCAAAAACCATCGCCCTGAACGCCGCCGACGAGGTCGCAGTGGCTGCGTTTCTGGAGGAGCAGATCGGATTCGACGAAATTCCGCGGATCATCGAAGAAACAATGTCTGCAACGCCAACTGGACATTTGGAATCTATACAGAAGGTGCTTGTGCTGGATACCGAGGCCCGCCTTTTGGCAAAAGAAATGGTGAAACGGTACCGCCGAAAGAGATCACCCATCCGGGCCATTTCGTAACAGAAATTTTGGAGTAATCTGGGAAGCTATGCCGCAGCTTTTGTCCCTCCTTCATACCATCTTCGACATGGGGATCGTGCTCGGATTCATGATCCTGATTCACGAGTTCGGCCACTACGCCGCAGCCAAGTATTTCGGCGTGCGGGTAGAAGTGTTTTCCATCGGCTTTGGCAAGCGTCTGCTGGGCTTCACGCAAGCGGCGGTACCGACTATCGCATCAGCGCCGTTCCGCTGGGCGGTTACGTGAAGATGTCGGGCGAAAACCCCATGGACGACCGCACCGGCGATCCGGGGGAGTTTCTGTCGCATCCGCGCTGGCAGCGATTCATCGTCGCCCTGGCCGGGCCAGCAATGAACATCATGCTTGCGGTAGCCCTGCTCACCGGCGTGTACATGGTGCACTACGAATACCCGGCCGATCTCGATGAGCCGGCCGTTGTGGGATGGATCAATCTCAATACTCCAGCCGAGAAGGCGGGGATTCAACCGGGTGACAAGATTGTCAGGGTCGACGACATCGACAATCCGACGTGGGAACAGGTGCGCGTCAAGGACGCGCTCAGCCCGAATCAGCCTCTGAAATACGCCATCGAACGCGGGGGCAAGGTCACGGAGAAGATCCTGGTTCCGGAGCCGTACGGCCCCAATCAGTACGGAGACATGGGTTGGGTGCCGCAAGAGCCCAGCACGTACTTTGACGCTGGTCGAACCCGGGATGCCCGCCGCCAAGGCCGGGATCAAAGTCGGAGACCAGATCCTCACCGCGAACGGACAGGATATTCCCCAGCTAGGTGTGCTGATTCAGATGTTGAGCCGCACCAAGAATCAGCCGCTAAACCTAGTGGTGCTTCGTAATGGCCAGAAGCTGAACTTCACAGTGACACCAGCCCTCGCTCCGGCAGGAGCGACACAAGAACCTGCCTACCGGATCGGCATCGCCAGCGTTCCCACTAAAGTGGTAAAGCTCAACTTCTCGGAGGCGCTGGGCCGCTCGCTGTCGGATAACAAGAAGAGCTCTTTCCTGATTCTCGAGTTGTTGCAAAAGATGGTGCAGCGGAAAGTTTCCATGCGCCAGGTCGATGGTCCAATCGGAATCGGCAGCGCGGTGGGCGCGGCCGCACGCGAAGAAGGCTGGACACCACTGCTCTTAATCACCGCCGCCATCAGCTTGAACCTGGGAATCATGAACCTGCTGCCGATTCCCATCCTCGACGGCGGCGTGATCCTGCTGCTTTTCATCGAGAGCCTCATGCAGAAAGAAATCAGCCTGCCGATCAAGGAACGCATCTACCAGGCGGCATTCGTCTTTCTGGTGCTCTTTGCCGTGATGGTGATCTACAACGACCTCGTCAAGACACTGCCGGGGCTTACGCGGATGCCGTAGGACAGCCGTCAGCAATCAGCCATCAGCCGTCAGCTTTCAGCCATCAGCCCGAACGTCCTCCGCAATCGCGTGGGTCCGTACGGCCTCGTCCGGGTATGCGACCGAGGGTTGCCAATTACGGATTGACCACGCCCTCCACCTGAGATACAATGTATCTCAGAGGTTGATATGGCAACGACAGAAATGGTTCACGTTCGCATTGACAAGCGAACCAAGGCACGGGCGGCCAAGGCACTCGCGGCTATGGGCCTTTCTGTTTCCGACGCGGTTCGCGTCCTATTGACGCGCGTGGCAGCTGAGAAATCCCTACCATTCGAAGTGAAAGCTCCCAATGCCGCGACCGCTGCGGCGATGCAGGAGGCACGCCATGGTGGACTGCCTTCGTTCGACAATGTCTCCGACTTGATGGCCGACCTGAATGCGGAGGATTGAGCGAACCAATGCCTTTCGCCGCGACTTTCGGCGCGAAAAAAGCGGGCAACATCGGCGAGAGTTGGAACCCATGTTGACATTCGCTGTCTCCCTGCTGGCGGAGGACAAACCGCTACCCGAAAGAATTCACGACCATGCGCTGGGAGGAGATTGGCGCGACCACCGGGAGTGCCACCTCAAACCGGATTTGCTGTTGATCTACCGCAAGCCGGACGTTCAAGTTCTGCAGTTGGTCCGTCTGGGCTCGCACAGCGAACTCTTTGGGTGACCGCGATCACGACGTCATCTCGCGCTTTTCCCCTGCCTGGTTTAGAATAGACCTCAAGCATGGCCGAAATTCATCGTAGAAAAACCTTTACCGCCGCTATCGGCGGCGTCCGCGTGGGCAGTGATGCACCGGTTATGGTGCAATCCATGACCAACACCGACACCGCGGACATTCCCGGCACCGTAAAGCAAGTTGCCGCCCTCGCTCGTGCCGGCAGCGAAGTCGTCCGCGTCACCGTCAACAATGACGATGCCGCCAAGGCCATCCCTCACATCGTCGAAGGACTCGAGAAGCAGGGCTTGCGCGTGCCCATCGTCGGCGACTTCCATTACAACGGACATCTCCTGTTGACCAAATATCCCGGCTGCGCCGAGGGGCTGGCCAAATACCGCATTAATCCCGGCAATGCCAGCATCGGGCGCAAGAACGACGACAACTTCCGCACCATGATTGAGGTCGCCGCGAAACACCAGAAGCCTGTGCGCATCGGCGTGAACTGGGGATCGCTGGACCAAGCATTGCTGACGAAGATGATGGACGAGAACTCGCGCCTGCCGGAGCCGAAAGACGCCCGCGAAGTTACCATGGAAGCGATCGTTGTAAGCGCGCTTAGTTCGGCGAAGCTGGCGGAGCAGCACGGACTGCGGCCCGACCAGATCATCCTCAGCGCGAAAGTCAGCGGGGTGCAGGATCTAATTGACGTCTATCGCATCCTGGCCGCGCGCTGCGAGTACCCACTGCATCTGGGACTAACCGAAGCCGGCATGGGAGCCAAAGGCATCGTGGCCTCGAGCGCGGCCATGGCCGTACTGCTGCAGGAAGGCATCGGCGACACCATCCGGGTTTCGCTCACCCCCGCCCCCGGAGGCGATCGCACCGAAGAAGTCCGTGTGGCGCAGCAAATTCTGCAGTCGCTCGGCATTCGCAGCTTCACGCCGCAAGTCACCGCCTGCCCCGGCTGCGGCCGCACCACCAGCACCTTCTTCCAGGAAATGGCCGAGCAGATCCAAACATACCTGCGCGACCAGATGCCGGTCTGGAAACAGACGCACACCGGCGTAGAAGAAATGAAAGTCGCGGTGATGGGCTGCGTGGTCAATGGTCCGGGCGAATCGAAGCACGCCAGCCTCGGAATTTCTCTGCCAGGAACCGCCGAAGAACCGAAAGCCCCCGTCTACGTGGACGGCCGCCTGTTCACCACTCTCAAAGGCGACAAGATCGTAGCCGAGTTCATCAAGATTCTCGACGACTATGTCGAGTCCCACTACGCGGCCAGGGAAAAAGAAGAAGTCGGCGCACGCGGCTGAACTAGCCGGCTGCGGAAAAGGGTAGAGCGACGCAGTCGCCCCCAGCGGCTCAAAGCCGTCGCTGAAAACAAGCCGGTTATCGCAGCGGTGAACCGCTGCGCCACCCAAAATCAAGAGCAAAATCGAGTTTTTCGGCAGTAGTACTACTTCACGACGCGGAGGCACTTCACGTTGTCTTCGCTTTGCGGCGAAATCCGGCTCACGTAGCCGAGAGCGCCGGGAGTGACGGCTACGTATTCGAGCAATGCCGCTTCAGAATCGAAGGTTCTAGGCATGGCGCCTTGTCCGGTAAACACCGCCTTGCGCCATTGCGCACGGAATTCCTCAGGGTCTTCGCGAACGTGCTTTTTCAAGAAGACTTCGTGCGCCGGTCCACCCTTCAAAGTGACTGGCACGGCATGGGAGCCGTCCGCGAATCTGGTCTTCTCTCCCGTAAATATGGCGCGCAAATCGGCATCTCTGATGCCCGAAATCTGCACACCCTTGTTCGCCACCAACACGACATCCTGTGCCCTGGCCGCGGACCAGCAACCGAGGAACCCCAGCAGCAGGATGAACCAGCGAGTTTTGCTCATGACTCTCATCTCTGCGCACGCATAGGGCGTCTAGAAGCTGAAACCGATCTTGGCCGCCAACATATTCGAGTTGGGCTTCAGGCCATTTGGGTTGGTGCTCGCATAGTAGCCAAGTCCAGTTCCATGCAGGAAATGCCCCTCGATCTTGCCGTAAAAATAAGAGTTAAAGTCATAGCGTCCGGAGACCACCCAGTCTTTCGAGTAACTCGCAGGCTGGGTCGTGTCCAGCCCTTTATTAACGTAGTGGCTGTAATAGCTTCCCACCTTAACTTTTTTCCAGAGCCGATAACTCCCCATCGCAAACCAGGAGCGCACATCCAGAGGTATTGGAATCGCGGCCGTTCCAATCGTCAGTATCGCAGTGGCCGGCGCCCTGTCATATTCTCCCCCGAAGTAGAATTTTCCTTTGGTGAACTGGGCGTACTGTACGGTTAGGATAAAGGGAGATCAGGTGCAGGCTGCCCCCAGGGCGCTGATCCGTCCATGGCTTGAACATCTGCGCTCGAGCCCAGGATCAATCCTTTCAAAGGAGCTTCCCAGCGCAGGTCGCCGCCATAAGTCTTGCCTCCCGGAGAAGACGTGAAGGCGAGCCCAGCATCGGCGAACTGTTTGAGAAATCCGCCATTCAAAGGCAGGTTGGACTGTCCTACGTACCCGTCATACCGCAGCTTCCCGCCGCGGCCGCCAAGCGGCAGATAGCCGTACACGTCACCACCCACGTGCGCCAGAAAAAAGCCTTCGTTGTCGACCGGGTATGCGCCTTGCGGCAGCAGTGTCCACAGGAAGACGGCGTCCACATCCTGGGAATCGTTGAACAAACCCATGACGGTCTTGACCTTGCCGGCGCGAAATCCAAGATGATCGTTGACTCGGTAGTCTCCCGACGCCCAATCGACCTGAATATTGGGGCCGCCGAGTTGTCCCAGTTGGTACATGTGCAACTGGATTCCGACCCGCAGTTTATCGGTGAGTGAATCTGAAACGCTCACGGCGCCGTCGGTCCACTGCAGGCTGCCAGCGCTCGATTGCATGGTCAAATAATTGTTATGGGAGCTGAAGAGGAAGCCCTGGGTGACAAATCCGTGGATCTCAATACCCTCTAAGCTCTGCGCCTGCAACTTGCCCGTGCAGAGGCAGACGAGAAGAAACAGCGGCAATCGTCGAAGCATAGAGTGTTCCTCTGGCACTCTTTCTATCGGCGATTCTGTTCTGGCGCATTAGCTCACGAAGAAAGGAGAAGAATGGTAATGACTCGTTCAAAAGAAAATGCACCGCGGAGGCACTGAGACGCGGAGCCAAACCACTCTTAGCGCTTAGCTCTTGGCCTTTGGCCTTTATCTGGGAGCTAAAAGCGCATTCCTCCGCGCCTTCGTGTCTCCGTGGTGGGCATTACTTTTTCGACGCTGAAAATCAGGGGAAAACTTGAAGCTGTTTGGGGTGGGAGACGCGAATTGAAAACGCCCCAAAACTTGAATACAACAACTTGCAGAGCGTCGGGACGCTCTAAAAAGTGCCACCAAGCTGACATCCACAGCGTAAACCGATTGGGTTGACTTGCAATGACGGATGTCACAGAGGGCAGTGATACGGGTGCGAGCCGTTGGCGTCGGCGTCTTAATTTATTTAAAATTTATTTCCAAAACTGGTCAAAATTGAACAGATACAGAATTGACAGCGTTGTAGATTATCAACTTCTTTGACCAAAGCGGATAGCGGTGGGGCGCTGTCAGAGCATGACGTGAAGCAGCATGCGGGCCCATCGCTGTTCGTTTTCTTGGTGGCGTAGTGGCCTTTCATCTCGTCCCACATCCACTACGCCACCGTGCGTTTTGTGGGGTGGGAGCTCTTCCTCGTCGCTTTCCGTCGAACTGCACGACGCGCCACGGTCAGCGGCCTGCCAAGGGCATAAAGGGGTGCTGGGTGTCCTACACTGTTCTCATCGTTGACGATAGTGCGCTCATTCGTCATGCCCTCCGGTCTTCCATCGAGCAAACCAGAGATTGGCAAGTGTGTGGCGAGGCAGAGAACGGCAAGGTCGCGGTTGAAAAAGTCAAACAACTGAATCCCGATGTGGTGATTTTGGATTTGCAGGTATCGGTCATGGACGGTCTAGAGGCCGCAGGGCAGATCAACCGGCTTGCCCCTCACACCGCAATGCTGATGTTTACGATGCGCAACTGCGAGCAACTCTTAAAGTATGCTCCGGCTGCCGGAATTAAGGATGTACTTTCAAAATCCGATGGGCTCGCAGAGCATTTACTCGCTTGCTTGAAAAGTCTTCACGTTGAGCACCGAGTTTGCGCCTGACCGAATCGGCACGGAGGTTCCAATGCAGTTTCTTCGCAAGATTTGCACCGACGATCAAGGACAGGATGTTGCTGAATATGCCGTCATGCTCGCCGTCATCCTAGTATTGGTGATCGGCACTGTGCGTCTCATCGGGGGGAACGCCAACAACGCCTTCTCCACTGTAGCCAGCACTCTAGGCACCACTTGATAGACCAAATAGGCTCTTCTTGGTCGCGGGCACGCCTGCGAGTGGTTTGCGGTTGCGGAAGGTCGCGCTACGCTGATTTCTTCGCCAGTAGGCAAAACTCGATCACTTTTCCGGGTTGCGACTGCGGAACCGACGCCACTTTTCTTCGGAAGTTCGTCGGTATGTAGAATTCAATTACTCGGGCCATAACAGCTTCCCCTTCATCTTGTAAAATCTCGGCGTCTTGGTCAACTGCGATTCGTCAATCTGGATCGTCCCTACCACTCCCACTCCCACCCACACCGACAGCGGACGGAATCGCGCAATCGGAGCTTCATCATGAGTGCCTTACATACCGCGCATGACCTCATCCACATGGCTTCTTCTCC
The DNA here is from genome assembly GCA_963794365.1 of uncultured Acidobacteriaceae bacterium. Lineage (GTDB taxonomy): Bacteria > Acidobacteriota > Terriglobia > Terriglobales > Acidobacteriaceae > Acidiflorens. The sequence continues at coordinate 146,677 of CAWCDV010000009.1, forward strand.
GAACACCGGGATGTTCCATTCGTCACAGGATTCTGAGACTCGAAATGTCCGCTAGGAAATTCCAGCCTACGTTCTGATCTGCCCTGTGGGAATAGCTCCTGCGTGCCATGTGGCGGCACTGCGGGCACCTCATTGGCGCACCTTGGTTAGCTGTTCATCGGCTGTCCGCGAGATGTATCCTTTCACTCATGCCCTCGACAGAGACATTTCATGAGTCCCGACGAAGTACTCGTGTCCCTCTGAAGGTGGTTATCACGGTTGAGGATGGCGGTGAGCGCCGGACGTGCGACGGCGAGACCATCGTCGTCAACCTGTCACGGAGCATTGATCGCAACCGCGATTGGGTTGAGCAATGGAATGAGAATCTCGATTCACGTCTACTTGACGGACAAGCGTGCTGCGGCTCGGGTTGTCTATGTCGATCCTAAGAACCCGCTGCACTGCGGGATCGAACTTGATGAGCCACGAAACATCTGGGGCGTGTCCGTGCCGCCCGATAACTGGGACGAGACCTCGGTCTTGGAAACCGGGCGTTAGAGATGTGCTCCGGCGTGCCTCGTGGCCGCACTGCTCGACTACTCGCTGGGCAGCATAGCTGCTGCGCGTTTGCGCTTGTCCACAGACGGCGAGAGCCAAAGGCTGCGACAACGAAAGTTTTGCGCAGTCTGGGGCCAACAAACGCTGGACACCATCCACAGCGGCATTCAGGCAACGCGCGGTCATCCTTTTTCTTCGTACTCATCCTTTTGCTGAGGGAACTTCGCACCCCAGAGATGCTTTCCCGGCTCCAAGCACTCAGCCCCGATTTGCTTCTCCGAGGAGCCCTCGCGAGCAACGATCCATGTGACTCGGAATTGGGCTTGCGCGCGGCGGTATTGAATTACGATCTTGTCTCCAACCTTCATCTCGCCTCGATAACCACCCAACTGCACACCATGGTGGCTCACATCGAGAGTATGCGCGAGATGGCTATCTTTACTTCCGGCGATCCAGAGTCGCACTGGTAAGACCGATTTGATTCTCTTCGACCGCCGTTTGCCTATGCGAAATCGAGGCATGTCCCCTCCTAACTCGGAGTGGCCGTCGTCGGTTACGTCGTCCTCATCATCGTCTTCTTTTTCTTTTTTACGGTCGTCTTCGTCTGGCGGAGTGGGCTAGCAGTCAGTTCCTGACCAAAAGTGTGAGCTTAAGGTCTTTGTATGTGAGCTAAGGCCTGTGGATTTGGGGTGGGAGACGGGAATTGAACCCGCAACCGTCGGAGCCACAGTCCGATGCTCTACCAAGTTGAGCTACTCCCACCGCAGAGAACGATTATAGCAATTGCGGCGCGAGTCCGGCACACAGCCCCTGAAGGGGCGGTTTAAGCTTGAAGTTTTCGGCATCGCTGAAGCGATGCCCTGATACGAAACCCTGGCTCGCCTACGGTCTTCCTACGCCCATGTACTGGAATCCCATGGCGCGCAGGCGGGACGAGTCGAGCAGATTCTTGGTGTCGATGATGATCGGCCGTCTCACCAGGTGGCGGATCTTGGCGAAATCGAGCGTCCGGAACTCAGGCCAGCCGGTGGCGACGATCAGGGCATCCACTCCTTCGCAGGCTCCGTAGGCAGATTCGCAGTACTTCACCATGCCGTTCAGTTGCAGCCGCGCATCGGGAATCGCCACCGGATCGTATGCCCGAACGCGCGCTCCCCCAGCCAGCAAGTTCTGCGCCAGTTGAACGGAAGCCGATCCCGCAACGGAATTGGTGTTGGGCTTGAACGCCAGCCCCAGAATGCCGAGATCCTTGTTCTGCACGGTATCGAGCGCAACGGCCACTTTCTGGAAGAGCCGCTCCGCCAGATTCAGATTCACTTCGCGGGCAGCATTCAGCACTTTCAGGTCGACTTTGTTCTCTCTCGCCAAGCCGGTCAGCGACTCCATATCCGTCTCGGCAAAAATTCCACCCATGCCGGCGCCTGGTTGCAGGCAGCGCGGGGCAATTTTCTTGTCCAGCCCCAGGGCGAGTGAGAGGCTGACGGCATCGGCGTTCACGTGTTCGCACAGGCTCGCAATTTCGTTGATGAACGAAATCTTGGTCGCCACAAACGCCGTGGTTGCTTCGCGCGCCAACTCCGCCGTTTCGTAGTTCGTGACCAGCACGGGAACCCCGCGCATCACCAGCGGATGAAAAATCTGCTTCAGGGTAGAGACTGCCTCGCTCGAAGACGTTCCGAGAATGATGCGGTCGGGCCAGTTGAAGTCTTCGACCGCGCATCCGTTGGTGAAGAACATCGGTTGGCACACCAGCAGGCTCTTCAGCCCTTTGTCTTGCAGAGCTTTTTCAATCTTCCTGGTCGCACCCACCCGATCCGGCGTTACGATCGACAGCACCTGGAAGCGGCCCGCCGCGGTCGCCAGGCGGATTACGAGTTCTTTCAGTCCAAGGGCGGAATCTTCGGCAAGAAAAATTACCTGCGTTTTGCGCGCTAGTTCTTCCGGGTCCGCCGAGTACACCAGCCGTCCCGAACGCACGTTGCGCCGAATCACTTCCTGAAGATTTTTTTCGAAAAAAGGAATATTGCCCCTGGCAACTTCCATGATGCGCGAGCTGTCGGCATGACAGCACCAAACCGGCGTGCCGAAGTCGGCGAGGCAGGCGGAGATGACAGTTGCGAGGTAGCCGGATCCGTAAACCCCAATTTGCATATGTTTTCTCTTCCGATCAAACCCGCAGCCTGGGATCCGGCGCTTGCTTGTGGCCCGTTGAATCTATGGTAATGCCGCCAATGGACTTGGCAACGGCCAGAAAGTACATGTCCTGTCGAATCGGCGAAACTGGCCGCTAGTTGCGGGTTTTCAGGGGTTGTTGCGGACTGGACTATAGACCTTGGTGCGGACAGCGGTTTGCCGATCCCACTCGAACTATTACTCTGCCGGACATAGTCTGCCGAACTATGACTTTGAGGACAATTGGCCGCGTCCCAGCGGCAGCGGCGCCACATCCTGCCAACAATCGCCATTTTCGCGGACGAACATCAACTCCTCCACATGGATCTGGCGCTTGCCCGGAAACGCCGCCCAGCGCTCCCGCGCGATCACGCATGCCGCACGCGCCTGCTCATCCTGCTCCGTCTTCAAAATCGTGAGATGCGGAATATAGGGCCAACTCTCCGCGCAGGTCAACCCGCCGCCACAGAGTTGATCGTGCAGTTCACGTATCCGATAAGCAGCCCGCTTTACCTGGATGAAAACCGTCGGAGTCGTCGGCAGAAAGGTTTCCACGTCTCCCAGTTCGACGCTGAACGGAACGACGCGGCCACAAGCCACTCCCAGAAATTCCAGTGCAGCCGCTTCGGTTCCCTGCAACTCCCGCGGAGGAAGAATCGTGAGATGGGACGGCATGTGAGCGATCGTCGGGTGGAGTTCCCGGCGCAGTTGTTCTACAAACTCGCCAACCGGATTACGGACGTAGGTCACCAACGCGTAGCGTGAACTGGACATGTCTTCCGAAGCAAGATTATAGCCCGAGGGCGGCCCGCAGGGGCATGCCACCTTTGGGGAGCGTCACGAGGTCGCCCGCATCCCATCATCATATAATCGAATCACCGTCGGGGCGTAGCGCAGTGCTGGTAGCGCCCCTGACGATTCTTCACGTGCTATCCTGAGGTTCCGCAGTGAAAACTTTTCTTATCATTCTGGTTCTCGTCATGGCAACGGCGGTGGTGCTTCTGCTTGCGCTCTCGGCCACGCCAGTGGTCCATCTGCAGCCTCAAGTGACCGCGCTAGGCGTGGCGACCCCTCTCACCCTCCAGGTTAGCGATCGGCACGGGATCCGCGAGGCTGTGGTGTCTGTCGAGCAGAACGGCATACGCTACAGCGCCTGGGAAACCAAGCAGCCGGCACGACGCATCTTCTGGCGGCAAGGCGTTCCAGACAGCGTCTGGAACCTGGTGGCCGGAACCAAGAGCGTGCCGCAACTCAAAGACGGTAAGGCACAACTGATCGTCGAAGTCACGTCCAACGATTTTCGCGGCAAAACGGTGCGGTTAGAGCGGGACGTAATGGTGGTGACGCAACCTCCCGTACTGACGGTCGATTCCGATCAGCACTACCTCTACCTGGGCATGGCCGATCTGGTGACGTTCAACGTTGCGGGTTATTGGACCGAAGCGGGTGTGCGTGTGGGCGACGAAACGTTCCGCAGCTGGCCCATGCCCGACGGCAAGCCCGGGCTCTTTTCATTGTTCGCCTTTGCGTGGAACATGCCGGCGGGCACAGTTCCGCTCGTCTACGCAACTAACCCGGCGGGCAACGAAGTCACCGCAGCGATGGCGTTCCAGTTTCCCAAGAAGGAGCAGCCGAAGTATCGGGTACGCGATTTGCAGATCGACGATCGCTTCATGCAAAAGGTGATTGGCGAATTGGACCCGAATGGTTCGGGCGATCCGGTTGCGCGTTTCCTGAAGATCAACGGCGAGATGCGGCGCGCCAACAACCAGACTCTGTCCGACCTGCGTTTGAAGACCGAGGGCCGGTTCCTCTGGTCACAGCCCTTTTTGCAACAACACAATTCCAAGGTGGAATCCAGTTTCGCCGACGTGCGGAACTACATTTATCAAGGAAAGAAAATCGATCAACAGGTTCACCTGGGCTACGATCTTTCCATCACGCAGCACGTGGGCGTGGAGGCGTCGAACGATGGCCGTGTAGTGTATGCTGCCCCGCTCGGCATCTACGGCAATTGCATTGTGGTAGACCACGGCTATGGCCTGCAGACCATCTATGGCCACTTGAGTGAAATTGCGGTACACGAGGGTGACATGGTGAAACGCGGCCAGATCATGGGCAAGAGCGGCCAAACCGGCATGGCGGGGGGCGACCACATTCACTTCAGCATGCAACTGGAAGGCGTTCAGATCGATCCCAAGGAGTGGTGGGATGGCCACTGGATCAAGGATCATGTTGCAAAACGCGTGAGCTTGGCTGGCTTCAGCGATTGATTCCACTTTTTGTGACTGCCGATTATGTCGCCCATTGTCTGCCCCCATGTAGTAAAAGTCCTCGCCATAGTGTCAAATAGCTGTCAGTGTCAAGCATCTGTGCGGGCCTAAGCCAAGAGAGAGACTCTGTAAGGAATGAGCAGCGCCATAAAATCTGCCGACGCTACGCCTGCTCTGCTCGTTGAAGAAGAGATCGCTCGTCGCGTGGCCGCGGAAAGGTTGCGACTGGTACAGGATGCTGGGCTCCACGAGAAACCCATCGAGCACTTTCACCGCCCTGCGGAGCGGCTCTTCACCGCGGAAGAACGCGACCGGGTAACCATTCTTTTCGGAGGCTTTACCTGGAAACACGAGCGCTTCATCGAGGCCGTGTTTCGCGGCTGCGGCTATCGCTGCCAGATGTTGCCTAATCCCGACGTGGCCGCGTTCCAGACGGGTAAGGAGTTTGGCAACAATGGGCAATGTAATCCCACTTACTTTACCGTCGGCAACCTCATCGAATTCCTGCGGTCGCTGGAAGCTCGCGGACTCTCGCGCCAGGAAATCCTCGACAACTACGTCTTTTTCACCGCAGGCTCGTGCGGACCTTGCCGCTTCGGAATGTACGAGTCCGAGTACCGAATGGCGCTTGAGAATGCGGGCTTCGGTGGTTTCCGGGTCCTGCTTTTCCAGCAGGATCATGGCGTCAAGGCGGCATCGGGCAACCCCGGCCTGAAGTTCTCCGCCGACCTCGGCATGGGGCAGCTCAACGCGCTGAACCTGGGCGATGTGATCAACGACATGGTTTACGAGATCCGGCCCTACGAGGTTGCTCCGGGTGCAACCGGCGAGGCAATCAAAGAAGTCGTGGATCAGCTCAGCGATTTTCTGGAGAACCGGAAGCGTTACGAAATCCTCGAGAGCGCGCCGGGATGGATTTCGCGCCGCCTGGCCCGGAACAAGAAGCTCAAAGATATCTGCAACACGCTGGGCAAGGTGTTGAACCACCTCTACGCCGAGGACTTCCGCAACGTTATGCACGCCGCCCGGGAGCGCCTGAACCAAGTCGAAGTGGACCGCACACGGGTAAAGCCCATCGTCAAGGTCACGGGTGAGTTTTGGGCCCAACTCACCGAAGGCGACGGCAACTTCAACATGTTTACTTTTCTGGAGGAGGAAGGCGCCCAGGTGGACGTGGAACCAATCGGCTGCTGGGTCACGTATCTCCTGTCGCAGGCTCGGGCCAACACCGACGCGAAAAAGGGGCTCGATGCCCCCTATCCCGGCGCGCGCTGGTGGGAATTGAAGGAGCAACTCGCCAACGAGTGGAAATTCCGCAAAAAGTGGCTGCTGTTGCGGCTGAGCGAAGGCATCTGGAACCGCCAACATGCGCGCACCGCCCGCCACCTGGGCGGACTCACGCACCGTCTTGTTTCACAGAGCGACCTGGCGCGAGTGGCGCATCCCTTTTACCACTCGCTTGCCCGCGGCGGTGAAGGGCATCTCGAAGTAGGAAAGAACGTCTACTACACCACGCACCACCTGTGTCACATGGTGCTGGCTGTGAAGCCATTCGGATGTATGCCGTCTTCACAATCCGATGGCGTGCAGTCCGCCGTGGTGAACCGTTTCCGGGAAATGATCTTCCTGCCCATCGAAACTTCGGGGGAGGGAGAGATCAACGCGCACAGCCGCGTGCAGATGGCTCTGGGCGACGCCAAGATCAAGGCTAAGGCGGAGTTCGAGCAGGCGCTGGCTTCCACGGGCAAGAAGCTCGATGACATCAAGGCATACATCGCCGAGCATCGGCAGTTGCGGAGCCCGCTTTATCCGGTTAAGCGCCGCCGAGGCATAGCTGGGGTTGCGGCCAACTTTGTTTTGCACGTTAGCAACCTGATGGATGGCAATGCACGCCTCGCCAAGCTGCCGGGGGAGAGATGAGAGGCTGTCGTGAAGCTCCGATCTCCGGACTTGGATCCTAAACAGGCTGCGGAAAGAGTCGACTTTCGGCGTCCGCCCCTAAAGGGGCGGCTGATTTTCGAGGGATTTGCGGCATCGCTAAAGCGATGCCCTGATACGAACCGGATTTGCGGCATTGCTAACGCGATGCCTGATACGAAGCGCATTTGCGCCACGGGTTGCTTAGGGCTACAGGAGACTGTCTGGGAATGAACGCACAACGCGCGCGCACTGCCGCTCGGCGGTCCTCACTGCCGGCCCGGGTGGAGGGGTCCGGATGTGGCGTCCGCTATCTCGTGGGCGTGGACGTCGGGTCCACCACGGTCAAGGCTGTGGTCATTGAAGTTGGGACCAGCGAAGTCGGGACCAGCGAAGTCGGCACCCGCGAAGTCGGACCGCGCGAGGTCGGGATCAGCGAAGCGGGGACCGACCGCATTCTCTGGCAGGACTATCAGCGCCATGACGCGCACCAATCCGAGAAGCTCCTGGAATTTCTGCAGGGCATGGAAGTCGAAGTCGGCATCGCTCCCGGCAACTGCCGCATGTTCATCACCGGCTCGGGCGGCAATGCACTCAGCACTCTCATCGGCGCGAAGTTCGTACAGGAGGTGAACGCCGTCGCACTCGCGGTGGAGAAGCTCCATCCGGAAGTGAACTCGGTCATCGAACTGGGCGGTCAGGATGCCAAAGTCATCATTTTCAAAGAGGATGGCGGTAACGGCCGGAGGAAGAAGATCCCTTCGATGAACGACAAGTGCGCGGGAGGCACCGGTGCGGTCATCGACAAGATCAACGCCAAGCTGAAGATTCCGCCCGACGAGCTGTGCGACCAGGGCTACAAGGGGATCAGGGTCCATCCGGTCGCAGGCAAGTGCGGCGTTTTCGCTGAGACCGACATCAATGGCCTGCAGAAGCAAGGCATCCCGGCCGACGAACTGATGGCCTCGCTTTTCGACGCCATTGTGCTGCAGAACCTCACCGTCCTCACTCGCGGCCACACGCTGCGCCCACACGTGCTGCTGCTGGGAGGGCCGAACACTTTTATTCGCGGCATGCGCGAGGCATGGCAGCACAACATCCCACTCCTTTGGGAAGAGCGGGGCATCAAGCTGCCGCCGGATGTTACTCCCGAAGACGCGATCAAGACTCCGGAGAACGCTCTGTATTTTGCGGCCCTGGGCGCGGTGGAATTCGGCAAAGGGGAAGACGCGGGGATTGGGCAGTATCTAGGGACACAGAATCTTGAGCGCTACATCTACGAAGGACGGCGCCAGGAAAAAGCGGCTTCCGGCAGCCGTGGGTTGAGCGCTTCGAAGAAAGAATTGGAAGAGTTCAAAGCCAAGTACTGGCGGCCGAAATTCGTTCCGGCGGCCTTCCAGCCCGGTGAGCGAGTCCGGGCTTTCGTCGGCCTCGACGGCGGTTCGACCTCCACCAAAGCCGTACTCTTGTCGGAGCACGGCGAGGTTCTCTCGAAAGCCTATCAACTCTCAAAGGGCAACCCTATACAGGACACCATTGACCTCTTCGAGAATTTGCGCCAGCAGGTGGAAACCCAAGGTGCGATCCTGGAAGTTCTCGGCGTAGGCACCACCGGCTACGCCAAGGACATCCTGCAACGCGTGTTGCACGCCGACGTGGCGTTGGTCGAAACGGTGGCGCACACCGAGTCGGCTGTGCGCTTCTACCACGATCCCCACGTCATCGTCGACGTCGGCGGGCAGGACATCAAGATGATCGTCCTCAAGAATGGCCGGGTTAAAGACTTCAAGCTCAACACGCAGTGCTCCGCGGGCAACGGCTATTTTCTGCAATCCACGGCGGAAGGATTTGGCATTCCGGTAGAGAACTATGCGGACGTGGCTTTCAGCGCCGACACCATGCCGGTCTTCGGCTACGGCTGCGCGGTGTTCCTGCAGTCCGACATCGTAAACTTTCAGCGCCAGGGCTGGCGGCCGGAAGAAATCCTGGCCGGCTTGGCGACGGTGCTGCCCCGGAATGTTTTCTTGTATGTCGCCAAGGTACCAAGCCTGGCTGCGCTGGGCACGCGGTTCATTCTGCAGGGCGGCACGCAGAACAATCTCGCCGCAGTCAAGGCGCAGGTGGATTTCCTGCGCGCCAGCTTCCGCTCCACGGGGAAAGAACCGGAGATTGTTGTCCACCAGCACTGCGGCGAATCGGGAGCAATCGGCGCCGGCATCGAAGCCATCCGCTTGTGGCGCAATGGGCACCTCACCACCTTCATCGGCCTGGACGCCGTCCGCACCATCACCTACCGCACTACGCACAGTGAGGACACGCGCTGCAACTTCTGCAAAAATGCCTGCCTGCGAACTTTCCTCGATGTGCAGACGGGAAATGTGCGAGAGCGGACTCGCCGAAAGCTGGGCGCCGCCGTCCTTGCGCACCTCTTTCCAGACCAATTTCCAGACCAAGGTTCCGCTCCAGCCGGGTGAGCAGCGCATGATCGTCGCCAGCTGTGAAAAAGGCGCGGTGGAAGATGTCGAAACCATGCGCGGCATTAAAGCCCACCTCGATGCCACCAAGGCCGCCAACCCAAACTTGGTGGAGATTGCGGCGCGCGAAGTATGGCGTTCCCGCCATCCGGAAAGCGTCGCTGATCCAATCCCCGCCCGTGCCTGGACGAGCGCCCCCCGCCGGCGCATCGCGCTGATGAAACAGCGCGGGCAGGTGCGCATCGGCATTCCTCGCGTCCTGAACATGTATGCCTACGCGCCGCTGTTCAGTTCGTATCTGGAAAGCTTGGGCGTGCCGGCAGAAAACATCGTATACTCGGATTTCACCAGCGGGGAGATGTACCGCGCGGGATCGAGTCGTGGTTCGATCGACCCCTGCTACCCCTCAAAGATCACCATCGCGCACGTCCACAACCTTATCTTCAACAAGCACGCGCGCAAGCCGCTGCACGCGATTTTCTTCCCCATGTTCGACGTGCTGGCCTCCCCGCTCGTGAACACCAAGGGGCAGAATGCCTGTCCCACAGTTTCGGTGACACCGGAGACCGTGGAAGCCGCTTACACAAAGGAAACCGACCTCTTTGCCGAACACGGCATTCGATACGTGCACCCGCTGCTGAATCTTTCAGACCGCAAGCTCTTTGCGCGGCAGATGTTCCAAGCGTGGGCGCCCATTCTTGGCCTCTCGGAGGAGGAGAATGTTGCTGCCATCGAGATCGGCTACCGCGAGTTGGGAAAGTTTGAATCCAGCATTCGCCGGCGTGCTCGCAAAGTCCTCGACCAACTGGAGGCGGAACAGAAGTTAGGCATCGTCATGCTGGGACGCCCGTACCACCACGATCCCGGCATCAACCACGAGATCATGGAGCAGTTCCAGAAGCTGGGTTACTCGATCTTCTCGCAGAGTACTTTGCCGCTGGATGAGGATCTGCTGGAGCGCCTGTTCGGCGAGGAAGTACGCGCCGGTGTAATCAGCCACCCGCTTGACATCTCCGATGTGTGGAAAACCGCCAACTCGGCCAGTTCCAGCCACAAGATCTGGGCCGCCAAGTTCACGGCCCGCCACCCCAACCTGGTGGCGGTGGAGATTTCCAGCTTCAAGTGTGGCCACGACGCGCCCATTTACAGCGTGATCGAGCAGATCGTGGAGCGCTCGGGCACGCCTTTTTTCTCCTTTAAAGATCTGGACGAGAACCGGCCGGCCAATACCATTAAGCTGCGCATCGAAACCATCGATTACTTTTTGAAGCGTTACCGGGAGGACCGGTTACAGCGAAAGGAAAAGGAAGCGGATATCGAACGGCAGCTTGTAGAGTACGAGCACGGGCTGCGAGAGCGCGGGATCGAGTCGGATTCGTTCGCCTGTCTTAGGAGCCCGTGGTGAAGGTCGGGTGCTGCCCTGTGCCCTCTGTGGTTAAATGAACTTATGCCCATGCCCTCCGACCTGAGAATCCGCGTCCTCGTCGCGAAGCCTGGCCTCGATGGCCACGACCGCGGCGCCAAGGTTATTGCCCGCGCCCTCCGCGATGCCGGCATGGAGGTCATCTACACCGGCCTGCGCCAGACGCCGGAGATGGTCGTCAACGCTTCGCTCCAGGAAGACGTGCAGGTTATCGGACTCTCGATTCTCTCGGGCGCGCACAACGCGATCGTTCCGCGCGTGATGGACCTGCTGAAGCAAAATAAAATGGACGACGTGCTGGTGCTGGTCGGCGGCATCATTCCCGATCAGGATATCGAAGGCCTCAAGAAAATCGGCGTGGCCGGCATCTTCCAGCCCGGCACTCCCATGGACGACATCGTGAAGTTCATCCGCGAGCACGTGAAGCCGCACGGCGTGCCGGCCGTTTAGTCTGCGATCGAGGCCATCCAGCCCAACGAACTTTGTCATCCCTCATCCCCATTCAAGATTTGTCATCCTGAGCGAAGCGAAGGATCTGCTTTTCGCCCGCGAAATTCCGCGAGCCTTCCACTCGCCCAATGGTGCATTATGTTCTCGTGTCTTCTCTCTTCTTCCGGATCGAGTTCGACGGTCCGGCACGCATCCTCCGCCTCGCTTCGCCCGACGGCACCAACCGCCTCACCCGCGCTTGCGTGCTCGCACTGACCGTCGCCATCGCCGAACTGAAAAACGATCTGAAAGACGAAGTGAAGAAGCAACTCCGCCCACTTATCGTCGCGGGCAATCGCCAATTTTTCTCGGTCGGCGCCGACCTTAACGAAATCGCTGCACTGACCGGTCCCGAAGCTCTATCGCTTCTCCGCCATGGGACAAACACTCATGAACGCACTTGCCAGCTATCCTGCCCCCGTCATCGCCGCCATCGAAGGCCACTGCATGGGCGGAGGTCTCGATCTGGCACTCGCCTGTCACCGCAGGATCGCCGCGCCCCACGCCGTCTTCGGACATCGCGGCGCCGCTCTCGGCCTCATGACCGGATGGGGAGGCACGCAACGCCTGCCGCGCCTGATTGGGAAGAGCAGAGCGCTGGAGCTTTTTGTCGCCGCAGAAAAAGTTTCCGCCGCGCGCGCCCTCGAAATCGGATTGGTGGATGCCATCGCCGACGATCCCGTCGCGCGAGGCTATGGGTCTAATGCATACTTCTTAATGGTCCATGTGTTTCGGGCACGCCGTTGCACCGCCGCACAAATTGCAGTCGGCATTCGCGGACAGGAGTGTCCGCGCCACACTCACAAAACCAGCGACCAACTCAGAAAGGCCCACATCCACGCCAGGTTCAAGAAGCCGAGTGCCGTGACATAGAACCCGAGCCGCTTCCCATTCCAGCGCTCGGCGTAAGCTCCCCAAACCAGAAACACGGGATACAGCATGAGCACATATCGCACTGCGCCCAGCAGCGGACGCCCCGTGTACATCAGCATCTGGAGAATGACCGCCAGCGCGAAGGCTCTGTCCTCAATCCGCAAGTTGGTCTGCACTTGGCGCCGCAGACTGATCGCGGCAACCATGATCACCAGGCCCAGCTTGATCGCCAGCAGAGGATCGTGCTCGGTCACGATCAACCGCAGAGCCTCCCACAGGCCCCTCCACGGCGGAACCATCGCCATGCCTTGATAGAGCCGGTAAGCCTCCACCACAGAAATTCGCCCCGACCACCGCAGCCAACCCCAATAGCTCAGCAGTCCGAGGGGCGTCAGCGCCACCACCAGCGACCGGGCCTGCCGGCTGCGCAGCGCCATTGCCGCGAGTGGAATAAAAACCAGGACACCCGAAGGCCGCGCCAATCCCGCAAGAAGCCCGCAGGCGGTCGCCGCTTCCCACCGCGCTTTACCCCCAGATTCGCGCCCAGCTTCCCGCGCAGATTCCCTCGCAAAGACGATCGCCCACACCACCAGCGCCAGAGTCAAGGACTCCGCATAGCCCGCAAACAGTACGAAACTAGTCGGCCACACCGCAGACCAGCAGCAGCGTGCGGAGTTTTCCCACCTCCGATAATTCGCCTCCCGCCAGGCGCAGCAGCCCCCAGAAAAAAAAGAATGCCGCCACGGTGGAGACCAGAAGCGCCGCCGCTATCTCTGGCATCAACCCACTCACGAGCCGAATCGCGGCCGGATACAACGGATAAAAAATCACCGCCATGGGCCGGTCGTAACCGTGCTCCGCGATGTGCAAGAACCAGAGCGTATCGAAGCGCTCCCAAATTCCAAGCAACGCATAATGAAGACCGTGCGGGGGCGGCAGGTTTTCGGTGAGCGCATTGCTGTGAATCAGCGCTGGATCCGGATGCAGAAACGGCATGAATGCTGCTGCCATTGCCGTATAAAACACGCGCAACGCCGCGGTTACGACCATCGCGATCTGCCAGTCTGGCCGGAATGCGAGCTTCCGCAACATTTTTAGATTGTAGCGCCCGTCTCTGGCCGCGCCCGGCATTCAACATGGCCGTTCTTAATCGCCGCGCTCCCCTCCGCACCGCTGGTATAGTAAGTTGTTTCGCAAGTAGTCTTGAAGTCTGCCCTCATGCCCGAACGTATCGATTCCACCGCGCTCACGATTAACAACGTCCTGCCACCAGACTTGACCCCAGCTCCCTGCGCTTCGAATCCAACATGCGCGCGCTCGCCGACCTGGTCGCCCAGGTCCGCAACGAAGAGGAAAAAATCCGCGAAGGTGGAGGCCCGAAAGCCATCGAAAGCCAGCACGCCAAGGCGCGCCTTACCGCCCGCGAGCGCATCGCCCTCCTCGCCGATCCCGGCTCTTTCTTCGAACTCGGCCTCTATGCCGCGCACAAAATGTACGAGGAATGGGGAGGCGCCCCCGCCGCCGGCGTCATCACCGGACTCGCCCGCATCCACAGCCGCATGGTCATGCTCATCGTGAACGACGCCACCGTCAAAGCCGGCGCCTTTTTCCCCATGACCACGAAGAAAGTCATCCGCGCGCAAAACATCGCCATCGAAAATCGCATCCCGACCATCTACCTCGTCGACTCCGCCGGAGTCTTCCTCCCGCTGCAAGAAGACGTTTTCCCCGACACCGACGATTTCGGCCGCGTCTTTCGCAACAACGCCGTCATGTCGGCCATGGGCATTCCGCAGATTGCCGCCATCATGGGCATGTGCGTCGCCGGCGGCGGATATCTTCCCGTGATGTGCGACCACGTCCTCATGACCGACGGCAGCGGCCTGTTCCTCGCCGGCCCCGCGCTCGTGCAAGCCGCCATCGGACAGAAAGTTTCCGCCGAAGAATTAGGCGGAGCCGCCATGCACTCCGCCATCAGCGGCACCGTCGATTTTCGCGAACCCAACGACGAAGCCTGCCTCGCCCGCATCCGCTCGCTCATAGAAAAATGGGGATACCGCCGCCAGTCCCTCTGGGATCGCAAAAAGCCCGTCGACCCCGCGATGGCCGCCGAAGAAATCTATGGCGCCTACGATGCCTCGCCCGCGCGCCCCTACGACATGAAAGAAATTCTCGCGCGCATCGTGGATGAAAGCCGCTTCGACGAATACAAGCCCGAATACGGCAAAACGCTGATCTGCGGCTACGCGCGCATCGGAGGCTTCGCCGTCGGCATCGTCGCCAACCAGAAACTGCACGCGCAGCAGACCGACCACGAAGGCCACAAGCGCGTCGAGTTCGGCGGCGTCATCTACACCGAGTCCGCCGAAAAAGCCGCCCGCTTCATCATGGATTGCAACCAGAACCTGATCCCGCTCGTCTTTTTCCACGACGTCAACGGCTTCATGGTGGGGCGCGACGCCGAGTGGAGCGGCATCATCAAGGCGGGAGCGAAGATGGTGAACGCCGTATCGAACTCCGTCGTGCCGAAGATTGCCGTGATCGTCGGCGGCTCTTTCGGCGCCGGACACTATGCCATGTGCGGCAAAGCCTACGATCCCGCGCTTCGTCTTCGCCTGGCCCACCGCAAAATACGCGGTCATGAGCGGAGACTCCGCCGCCGGCACGCTGGTCGAAATCAAAGTGAAGCAACTGGAGCGTAGCGGCAAGAAGTTGAGCGAAGAAGAAAGAAAAGAATTGTTCGATTCAACGAAGAAAACCTACGAAGAGCAAACCGACCCCCGCTACGGCGCCGCCCGCCTCTGGATCGACAAAATCATCGACCCGATGGAAACGCGGCAGGCCATCACGCAGGCGTTAGAAGCCGCGTCGCTGAACCCGGACGTGCCGGAGTTTAAGGTGGGAGTGCTGCAAACATAGAATCGGGTGATCGGGCCATCGGGTCATCGGGTGATCTGGAACTCCAATGGCCCGATGACCCTACCACCCGATCGCCTGCTTCCGAGATGATGCATGAGCGAATCCGTAAAATTGATCGAGTGTCCCCGCGATGCCTGGCAAGGCCTCAAAGGCCAGATCCCTTCTGAACTGAAGACCAACTATCTCCAAGCCCTGATCTCCGCCGGGTTCAAGCACATCGACGCGGTCAGCTTCGTCTCTCCCAACGCCGTCCCACAGATGGCCGACTCCGAGGAGGTTCTGAAAGAACTCGATCCGCCCGACGACGTGGAAATCATCGGTATCGTCGTCAACGAAAAAGGCGCGCAGCGTGCGATCGCGACCGAAGCCGTGCGCACTCTGGGTTTTCCGTATTCGATCTCGGCCACATTTCTGCAGAACAATCAACGGCAGACTCTGGAAGACGCGATCGAGGAACTGGAAAAGATCGAGAAGAAGGCCGACGAGGCCGGACTCGAAACCGTTGTCTACATCTCGATGGCCTTCGGCAATCCCTACGGCGAGGACTGGAGCGTAGATGAGGTCGTCGAAGCCGTTGGCTTGCTCGAGTTGCAGGAGATTCGCACGATCTCCCTCGCCGACACGGTAGGCGTAGCGCCGCCAGAAAAAATAAATGAAGTAGTCTCCGCGGTGATGTCCAATTATGGCTACCTCGAAATCGGAGTCCACCTGCACAGCCGTCCCGACCAGGCCGCCGCCAAAATCATCGCGGCCTATGGAGCCGGTTGCCGCCGCTTCGATTCCGCTATCGGTGGCCTCGGCGGATGCCCCTTCGCGCAGGATGACTTGGTCGGGAACATTCCGACAGAAACATTAATCGAAGCCCTGAGCGACCGTGGTGCGCAGTTGCCGCCGCTGAAGTCGCTGGACGCTTTGTTGAGAGCGACGGCCGAGATCGGCGCAAGGTACAAGAACTCGACGGCCGCGGATTGAGAGAGTGCTGAGAACTACAATGAATTACAAAACGCTCCAACTCGCCTTCGACTCCGCCATCGCCACCATCACTCTCAACCGCCCGGAAAAGCGCAACGCTGTCAGCTACGAACTCATTGACGATCTGATCCGCGCTCTGGAGGAAGTGAGAAATTCCTCCGCCGGTGTTCTGATCTTGACCGGGGCAGGGAAGGCCTTCTGCTCCGGCCTGGACCTCGAGACCCTGAAGTCCCTGATCGGCCGTTCGCCCGAGCAAAATCTCGAAGACTCGCGAACCATGGTCGGCCTGTTCCGCTCGCTCTATGAATTTCCCAAGCCGACGATTGCCGCGGTGAACGGAGCGGCCATCGCCGGCGGCACTGGGCTGGCCCTGCTTTGCGATTTCACACTCGCCGTGCCGGAAGCCAAGTTCGGCTACACCGAGGTCCGAATCGGATTCGTGCCCGCCATCGTCTCGACTTTCCTGCTGCGCCAGGTCGGCGAAAAAATCGCCCGCGACCTGCTGCTTACCGGCCGAATCTTTGACGCGGCGGAAGCCCTGAAGATGGGCCTGATCAATGAAATCGTTCCTCCGGAAAAGTTGCTTGACCGTGCCCGCGAACTCGCCGCGCAGTTGGAGGAGAACAGTCCGCTGTCACTTTTCTGTACCAAGCGCCTGCTCACCGATCACGCGCGCGCCGAACTCGATACGCAAATTGAAGCCGCCATCCGCGAAAATGCCGGCATTCGCGAGACCGCCGATTTCCGCGAAGGAATCACGTCGTTCCTCGAAAAGCGCAAGCCCAAGTGGACGGGCCGATGAGCCGGTCCCATACATCGATGCCTGTCAATGTAAATCGGGCGGCGACAGTGAATGAAACTCGCATTCGCGTCCGCTATGCCGAAACCGATCAGATGGGCGTCGTCTATCACGCCAATCATTTCATCTGGTTTGAAGTGGGACGTGTGGAACTCCTCCGCCAGTTCGGCTTCAGCTATAAGGATATGGAGTGCGAAGACGATTGCTTCATCGCCGTGGTCGATGCCCAGTGCCGCTACAAGGCGCCGGTGCACTATGATGACGAGGTCATTGTGCGCACGTACTTGAAACATGTCCGGGAGAAAGCGATCCGCTTCGGATACGAACTGCGCAGGGCGGAAACAGGCGAGTTGCTGGCCGAAGGCGAGACCACGCACATCGTCGCCGATGCAAGCATGAGACCTCGCGCGCTGCCGGAGAAATATATGAAGGTGTTCCGCGCCGCTGTGGGAGATAGGAAAGTGGGGAGATAGGAAAGAAGCGTCCGATGCAAGAGTTTCTCTACAAACTGCAACTCGTGCGCGGAGACATGCTCCGCACCGGCCCGACCGACTCGGAACAGGCCGTGGTAGCCGAACACTTCGCATATCTCCAGGACCTCAACGCGCAAGGAGTCATAATCCTCGTAGGCCGCACCCTGAATACCGACGAAAATACGATGGGACTTACGATCTTCCGCGCCGAGTCCGAAGACGCCGCCCGCCAGATCATGAACGGCGATCCGGCAGTAAAGAAGGGCGTGATGACGGCAGCGTTGTATCCGTTTAGAGTGGTCTTGCAAGGCAAAGTGAAAGACTCGAAACCAGAATCCGAAAACCAGAAACCAGGAAGTGCTCTTGCAAGCCCTGCACATTAACGGAAACGATCTTGCGCTTGAGGCCGTGCGCGAAGTGGCGCACAGCGGCGTCCGCCGACCCGTCCTCCTCGATCCCGGCGCACGCGAGGCCGTCAACCGCGCCCGCGCCGTCGTCGACGCGCTCGTCGCCAATAAACAAATTTCTTATGCGATCACGACTGGCGTCGGCAAGCTGAGCGATGTGCACATCGCCAGCGATCAGGTTCGCGAACTGCAAGTCAACCTCGTGCGCTCGCACGCCGTCGGCGTGGGCGAACCTCTTACGATTTCCGACACGCGCGCCATGATGCTCCTGCGCGCCAACTCGCTCGCGAAAGGCAATTCGGGCGTGCGCGCCATCACCATCGACACCATTTGCGAGATGCTCAATCGCGGTGTGACGCCGAGAGTCCCATCGCAGGGCAGCGTAGGAGCGAGCGGCGATCTTGCGCCGCTGGCACACCTGGCCCTGGCATTGATCGGTGAAGGCGAATGCTTTGACGAAAAAGGCGCGCGTATCGCCAGTGCCGAAGCGTTGAAGCGCGCACAAATCAAGCCGTTGGTGCTCGAAGCGAAAGAAGCGGTATCGCTCATCAATGGCACACAAGCCATGCTCGCCATCGGCACTCTGATGCTGCTTGATGCGGAGACGCTGGTCGACACCGCCGACGTCATCGGTGCGATGGCGTGCGATGCCCTCAAGGGAACCAACGTCGCTTTCGACGAGCGCATTCAAAAGGCTCGACCCCATCCCGGACAAATCAGGACCGCTGCGAACCTGCGCCGTCTGCTCGAACAGAGTGAGATCCGCGATTCGCATCGCGACTGTGGCCGCGTGCAGGATTCCTATTCGTTGCGCTGTATCCCGCAGGTGCATGGCGCGGTGCGTGACACGCTCGCCCATTGCCGCGCGGTGTTTGAGACCGAAGCGAATTCGGCCGTCGATAACCCGCTGGTGTTCGTGAAGAATCCGAAGGCAATGGACGGCGAAGGCGACGTTCTCTCCGGCGGAAACTTTCACGGCGAGCCTCTTGCGTTCGCGCTCGACTTTCTGGCGATTGCGTTGAGCGCTCTGGCCGGCATCAGCGAGCGGCGCCTGGAACGCATGGTGAACCCCGCGCTGAGTGAAGGTTTGCCGCCATTTCTCGCGCCGGGTGCGGGAATGAACTCGGGCTTCATGATGGCGCAGGTGACCGCCGCCGCGCTGGTGAGTGAGAACAAAGTGCTGGCGCATCCCGCGTCGGTCGATTCGATTACGACGTCGGGGAATAAAGAAGACTACGTCTCCATGGGCATGGTCGCGGCCAATAAGCTGAAGAAGGTGGTCGAGAATACGCGCAACACGCTGGCCATCGAGGCCATGGCGGCGGCACAGGCAATTGATTTCCTTGCCCCGCTAAAGACTTCGAAGCCGTTGCGGCAGGCGCACGCGGCGATCCGGGCGGTGTGCGCGACCATGGACAAGGACCGCGTGATGTACCAGGATTTCGCGCGCATCGCGGAGTTGATCGCCAGCGGGAAGGTGGCCGAGGCGCTGCGATAAAGAATGTTCTCTCATCCGACAAGGGTCTTGCCTAGGCGGACTTGGCTGCCGACCCATCCAACCCCAGTTCGCGAGCAATCGCTTTCATGGCTTCGATGCAGAAAGCGATGTGTTCTTCGAGATCCACACCGAGGTCGGCGGCGCCTTCGATGATGTCTTCGCGGTGGACGCTGCGGGCGAAGGCTTTGTCCTTCATTTTTTTCCGGACGGACTTGGCTTCGACTTCGGCAAGCGATTTTCCCGGCTTGACGAGAGCGCAGGCGGTGATGAATCCGGCGAGTTCATCGCAGGCGAACAGGGTCTTTTCCATCGGCGAGACGCGCGCAACGCCGCTGTACTCGGCGTGCGACATGATGGCGCGGCGCACTTCTTCGGAATACCCTCGCTCTTTCAGAATCTCGCAGCCTTTGTAGGGGTGGTCGTCGGCGGTCGGATATTTCTCGTAATCGAAGTCATGGAGAAGGCCGACCAGGCCCCACAATTCTTCGTCGGCTCCGGCTTTGCGGGCGTAGGCGCGCATGCAAGCTTCGACCGCCAGTGCATGTTTTCGAAGACTTTCCGACTGGGTGAACTCAGTTAGTAAACACCATGCGGTATCGCGTTGATTCATGTTTTTTCCCCGTTTCCTGGCGTTTTCCGTCGCTTAACTAATGGGATGGTCCGGTTTGTTTCGATAAATACTTTGTCTTCTCGCACATTTGTCTTGACTTCCACAGGCCCAATCCAGCAGATTACGCTCTAGTTGGCTTTGAGAGTAGCCCCCCGCTCTGGCACTCGCAAAACCTGAATGGCTACCACACTTACCCCCGTGGACTCACGGGAAGTTGTACGATGCGATCATTGTCTTTTAGTGCAATTCCGCACATCAAATAGCCTCTGCCGCCGTTGTCATCTGTCGTTGGATGAGGACGAGGCGGAGATCGCCGCCATGACGGCGGCGCCAGAAGTGTTGCCGGTGAACGTCGATTCTAACGGACGCGGGCATCTGAAGCTGGCGTACTCGATTCGATCGCTGCGGCTGCGCAGCGGTCTGAGCCAGCGGCAACTGGCGCTGCGCATGTCGGTGCCGCGGACTTACGTGTCGAAAATCGAAAACGAGAAGGCAACGCCGACGCTGTCTTCACTGGAGCGGCTGGCGCGAGCGCTCGAAGTCAGTGTGCCGGATCTGCTCTCCGGTGGAGAACGGAACCGGCAGGAGGAAGTGCGCGAGTTGATGGAAGATCAGTTCGTGGCCGAAGTAATGCCGTATCTGTCGCAGCTGAACGGAATGCAGATGTCGAGCATTCTGGCGCAGGTGCGGGACTTGACGGTGCGGGTGCGACGGAGCGCGTAACCAGTATTGTGAGCGCTCGATGAGTTATGCGGTGGGCGGACGGGCGAGGGCGCCCGTCCCCATGCAGACGCTCATTTTCGGGTTTTATCCGGGCACACAACCAACTGGACAGCCGGGGCCTTCGGGCTCCGGCTTTTTTTACGGGGGGAAGGCGCCATGCTGTCAGCATTCCCCAATCCAACCGGTCGGTATGAGAATTTCGTGATTACTGCCGGCCGTGCTTAAATAAAAAGCGGGCGCCGATTTTTGCGTCATCCCCGCGCGCGGCCTCCGAGCCACAATTTCAAGACCGAACTACAGATCCCTCGCTCCGCTCGGGATGACAAATCGTTGAAGGGAAATGTCGAGTCTTTTGCATGACGAATCTTAAGCGGAGGCGGGAAGATCTGATGGAGGATTTTTGGATTTCCAGTTGAACGAAGAGCAGTTGCAGCTTAGAAAGAGCGTGCGCGAGTTTGCTGAACGTGAGATTGCACCGCACGTCATGAAGTGGGATGAAGCCTGCGAATTCCCGCTGGCGACGATCAAGGAACTAGGAAAGCTCGGCCTGATGGGCATGATCTTTCCACCCGAATACGGCGGCGCGGGTATGGGCTATGTGGAGTACGTCACGGCCATCGCGGAACTCGCGCGCGTGGACGGTTCGGTGGGGATCATTGTAGCGGCGCATACGTCGCTGTGCTCGAACCATATTTATGTGGCGGGAAACGAGGCGCAGAAGAAGAAGTATGTCCCGAAGCTAGCCACCGGCGAGTACATCGGAGCGTGGGGGCTGACCGAACCCTCGGCTGGGTCGGACGCGGGCAGCGCCCGCATGGCGGCGGCGCGGGCGAAGGGCGGATGGGTGCTCAACGGCACCAAGACTTTCATCACCAATGGCCACTATGCGGACGTGGCAGTCGTGCTGGCGGTAACCGATCGCGCGGCGCACACGCACGGGCTTTCGGCGTTCATTGTCGAGAAAGGCAGCAAGGGATTCCGCGCCGGGAAAAAAGAAAACAAGCTCGGCCTGCGCGCCAGCGATACGGCGGAGCTAATTTTCGAAGACTGCTTTGTGCCGGCGGAAAACCTGCTGGGTGGGGAAGGGAACGGATTTAGAGATGCCATGCGCGTTCTCGACGGTGGGCGCATCTCGATTGCCGCGCTCTCGCTCGGCATGGCCGAAGGCGCATACGGGGCGGCGCTGAAGTATTCGAAAGAGCGGCAGCAATTTGGCAAAGCGATTTCGGAATTTCAGGCGATCCAGTGGAAGCTGGCCGACATGGCGACAGAAATCGAAGCGGCAAAACTTCTGACGTTGCGCGCCGCCGCCATGAAAGATGCCGGGATGAAGACCACGCTCGAATCGTCTATGGCCAAACTTTACGCCAGCGAGGTAGCCGTGAGGTGCGCCAATGAAGGCGTGCAGATCCACGGCGGCTACGGATTCATCAAGGACTATCCGGCGGAAAAGTTTTATCGCGACGTGAAGCTGTGCACGATTGGCGAAGGGACGAGCGAAATCCAGCGGCTGGTGATCGCACGGCAGTTGCTGAAAGAGTAAGCTCCAGCCCGGAGGGGAACGGGCTGGGTGACCGGGGCGGCCTAGTACTAACTACGGAGCCTGACTTTTCTCTTCAAGTCGGCGAGCCGTTCGAACCTTGCTTCTCCGCCTGACTTCGTAGGCGATGATGAACACCATTATGATTATTGGAACGGCGTTGCTCCAAAGTTCCGCTCTTAGGTCGAACGGCGGCAGCTCATCGAGGGGGAGATGCGTGTGGTGCTCTCTGTTGTACTGCTGTTCACCCTGAACTATATCCGCCGCAGCGTTGCGGGTGCTGACGACGTTGTTCACAACCCCGTAGGCGAGAAGGATGAGGACGAAGAGCTGAATGAATCCCGCAGCCCAAGCGTCCTCAATCCCGCGACTTATTCTGTTGAGTAGCGAAATCAATCTCGAATTCCTAAAGCTTCCAACTGAGCTATCGTTACGAAATAGCTCCTATCGCTGTTGGCTTCCACATCCCGTCCGGGCAAGCCTGCGCTGTCGAGAGCCTCGACCATCTCCTTTGCGCTCCCGAACTGTCTACCGCCTCGCTCGGAAAAGGATATGGGCGTGAATTTTTCTACTCTGCGACACGATAGAACAGGCCCTGCGGAATGATTGAAAAACACTTGGAATCTGACTTCAATCAATTGATCTTTTGCGTATGATGCCATATCAAAAACTCCCAAGAAGAAGTCCGAGAGGTGAGCTTCCCGGTCCTCATAAGTATGCGCTGGGCTGCTACTACAGCGCAACGTACTCCGGGGAAGTCTACGAAGAAAGCGCGCGGGCGGTGTGTTCACGCCCGCATCTGGCTTTGCGCGTGGGGAAGCCCCTCGTCCCGGACGGTTGACAGCGTAACTCCGAACGGCGCGGGCTCCAAGGGCCGCCGGTGACCGGGCTGGGCGTGAAAGTTATGTGAAACGTTACCTGCAAATATTACCTTTGACGCCTTTTGTGCCTTCGTGTTTTCATAAACCTACGGCCAATCACCGGGTGACCGGCGTCCCGGAGGGACGACCTAATTCTCACCCACACTCTTGACGCGGAAGGTCATGCTTTCGTCGCAGATCGGCGAGAAACTCGGTGGCCGGTCTGCTACGCCCGGCTCTGACATCCTCGTAGCCGCTGTGGATGCCCTCGACGGCTTCTGCGAAGTCTTGGCGCTCCCACTCAAGGTAGGCGGCCAGGGCTTCGTCGAGGGCCCGCAGCAGGGTCTTGGCCGCGCCGTTTAGCGTACTCTTCCAGTTGCGCCTTACGCTCTGGCTTGAGTGGGATCATATCCATGTTGGTATGGTTTCCTCCTATTTATCGTAAGGTGTTCCGCGGCTGAGGTCAAAACCTATCTGCTGGTGTCTCTATAATCGAAGTAGATCATCGCGATCAGCATGGCAGCATATGGTTCGGCATCAGCGTTTCTTCCCCCGCACAAACACGTCCATGCCAAAAATCACGCTGCGCCCCGGCATGGCCACGCCTGGAATCTCCTGGTATCCCGTATTTGTCAGATTTGAGAATGCGAGGTGTGCGTCCACGTTCTTAAATTCGCGCCCGACGCTCGCATCCCAGAGCGCGTAGGGATCGCTGGCATAGTCGCTTCACCACACCGATCCGACTGCGGGCGACGAATTTCCCCGGCAGCGTTCCTTGCCATCTCACACCGCATCGTTCGACGGATAGTTGAAAGCGTATTCGGATGTGCGCCCGGGGAGCGGACCCTCGCGCTGTAGACTGCCGGTGTAGGCCACATTGATTTGCTGGCGTTGCACCCGCACTCCTAACGATGCTTCCACTCCAGTGAAGTTCAGGCGCGCAATGTTTTCCGCTTGGTAGGGATTGCTTGTCGAAACCGGGCTTTTCGAAAATGCTACCCAGTCGATGTCGTTCTTATCGCGCCGCTCGAAGACCGTGACTTCCGCCTTATAGCGCCCTCCCTGGTCCCACAGCAGGCCGCCCTCGTAGCCCCAGGAGGTTTCCGGGAGCAGGTTCGGATTGCTCAGGTTGACGGGATCGTAATAATAGAGGTCGGTGTAGCTGGGCAGCCGGAAGGCGCGGCTGGCGCTCGCTTTCAACTTCCAACCCGGCTTCAGCCACACGCCGCCGGTCAGGGTCGGACTGAATTTCGATCCGTTGGTATCGAAGATCTCTTCCCGCGCGCCCACGCGAAAACGAGAAGCGGCGCAATGCCCGGACGTCGTAGTCGATATACCCGGCGCTGCGGGTACGCCAGTGGTCGCCCAAATTGTTGCTGTGGATCGATTCGTAGAATCCCTCGCCACCATAGAACAAGCTCGCGTTTTGTCCCAACTTTTCCGTGCGGCGGATCGCTCCTTGCCAGCTTTGATCGATGTGGTTGTTTTCATAGACGGAAGGATCGTCTCGCACAAGGATGAATTCGTCCGTGTGTCGGCGGTAGCCGAAGTCGAACTCCGTCTTCTTGCCCAGGTCCTGCTTCAACCCGGCGAACCATGACTTCGTCCTTTCCCATTCAGGATAGTCGCCATAGAAATCGTTTGCGCCAAAAGGCTTGTCGCCCAGTCCCAGCATGATCAGAGCTGCGGCCCAGGGCGGTCTGCGCTCCGCTGTTCGAGAAAATTGTCAGACTGCGATAGTCGCGGTCGGGCATGAAGCCCGTGGAAAAATCCCGCGCCACATCCAGTTCTTCGTCCAGCCGGCTGGCCACAAAGCCGGCCGAGAAAGTTTCCTGGTTGGTTCCGAAATTGCCAATCGCGGCGCCCGCCTGGGCTTCCGAGTACTGCGGCGGCCCGGTGATGAAATTGACGGTTCCAGCCATGGCATCCGATCCATAGAGCATGGAACCCGCTCCGGGCAGAACTTCAATGCGCGCGAGCGCGCCGGTGGGCAAGGGCAGGTCGAGATCATGGTGGCTGGTCTGGACGTCATCCATGCGTAAGCCATTCAACAGGACTAGCGTTTGCTCAAAGGTGGAGCCGCGAATGGTAAGGTCGGCTTGCACGCCATCCGGGGCGCGTTCCTGCAAATCGATCGAGGGATCCAGTTGCAGGTAATCGACCCAGTGCGTGTAGAGCAACGGTTGCTCTCGCGTGTCGATCACGGTGATAGTCCGGTCGATGTTCTCGACCGGCGCGGGGATGAACGTTCCCGTGACCGCGACGGTTTCTTTCCGAGCTGGAATTGTTTTGGTTTTCGCGATCGGCGCTGGCGGCGTTTGGTGACTGGGCCGATTGTCCTGGTGAGGAGTGTCCTGCTGAGGATTGTCCTGCCTGGGATTGCGCAACTTGCGGACAAGGAGCTGATTGTGCATCCGCTTCACCTTCTCGCGACCAACCGTAAGTTAGAAAAAAAAGTAAGACAAGCAGGATCGGTTTCAACTAGCCTCCGCGCACGAACTGGAATCATAACCCATCGGTAGTGGTCGCCTACCTGAGCTGTTACTGGCCCGTGGCCCGGCCGGATGCACCTTAGTGTTTACGAAATCAAAGCTGGGCGAGATGAGTGGGGAGTGCACGATTGGCGAGGGGACGAGCGAAATGCACCGGCTCAACATTGCGCGGCAGTTGTTGAAGGATTAAGATGCTCGCCATTCAGCGAAGCGAGAAAGGAGCTGCGATGATCAACGGAGCTCACGTCATCGTCTACAGCAAGGACTCGGAAAGCGACCGCGCTTTCTTTCGCGATGTTCTCAAATTTCCGGCGGTGGACGCCGGTCACGGCTGGCTTATTTTTGCGCTGCCGCCTGCGGAAGCGGCGTTTCATCCTTCCGAGAAGAACGACCTACATGAGCTTTACTTCATGTGCGACAACCTGAAGGCGACGATGAAATCGTTGAAAGGGAAGAAAGTGAAGTGCGGGCCGGTGAAAGAGCAGCAATGGGGTAGTCTGACCACGATCTCGCTCCCCGGAGGCGGGAAGGTCGGGCTCTACCAGCCAAAGCACCCGAGGGCGATCGGGCGTTGAGTCGCAGCAACGCGGATTCGCGCGGGTTGTTACACTATCCTGCTTGGCTTCTGCGAGTACAAATCTTATCGACCAACTCCGCTCGGGTGACCCCCGCGCGCTGGCTCGCGCCATCTCCACGGTCGAGAACCGCGCTGCCGGCTGGTCGGATCTGCTCAAGGCGCTCTTTCCGCATACGGGCAAGGCGCGCGTCATCGGCCTGACCGGCGCTCCCGGATCGGGCAAGAGCACGCTGGTCGATCAGCTGGCCAAGCACTATCGCAAAGAAAATCAAACCGTCGGCATTATCGCCGTCGATCCGACCAGTCCTTACACCGGCGGAGCGATTTTGGGCGACCGCATACGCATGCAGGATCACTATAGCGATCCGGGAATTTTCATCCGCAGCATGGCCACGCGCGGGTCGCTCGGAGGGCTGGCGCGTGCCACGGCCGATGCCGCCACGGTGCTCGATGCTTCGGGCCGCGACCTGGTCATGATCGAAACGGTTGGCGTCGGGCAGGACGAAGTCGATATTGTGCGGCTGGCGGATGTCACCATCGTGATTCTTGTGCCCGGCATGGGCGACGATGTGCAGACGATCAAAGCCGGGATCATGGAAATCGCCGACATCTTCGTGATCAACAAAAGCGACCGCGAAGGAGCCGAGCGGGTGGAGCGCGAGATTCGCGCCATGCAATCGCTCGCCACTCGCGACGACCGCTGGACGCCACCGATCGTGAAGACGGTCGCCAGCGAGGGCGTGGGAACCAAAGAGTTGGCGGAAGCGATCGCAGGCTACGAGGCGTACCTTAAGGAAGGGAACTTGGTCCTTAAGAAGAACGTCGAGAACTGGCAGGAACGGCTGGTCGAGATGCTGCGCGATGCGATGCTGGAAAAAGCGCGCGCTCAGATGGATGGCGGCAGCCTGGAGCGCTATGCGGCCGAGATTGCCGAGCACAAGCGCGACCCGTATTCGCTGGTGGAGGAGATTGTCGGGGCATGCAAGAAACGCGTAGGGGCGGACGCATTCGTCCGCCCCGCGGAGCTCAGCCCGGACAATGGCGTGCCGGGCCTGACGCCCGGACGCTTGCGTCCGGGGCTACGTGTTGTTGATAGGCGTGTGGAAGGAGCTGACGGAATGTTCAGATTGATCATCTTGGCATCGCAGTGAAGTCGCTGACGGCGGCGAAGTCCATTTACGAGAAGCTTGGGCTGAGCGTTTCTCCCGAAGAAACCGTCGAGCAGGAAAAAGTTCGGCTGGTGATGGTGCCGGTGGGCGAGAGCCGGCTCGAACTGCTGGAAGCGACTTCGGACGATTCGACTATCGCCAAGTTCATCGCCAAGCGCGGCGAGGGGCTGCATCATGTTTGCATGCGCGTTCCGGACCTGGCGGCGGCGGTGGCAAAATTGAAGGGCGACGGCGTGCGCCTGGTATCGGAAGAGATCAAGACGGGCGCGGGCGGACACCGGTATGTGTTCGTGCATCCGCAGAGCACGGGGGGCGTGTTGCTCGAATTGGTGGAGAGTGGTCATTTGTAATTTGCAATTTGTAATTGGTAATTTGAGATTTGAAAAAGCGTCGGTTGACGCGAAGGTTTTGAAATTGCAAATTACAAATTACCAATTACAAATGTTCCAGCTTCTGCTCGCGGTGGACACTTCCGGGAAGAACGGCAGTCTGGCGCTGGCCCGCCTGACGCCGGGTGAGAGCGAACGTGAAATCAGTGTGAGCGAAATCAATGTGCTTGAAGTTGTGCCGCTCGCCGGCGGCGCGTTTTCGGCGCAACTGGTACCGCAGATTGCCGCGCTGCTGAAAAAGCACGGATATGGTAAGAGCGATCTGGGAGCCTTTGCGGTCGCGTCCGGTCCGGGGTCGTTTACGGGGCTGCGCGTGGGCTTGGCTGCCGTTAAGGCTCTGGCCGAGGCGCTGCAAAAGCCAATCGTTGCAATTTCATTGCTGGAGGCGGTTGCGTGCAGCGGCGCGGCGCATGGCCGGGTTCTCGCGGCGCTGGATGCGGGCCGGGGCGACGTGTATGTCGGCGACTACGAACTCGAACCTCAAGTGCACCACTGCCGCATGCACAGCGAACGCCTGCTTAGCAGGGAAGAGTTTCTTGCCGAAGCTCGGGGGAAGGCGGTCGTCACGCCCGATGCCGGGTTGGCGGAGACGGTTCGAGCTGCGGGAACCGCTGCCGGAATTATTGTTGAACTGATTGACTATCCGAACAGCGGGGCGATTGCCCGGCTGGGTTGGGAGCATCTCCAGCGGGGTGAGACGGTTCGTCCCGAAGAACTGGAAGCCAACTACATCCGCCATTCCGACGCTGAGATTTTCTCGAAGCTAGCGCGCTGAGAAGCTGAGTCGGCGCTCGTTGCGCGGCCCCTAAAGGGGCATGTTATGCGAAGAATTTGCGGTATCGCTGAAGCGATACCCTGAGTACAAAAACACCTTTCGATGCCCGTTGCCATCCGCTCCGCTCGGTTGCATGATGTGCCGGCGATTCTCGCCCTTGAGCAGCAGGCGCCGAGCGCCGCCCACTGGACCACCGAGCAGTACAACAAGTTGGTGGAGGGTGGCGTCGTTCTGGTGGCCGAGGAAGCAGGCAGGCTCTGCGGATTCGTTTGCGCGCAGGCGGTCGCGGGCGAATGGGAGATCGAGAACGTGGTGGTGGCCGACGAGTTCCTCCGCCGCGGCATCGCCAATGAGTTGGTGCGCGAGTTGATTCAGCGCGCGCAGCATGAGGCTGCGTCGGCGATTCTGCTCGAAGTCCGCGAATCGAATCTGCCCGCCCGCCGGCTGTACGAAAAACACGGTTTCCGCGAGGTGGGCCGCCGCCGGGTGTATTACAGAGATCCGGCGGAGGACGCGATTCTGTACGCGCTTCGGTTTGGCCACCGGAGAGAAGCTGAGCGCCACAAAGCGCTGAGCGGGAAAGATTTAGGGAGAGGCCATGATTTGGGGTCGCAACAGCGACTATCACAGGGGAACCTTGGCAGTGCGTGCCTGCCAAAGCGGCTAAGAGCACAGGGCGATGGAGAGAGAGTGGCGAGTGGGAAGGAGCGCTGGCAGAATTAGACTCTGCCAGCGCTTTATTGGAGAGGAAATCCGTGCGAGGACTGTTGTGGAAGGTCGCAGAGCCTGAACTCCAGTGAGTGGGGCTTGTTTTCGTCTCCGATGGCGATCAGAGCGTCGAGGATACATTCGAGGGCGGCGGGGGAACCCGACCAAACGCGGGAGAAAGACTCGCGATGTACCGCTAATTCGCCGATCAGCCGGCCGACCGCTTGCGGGCCGAGATCGAAATCGGCCAGAGTCGGGTCGCTGCCGATGGGCAGCGGAGGGTGGAGTGCTGGAGGCAGGCCGAGGCTGGCCCGGGTGAGCCAGTGGGCGATGAGCGCTCTGAGATGCTGCCGGCAGCAGACGCTCTTCATGTCTTTCTGCGAGGCGAGCGCGGAATGCCAGGAGAGGATCTTCAGGCGGTCGAGCCAGCGATTCTCGACCACCAGGAACCATCCTGTGCGGCGAAAGGTGTCGATGCCACAGACGGAGCAAGCCGAGCGTTTTGTGATTGCGTAATCCATCGGCGGTCCCTTTGAAAATCAGCAAGCGCTGCCAGCGGCGCGGGTGAGGAATCGTGGACCCATGCGCTCGCTGAGGGGGACGGTCAACATCCCCAAGGTGTTGTCGAAACGGAGCGTGAAGTGCGCGGAGCAGGCGTCGCAGAGCCAGAAATGTTCACGCCGCCGGAGTTTTCGCCGGTTGCCATTGAACGCTGCGTTGAGGTCCGTCGGGAAAGTTTCCGCCAGAAACAGTTTGCCTTCGCGTAGGGAACGGAAGGGAACTGTGCACGTGGGGTTGGCGCACTTCTGCAGCATGGCTGGGTCCAATCTCTCTTCGGTGAAGTTCTTGCCAGAGAGCTCTCAGGGTATTGCACGCGAGAGGCCGAACATGTGGCCACTGCATCAGAAGTAGGTAGTCAGTTAGGTACAGTGAGTTAGATTGGGAAAAAGTGGATCTGGATCACGATGCGATGTTCCGGCGCTGACGGAGAGCGGTCGCGGCCGCCGGATGGCCGTCATTTGGCGAACATTTCTTTGTCGTCCAGCGTACGTTGAAGTTGATCGGCAGCCGCGACATTTAGAGGACTGCCAGAGCAACTGTACTAACCAGAGTTTCACTAGCGCACCATCCAGGTCGAGGCGGCGACGAGAACTCCGGCAGTCGCCATCAACAGGCCGAAGTACCAGAAGATTCGGCGGCCGGAGAGCAAAGTGATCGAGGTGACCACCAGGGCGATCTCCAGGAAGACTTCGCCGAGATCGAAGCGATCGGCTTTGCGGTGGGTGAGGGCGAATTCCTGCTCGAATTCGCGGGCTTTGGCCTCGAGCTCCTTCTTCTCGTCTTTGTAGCGGTCGGCTTCGGCGCGGACTTTTGCCTCAAGCTTGGCGGCGGCTGCGGCGTCCTTGGAGGTGACCACGCCGGCCAGATCGGCGAATAACTCGTCGGTGTGAAGGCGGATATTTTTGGCCTGGTAGTAGGCCCACTGGTCGGTGACCTTGTTCTGCAAAATGACTTCTTCGGTATGGGTGCGATGGCCGAGCAGGGACACGGTTGCCACCAGCACGGCCAGCACCGCCATGGTCAGCGTGACGGGGGCGAGATCGGGATGCTCCCTGGCGTGTTCGGCGTGTCTCGTGCAGTTCGGTGAGTTCTTCGGTCATGGTGTCGGGCTCCTGTGAGTTCTCAGTTCCCAGTTCTCGGTTCTCGGTGACATGATGCCTTTTCTGAGAACTGAGAACTGGGAACTGGGAACTCTATGGGCTATGAGGATAAACCAAGTTGGCTATTCTCCCATCACTTTAATGATGACTCGTTTGTCGCGCTGGCCGTCGAATTCGGCGTAGAAGATTTGCTGCCAGGGGCCGAAGTCTAGCTTTCCGTTGGTGACCGGGACGATGACTTCGTGGTGGATGATCAACGATTTGAGGTGGGCGTCTCCGTTGTCTTCGCCGGTCTGGTGATGCTGGTAGTTCTGCCGGAAGGGGGCGAGCGTTTCCAGCCACTGGTCGATGTCTTTGATGAGGCCGCTCTCGTTGTCGTTGACGTAGACCCCGGCGGTGATGTGCATGGCGGAGACCAGGATCATGCCGTCTTTGATCCCGGACTTCTTCAGGGCGCTCTCGACCTGCGGGGTCAGGTGGATGTAGGCGCGCTTGGTTTTCGTGTGCAGGGTCAGGTACTCGGTGTGGAATTTCATGCTTCCACATTTACCACGGGGAGGGGTTGGCATGCCGTCGAATTCAGAGCCCACTCTACGCTCTGGAAGACCCCCACCCAGTGTCATCCTGAGCGGAGCCAAGTCATGCGCGAAGCCATGGCTTGGCGTAGGCGAAGGACCCCTACCCCTTCAAGCACGACAAATGACATCATCTGATGCTATAATCAGTGCTATGAGGACAACGGTTGCGCTGGATGACGATCTCGTACGCATCGCCCAGGAGTTCACCGGGGTGGCGGAAAAAACGGCGCTGATTCGTGAGGCGCTTAAAGCCCTCATCGAGCGGGAGAGCGCCCGCCGATTGGCATCCCTGGAGGGCACGATGCCGAGGCTGAAGAATATTCCTCGCCGCAGGCCAGGGACAGGATCGAATTGATTCTCGCGGATACCTCGATTTGGATTGACCACTTTCGTTCGGGAAACCTTCGTTCCCGAAACAAAGAACTGCGGAAGCATCTGAACGAAGGGCACATCGTGATTCATCCCGCCATCATTGCGGAACTCGCGCTTGGATCTCTGGAGGACCGCAGCAGGACGCTTGCACTGCTGGACCTTTTGCCCCAGGTGCGAGTGGCGCAACTGAGCGAAGTGCGGCGAATGATCGAGGCTCGGCGTTTGTACAGCCTCGGCATCGGTCTGACCGACGCCCACCTGATAGCCTCTGTCTTTATCAATTCGTCCACGCTTCTGTGGACAAGGGATAGGCGACTCCGTAAGGCCGCAGAAAGCCTCAGCATTCACGCGCGCCTGCATTGAATCCGCGATAAGATTTGGTTAATGGAGCTTATTGGGAACTCGCCCGAGGAAACGGCATATCACGAGGCAGGGCACAGCGTCACGGCTGCCGCCGTCGGGTTGGACCTACGCCCAGCAGGCATTCTAATGTTCGAGGTCAGAAACGTCGCCGCAGGAATAGCCTGCTATTGGGAAGATGGGGAAGTCGAGCCTGTTCTGCAGGCACTACGTGCCGGCCAAATGGCTCAGCAAAGGCAATTTCCAAATTCGGAAACCAGGGGAGGCGTGCCGGACGCGCAGGCGTTTTCTAAAGCGGTCAACCAAATTTATCCTCCAGGTCACGTTGGAATAATGTTGGAAAAGATCGGTGGACAGGTGCTAGATCTCTTCGCTAAGCATTGGGGCGCCGTGGATGAAGTCGCCCAAGCTCTTTTGAGAAAGGACTGGGCCTCTGTGGAGGTCACCGACGAAAAGTATTTAAGCGCGGATGAGCGCTCGGTCGTGAGGCGCAAGAAGCAACTGACGGGGAGCGAGATTGTAGAGATTCTCGAACGACACGGGATCTCGGCACGGGTCCGGAGTACGGACTCCGACGCAAGGGCCTCTTAAACGTACATTGGGCGGAATAAATTTGGGTTTGTCCCGTCCGTCCCGAATTTCCCCGGCTTAGAGAATTTAAAGGAAGAGTCGGGGAACATCCCGTCTGTCCTCGGTCTGTTCACCCGTTGTCGTTGACGTAGACCCCGGCGGTGCCACGAAATCCTGGCGCGCAATCGGTGCTTTAAGGCACAACAACCCGGAGTTGAGTGACCCCGCCCGCCCAGAGAAATTCGTCAAACACTCTCTCGAAAAACCATCGACTAGTGACAGTAGACTTGAGGTTCTCTTCTGTCTCATCATCGGGGGAGAAGTCCTTCAATCTGACGAGTTCCGCACAGGCCAGCCGTATCCTCTCTTCGCGTTTATCGAACTCCTTAATCCACTCTGCGCGGTAGTTCTTGTACCCGGTCTTCTCCCAATCCTTTACTGGGATTTTACAGCCTAGCCGCTGCGTCAGGCACTTGTATGCTCGATCATCATAGATCACGGCGGGTGTCTGGTGGCGAATCCAGAGGAACTTTGAGGCCGCCGAAATTTCGACGCTAGCGCGACCGAGCTTTTCCGCTAAATCTTGAACGGTCTGATCCACGTTTGATTGTGTAAGAACGCCCAAGTGCTTTGTTGCAGCGTCGATGAGGTCAAGGACTGGACCAAACCTCTGCCAGTCCTTCCCCGGCCAGTCCTTCGCCTTAAACCTCCGAGCTACCTTATAATACGTGGCGGCCTCACTGAGCCAGTAAACCCGAGTCTCCCTGCTCTGGCTGCTAGAGAGCGCAGCAACGAAGTTGCGGTCGCCCTGCCACCAGTCATTCAGGTAGGCCAACGCGAAGAACCTAAAATTCTCCATGCAAGACCTCCTTCGCACCCAAAGAATACTCCGTCTTCATGCCGTTCTCCGGCGGGTGCGCCACTTCTCGCGCTTTTTGATAAGTGGCCTTTTGGCAACGATTCTACGAATGAGCTGACCGAGGCGGCTGACTCTCCATCACCACGCGCAGAATGCGGTTAATGCGCGTCTGGTAGCCCTTGCCGTGGCCCTTGAGCCAATCGAGCACGTCCGCATCCAGACGAATCGTCAGTTGCTTTTTCGCCGGGGGCCAAGCCATTGTCGCCTTCTTGAAAAACGTCTTGTCGAGCGCGCGGAATGTCCGAATAGTCGATATCGGCATCCCTCATGCGGTCAATCCGTGCCAAGTCGCTCTTGATAGATTTTTTGTTCACGTCGGTTTCCCTTCCTCATGGAGATGATGCGCGTTCCCTCATCGCGCGGCGCATGGGCTATGACCACCAGACGCCCGGCCAGCAAGCCCAAAGTGATGAGCCGTTCTTCCCCGTAAGCAAAGCGGTCGTCTTCGAAAGTGACGCAAGGCCCGGAAAACACCTGTTCGGCATCCTCGAAGCTGAGGCCATGTTTCGCGAAGTTCTTTCGGTTCTTCGCCTCGTCCCATTCGTATTTCATTGCCGCTGCATCTCACTGTAACGCTTTTTGTAGTTACATGCAAGGCGGGCCGGTCGTTCGGCAGCAAAACCCTGGGGGGCACAAAAACCAAAATCGGCCTACCTACCGCATCGACTCTTCAATCTCCGAGATCCAGTCGGGGCGTTTTAGGACTTCTCTTGGCTTGGGGCCGTCGGCGGCTCCTACTATGCCGTCGCGCTCCATCAGGTCGATGAGGTGGGCGGCTCGGCCGTAGCCTATGCGGAGGCGGCGCTGCAGGAGCGATGTGGAGGCTTTGCCGAACTCGACTACTAGGCGCACGGCATCGTTGAAGAGGGGGTCGTTATCATTATCATTGTCGCCGGCGGAAATTTCTCTGGAACCGTCGGCGCCGGCTGGCGACTCGGGATCTTCTTTCGGCGTCTCTAGGAATTTCTCCTGATACTGCGCGACGCCTTGTGCCTTCCAGAATTCCACCACGGCTGCGATTTCCTTTTCGGTTACGTAAGGCGCATGGAGGCGGTGGACGCGGGCGGAGCCGGAGGGCAGGTAGAGCATGTCGCCGCGTCCGAGGAGCGATTCGGCGCCGTTGGCGTCGAGAATGGTGCGCGAGTCTACTTTGGTCGCTACGCGGAACGAGACTCGGGCGGGGAAGTTGGCTTTAATTAGTCCGGTGATTACATCGACCGACGGGCGCTGCGTGGCTAGCACTAAGTGAATGCCCACGGCTCGGGCCATCTGCGCTAATCGAGTTATCGATTCTTCTACGTTGTGGCCGTCGAGCATCATTAGGTCGGCTAACTCGTCGATGATGATGACGATGTAGGGAAGGGGGCCGTCATCGGAGTTGTTGGACTGCTCACTGAAGAGGCTGGGCGTGTCGTCGAACAGGCGGTTGTAGCTGTCGATCTTGCGGACGCCTTTTGCGGCGAGGAGTTTTAGGCGGCGCTCCATTTCGCGGACGGCGTTGCGCAGCGCGTTGGCGGCGAGTTTGGGCTCGGTGATGATGGGCGTGTAGAGATGCGGGACGCCTTCGTAATTGCCGAGTTCGAGGCGCTTCGGGTCGACTAACACTAGCCGTACTTCTTCGGGCGTCGATTTATAGAGAATCGACATGATCATGGCGTTGATGGCCACGCTCTTGCCCGTGCCGGTCGAGCCGGCGATGAGCAGGTGGGGCATGCCGGCTAAGTCGGCGGCGGCTATGCGTCCGTTGATGTCTTTGCCCATGCCGATGGTGAGCTTGGATTTGGAGCCGAGGAATTCCGGCGACTCGATGTTCTCGCGCAGCCAGATGATTTCGCGCTCGCGGTTCGGCACCTGAATGCCGACCGTGCTCTTGCCGGGCATGCGCTCGACTAGGATGCTTTCGGCGCGCAGGGCGAGGCAGAGATCGTCGGTGAGGCTGATGATGCGGCTGTACTTGATGCCGGCTTCGGGCTTGAATTCGAAGGTGGTGACGACCGGGCCGGGGTTGATCTGCGTGACTTGGCCGAGGACTTCGAATTCCGCGTACTTCGCGGTCAGAACCTGGGCGACGATTTTGAGCTCTTCTTCGTCTACGGATTGCTGCTCGTCGGGACGGTGCAGCAGGCTCGAGGGCGGCAGCTTGTAACTGCCCGCGATTTTGGGGAGGATCGTTTTCGGCCGGTGCTCGGCGTCGGCGCGGTCGGTGACTTCGACTTCGACTGCGATTGCGGCGGACGAATCCTGCGGCGGCGGGGTGAGGGCGGAGTTGTCTACGTCTTCCTCGGCACATGCGCTCGATGCCGGTGCGGCGGCCAGGAGCCGCGGACTGCACGCCTGGGATCTCCTGCCCGATGTCGATGTCCGGCGTATTACGCGGGGCTTCTCGGGCGCGGCGGCGCGTTGCGCGCGGGCACGAGTTGTGCCGTGACAGTGGGTCTTTCGGCGCGGCGTTTTTCGAGTTCTTTTTGTTGACGCTTGCGCTCGCGCTCGTCCTGCCAGTCTCTGGAAGCGATCTCTGAGCGCCAGGACGAAGGCGAAGCGGGTGGGCGCCCAGAGTTCAATCGCCGAGAAAGAGAAGGCGGTGGTGAGGTAGAGGGCGACCGCTAGAACAGTTGTGCAGACAATGTATGCGCCGGCAACGTTGAGGTAACGGATTAAGACGTCGCCGACGATGCGGCCGGCCAGGCCTTCGATCGGGATGGCGCCCATCCAGCGGACGTGCCCGGGCAGGATGGCGAGCAGCGCGGGCACGAACATCAGCAGCCAGATTGCGCCGAGAGTCTTCGCGACCGGAGCTTTGCACGGCGTCGCGAGCGGAACCAGCGCACGCCCAGCATGCCCATGAAGATGGGCAGCAGAAACGATCCGACTCCCCAGAATTGCAGGATGAGGTCGGAAAGATAGGCCCCGAAGATGCCGATCCAGTTGCGGGCAGCGTGCGATCTGGTGAGGATGGATGCGCTGTTCAGCGAGGGATCGAGCGGCGAATAGGAGGCCAGCGCGAGGAAAAGAAGGAGGGCGGAGACGCACAACAGGAATCCGACGAGTTCGTTCAGACGGCGGTTCCTGGATGGGCGCAAAAATCTTGGAGAAAAATGTCATGTGGCAGCGACGGCGTTGCGGCGACAAACTTCACCCACAGCACCGTTACGTGGCCAGAGCCTCATAATTATGACAAGAAGGGGCGGTTCGAGGCAATGCGGGAAACGGGGTGGGGTGGCGAGTTGGGTACCGGCGGAACACTAGCACGGGTTGCTAGTGTAATCGCGATTTTGC
>CAWCDV010000010.1:0-94979 GCA_963794365.1 uncultured Acidobacteriaceae bacterium
CGCAGGTAGGCTAGTATCGCCTTGAAGTCCGGATGCATCCCGTTCTCGCCAGTGCCCAGATTCACCGAACGGATCGGCAGTCGTTCCATGACCGACTTCACTTGCTCCAGAGACAGACGGTCTGCGCGGGTTGGATCCCGGTAGCAGAAGGCGCAGGAGAGGTTGCACTCGTTGGTGAGCCCGAGCCCAAGCGAAATCGTCGCGTCAGTCGCCCCCGCGGCGGATGCGATGGATGAAGATTTGCCGGTGGCGTTATTCATGATTCATGGACCATTCTCCATCATCCATCGACCATCATAGCAACCGTGGGTAGTGGTTCAATTTGAACTAACTCTGCCCCGACAAATACTGTCATCTTGAGCGGAATCCGGTCTTCGGCGAAGCCGGGGATCGGATGGAGTCGAAAGACCCCAACTCGGTCGCGTCGAGCGACGCCGTATCCGGGAGTTCTCCTGTAACCTCAGTGTGTCCCGCGCCTAGCAGACACAACCCGTCGCCTACCCCATCCGAGAGAAAAGTAAAAACTCGCGAGCGCCGCAAATTCGAAATCAAATTGAGCCATCGCCCAACCGTGCGAAGCATTGTGTGTAGCGCGCTACTGCGGCATACTCTGGCCGGCTACCAAGTTTGCGCTCCAGCTCAAGAATCCGCTCATACTCGTCGCTGCGGGAAATCCGCGACGGCAAGTAATCCGCAAGCACGCGTACACCCCGCTCGGCAATCACTCCAAGCGACGCCGCTTTCAGCATGGCTTGCAGGCCGTCTGACGTAAATAGTCGTACCCGGCCTCCGTACAAAGACTCTTGTCCCCACTCAGCGGTGAGGTTATTTTCCGCAACCGCCAAATCGCCGGCTTGGATCGCGGCCTTGAATACTTCGCCAGCCCGATTCCGCACCAGGATTGACAGTATCGCTGATGAATCCCGCAACACTCGAGCCGCGCCGCACAATACAGCCATCGGGTCGTCGAGATATTCCAGCAGGTTGTGGCACACAACTACATCGAAAGATGCAGGGTGAAACGATGCAGTGTCAAACAAGCTCGCCAACCGCGTAGCGTCCCCAGGTTGCACTACGACTTTGTCCGTAACTCCCGCTTCCTGTGCTGTGCGTTTCGCTATATCCAGCATCGCCAAAGACAGATCCAGCAGCGTAATGTGCATGCCAAGACGTGCCAGGCGAACCGCCGTCGCTCCCGTGCCGCACCCGACATCCAGCGCACACAATGACCCGGCTCGCGACCGGGGAAGAAAATCCTCCAGGTTGGCGAATGCCAAGTCAGTGCGCAATCGGCCCTCGGGTGTCTCGAGGTAGCCGGCATACTTCTCCGCACCGCTCTGGAAGCCTTCGCTTTCGGTCTTGGCGGTCATCTTCATGCGACACTCATTTACGCGACATGCAAGCGCAGCCGTTCCCCGATCCAGTCGCTGGCAAGAACCACTGCGTAGATCAAAAGGATAAGCGTAGTCAAGCGAGGGTAGAACCCGAGCTGAACGTGGTTGTAGATTACCTGCCCCAGTCTCCCTCCGAACGCTTCTACCGGCCGAAGAGGCACCTCATCCATCGTTTCAGAGTACATTTTGCTCGGCACGCCCAGCAAGCCGACGGCTGGATCCAGGACGAAGCTTTCCCACGTGTACCAGGCGCATTTGCACGCCCCGCAGGTCTGAAAGTGCCCGGCCGCGGACTGGGCAATGCCGCATGAGTAGCGGCATCACTTTAGACTCTCCGGCGGCAAGAGATCCTCTTCCCACTTCTCCACGCCTGGGTGAACGACGCCCTTGAGCAAGGCGACGAAAGCGTCGAATGTTTTGCGAGCGTCGCCAATCAAGTAATAAAACGCTTCCCAGTTATCACTATCCTCGCCGTCGTGATTCGGAATCACATATTGGAAGCGCCACGCCCCTTGCAGTTCGCGGTAGGCACTGGAGGCGCGAGTCTCCACGTTTTCCAAGTCCTTAGCCGATAGCTCTCCTTTTTGGCGCCGAGTCCGCCGCAAGAGCTTGCGCCGCATGATATCTGTGAGGAGTTCCTGCAGCGACACGTTACGCTCAGGCGCCTTTAGGAAAGCGATCTCTTCCTTTGAAAGCGGTGAGAGAAAAATACTGAGTCGGTTAACCTCCCCGAGATGACGATGCGTCTGCAGGGCGCGGGCCACACTTGAATTCCCCTCGAAGAAGACATCGCCGCGTCGCAGTAAAGACTCGAGTTCCTGAACATCCAGTGCTTGCAGGTCATCGCGCGCCTCCAACACCGCGTATCGATTGTCCTTCCTCAACGCTTCCACCTGTGCCCGCGTGCGAAAATGAAAGTCCACACCGTCGACTTCGCCGGGACGTGGAGCGCGGCTGTTAACCAGCACTAGTTTGTGAAACTGTGCGCGCAGCTCCGGATAGAACTTGCCCAGGGACTTGTAGAGCGGACTCTTCCCCACACAGGAAGGCCCGCTAAGAATTACAAGACGTCCAGTCTCGTCAGGGCTCATGGTTTACCACCTCGTGGAGAATATATAAGAGAATGCTGGGTCGGCAGAATCCGCCCCGTCGCGCTCTTATGAACTACGCGCCTGCACTGAATCGTATGTCGGATAGTTCTGCAACGATGGCTTGATGCCGTTGGAACGCCCATGTGAAACGGCACGTGCGGTCGGCAAGTGGTTGAAAAGTTGGTGGGCGCTGTAGGATTTGAACCTACGACTTCCACCGTGTGAGGATGGCACTCTACCGCTGAGTTAAGCGCCCACGGTTTCGCGGCAAAATCATCATAACACGCTACTTCCCAGTCGTGGTCATGGTCATTGAATCGACTGCGGCTCCCGTTCTTGCTCCCGTGGGAACAACGTTGTTGCACCTTCTCCTGCGCTGCCAGTTTTTGCTTACAACGCGAGTGGCTGTAGCAGAGCGTCACGTCGAGCTTCGCACCGCGGCAACCGTGCTCCACTGCTGCGGCAAGTCCGACCTATGCCGCTCTTCGGAAACTATTGATCGCTTCGAGCGCGACTCTATGTCTCGGATTGAAGACAAGAGCCAAAACTGACCCGACGCCCACACCAACCAAGAAGAAAGTGACGGCAGAATGCAGATCGTATTCACTTTTCGTTGCATTTTCCATAAGCACCTCGCTCCATGCGCTCTTGCAAATGCGAAGCGGCGAACCACTCTGTTGGCTGCAAGAACCGTGCCACTTTGCCAAACGCCCTTTGTTTTCCTGCCGATACACCACTCACGGGGATCACGAACAAGAAACTTCTACCGCTTCCAACGACAAAAGTTCTTGCTCCGTCCCTCGTTGACTTCGACTTCCCTCACACCTTCATGGCTAAGAAAACAAGAATGCGATTCGTTACTCTGGATCGCCAAGACCGAGCACGCGACGCTGCCATAGCCCCGTCATTCACTGGCGGCTGCAGAGCCATTATTGACCGCCAAGCAGGCTGGGGCTCAGGAAAGACCCGAAATGGCGTGACTTCGGCTTGACTTTGCGTTGGTTTGATATATCTTTACTCAATTCAGTCGAACCCACATCGCGGGTTTAGCTTCGAATGCAACTTCGAATGCAACACCAAGGAGCTCTGCAATGGCTGCCAATCCGGTTATTCGCGGTCCCCAATTGAAACTCGAAACGGAGAAGAACACCTCAGAAACGACGGTCCGGGCGACGGGTCGGGTTACACTGGAAACCTCCGCTACGCTGGAGAGCACTCTTCGCGATCTGACCGCCGAGGGCAAGCGCATTGTCTTAGACCTGACGAATGTAGACTACGTTGACAGTGCCGGTCTCGGGGCGCTGGTCAGCGTTTATATGCATGCGAGAAGGACAAAATGCGATATGCAGATTGCCAATCCCAAGCAGCGCATAAGAGATTTGTTCAATAGGAGTGGGTTGGCGTCGGTGTTCGAAGGTGCCGCTTTTGACCAACTGTGGGAGACGTGGTCGCGCAGTAATAGTTGAGAGTGATAGTTGAGAGTGATAGTTGAGAGTAATAGTCGAGACCTGTGATTGACGTAGCGCTCGGGAACGCAAGCCCGCGTCGGCGCACGGCCCCGACCTCAGATCGTGGAATCCCGGACAAATCGTGCCCGTCCCCCCCGGCGTTCGTGCACCCTCTTGACCACCTGCGCCCGCTCCCGGTAGCCTCTTTCCATCACCCCTTCCATGGCTGCCTCCGACAGTCCCGAGGCTCGACCCGTAACTGATTCACGAGAAAACACTTCCTCGCGCCCTCCTGCGCCCCAGGAGGCGCAACTTTCGCCCCCGAACGGGGTTTCTACTGATGTGAGCAGCGTGGCCATCGATCGTGGACTGCTGGATCGCGGACTGCCGAATCGCGGGCTGCTGAACTTTGCCGGAACGCCGTCTCCGTCTGCGCCCGGCACCATGGCAAAGTCCGTCGTTAATGCGGACGACAATGCAGACGACAGTTCAGCCCATGCCGTTTCCGACGTCGACGTGATGCTGCGGGTGAAGACGGGCGACGAATCCGCCTTCGCTTACCTGGTGCAGAAATATCGCCGGCCCATGGTGGGCTTCATGTACCGCATGTGCCACAACCCGTCGACCGCCGAGGAACTGGCCCAGGAAGTATTTCTGCGGGTTTACCGCTCGCGCACCGAGTTACGAGCCGAGCGCCAAGTTCACGACCTGGATGTATCGCATCGCGACCAACCTGGCCGTCAACCACGCGCGCGACACGCGCCACGAGCGCCCGGAAAATACCGTGCGCCTCGATGAGCCCGACCGGGAAACGGGCACGACGCCCGACCTGGCCGACGATTCGCTCACGCGCCGAAGAGCAGATCTTGAAGCGGGAGCGGCTGGCGGCGATCCGCAGCAAGGTGAATGCGCTGCCCGAACGTCAGCGCATGGCGGTCATCATGCACAAGTATCAGCAGATGGATTACCGCCAGATTGCCGACGTGCTCAAGCTGAGCGAGTCGGCCACCAAGTCGTTGCTGTTCCGCGCCTATGAAACGTTGCGCGAACAGCTCAAGGAATTTGTTTCGGCGAAGTAGGGGAAGCAGTATGAATTGCAATGAAATTCGCGAACTGTTGCCGGACATAGCTGCTGGCCGGGGGCAACAACGCGGGCACGCCGGAGGTCGAGAAGCACATCGCCTCCTGCGCCGCCTGTGCCGCCAATCTGCGAGAGTTTTCAGCAAACCATGGCGCTGCTGGACGAATGGCAAGCGCCCGAACCGTCGCCCTATTTCGACACCCGGCTCCAGGCGCGCCTCCGCGAAGAGATGACGCAAGAAACGGCGCGCCGCAGGCAGGATGGCTGCATTGGCTGCGGCGTCCGGCATGGGCGATGTCGCTGGCTGCCGTGATGGTGGCCGGAGCGCTCTGGTCGGCAACAAGTCGTTACATTCTACTCAAACCGAAGCCATCAACGACCAAGCCTCCCTAGCTCTCGGTCTGCCGGTTGTGCCGGGAACCGCCGTGGGCGATCTGCAGGCGCTGGAGACGAACAACGAGTTGTACGCCGACTTCGATGTGCTCGACGAATTGCAAGTGCAGGACGACGTAACCGCGAATCCATGAGATTCACAGGCAATGTAAGACCAGTAACGAAGGTGCCCCAGGTTCGCGCCCGCCTTTTGGGCGCTAACCTGGGTGAAGTGATACGAGACCTGCTGGGCCAGGCGAAAATTGCAAGCTGTCTCGGCGCGCTTCTGCTGACGCTGTCATTCGCCCAGTCTTTCGCGCAACCGCCCGCCCAATCCCAATCCCCCTATGCGCCTCCCCAGCAACAGCGCCCGCCATCGCAGCATGCGGACGGGCAGTGGCACTACTTTCAGAAAGACGGTCGTCCCAGTTCCCAGCAGCCCCTATCAAGGCCGCCCGCGCCAGAACCAGCCCGGCCACGCCGGAAACTGGCTCCGCCGCTATAAGGATCTGCCGCCCGCGCAGCAGCGCCGTGCGCTCGAAAACGATCCCCAGTTCCGCCGGCTTCCCCCGCAACAGCAGGCCCGCTTGCAAAAAAGGTTGCAGCATTTTTCCAGCCTGCCTCCGCAGCAGCAGGAGCGCGTGCTCAATCGCATGGAAACCTGGGAGCACCTGACTCCGTATCAGAAGCAGCAGGCGCGCCAGCTCTTTCAGCAGTTCAAGCAGTTGCCGCCCGACCGCCGCCAGGCCCTCAACC
Source organism: uncultured Acidobacteriaceae bacterium (assembly GCA_963794365.1). Lineage (GTDB taxonomy): Bacteria > Acidobacteriota > Terriglobia > Terriglobales > Acidobacteriaceae > Acidiflorens. The sequence goes on from CAWCDV010000010.1 coordinate 6,143, forward strand.
GGGCGATCCGCAGCATGCGCGGTCTGACGCCCGAACAGCGTGAACGGCTCATCAACTCCGACCAGTTCAAGAGCGCCTTCACGCCGCAAGAGCGCGCCCTTCTCGCCGGAACTTCCCGCCTCCCCCTCGCCCCCGGCGACGGCCTGCACCCCGAACCACCCGAAGAATAATTGGATTGGCTCTTTCGTAGATGCTCCTGCCGAATTGAGTGAGCGGTATCGGAGCTTCCGTTGCTTTAGACGAGCGAGACGCCCGTTCCTCCGCGAGATGACGCATCGCACAGTAACGGTGTTAGCTTAGGGAAAGGAGTTTCAGCCGATCGTGAATTCGGTTTCCAGAAAAACACTCACTCATCCGACCGCCGAAGCACAGCGCCGTCTAGCTTACTTCAACGAGCGGCGTGATGCGATCGTCTCGACCATCCGCGAACTGGTCGAAATCGAATCTCCCAGCGACAACAAAGCCGCCGTAGATCGTATGGCGGAGGCCGTCGCGCAGAAATTTTCCCAGCTCGGCGGCAGCAGCGATATCCGCGTCCATCCAGCGAAAGACCGTGGCAATCACCTGCAGGTGGACTTTCCCGGCAAGTCCTCAGCGAAGCCGGTGCTGCTCCTCGGCCATTACGACACCGTCTATCCGCTCGGTACTCTCGCCGCGATGCCCTGCCGTGCCGCAGACAACAAACTGACCGGACCGGGCGTCCTCGATATGAAATCCGGCATCGCTCTGATGCTCCACGCGCTCGCTGCCTTGCAAGATTGGCATAAAGAAGATCGGCATAAACACGATTGGCATAAAGAAGATCGGCATAAAGCCGACTTGCCGCGCCCTGTGACCGTGCTCCTCGTTTCCGACGAGGAAGTGGGCAGCGACTCGTCGCGAGCGATCACCGAGTCGCTGGCGAAAAAATCTGCCGCCGTGCTCGTGCTCGAGCCTGCCTATGGATTCCAGGGCGCCGTGAAAACTGCGCGCAAAGGAGTTGGCGGATATCTCGTCAAAGTTACCGGCAAGGCTGCTCATGCCGGGCTCGATTCCCAGAAAGGCGCGAATGCGATTCTGGAGCTGGCGCGCCAAATCGAAAAAATCTCCAGCTTCACTGATTTGAAAAAGGGCTTGACGGTCAACGTCGGCGTCGTCAGCGGAGGATCGCGAACCAACGTGGTTCCGGCCGAAGCGTCGGCGCAGGTCGATGTTCGCATCGCCCACATAAAAGATGCGGCTGGAATCGATAAGCAGATGCGCAGCCTGCGCCCCTTCAATCGCAAATGCAAAATCGAAATCACCGGAGGAATCAATCGTCCGCCCATGGAACGCACTGCCGGAGTGGCAGCGTTGTACGCGCAGGCCGCTGCCATCGCCCGCGAACTGGGATGGAAGCTTGGCGAAGCGGCGGTGGGCGGCGGCTCCGATGGCAATTTCACCGCCGCTCTGGGAATCCCAACCCTGGACGGGCTAGGCGGCGTAGGCGACGGAGCTCACGCCCCGCACGAGCACATCCTGATCTCGGAGTTGCCACGCCGGGCCGCGCTCATTGCCGGCCTGATCGAGCAGGCATGAAGTTCTCAGTTCTCAGTGACAAATGAAGTGCCGCAGGTTTTCTGAAAACTGGGAACTGAGAACTGGGAACGGAGAACTGTTTTTGACTCCAGATCGCGGGAAGCCTAGAATTTCCATAGGGTTTGCTCGGCGCAATCGAGGTGGGAACCCGGAGGTTCTATGGGTGAGGGACTGTTTTCGCCGCTGCATATTCTGTTGATTATCGGCATCGCGCTGCTGCTTTTCGGGCCGAGTAAGTTTGCCGACTTAGGCAAGGGTCTGGGGGAAGGCATCCGGAATTTCAAGTCGTCGATAAAAGATCCGGACGAAAAGCCAAAAGAGACGCCCAAGCCGCCAGACGCTATAGTTCTCAGTTCCCGGTTCTCAGTTCTCAGAAAGAGCTTAAGAGCCATGGGTTTTCTGAGAACTGAGAACTGAGAACGGGGAACTGATTCCCCGCAGCATCCGCCATACCAGCGCTACTGGCAGTCCTACCACGTTGCTGTAATCCCCTTCGATGCGAGGAATCCACCGGGAAGCGATGCCTTGAATCGCGTAGGCTCCCGCTTTGTCCATGGGCTCGCCGCTGGCGACGTAGTCGGCGATGTCCTTGGTCGGTGAGTTCACTCACGTGACAAGGTCGTTTCACTGGCCACTGACGGCTGGCCGTCGACCACTAAACACACTCCCGTTATCACCTGATGCTCGCGTCCGGAAAGCAGGCGCAACATGCGCGCGGCGTCGGCGGCATCGGAGGGCTTGCCGAGAAGCTGGCCATCGACTACGACCACGGTGTCGGCTCCGAGCACGATATCATGCGGCCGCTTATGCGCGACGGCGAGAGCCTTCTCGCGCGCGAGGCGTTCGGCGCAGTCTTTCGCGGCTTCTCCAGGCAGCGGGTCTTCCGGGAATATGCGCGGGCTGCACTTCGAAATCGATCCCCGCGTTGCGCAGTAATTCCTGGCGACGCGGCGAGGCGGAGGCGAGTACTAGCATAGGATAAATTACAGTGGCGTGGTCGTACTCGCAAAGCGAGAATCATGATCGGAGTTCTCCTTTGCGTGGCACAACCATCGAGGAAACTGCTTGGGAAAAAATGTGAAATAACCTTGATCGCTGCTTTCGGATACTCCCGCGCGTCATGGTTAAGGTAGTAAAAGAATAGCGATTCGCGATCAACATCATCCCGAGTGTAGATGTCGCGGGACTTCAGATGCACGGTTGCGTCTCGGGCGTCTTTCAGATTCTTGAACGATTGCCACGCTCGATTTCCTCGGGCGATGATACGCCCAATATATTAGGTAACACCTGCCCGAGTTTTTCTTCGTTGAAAGCTCGCGTTCCGCTTCCATCGGAGTTAGGTTTTTCTCTACCCCTCCCTTGCGCCTAACAACAATATTTCTTGTGGCTTTGCGCCCGATTATCGCATTGGCAAAGATTTCGATTGCTTGGAAGCTCATCGTCACCGAGATGATTGACTGCTCGAACAGGTAGTATAGGTCGCCGACATTTTCACTTCTGACCTGAAAGCCCTGCTTTCCGTCGTGGGTGATCATGGGAGTCAACTGCAATCTCGGCCTAATGGCTTCGCCAAGAGCAGCCGCTCCAATTGCAACATTGAGGCAGAGAGCTGGCGCGCTTGGCGTGATGAAGCTCAAATACCGGTGCTTCTTGTGCTTTGCTGTACTCATGAGCCAAACGGGAGAACCTGCTGGAGCACCGCCGAAACTTTGAGTAAGTGTACTTACCGAGTCGATTCTCCAATCTCCAAGATTGTCATTCGTCATCATGCCAGCCTAGAAACTTACCTTCTACTCCAGCGCTTCGGGCTCGAGTGGAAATATTCTTCTCGCCTTTTGCGCGCTTTTCCCAGTATTTTTTCACCCAGGCTTCGTAGCTTTTGCCGGCGGCGGTGTCGCGTCCGGTGAAGGCTATGGCGGCGATTTCGGAATAGGGGATATGGCGGGCGCTCGTTGCTCGTGGCTAGCATCAGACGAACGACGGAGGTCGCTAGCGTTGGGCCGATGCGACGGTCGAAAAGATATCCGGTGATCTGGGAGCCTTCTTCATTTTTCTCTTTGTCTTTATTTTTGCGGGTGATGGTTACGTCACCGCGATAGTCGAAGGCTTTTTCGATGACCGCTCGAATATCTGCTTCGGTGGCGAGTTGCGGGATCCATCCTTGAAGATTTTCGCGCTCGAATCCGGGGACAACTTCGAGTTCGTCGCTCGGAAGTTCGTGGCTAGGAGGTTCCGGGCTCGGCGGCGACGGCGTAACGACGCCTTGCGCGCTGTGGGGCAGCGCAGGATCGTGCCCGTGTTCGCGGCCGCTCATGCGCGGCTTGCTTCGGCTCTGTGGCGCTTGCGGAGCGGCCAACTGCGCGTCAATCTGGATTAGTGGATTGTAGGAGTGCACCGGGCGCGCCTCGCGATCGAGATCGTTGAGCGCGTCTTTATCGGGATAGAGTGAGAAGGTCGCCTTCACCGTGTCGGCGAATCCGCGCAGCGATCCGAACGTGTCATCGACCGACGAAGGTTCGTAGCCGCAATGCACCATGCAGTTGGCGCACTGCGGATTGCCCGACTCGGTGCCGTAGCTGGCCCACTCCGTCGTTTCCATCAGTTCTTTGTAGGATTCGGCGTAGCCATCCTGCAGCAGGTAGCAGGGTTTCTGCCATCCGAAGATGTTGTAGGTGGGCATGCCCCAGGGCGTGCACTTGTAGTGGCGCTTGCCCATCAGGTATTCGAGGAAGAGCGGCGACTGGTTGAAGCGCCACGTCTTCTTGCGATTCGAAAGCATGGTGCGGAAGAGGCGGCGAGTGCGGGCGCGTCCCATGAAGTGTTTCTGGTCGGGCGCCTTGTCGTAGGAATATCCGGGCGAGACCATCATGCTCTCGACGCCGACTTCCATCATCTCGTCGAAGAAGTTGCGGACGCTGTTGGGATCGGCGCCATCGAAGAGCGTGGTGTTGGTGGTCACGCGGAAGCCGGCTTCGACGGCTTCGCGGATTCCGTCGAGAGCGAGTTCGTATCCGCCTTCGCGGCAGACGGAAAAATCGTGGTGCTCTTTCTGTCCGTCCATGTGAACCGAGAAGCTCAGGTACTTGCTGGGCTTGAACAGGTGCAACTTTTCTTTCAGCAGCAGCGCGTTGGTGCAGAGATAGATATATTTCTTGCGCGCGACCAGGCCTTCGACAATCTTCGTCGATCTGCGGATGCATCAGCGGCTCGCCGCCGGGGATCGAGACCATCGGGCGCTCCGCACTCATCGACCGCTTTGAAGCAGTCTTCTACGGAGAGATCTTTTTTCAGGATGTGGGCGGGGTACTGGATCTTGCCGCATCCGGCGCAAGCCAGGTTGCAGCGGAACAGCGGCTCGAGCATGAGCACGAGCGGATAGCGCTTGCGTCCGGCCAGCTTCTGGCGCAGAACGTAGGAGGCCACTGTCCACATCTGGGATACGGGAACTGCCATTGCTTGTCTTTCTTCTTTCCCCTGGAGAATTTCTTCTTATGATAACGGATTTTGGCTGCTGCGGTCGTTGGTCGATAGTCGTTAGTCGATAGCAGACCGCCTAGCTACCACATTTTCGTTGGGAGCTTCAGCCTTGCGAGCATGAACCTTTTCGTTCGGAAGCTGCTAGTTACTTGTTTGGGTAATTATTGACTTGACTCGCCCATTGATTTTTGGGTAAAGTTTAGGTCATGGAGGAACACGATCATGGCCGAACCACAAGAGCCTTCAAGAAGCAATGCTGTACTTCACGAATACAGATAATTGCATCGATTACTTGTCCGATCCGCCGCTGGCCCGATGGCAACGTTATCTGCCCCGGTTGCGGCTCGGATCGGGTCAGCTTCAACGCCAAACGGCGCACTTGGAAGTGTTCGAGCCATCATGCGAAGCGCGAGTTCTCCATCAAAGTCGGAACCGTCATGGAAGATTCCGCAATCCCGCTGGATAAGTGGCTCACTACTATGTGGCTGATTACCAACTGCAAGAACGGCATGAGTAGTTACGAAATTGCGCGAGGACGTGAAGGTTACTCAGAAGTCGGCATGGTTTATGCTTCATCGGATTCGCCTTTCGATGCAGGATCGAGAACTTCGGCTCGAAACTTAGCGGTGAAGTCGAAGCGGACGAAACTTTCATAGGCGGCAAGGCGCGCAACATGCATAAGAGCGTGAACGCGCGCCGCATCACTGGACGCGGCCAGAGCCCAGTACGACAAGATCATCGTCATGGGAATATTGAAACGTGGCGGCAAGGTCCGCACTCAGGTTATTGCAGATCGCAAGAAGGAAACTCTTCAACCTATCGTGCGGACTCACGTAGAACCGGGATCGGCGCTGTACACGGATGAACTCGGCGGATACAAGGGTCTGCAAGACGAATACGTGCACGAGATCATTGACCACGCCGTGAAGTACGTAGATGGCCGCGTACACACAAACGGCATGGAGAATTTCTGGTCGCTGTTGAAACGCGGCCTTGACTGGAACTTACGTTAGCCGTGGAACCGTTTCATCTTTTCCGTTACCTTGATGAGCAATCGTTCCGGTTTAACAATCGCGCCACTAAAGACAACCCACTTACAGATGCGGATAGGTTCAGCATCGCCATCTACTCAGATTAGCCGGTAAGCGGATCACCTTCGCTCAACTCACCGGCAAGGTGGGACAAACGGCTAACTAAGCCTTGGTGCTTTGAAGCGCGGACGCCGACCGAAGTCTTAGGCTTCGGTCCCGGCTTCGCCTTTCCTGCACGTTCCCGCTTCCATTGTTCTTCTCGCCGTTTCAATTCATCATGCGAGACAGAGAGAATCTTACGCACGCCAACATCGAATCTCTGGGCTTCATTCATGGGATTATTATTTTGCTCCGTTTAATCGGAATTCCCTTGCGCTCACACACTTCTAGCAAGTTCGCCAGAGTCGCCTGTATGTGAATATGCGGAATCGCAAGCTGTTGCGTGAATGGATGCGTGCGGGACACAGGGCTACCAGCCTTGCGTTCTCTTTTCAAATGACTGCCGGATTCCCATGCAACATGGTCAGCCGCCTGTAAGCCGGGAAAATCTTTCTTGTCTTTGAAAATGGGAGCAGGCATTCGCTCTACGCGCATTAGGTCAATGAATTTTCCACGCCCAAAGTCCCCATCCTCAAAAACACACTCTATCGGGTGCTCCACGCCAAAACTCTTTTGCCAATCCTCAATCAGGGCTACACATACACGGGCACCCAGAGCGAACGCTGGCACCATCGTCTGTATCATAAAAACGTCTGCTATGTCGTTGTATACGCCCATGTCAACTACGCACGAGACGTGCAGGAGTGTATATATCTGTTGGGCACTCGCCAGAGTAGTAATGAAATCGTGAGGCTTCCCTGACTCGTTTCCTTCTGGCAGGTGCTCGTACTGCTCTTTACGTGCATAGAAATCGCTCGCGTGAAACGGAAGCATTATGTCGTATTCCTTGTGGATGTTCTCCCACAGTCGATTAAAGAACTTCCATTGATGAATGTTAGCCACATATCCAGCCACAACTACAAATGGCTGGTCGGACGGGTGTCCGCTGGCATCAAAGTATGCGGTATACGCAGACAATTGGGCCATCAGGCGACCCTCCGATCCACTGGGAAATATCGCAGATGCCAAGCACTCAAGTTGGTCATTCGCATCTTCGTAATAGGGCAATTCCACTGGGATTCATTCTCTCTTTCCCAGCGATCAATTGACCTCATACTCGCACCGTACTACAATGGGCGAGTGTAGTCAATAATCGCCCTTGTTTGCTACGGGGTACCCCCCCCCCGGTCTATTGGAATCATAGAGTTAGACGGAAATTCCGGTAGTGGGCTAATTCTGTGTTGCTGCTTTTTCCGGCCACGCATCACCTGCATCACGTCTGACCTGATAGACCTCGATTGTTTTCCGAAGCGCCGCGATTTTTAACTTCGCATCCATAATCGCTTCATCCCATCCATTTCGCTTTTTGTTTGTTATCATCCTTGCTACTTGACGAGTGTTAGGCATTGTCGCATACTCCGTGTATGACTGAGTCGCACTATCAGGAACTGATAGCCAAATCTCTTCAAGAGTTTCGCGATCTTTACCAGCAGCGCGAAAAAATTGATGTTGAACTGGTAAAGCTGCGCCAGTTTATGTATGCCACGGTGAACATGGTCCCGGATAAAGAGAAATCTAAATGGACAGCGGAAATTAACGATGTGGTCCAGAAGATGACTGCTAGTTCTGCATCCTTGACTGATTCTGTGCGCTGAGCCTTTGAAGATCATCCAAATTACGGTTTCTCCGCTGGAGCCATTCGCACCATGCTTCTTGAGGCTGGATTTGATTTCAGCTCTTACACATCCAATCCTCTCTCTTCTATTTCGACCACCCTCCGCCGCATGGTGGACATGGGAGAGTTGAAGTCTGCCGAAAGGGAGGAAGGTGGCACCGTTTACTTCCGAGCCGATAGACCTAAAAGGAAGATCAAGAAAACAGAGATTCTGCGTTAAATGCGAAAGCCCCGCAGGAACGGGGCTTTCAGGAAGGATGAAACCAGCATGGTCATCCGATCAAGATCACGCTTCGCTGGCGGTCAGACCGTAGAGATCACGGTCGAGCCACCACCCTAAAATAGCACTAACACAGCGCCCCGCTTCCTGCTTGAACAGGTTGGCGGGGCTAATCCAAATCGCGGGGTTAGCCACGATCCAGACCCAAACTGATTTTCGGGCTTTTCCCCGCCAGAAAGTCAAGCGGAGAAAAGCCATGACCTGCATCAGATGCCAGCACCAAACCTGCAAGAAGTTTGGGCACTTCGGTAAGCGCCGCATTCAACGCTGGCGCTGCAATTCCTGCAAAACCACTTTCTGTGAACCTGCTCCCAAGCTGGGGACGCACTACACCGATCCCGAGACGGCGCGAAGGCTCTTACGCTGATGCTTGAAGGCATGAAGATCGAGCGATCTCCAGATTTACGGGTCTGCACAAACACACATTCTTTCGTGGATGCGCACGGCAGCGGAGAAGGCCCGCCAGTATCGAACGCGAAGATCCAGCACATCGCTCCGCCTCGTCAGCTGGATGAGATGTGGGGATTCATCCACACGCGCGAGCCGAACCTGAACGAAGGCGATCCCGAAGAATGGGGCAGCATGATGATATGGCTGGCCTAGACTCCGAAACGAAGCTAATCATCACGCATCACATCGGCTCGCGTAATGGCGTGAGTGCTCATGCGTTCGTTTGCGATCTTCGCGCCGCACGATGGCCGCTATCAGGTCACATCGGATGAGTACAACGCCTATGTAGGCGCGATGCGTGAGCACTTCGGGCAAAACGTCGATTTTGGGCAGCTCCACAAAATCTATGGCCGCGTCAATACCGATGGATGGTACGGCGGCGGTCAGGTTATTGGGGCGGTCCCACACGTCAAAATCGGTCGGCCTGATTTGAGCCGGATTTCACGTCACATATTGAACGCACTAACCTGAGCGTAGGATGCACCGTCGCCTAACCAGACCACAACGCTTCAGTAGAAATGTCGACTGCAGCCGCCGTGACTCTCTATGTCACGTCTTACTTTTGTCGTGTCCATCAAACATTGAAGCTACGCCTGCATGGCGCTGGCCTGACGGATCACGTTTGGAGCGTATGGATTGCTGATGCGACGGTGTATGCTTAATTCGTGAAAATCTTCATGAGTTGGTCTGGCGGCAAAGCCGCATGTTTGCCGAGCAGTTGAAGCCATGGCTAGAGCAGTTCTTCCCGGCACAGACGTATGGTTGTCCACCGAAGACATCGACAAAGGAACTATCTGGTTCACGGAAATCATTGGGAGCTTGAGCGTTGCAACTGCGGAGTGATTTGTGTCACCCGCGATAACCATCTCTCTCCCTGGATTCATTTCGAGGCAGGCGGCATGGTCAAAGGACTCGGCAAAGGCCATGTTGCCACCATCCTACTCGACATCGACTACCCCAGAACTTGAGCAACCCCTTAATCAGTTCAATGGGCTCCGCCTAAACCGTGAAGGAGCTTGGCATCTTGTGAAGTCGTTTAATAAACTCTCTGACCACCCTATCAAAGATCATGTGCTTGAACGAACATTTGAGAAGTTCTGGAGCGATATGGATAACGCTTACAGCTGCTCTTCCCTGATTCACACAAGAGCACCAGTGATCTGTCTCAACCCTTACATATTGCTCCGATACCGACCGAGTCGATTCTGAGTGGCCCCCCGCTTCGGAAACGTAAGCGACACAGGTCCGATGAAGGGAAGAAACGAGAACCAAGCCTCTTTAATGGCGTTAATTGAGAATTAGCCCACTACCGAAATTCCCGCAAAATCTTTGGGTTTAAAGGACTTATAGGTAAAATATTCCGGAATAAGGACTTAAGGCTGTCAAAGAGCTTGAAAATGGTTTGGGGCAGCTTCGAGGACCGTCTTTGTGGACGGACAGACCTCGAAACTGCCCCAGTCAGACTGTATTGTCGCGCGCGATGGGTCTTAAGTCAATTTATTTCGATGGCGGGTAGTGGGTCAATTTGAAATCACATTGCCCCGGCGGCTGAAGAGTGTGCTGAAAAACCCCGGGGCACAGCCCTTAAAGGGGCATCTCAATTCAAAGAACTTACGGCAGGGGCGCCGCTCGCGACCCTTCATTTACTTCGACTTCTCCAGCGGAAAACCCCTTTCGCGCCAACCGCGAATTCCGCCATCCATGGATATGACATTGGTGTATCCCATTTTTTGCAGGTTATCGGCGGCCAGCGCGGAGCGGAAGCCGCCGCCGCAGTAGAGAACAAGTTCAGTCTGCAAGTCGGGATACTTGCCCTCGATGTCGCGCTCGATGATGCCCTTGCCCAGGTGGACGGCTCCGGGCAGGTGGTCGGCGTCGAATTCGCGGTCCTCGCGGACGTCGACGAGAACGAATTTGTCGCCGCGATCGAGCCGCGCCTTGACTTCGTCAACGTTGGTTTCGCGGACGCGCTGCTTGGCGTCGTTGACCATCTTCAGAAAGCGCGGTGGATGCTGATGCGCCATGGTCGATTTTGCCTGTTGTAATGTTGCGATTCGTAATTTGCAAGCCAGTCACCCCAGATTTGGCTATTGGCTCGAGCCAGGGTTCGTTCAATCATCAGATGTCTCAGATTGTGGATTGAGCCCGAAGCTTACCAGACTGCAAAATTGCCAAACGTTTCCGCGAGATGTATCTTGCGATTATGTATTCTATGACGCTCATCCTTCGCCAGTCTCGCATTCACTCCTACGGCTGCTACACCACGCGGCCGATTCGTAAAGGGACGCTGATCGTGGAATACGTGGGCGAGCACCTCACCTACGAACAGGCCGACGATCTTTACGACGACTTTGAGAACACGTATTTATTCGGCCTGGACGGTGGCAAGCGCATTATTGACGGCTACGGCGTGGCCGCCTTCGTCAATCATTCCTGCAAACCGAACTGCGAGACCGATCAGATTCGCGGCAAGATGTGGATCATCGCGCTGCGCGATATTGCGGCGGGAGAAGAATTGACGTACGACTACAACCTCTACGATGGCGAGGATGAAGCGCCGTGTTTATGCGGGGCGGCGCGCTGCCGGGGAAGTCTGTATTCGGCGACGCACCTGCGCAAGCTCGCCAAGAAGCGCGCCAAGGCTGTGGCGGCAGCGGCCTCATAAGCTCTGGTCCGGTAGAGAGACGCAACATTTTCCGATGCTACAATTGTTCTTCATTCCGACTGCTGTTCTGATATTGCTGTTCTGATCGCGTTCGCGACTCTGGAGTCTCGCCTTGAACCGTGCTGCCGCAGGCCTGGAAACCATCATCGCCAAAGCTCTCCATCGCGCGCCGGCGGGCGAGAGCGCGTTGCTGGCCTGGCCCGTCGCGTGTGGCAGTGCGGTGGCTGAGCGGACGCGGGCGCTGAGTTTTTCCGACGGCGTGCTGCGAGTGGAAGTTGCCGACGCGGGATGGCGTCGGGAACTCGCCAACCTGGCGCCGCGTTATGTGGCTCTGATCAACAAGTATTCCGCGACTTCGGTCAAGCGGATTGAGTTCGTGGTGAAGGCGTAATTAGATTGTCAAACTGAGGGTCGAATGAGGGATCTGCTTTGGCGATGCCTTTCGTTCGAAATCAAACTTGAGGGCTTGCGCAGGCTTTATGAAAGTTACCGAAAAGGACGTCGCCTACGTGGCCGATCTGGCCAACCTCGAGTTGACCGAGGAAGAGCGCGCTCGCATGCTGCGCGATTTGAACTCCATTCTTGAATATATGGAGCGACTCAGCGAACTGGAGACCGACAAAGTTGCGCCCATGGCCCAGGTCTCGGACCGCTATGGCGTGGACGAGTCGCGCCACGGAAGCGATCGGTTCGCATACGCCATCCGCGAGGATGTGAAGGACGGACTGCGGGAATCGTTGCCGCACGATGTCGCGATGAAAAATGCTCCGGACACGGACGGGACATTTTTCGAAGTTCCGAAGGTGATTGAGAGATAACGATCCGTCATTCCTGAGCGAAGATTTTGCGAAGGACCCGGGCCCTCTGCAAAATATGCGCTCAGGATGATAAGTTCCCTTTCTTAGATGGGATCTGAATTGACGATTGACGGCGTCAGGAGCGCGATCGCCGAGCGGCAGACGACCGCGACCGCTCTGGCTCACGAGTTCTACGACGCGCATCCGGAAAGAAGATCTCCGAGATTGGCGCGTTCCTGACGCTTTGCAAAGAGCGCGCGCTGGCGCAGGCCGCACGCATCGACGCGATGGCCGCGGAGGGCAAGCCTTTGCCGCCGCTCGGGGGAGTTCCGGTTGCGATCAAAGACGTCATGGTGACGAACGGCGTGCGCACCACCGCCGGTTCGAAGATTCTCGAGAATTTTATTCCGCCGTATGACTGCACGGCAGTGGCTCGCCTGGAAGCGGCGGGCGCGGTGATTTTGGGCAAGCTCAACTGCGATGAGTTTGCCATGGGCTCGTCCAATGAGAACTCGGCGTATCACGTCGTGCACAATCCGCGCGACAAGAGCCGCGTGCCGGGCGGATCGTCGGGTGGATCGGCGGCGGCCGTGGCCGCGGAGATGGCGGTGGCGACGCTCGGCTCCGATACCGGCGGATCGATTCGCCAGCCCGCGTCGTTTTGCGGCGTGGTCGGTTTGAAGCCGACCTATGGACGAGTGTCGCGCTATGGGCTGATTGCTTTTGCTTCGTCGCTCGATCACATCGGCCCGTTTGCGAAAACGGTGAAGGAAGTCGCGCTGGTGCTGCGCATAATTGCGGGCCGCGATCCCATGGATTCGACTTCCGCCGAGGTGCCCGTGCCCGACTATGTGGCGGAACTTGAGAAGCCGGTCAAGGGTTTGAAGATTGGTGTGGCCAAGGAATATTTTGGCTCGGGGCTCGATCCCGAGGTCGGCGCGGCGGTTGAGGCTGCGATTCAGAAGCTGGCCGAGTTGGGATGCGAGGTTGTGCCGGTTGAGTTTGCCGCACACCGAGTACGCGATTCCCACGTATTACATTGTGGCGACGGCGGAAGCGTCGGCGAATCTGGCGCGCTTTGACGGCGTGCGCTACGGCTTCAGGGCCAAGGCGAGCACGCTTTCCGAAATGTACCGGCTGAGCCGCGACGGCGGATTCGGCATGGAAGTCAAGCGCCGCATCATGCTCGGCACCTACGCGCTGAGCGCGGGTTACTATGATGCCTACTATCTGAAGGCGCAGAAAGTGCGCACGCTGCTGACGCGCGACTTCGACGAGGCCTTCAAGAAAGTGGATGTGATCGCTGCGCCGACCTGTCCGACGCCGGCTTTCAAGTTAGGCGAGAAAGTGAATGATCCGCTGGCCATGTATCTGGCCGATATCTACACCGTAACTGCGAACCTGGCGGGCATTCCCGGAATTTCAGTTCCTTGCGGCGAGAATCACGAGAAGCTGCCGATTGGGTTGCAGTTATTTGCGCGGCACTTTGATGAGGCTACGCTGCTGCGGGTGGCGCATGCATATGAGCGGGGCAGAGAAAGCCCGCGTAGGGACACCCCGCCCTTGCTAACATGTACCGAGATAGGCAATGTAGAAGAAGAGCGTGCTGGCCACTGTCGGATTTCCGGCATAACACCATCGTTCGGACGCAGTCCCCACAGTGACATTTTTGAGGATGCCACGGCTGTCCCATTTGCCAACAGCTCGTGTCGCCGCCAAAGGCGTCAAAGCTCGCCCTGCACATTGGCCGGTCGCAGGACCATTGATCAATCCGAACGCTAAGAATCCCGAGACCCGTCACCAGAGCCGTGGGATCGCATCACTTGGGCCAATGTTTGGACGTCAGCAGAATACTGAAACTCTGCCAGTGTTCCGAGGGCAATACGCTATCGAGATGCCGCCGCCCGTCGGACTAGCAACGCGGAAAGCCGAAGACTGGAGCGAATAGGTCGAAATCACGGCAGACCGGGCCCTTGAGGATAGAATACCGAAATCAGAGACGGGCCCTGAGGTCGCCAGAATCAAAAGGCAAATTCAAGCGACTGGTTCCGGCAGCATCGAGGAGGTTCTGGTCCGCTTGCTTAGAGACCCAGGAGGAACAGGATCGCTGGCTTTGGAAAACCGGGAGGCGAACAACGCAAAATCCGGCGCGGAACCGAGCAACTCGACCGGGCGAGGGGATCCAGACCGGCTCGACACCTATCTGGCGGAATTGAAGTCCAAGCCTGAATGAGCGTGCGCTACGTCCTCGCGCCGGAGGCGGCGTCCGATCTCGTCCAAATCTGGCGGTACATCAAGAAGCAAACCAGCGTTGCAGTCGCCGACCGCGTTGAATCCGTCATCCGCGAGAGAATTGTTTTCTTGGCAAGAACGCCGGGCGCCGGACATTGGAGTAAAAACTTGACGGACGAGGCGGTGAGGTTTTTCCCGGTTTATTCGTACCTCATCGTCTACCGGCCGGAGACGAAGCCCTTGCAAGTTGTCTCCATTCTTCACGGCCATCGTAACGTAGAACAAATTCTCAAAGATCGTTTTTTATAAGAAGAATTGCAGCGTGCCCCACCCAAGCTTTGCTTGGACGGCAGGGATGTCGGCCGATCCGCTTAACTTACACGCTTCGTAATACCGTTCGCCCGAGCACGCCCTGCATAGCACTCGCCCGTCGCGCACAACTTCGCGGCGGAAATTGATGCCTTCGCCGCACTCCGCGCAGACTATGCGTTCGCCCTTGTATCCGGGAAACTCTTCCGCGGGGAGTTCGACCTTCACCCACTGCTTGGTGAATAAGTCGTCTTCCGGCATTTCGCGATAGGCCAGCATCTGCTGCTGGTTCTTGCTTTCGATTTCGGGATGCATCGCGCGCGCCAGCGCCTTGGACGATTCTTTCGCGGCGATGCGGATGGCTGGGTGCCCCGTCCAAGCTTCGCTTGGGCGGGCTCGGGTGCTCACGTCGACGAAGGTCGCGGCCATCTTTCCCCAGTCGCGAAATTTCAGGGCGCGCTTTCCGAGACGGCATCCGGTGACCAGGGATATGGCGTCGGTGGCGCAGCGGTCGATTTCGACGAACGTGACCAGACGTTTGCGATCTTTTGCCGCGCGGGTCTTCGATGCCCAGTTTCTCGAGCCCCAACATGGCCAGGCGCACGCCCAGCACCTGCCCGGCGCAGAGATGGCCGTGGGCGACTTCGGCTTCGCGAAGATATTCGTCAAGGGAAAGCATTTTGTGAATTTGGCAATTTTGTAATTTGGTAATTTGAAGCCCGTCAACTCCGAATCCGCTCACGCTTCGGTTCTTGAAATTACCTAATTACAAAATTGCGAAATTACAAAATGTCCTCTACTTTCTTCTCCAGCGTACGCCATCTTTCGTATTCTCCACGATGATGCCGGCAGCGGTCAGTTCGGCGCGCAGTGCATCGGAGGTCTTGAAGTTTCGCGCTTTTCTCGCGGCTTCCATTTCGGCTAGCTTTCGATTGACCTGTTCGTCGGCGAGTTGCGCGGAGCCGGCGATCTCCAGCAATTCGGGGCTGATTTCTTTTTCGCGCCCTTCGGCGCGGGCCCAGTCGAGGATGGCTTTCATCTTAGGCTGATCGTCATCTTTCAGCACGCCGAATATTTCGTCGAACTTTTCGAGCGCAGAGAGCAGCGGCTTCACGTCGTCCTGCCGGACTCTTTCTGGCCAGCTTCCGCGGCATCGAGCGCGGTGTTGGTTTTGCGCAACATGTCGAACATGGCGGCTTGCGCCTCGGCGGTGTTCAAATCGTCGTCGAGAGCGCTCTTCATGCGCGCGATGGTTTCGCTCGGCGAGTTGTGCCATCGGCCGGGTTGCGCCGGCGGGGAACTGCGTGCTCGTCAGGCGCAAGCGGAAGTTGCGCAATTTCTCCACCGAACTTGCCGCCGACTTCAAGCCGTCGAAAGTGAAGTTCAGTTGACTGCGATAGGGAACCTGCGTCAGCAGCCAGCGGATCGACGACGGCTTGTGGCCGCGCAGCACAAGGTCCCGGACGGTGAAAAAATTCCCGAGACTCTTCGACATCTTCTGGCCCTCTACCAGCAGAAAACGCACATGAAACCAATAGCGCGCAAATTGTTTTCCGGTGAGCGCCTCCGACTGCGCGATTTCGTTTTCGTGATGCGGAAAAATCAGATCTTCGCCGCCAGCGTGCAAGTCAAAACTCGGCCCGAACTGCTCCATCGACATCACCGAGCACTCGATGTGCCAGCCCGGGCGCCCGCGCCCGATCGACGTTTCCCACGAAGCCTCGCCCGGCTTCGCGGCCTTCCAGAGGGCGAAATCGCGGGCGCTGTCCTTTTCGTATTCGTCCACGTCGACGCGCGCGCCGTCGGTCATGCCGGCAAAATCTTTTTTCGAAAGCTTGCCGTACTCGGGGAATTTCGCGATGCGGAAATAGTACGAACCGTCGTCCGTTCGATAAGCGAAGCCCTTCTTCGCCAGTTCGGCAATGAAGTCGGCCATCGCCTGGATGTGTTCGGTTGCGCGCACCAGAATCGGCCGCTCAATGTTCAACGTGGCCGAATCCTCCAAGAAGGCCTGGGCAAATTTCGCAGTGTATTGCTGCACGTTGACGCCGTCGCGCGCGGAGTTGCGGATGATCTTGTCGTCCACGTCGGTGATGTTCATGACGTAGCGGACGTCGTATCCGCTCTGGCGCAGAAAGCGATAGAGAAGATCGACGGCGATGAATGTGCGGAAATTGCCGATGTGGCCGTAGTCATAGACGGTCGGTCCGCAGGCATACATGCGGACGCGGTTGTCGTCGAGCGGATGGAAATCCTCGATTTTCCCGGAAAGAGTGTTATAGAGGCGCAGTGCCATGGACGATGACGAGTTCGCGGGCGCAGTGCGAACCTTTCATTCTAGGGTGCCGCTGGAAAAAGGGTCAAATGGCGTGCGCTGCCAGTTACGGCCAGGTGCAATTCAAAGTTTTCCACGCTAGTAAGTTCGAGTTGTGTGTTAGCCAACCGGCACGCTGCTTCCTTGCGGTTGACAATACCGTCTCTGCCTACTAGATTTCGGGGCAGTGACTCCTCATTGAAGAACGATATCCCAAACCAGTTGCTCCGCCGCAAAATGCCGGAATTGGATACTCTCCGCGGCGTGGCGATTCTCGCAGTTGTTTTTTACCACGGGTTCTCGCAATGCGATACCACGGGCTTGCCAGGGATCGTGCGCGCCGTTTTCGCTGCTACTCGCTTGGGCTGGTTGGGAGTAAACCTTTTCTTTGTACTCTCGGGCTTTCTGATCACCGGCATACTCCTGGACAGCAAGGGAACGCCGCGGTACTACAAGAGTTTTTACGTTCGACGAGCTCTGCGAATCCTGCCCGCCTACTTGCTGCTTCTGCTCCTTCTGTTGCTGCTGCCGCGGATTGGCGTTGTGGAAGGTCGAGTCTCGTGGAGCTTTGTCGGGTTGAGCCTCATTTACTTGTCGAATGTGACCAACTTCTTCGGTGTAGCCATGCAATACGGGCCCTTGTGGTCGTTGGCAGTGGAAGAGCAGTTTTACTTGCTTTGGCCCGCGGCGGTGCGCAACCTTTCCCAGCGAGCGTTGGCGTTCTTTGCCCTCGCGGTCTTTCTCGGCTGCCCTCTTTTCAGGGCCATCGCCTTTAAATACGGACACCCGGCAGAGGTCTGGTACACGTGGATGGTGGCCGACGGGCTGGCGAGCGGATCACTGTTAGCGATCTCGAGCCGGACCCTGCTCACAGACCGGCGGTCGATGAAATGGTTTTCTGTTCTTTGCATTACAGCATCGCTCTTGCTGATAGCCCTAGGGGCGCGGTTTGGCACTCTCTCGCCCGTCCCTCCAACCACTCTCTTCGGTGCATCGCTTCGAGGGACGCTGTTCAATGTGCTATTTACGGGAACTTTGGGCACTGCGCTTTTGCTGGGGGCGAGCCGCTGGGCGCAGATTGTACGGCGTCCAGTGCTGCAATTTTTCGGAAAGATCAGTTACGGACTATACCTTATCCACACCCTTGTATTTGAAGTGACCGGCCATTTCGTAGCGCCGGTTGCGATGCGTCTGGCACGGTTGATAGTTCGGGGTGACGCTCTGGGCGACGCTCCACTGACCCTCATACTCATACGCTTTCTTGTCGGCGCGGGGGCTGCAACGATCATTGCATTTCTGTCGCGCCGTTATTTTGAAGAACCCTTCCTCAAGTTGAAGAATAAATGGGCCGCCGCAACTGTAGAGTCCGCTCCCTTGCCGAACAAGGCGCTGGTCCAACCTATGCCGACGCAGCCTATGGCGGCCCAGCCTGCGAAGCGAACCAGCCGGGCCGAGCCGCATTGCATCCCTGGGGCCTAGAGTTGCTAGATTGCGGGGGGCGGCGCGTGCGCATGCAGCCGGTGCTGCACCAGAAATGCGTAGTGCACGGCGGAGACGATGGTGAAGATAAAAGTGGCGCGCAGGAAGGTGGTGCGCGCGATCCACACCCAGCGTACGGGCTCGATGAGCAGCAGCAGCACGAAGAAAATCGCGGCCACTTGGGCGAAGGTGTTGGCTTTGCCGAAGATGCTGGGGCGAAAATCGCGCAGGCCGGCAATCATGAACAGCACGCCACTGATCAGCAAGATGGAGACGTCGCGGCTGAACACCACGACCGTATATTTCCAGGGAATCAGCCGTTCGATCGAGAGCACAAGAAACATTCCGCTCATCAGCAGCTTGTCGGCGATGGGGTCGAGATACTGGCCGAGCAAGGTTTGCTGATGCAGGGTGCGGGCCAGCAAGCCATCGAGGCCGTCGCTCAGTCCGGCGAGAATGAACAGCGCCAGCGCCCATTTGAAATCGTGCTTGACCAGATTGATGACGATGAAGGGCAGGAAAATCATCCGCAGCAGCGTGAGCTGGTTGGGCGCGGTCAGGATCTGCCGGTAGTTCACCGCTCTTTTTCTCCGTCGGGCAGGTTCTCCTCCAGCGCGCGCGAGGAACTCGCTCACCAGAAGCGGGGCGGGATCCTGTCCGGTCTTCTGCGCGAAACGCTGGGCGAGCGAGAGGATGTTGCCCTCGGGAAGATCCAGTTCCATGCGCTCCACGCGGTGCATGGGGAAAAAGACGACGCCGGAGGTGAAGGGTTCGCCGCTTTTGATCTGCGTGGCCAGATCTTCGAAGGACGCGACATCGACGCCGCGCAGGCTAAGGCCTTCGGCCGAAAGGTGGAGAATCGCGCCCCAGAATTTTTCGCGAGGGTTGGCCAAGGTCGCGATCACGAGCGCGCCCGGACGGAAGGGGCTGACCGCTTGCGGTTCCTGATAAAAGCTAGTGCTGGGCACGATGCGATTGTCATATGTGCGGGGACGGAAATTGCAAACGGACTCGATGTCCTCCTGTAAAATTCGCGACATAAATACGGTGTGTCATCCTGAGCGCAGCGAAGGACCTATGTATTCCGCTGGCACACGCGAAATGCGTACGTCTTCGCTTCGCTCGGGATAACAACTTATTATGAGTGGTCGCCCTCGTTTTTCACCGCTTTCAGATCAATCCCCACCTGTTCGGCCTTCTTGTAAAGATGCGACCGCTCCAGTCCCAGCGCACGCGCCGTGTTTGAGATCTGGTGGTGATTGCGTTTCAACTCCGCCAGGATGGTTTGCTTCTCGAAGGCGCGCACGCGGTCGGCGAGCGGGCCGCTGCCCGCCGATGCGGAATCGGGCGCGGCAGCGGACGTGGGCAGCGCCAGCGCCACGGTTTCGCCGGTGACTTCGTCGGAAGTTGCGAGCAGCATCAGCCGCTCGACTGCGTTTCTGAGTTCGCGAACATTGCCCGGCCACGGATGTTCTTGCGAGCGCGGCCATCGCGTCTTCGGTGAAGCGCATGGGCTTCCATCCGTTGGTGGCGGTCACCTGAACGGCAAAGTGCTCGATCAGCGCCGGGATGTCTTCGCGGCGTTCGCGCAGCGGGGGCAGGCGCAGGGGGAAGACGAAGACGCGGTGAAATAAATCCTGCCGGAATTTTCCGTCGCGCACTTGCGCTTCGAGATCGCGGTGGGTGGCGACGACGACCCGCACATCCACGGTGATGGCGCGCTCGCCGCCGATGCGCTCCACTTCGCCTTCTTCGAGCACGCGCAGCAGTTTGGCTTGCATGGTGAGCGGCATGTCGCCGATTTCGTCGAGAAAAATGGTGCCGTGCTGGGCTTGCTCGAATTTGCCGAGGTGGCGGCCGGCCGCGCCGGTGAACGATCCTTTTTCGTGGCCGAACAATTCGGATTCGATCAGCTCCGCCGGAACCGCGGCGCAGTTCAGGGTGACGAACGGAGCGCCAGCCCGCGGACTGCGCTCATGCAGCGTGCGCGCCACCAGCTCTTTTCCCGTGCCGGTCTCGCCGAGAATGCAGACGCGGGTTTCGCTCGCGGCTACGCGTTCCACTTGCGCCATCACACGGCGCATGGTCTCGCCCTTCCAGACGATTTCGTGTTTGCCGAGGCGGCGCTCCAGATCGCGATTCTCGCGCTCGAGGCGGCCGAGCTTCAGCGCGTTCTCCACGGTGAGCAGCAGTTTTTCGGTGGAGATCGGCTTTTCCAGAAAGTCGAGTGCGCCGAGGCGCGTGGCGCGTACGGCCATCTCGATGTGCGCCTGGCCCGACATCATGACGACGGGAGCCGGCACGCCTTGCGCTTTGAGTTCTTCGAGAAGGGTCAGTCCGTCTTTGCCGGGCATCACGACATCGCTGAGTATCAAGTCGAAGGATTGCGATTTGGCCAGCTCCAGAGCCTTGTTTGCATTGTCGCAGACGGTGGCTTCGTGGCCCTCCAGACGAAACGCCCGCGACAGCGAGGCCAGCGTGTTGGCCTCGTCATCCACGATCAGCAGGTGCGCTTTTTGCGCCACGGTCGTTTACCTCAACCCGGACCTCAACTGAAATGCAAACCCAAATCTACCGCAGAGACGCCGAGTACGCCGGGAAATCGCACGGCAATTCGATGCGAAACGTCGTGCCTTTTTCTTTCGTGCTCTCGACGGAAATTTTGCCGCCGTGATCGCTTACTACAGACTGCACAATCGCCAGCCCGAGCCCGGTGCCATGTTGCTTGGTCGTGTAATAAGGAGTGAACAGGCGCCCACATTCTTCCTGGGTCAGGCCGGAGCCGGTGTCGGAGACCGAAAGTTCAATCCTGTCGTCCAGAGTTCGCGGTGCGAATCGTCAGCTCTCCGCCTTGCGGCATGGCGTCGATCGCGTTGAGCACCAGGTTTTGCAGCGCACGATGCAGCAGATCGGGGTCGGCTGAAATTTCGGGCAACGCCTCGGCGAGCTCGGTGCGCACTGCAATCTTATTCTTTTCTTTATCGGTAACTCGACCGTTACCTTGCAATTGCGCATGAAAGATGCGCAGCACCGAGCGCACCACATCGTTCACCTGGGTTGGCCGGCGCTGGGGCTGCGGCATCTTGGAGAATTCGCTGAAGCGGCCGATGATGGTTTTCAGATTGTCGATTTCCGCCAGCAGGGTCGCGGTCCCCTCGTGAAAAACTTCCTCAAATATCTCGGGCGATTTCTGTTTCGCGCGCATCAGATTCTCGACCGTCACCTGCAAGGGAAAAAGAGGATTCTTCAATTCGTGCGCCAAGCGCCGCGCCAGTTCGCGCCATGCGGCCACGCGCTCGGCCTGCAGACGTCCGGTCTTTTTGCTGCACGAGATCTTCCGTCATGCGGTTGAACGACGCCGCCAGTTCTCCCAGTTCGTCGCTCGATTCCACCTCGACCTTGGCGCCGAGATCGCCCGCGGCGACCCGGCGCGCAGCCTCAGCCAGCGAGACGACCGGGCGTGTGACGCGGGCTGCGAACCACAGGCTGGCCAGCACCGCCACGAAAATTCCTGCACCGCCGACCAGCATGGCGGTGGAGACGATCTGCCTTTGCAATTCGATCAGCGGACGCCGCGAACTGCCGACGAGCAGAACGCCCATCAGTTGCTGATCGGCCGGCCGCTCTGATTCGCCGGACTTTGATTCAATGAACCTTGATTCGTCGCACTGAAGATGGGTCCGGTCAGCGGGATGGCATGAAAAACTTCGGCGTCGGCGGCATCGGAAGTCCAATGGATCACGCGCTGAGATTCCTGCAGGGTGTCGCGAACCTGTGCGACCAGCGGAGCGATCTGGTCGACGCCCGCGGCCGGCCCGTTCAAATCGAGCAGAGATTTTGGATTCCATTTTGCGTCCAGGTTTTGATAGAGCAGTACACGTGTCCCGGCGGGGATGTCGAGCGTCGAAAGGAAGCCCTGATCGAGCCGCTCGCCGCCAATCACGTACAGAGGTTGTTCTCCGACGCGGGCCACCCGCACGGCAAACAGGCCGAGGGTTGCGCCATCGGGCAGCTCTTCGCGTTTCAGAAACGCTCCGGCTGGGACAGCAGGCGCGGGAGTCGTGGCTTGGGCGAGCGTGGCTTGGGCAGGCGTAGCTTGGGAGACGTAGCTTGGGAATCGCGGCTTCGGGATATCCGAATTTCGCCTGCCACTGCGCGGAGGAGAGGATGGCTCCGCGATAGTCAACCAGTTCGAGAAAATCGAGGTGCTGCTGCCCCGCGAGCGTGTGCGCTTGGCCTACGTACCCGCCTGAGTCAGCGGCGCCGCGGTTCATCTCGAGAGCGATATGCTGCACGGTTTCGCTGGCTGCCACCGATTCGACTTTGCGCGCAACCTCCAGCCCTCGCCGCTGGAACTCCGATCGAAACTGAGCGGCGACCGCATTCGCGCGGTCCTGATCCGCCTGCTCGAACGTGCGCCGGATAGTGCTGTACACCGATGCCGATATGACCGCGACGCAGAGCAGGACCGTTGCCGCAAACAACAGAAGAAGTTTCTGGCGAAAGGTCATCGCGACCCTGCCTCCGGCCGCAAATCGCCCAGCCAGACATTATCTAGCCAAACATCAGCCAGCGAGAGCCCCGACTCGTTCCAGTCGCCCGGTCGTCCCGGTTGCCCAGTCGCGCACGCGTGCGCTCGCCGCACTCGCCAGCGGCAAATGAAAAAGCGGGATGACGGCGTATCCCGCGAGCAAACCGCGCTCGGCTTGATACAGATCGTCCAAAGAGTTGCTGCCAGGCGTCGCCGGGAGTGCGGGCTGCGGCAATCCCAGTTGCCGCGCCGCTTCGCCGAGCGACGTGGCTGGATCGGGACTCGGCAGCGCTACGCGCATCAGGCGGATGTCTTCCGCTCCCGACAACGATACTTGCACGGTGATGCCAACTTCGCGCGCGTTGAGCGCAATGCGCTCGGCGATCAGTTGGGATTGCGGGTCCCTTGGATCGTAGCTTAGATTGAGCGTCGGGTAGCCGCGAGCCCGCGAGCAGAGTTCGGGCGCGTTGCGGGTTCGCCTGCGCGGAAAAGACTGCGCTGTAGCCCGTCATCCAGTTGGGAAGAATGCTGGCGGCGGGTTCTCCCGCGCCTTTCAAGAGCACAGACTGGATGGGCTTGCGATCAATGGCGAGCGCCAGCGCTTCTCGTAGGCGAGGGTCCTGTGCCTTTGAGTTCGCGGAGAAAACCAGCGCCAGCAACTCTACGGGCAGCGACAATGACGACGATGTACTGTGCCGTTGCGATCCGTTGGCTGCCTGCGGCGCCGCCTCGATCACGTCGGTCTTGTCCAGTTCGAGCGCGATGGCCTGGTCGTGCAGCGATTTGCCGAATTCGATCTCGACCGCATCCACAAAAGGACGCCCCGCCCAGCTATCTTCATTGGCGGCGAGCTTGAGCAGTTTCCCGGGCTGCCACTCGGCGATGAGGAACGGGCCGGTGCCGATGGGAAGACGACTTGTATTGCGCTTGAGCAGGAGATTGCGCGGCAGCGCGAGTTCGGCGAGCAGCGCAGGCATGGGCGTTTCGCTCTCGATCGATACGGAATCCGCCGCTGCACGCACATTCCAGCCGGAGTGGATTGCGCCCAGAATCTGCGCGATGGCTGCAGGCGATGCCGCGCTGCCGTCGTGGAACTTCACTCCGCGCCGCAGCGTGAATTGCCAATGCCGGGAGGTCGGGTCGCTCTGCCATGCCACAGCCAGCGCGGGCTGCGGGCGGGCTTGCGCATCCAGTTTTACGAGAGTGTCGCCGATCAGCGAGAGGGTGCGCGCGGCGTCCCAGTAGTCGGCGGGCGTGGCGTTGGCGGGAAGGTCGAGCGTGTCCGGGCGCAGATTGCAGCATTACGCGCAGAGTTCCGCCGTAGTGCGGACGGGTCGCCGCTGACGCGGTCGTTGATGCATCGCGAGCGGTCAATGACAGGATCAATGACATGATCATTGGCGCACACCGCAGCCTATGGCTGATCCAAAGTTGCCGTGACCGCTGGCAGCTGCCGAGCTTTGCTCGGCTTGGACGGGCGAGGGCGCCCGTCCCCACACTAGCGCCAGCTGATTCGGGGCTAGTTGCTGCACGAAATCGATACTCGATACGCCTCATACCATCCTGTGTCTTTTCGTCTTACGATTGCCGTTGCGCCATTGCCGCTGCTTTCCGGCCACAGCGCTACGATTCGCCCGTCGAACTCTACCGCTGAACTGACGGCCACGGGATCGCGATCGGGAATCTCGAACGCGCGCAGGCCGTCGCGCTCGGAATCTCCGGCGCAGGTTCCAACTTCCGAGACCAGCAATTGCGTGCCCGTGCCGCAACGTGGAGTGAACCGCGGCCAGATCGCTGCCCCATTTCCCGCCGCGGATTACCTGGTCCGTCATCCCATCCACCAGATGCAACGATCCATCCACCGCGGCGAGCACCCATAGCGTGTAACTCGATCGCGGAAGCGCGGCCGCCGAATAGAACGAAGGAACGTTGGAGACTTTTCCGATGCCGGGAGAGAGTGCTCCGGTGAAGAAATTGCGCGAGGCCGCATAGAAGGCGCGCACGCTGCCGTCGTCCGGCGTCAGGGGCCAGGGATCGTCATAAGTTAGATCGTCGGTGTCGTTGCAGACGTGAGGGGCGGACGCGCTGGAGTTCGACCGGCAGAACGTTCCGGGCAGGTAAGCGTCGAACAGGTGATCGCGGCGCAAGAGCAGGCGTCCGCGCACATCGCGGGGAAAAGCGCGCGAGTGAGCGATGGGCGACGAGGTTTCGAATTCCCACGTTCTTGCTGGAAGTTCCGATGGATTCCCGGCCGGATTCGCTCCCTGATGACGATAGATCGCGACCATGCCGTCATCGAGCACGATCAGGCGAGATCCTCCCGGCATTTCGACGAGGGAGACATCGAGCATAGGCTGTTCTTGCGCGAACAGAAGAGTGGCTTTCAGAACGATCGGCATCGCGGCGGCGAATGGCGTTCCCATCGGCGGCCGCGGCAACGAGACCATGGCGACCTTCTTCTCGTCGGACCCGATCACAATCTCGGCCGTCCAAACGTATTCGCGCAGGCTCTCGGAGAGCACGACCTCGACGGTTCCCATCGCTTGCTCGGCTTTGGTGGCGTGCACGCCTGCGACGTGCAACTCGGCTTCGAGCGCGCTGCGCACCTCGCGCACGGATTTGTCGTCGAGCGACGAACGATTGGTGACTTCGAGTGCAAAGGCGCCGGGCCCGGCGACAGCGGCGATCTTGTGGGCGAGTTGGCGGGCGGTGTCTCCCAGGTCCGAAGCGCATAGAGAAGATGGAAGAAAAACCGTCGCGAGCAGGAACGAAGTCAGCCAAGCCAGCCGCAGACCGCTGGGCGTTCGAGTGGACTCTCGCGCTTCCATGTGTGGAATGCGCTGATTATAGCGCGTGGCTGATCGTGGCTTGTTCATAAGAAAGTTCTCAGTTCCCGGTTCTCAGTTCTCAGAAGGATCATTTGGTACGCGGTACCCAGTACCAGCAGAACTGAGAGCTTGGAACTGGGAACTGAGAACTGTTGAACTTCGGACTATTGTTGCGGTCTTCTATCGGAGGGTTCCACGTCTTCCGCCTGGCTCACGTGGTTCGGAGCGCCCATACCGCGCAGCACATCGTTGGTGAAGAAAAACTTGCCGTCCGCCGGGACCATCATGATCTGCAATTTGTCGGAGAGGCGCTCGGCTACGATTTTGTTGATCAGCAGCGGATTCTGCTTCAGGATCGCGCTCTCGCTGGTCATGCGCTCGGCGTCGGCAGAGGCGGTTAAGCGGATGCGTTCGGCCTCGGCCTGCGCCAGGAGTTTGCGGCGTTCCATCTCCGCTTTGCTGTCGATCAGCTTGGCTTCGCCGGCAGCTTCGGCATTCTTGACCGTTGCTTCCTTGCGCGCTTCGGCTTCGAGCTTCGATTGCTGAATCTGTTTCTCTTTCAGCGGGAGCGTGTATTGCATGGCATCGGACTCGCCCTTGGCTTGCAGCACTCTCACGGCGGCTTGCCCTTCGGCCTGTTTCACTTCTTGAACCTTGGTGGCTTCGGCGTCGGCTTCGGCGATTTTCACTTGCTTCTGGTGGATTTCGGTCTCGACGCCCATGCGGTCGTTCTCTTGTTCTTTCAGCAGCAGCGACTCGAGGCCCTTGGCGTATTCCTGCGGAAGTTCGATGTCACGCAGCATGACTTCTTTCACCACGATGCCGTCGGCGGCCAGCCGTTTGCGAATCATTTCGGCGGAGCGCTGGCGAACTTCTTCGCGCTTGGCGGAGAAAACTTCGCGCACCGTGTAGCCCGGCACCAGTTCGCGCCACGCGGTGGCAACCACGGGCGGCACGATTTCTTTTTCCAGCGGCTGCGGCAGGTTGGCTTCGATGTAGTCGAGGCGCTTGGGGTCAATCTGGTAGCGGACGGTGATGGCGAGGCCCAGGGTGAGTCCTTCTTTAGCCTGGACGTGGAGCGCTTGGGCGTGCGGGGCTTGCACATGCAATGCTTCGCCTTTCGCCGCGCCTTTGGCGGGCGAATCTTCACTGATGCCGGTGGTGAACAACTGGTCGCGCGTGTTGAACAGTTCGACGCGCTCGACCAGCGGCAGCACGAAGTGCACGCCCGGATACAGAGTTCCGGCCAGCGTGCCTTTGGTCTGGCTCACGCGCACGCCGGCCATTCCGCTGGGGACAATCACGATGCCCGCCGAGATCAAGAGCGGCGCCCAGGCCAGCATTACCAGCGCAACCGAGGTGCGCCAGCGGAATTTAGGAGCTAAGTCCGGGCGCGCCTGCTTGCGGATCCAAGTGTGAACGTCTGCGCTGCCAGGCGATTAGCAGGTAAGCGTCGTAGGAGAGAATTCCAGCGGCAATCACGAACATCGCGATTCCCGCGCTCAACAGGAAATACTTCAGTAGCAGCATGGTAGTGCTCCTTTCAATTCTTTGGCTCGTGTTCTGAAAAATGTTCAGGATTTTCTGGACGGCGCGCGAACGCGACGCGGACGATTCGTCCGAAGATGAGTTCTTCGATCAGCAGAGACGCGGCCAGCGAGAACGTCAGACCGCCGATGATTACCAGGCCTTGCAGCATCGTTTCCATGACTTGCCTCCGTAAGAGTTAACTGCCCGGAGACGAGGCAAGCCTCGTCTCTACAAGAAATGCGTCGCTTATTGCCCGTTGCCCGGGCTCTTTTCCGTCTCGACCTGCGCGATCGTCTCGGTCCCTGTTCCGGCTTCAGATCCCGTTCCCGTTCCCGATCCCGTTCCCGATCCCGATCCAAAGACTGCCGCGATTTGCTCGTCCGGTTCCGCCCGAATCTGGACCGTGTCGCCTACGTCGACGATGGCGAAGAGTTCCTCGAGATCCTGCTTGCCCATGCGAATGCATCCCGTCGATGCCGCTTTACCGATCGAGTTCGGCTGGTTGGTGCCGTGGATCCCGTAGCCCTTCGCGCTCAGCCCCATCCAGCGCGTGCCCACCGGGTTGCCCTTGCCGGCGCCGATGACCTGTCCCTTGTGGTAGTAGGTCGGGTTGGTGACGCGGTTGACGATCTTGAATTCGCCAGCTGGACTCGGGGTCGAAGTCTTGCCGACGGCGACGCGATAGAGGCGGACGACCCGTCCGTTTTCAAACAGCGCCAGCTTGCGGTCGGGAATGCTGACCAGAACCCAGTGCACGGTGGTTCGGGCGAGCGCGCCTTTGGTGAACTCAGGAGCCTGGACACGTGGCGGGGCAGAGAGGGAGACCGGCGTCTGCAAGGCCGCGCTCACGGTGGTCATTGCGAGCACTGCGCCGAACATTGCTCCGAGAACTGCGTTCGGCACCCAGCTTGCTTTTTTCTGCCGATTCGCTTTGCAGGTCCCCAGTTTCATCGCATCGCTCCTGTTTCGCTGCCAAGATAAAAAGCAAATGGGGAGCCAGCAGTTAAGCGATTGAAAATAAAAAAGGTAAGATCGAACGTGGGCCGGGATTGCGTGTGCGCATGAACGCGGGCGTGTCTAGCGTGACACGAGCTTTATGTCGAGATGGATGGCATTTATATACGGTGGGTTTCAGCTTGCGCCGGGCGACATTTTCGCCGCGATGTGCGGATTGCTTCGGGCGAGGGGACGGAAGTTACAGGGCTCTAGCCAGCGAGGACTCGATGAGAGAGAAGAAAAAAGCCGCCATCGGGTTTGATGGCGGCGAGCAAAGGAGTACGAGAAAACTTTACTTGTGAGGACGCCGACAGCCGATCGCGCGTTAGCCGCGCAGTAGTTTGCGCCGCACGATTCCTGCGATCCCGAGCAGGCCCGTCGAGAGCAGAATCAGGCTACCCGGTTCCGGGACAGACGCTCCATGCCCTCCAATCCCTTGATCCCCACCGACCCAGTTCTGGGCTTTGCAACAAGTCGGTTGATATCCCTGACCCGGGAAAGCGATGCGCCCGGTTCTGTTAGCCGTGTCATTGCCGAGGATAACTTTTCCAGAAGGCAGCCCGCTGAAGTGAGCATTCCAGTCCCGCGACGGGTGGCTGCTGATCGCGTCAAAGCTCATGGGCGCAGCCTTCAAACCGTTAATCGAGAAATGGCCCGGAGCCGTGAAGGCACCGACGCGGACGCTGGTGCCGGAGTGAAGTAGCGTCAGATTGACCGGGATGGAATTGGCCAAGGCGAGCGTGGACAAGAATAGGGCTACTACCAGTGACAAGATATAGTGGCGGCGCGACATGGGAGGTCCTCCAAAGCAAAATTCGAATAGCCGAGTTCTCGGCAAGTGTCCTAGAGGGGAGGACGAGTCTAGAAGTGCAATTGCGGGGCCAATAGACGTATCAGTTTGTATTTACTGCTGCAAGCACTTACTGAGGGCTGGAAACGGGGGAGTGAAAAACTGTGCAGAGGTTTGTCCGATTTGAATTCACTCAGCACTTCGACTGGTTTTATTTCCGCCGACGACGAACACTATACTACTGACGCGCGGAAATGCAAACAGGGTAATTTTTATTGTTGACTATTCAGTCAGTCATTGATAATTTTGGCGCTGGACACGGGACCTACGGATGTCACCGCGGACGCAACGGCAGTGGGCAGAAATGCGGCTAAACGCCTCCGAGAAAATTATCTCGGCAGCCCTGGACGTTTTTAAGCAAAAAGGTTTCCACCGCGCCTCGATGGAAGAGATTGCAAAACAAGCGGAGGTTTCAAAGGGCCTTGCTTACAACTACTTCAGGAGCAAGGAACACTTGCTGGCGGCGGTCATGGAGCGACGCTTCAACCAAGCCGAAGGGTTAATCCAAGGGATCGGCGAAATATCCGGGGCTCTCAACCAGCTCGCTACCATCCTGGATCGCCTGTTCGCCGAGGTGAAGAAAGACACCATGCTTTATAAATTCTACCTGACGGTCTTTCTGCAGCCCGACGCTCCTGAAGCGATTCGACGCATCGGGAACACGTCAGAGAAGATTCGGAGCCAATGGGCAAAGATCCTCGAAGTTCATCGAGCAATCTTCTCCGAGCTCGGGGTCAGTGATCCGGAGGCGGAAGTGATCTACTTTCGCTCGCTTACTACAGGTATAGTCGCCGAATATGTTATGGAACCCAAGAATTATCCTCTGGAAAAAATGAAAGCGCATGTCCTTCACATGTACCAAATGAAGAAAGGAGGAGGGGACTAAGATGCCGCAGTCGGACATTGCCGATGCAACCGGTGTTCATAGTGAGTTTCAGGCCTTGATCCTACGCTTTGCGGAGCGTGGCGCGATGGCCACAATTACTCGGTTCTCAACATAACAATAGACCACAAAGTTAATTTGCATTTGACTTCGTTCCGGTTGCTCATGGCATTATTACCAGCGGGGGTGGCGCATGCAGTTAGAAGCGCAGCGGGTGGGCCCGGTCAGCCTTTCGGAACGCATCCTTTTTATCGACGTTTTGCGAGGTATGGCGCTGTTCGGAATTCTGGCCGCGAACATGCGTGCTTTCTTCGCGCCCCTCGATGTTTACGGGAACATCGGGGCCCTCTTTCACAGCCGTGCCGACGTCGCGGCCCAGTTCTTCATCGATGCCCTGATCCAGGGGAAATTCATCTCGATTTTTTCATTTCTTTTCGGGATGGGCTTTGCCATGCAGATGAGCCGGGCGGAAGCGCGCGGCGTGCGCTTCCTGGGCTTCTATCCCCGGCGACTTCTAGCGCTGGCGCTATTCGGACTAATCCACGGGCTGCTGATCTGGGCGGGAGACATCCTGCTGACCTATGCGTTGTCGGGAGCAATTTTGTTGCTCTTCCGCAAACGCCAACAGAAGACCTTGCTATGGTGGGCCGGAGGTTTGTTCTCGCTGCCCATCGTAGCCAGCTCGATTTTCCTGGCCATCTACTTCAGCCGCTTCCGTCGACCTTGGATGGTCCCCAAGCCGACGGATTTGAAGAAGATGTACGGGATCATTAGTATCTACGCGCACGGGACGGTGCGGCAGATCATGGCGCAGAACTGGGTGGAATGGAAGCAACAGCTACCTTTCGAGTTGTTCGCGATCTATGCGACGGCGCTGTTTCTACTCGGCATGTGGGTGTGGCGATCCGGCATCGTACAACAGCTCGAGGAATACCGTCCGGTGTTGAAGCGGGTGTGCGCGTGGTGCCTCCCGATAGGCCTAACCATCAATATTTACGGGGCCTCGGTGAGAGCAGTGATTCCTCCCGACAAGGTTTCCCCGTGGAATTGGTCTGCTGGAGTTCTCTTTCTGCCTGGATCCCATATCTTGAGCGCAGGTTATGTTTCGGGCCTGGCGCTTCTCTTCATGCACGAGGATTGGCGACGCCGCCTGCTCCCATTTGCCGCGGTGGGGCGCATGGCATTGACCGACTACTTGATGCAGTCCGTGGTGTGCACCTTGTTCTTCTACCACTACACAACCGGTCTCTATGGGCGCATCGGACCAGCAATTGGGTTGGTACCCACGGTCATTCTTTATTGGGCGCAGATTGTGTTCAGTAATTGGTGGTTGAACCGATATCGCTTTGGCCCCATGGAGTGGTTGTGGCGCGGCATGACCTACGGCAAGTTCCCGTCGATGAGCAAAGACGAACCTCTGCCGGCGATCGAGGCGCCCTCGCTGGTGCCCGCGCTTGCGCTCGCGTCCTCGCCCATCGCGTTCTCTGCGGTTGAGGGAGAACACTCCGCAACCACAACTGACAAAATTGCCGGTGAGCGCTAATCCGCCATTGAGGCCATTGAGAACGTCCGGCGAAGCGACTGGCAACACGCGTTTCTAAACGAACACGACTGTCTTGTTCTGGTAGACGAGAATGCGGTTTTCCAGATGCCAGCGCACGGCGCGCGAGAGCACGACCTTCTCCAAGTCGCGGCCTTTGCCCACCATGTCCTCGACCGTGTCGCGATGGGAAACGCGCACCACGTCTTGCTCGATGATCGGTCCTTCGTCCAGAGTGGCGGTGACGTAATGGCTGGTGACGCCGATCAGCTTCACGCCGCGCTCGAAGGCTTGATGATAGGGTTTTGCCCCAACGAAAGCAGGAAGAAAAGAATGGTGGATATTGATCAGACGCAACAGGTATTGAGCGACGAAATCCGGTCCCAGGATCTGCATGTAGCGCGCGAGCACGATCAGGTCCACCTCCTGCCCCAGCAGTTCAAGCATCTCCCGCTCGGACTCGCGCTTGTCTTTGGGGTTGGTCAGCAGATGGAAGGGGACGTGATGAAAGTCGGCCAGCGGCTTGGCGGTCGGGTGATTGCTGATAATCCTGACGATGTCGCACGCCAGTTCGCCGGTGCTGTGCCGGTACAGCAGGTCGGCAAGACAGTGCTGATAGGCGGAAACCAGGATAGCTATCTTGGGGCGGTAGTCGCTCAAGGCCAAGTGGTAGTTGATCTGGAAACGTTCGGCTATGGGCTTGAAGTAGCGCTCGAAATCGGAGACTGGAATATCGAACCCGTCCAGATCCCACTCTAGCCTTGATAGGAATAAGTCGCGGCCACTGTCCAGGTGGTCGTCGCTGTGCAGGACGCTGCCGTTGTGCGCAATCAGGAACTGGGAGATTTCCGCCACCACGCCTTTGCGGGCGAGGGGCATAGGAATGCTTAGGAGCAAGACGGCGGTTTTCTTCATTTTCCGCCCATGATACTCCACCGATGAAGCGCGAATGATCAGAGCGCGAATGATAGGGCGCGAAACACGGCCAGAGGGGAAACGGCTCATCAGCAACTCCTGCCCCCCTCCACCAATAATCGGAGTCAAGCAGTGAATTGTCGAGCAGGCCGCAGGGTTGTCGGGCAAGTAATCAACAAATATACTGGATCTTCACGGAAGACTTGATATATACAATATATTGTTGCCTTTCTGTAGACTGTCTGATATATTGTTTAGCGAAAGGAAAGCGAATATAACTCATGTCAATACGGCCTAAAGTTGGGCAGATCGTGTTTCTTCCTGTGGATGTTAAACCAGGGATGTTCCCAAGTGAAGTAAAGTTCTATGGCAACGTGTTAGGTAAAACCATCTCCGGTTTCGCCCAGGAAACGCAGATCGCAGGGAACAAAACTCTAACAGCGTCTGTTATAGAGGTTTCCAAAGGCACAGCAACAATCATGCTGTCGGGTGAAGTCTCACAGACCAAAGTGCTGGATGTTCCATTTTCATTTGTTCGACAACACGCACGAATATGATGCTAGGTCGCCAAGACCTGTTAACCCTCTGGAAGCGGAAGAAAATCCGCTTCCAGCCCGACATTTCTCCCGATCAAATTAGTCTTTCTTCTATCGACCTGCGATTGGGATTCCGTTTTACAACCCAAAAAGTTCAAAAAGCCATTGTTATTCGGCCTGCTCACGACTTTGATCCCTCGTATTTGACCGACATGCGTGATTTCACAGGCGATAGAGATCCAGTATTTCGTTTGGGACCGAAAGAGTTCAAACTTGGACAGACTCTTGAACGAATCACTGTGCCCGCGAATCTTGCGGCTCAAGTCAACGGCAAGAGCAGTTTGTCTAGAGCAGGTCTTGCGGTCCACGCAACCGCCCCACATATCAATCCTGGTTTTGATGCTCCAATCACTCTGGAACTATTTAATCACGGTGAATGGGAGCTAGAATTTATCCCCGGTGTGGACCTAATTTGCCAAGTAGTTTTTTGGCAAATTAAAACACCCGTAGGAGACGTTGCAATCTCAAAACTAAGCAGCTATCAGGGGCAGACCGTTCCGTTTCCACCTAAGAAAAAGAAGTAGGGCGCTCAACGACACATCGCTGGTTCTTGGGCAGGTAGGTATTGTTAGGCAAATCGGCCCTGCCCGCCACGAGCACGTGTTCCCGCCTTAGCGGAACTGGTACCCGGGCTTAAGTTCGCAGCGATAGGTTGCGGATTGGTCCTTGTCCAATGCGACGTGACAATCCGCCCATCGCAAGAAAAGATTGGGTCCCAGCGGAAAGACAATGGCTTGACCATCGAGTTCCGCTTCGATGCTCGGACCCTCCGCCGCCGGTGGCAGGCTGAAATTCAAGGCTCGCCCAAAAATCACCGGATAAGAATCCCGCACTATGTCGCTGACCATGGGGTGAACCACCTCGGCCTCCAACAAGAAAGTGGCTGTGTCCGACCAATTGCGCACCGACACGTTAAAGTAGCGTCCGTCCCCGGAAAGATCTTCAAGCTCGATCCGAGCGAAAGGGCAGGGGCCTGCGATGCAAGAGACTCTTGCGTTTCGGAACTCATTCCTTTCCCCAGCGTCGAGCGACATGGAGCCGATCGCGGCCTTCCACTTGCCGTCGGGCGAACACGGAGGCCGATTGTGGCAGGGTTGGTTCCCCGCGTTGGCGACCTCGAACGTCTTCACCGCGCTTCCCACATCCGCCTCGGTTGTAGCCTTCACCGAATACCTTACCCGGGCATTGGAGACCGCAACCGCGGGATGATGAGGTTCCGCTTTCGTTTCCTGCCGAATGGGCGCCATGCGAGCGATATAAATCTTGTCGCTAACAATGTCGTCCCATTCCAGCGGGTGATAATCCTTGTGACCGAATTGCAGCGTGAGCGGTTGTCGCCGTCGTAGTCCCTTGGGCAGAGTGATCTTGAAGTAACCTGAAGCATCAGACTTGGAGGTCCCGCTCCCTAAATCATTGATCGCGGTGATTTCGACGTCGGCGATGGGCAACTGTTTATTGGGGTCGCTGTCCAGTCTCAAGACCGCGCCCTTCAGAATGATCGGCTGCCGCCGGCGCACGAGGACAATGGTCAGCACCGTTGCCAAAATCACGAGAGCTGAAACGGCCCAGATCGCAGTCTTCTTTCTGGTACTCATGTTTCCGGTAGTCTGGTCTCCGGTACTCATGGCATTATCCTCGGCTAAATTCCATTCTCATTCTAACGACGCGCTTTGCTATATGCAGGGTTGCCGGGTCAGCCGGCAGATCATCAATTCTCCGTCAGACTCGCATTTCACACCCGAATGCGGAACATCTAAAATTAAACGCATGGGCGAGAACGAAAAGATCGGCCTGGGCACGAACCGCCTTTCGCGACGAGACCTGCTGTTGCGGATCGCAGGTGTGAGCCTGTGTGGATTGTGCGATATGTCAAAGTTGTTTTCCCCGCTGGCGGCGGCCGAGAAAAAGCACAGTCGTCCGCAACCTGCCCCGGCCCCAAGCTCTCTTGCGCCAGGGGACGATCAGCTCCTTGAGGAACTGGAGAAGGCAAACTTTCAGTATTTTTGGGAACAAGCCAGCCCGCAAACTGGGTTGATAAAGGATCGATGCAATGTGCGGGCAAATGACACCACCGTAGTCGCGAGTATTGCGGCAACGGGGTTTGGCCTGACCGCTCTTTGTATCGGAGAAAAACGCGGATTCGTTTCGTTTGCCGAAGCGCGGGAGCGAGCTTTTATCACTCTGCGTTTCCTTGCCAAGAAGATGCCCACTCATCGAGGATTCTTCTACCATTTCGCCGACTTCAACACCGGCGAACGAACGTGGGATTCCGAAGTCTCTTCGGTCGACACGGCTATTCTGCTGTGCGGAGTCCTCACCTGTCAGCAACACTTCCAGGAGTATTCCGAAATCAGTTTCTTGGCCTACGAGATCTTCAACCGGGTCGATTGGACCTGGTTGTCGGAGGACACCTCGCTCTTGCCGCATGGGTGGACGCCCGAAATCGGCTTTCTCCCCTATCGTTGGGATTACTACAGCGAGATGATGATGATGTATCTCCTCGGATTGGGATCGCTTTCCCATCCCTTGCCCGTAGCCGCCTGGGACGCCTGGAAGCGGACCGTCTTTGAATATGATGGCATTCGCTATATCGGTTCGTTCGCCCCTTTGTTTGTCCATCAGTACTCCCAGGCCTGGTTTGATTTCCGCGATAAGCGCGACAAATACGCCGACTATTTCCAGAACTCCAGATTGGCTACGGAGGCCCACCGCCGATTCTGCATAGATCTCGCCAAGCAGTTTCCCGATTTCAGCGATGATCTCTGGGGCATTACCGCCTCCGATTCGGACAAGGGCTATGTGATATGGGGAGGTCCTCCCGCGATGGGGCCGATTGATGGAACGGTTGTCCCCAGTGCGTCGGCAGGTTCCCTGCCATTTCTGCCGCAGCCCGTAATGCGCGTCCTCCGCAACATCAAGGATCATTATGGAGGGGCGTGGAGCCAGTATGGATTTGTCAATGGGTTCGATCCGCTCAAGAATTGGTATGACCATGACGTCGTTGGGATCGACGTGGGAATCACCATGCTCATGGCGGAAAATGTCCGTACGGGTTTCGTTTGGAATACCTTCATGAAAAACCCGGAGGCGCAGCGCGGCATGGCTCGCGCTGGCTTCAAGAAGTACCAGCCGCCAGATAAGGATAAGGATAAGAGCGAAGCCCGCCTGACCAAGTAGTTCCGGCTACTGCAACTCAACCAGTGCCAGTCCATGCGCGGGCAGAGTCAAGGTCAGCTCGCCATTTTGTATTGCGCGGACTTCCGGCGTTGGAAGCTCTGCAGCTTTACGCAGTTCCTGGATCTGCGCCTGGGTGGGATAACGCGGAGCGCCCATCTTTTCGTAGACGGAGTGAAAATCTCCATGATCGCGGTCCACGCGGCCGATCAAGGCTTGCCTCGCATTGGCGCCTTTCAGTTGCACGGTGACCGTTCTCGCAGAACCGGTTTGCTCTGGCGAAGCGTAGTTCCAGAGCGCGAGCACTAACGTTCCGTCCGGCCTGCGCGTGAGCAGCGCGAAATCAGAATGGAGCTGGATCCGCTGATCTCCGAGCCGGTGCAGAAGTTTGAAGGCGTTGAAGGCCGGCTTGGGAATGCCATCCTCGGCAACCAGTCCATAGCCGCCATAGAACGGCGCTTTCACCACGCCCTGCTCTTCGAACACATCCGAAAACGTCCAGTAAGACATGATATCCACCAAGCCATCGCATTGGCGTATCGTGTCGGCTAGCCAGGGACCCATGTAGATGGAATCTGTAACCTCAGGTTCAGTCTTGTAGCTGGCGTTGTACTCGCTCCAGATCAGTGGCAGATTCGGCATGGTCGAGGTGGTGATCTGGTTGTGAACTTTCTTGACCGCGCGGCAGACCATCTGGTCGCGAGAAATGTCCGCGGGCGAGCCGAAAACATCTTGCGCGAGATCATTGCCATAGACATGGGTTGAGGCGAAGTCCACCGGGATATTTTTCTCCGCGCAATGGCGGATGAAGGCGTCAACCCACGCGGCTTGCGCGGTAGCGGGGCCACCAACTCGCAATCGCGGACTGGTCGATTTGATGGCGAGCGCGGTGTGGTCGTACAGCTGCCAGTAGCTGGCTTGCTTTGGCTCCCCGGCCCAGAAGTCGAGATTGGGCTCATTCCACACTTCGAAATACCATTGCGCAACCTCATCGATGCCGTAGCGATCGACCAGATGCTGCGTGAAGGCCGAGATCAGGCCATCCCAGTGGCTCCAATCTTTTGGCGGGGAAACATAAGGTTTGTACCAGAAGCTGTGAAGGATTTTTCTGGCGGCCAGCTGGTTGGGCATAAAGCCGATCTCAACAAAAGGGCGCACGCCGTTCGCGAGCAAACCATCGTAGATCTGGTCAATGTAAGAGAAGTTATAGACGGCGTGTCCCTTGCCATCTTCGTCGTAGACACCAACATCATCATCGAAGATGCCGTGGAAGCGCACGTATTTGAAGCCCGTGATTTGCTCAACCGCACGTAAGTCACTTCGATAGCTGTCACGCAGGGCCAGTATCGCGCGCCCCGAACCAAACATCTGCTCCCAGAAATGAGGAAAGGGATGCCCGGCCGCCTTGGCATCGACGACGATCACCTCCGGTCTGGGGCCCAATTGCGCGCTGATTCTGGGTATCGGCCGGGAGAAGGTCAAAAGAACGGCGAGGCCGAGGACGATGATGCGCCAATTCCGCATCGAGGTTCTCGTCAGCCGGGGCCAGGCATTCTCCCGCTCAGGTGGCTTCATGCTGCCTTGGAGTGCTTCCTAGCGATAGCTGGAGGCCTGCATCTCAAACATTTCGGCGTAAAGACCTCCCAGGCTCGACAGTTGGGCGTGATTCCCTTCCTCGACAATCTTGCCGTTGCTGAGTACTACGATGCGATCGACCATGCGCACGGTAGAGAATCGGTGCGAGATAAAGAGCGCCATCTTGCCGGCGGCAAGTTCGGAAAAGCGGCGAAAAACCTCCAATTCGCTGCGCGCGTCAAGTGCGGCAGTGGGCTCGTCGAGAATCAGCATTTGCGCGTCGCGCAAATAAGCTCGTGCCAGTGCGACTTTCTGCCATTCGCCACCGGAAAGGTCCACGCCACGATCGAAGCGCCGGCCCAGCATTTGTTCGTAGCGTTCGGGCAGTTTTCCGACGATGCCATCCGCCATACTCTTCTGTGCTGCAATCTGCAGGAGTTCCAGATTGTTGATTTCCTCGACGCGGCCAACTGCAATATTATCGCGGGCGGACATTTCATAGCGCATGAAGTCTTGAAAGATCACGCCCATTTCACGATGGAGATCTTCCAGGTCGTACTCGCGAAGGTCGACGCCATCGAGCAGGATTTGTCCTTCCGTAGGGTCGTAAAGCCGGGTAATCAACTTTACGAGGGTGGTTTTGCCCTGCCCATTTTCGCCAATCAGAGCCACCCGCTGTCCTGGACGCAGCTGAAAGTTCAGGTGGTCGAGAATCAGGCGTGTGCTTCCTGGATAGTGGAAGGAGACATTCCGAAACTCAAATCCCCGTTCTATCGGTCTCGGCGCGGGCAGGGCATTAGGCTTGGAGCGAATCGTCGGCTTCATCCCAAAAAAGGCCACCAGATCGGTGAGGAACAGCGCTTCGTCGGCAATCCCTGCAAGAGTCGAGAACAATTGTTGAATGTTGTTGCTGGCCTGCAGAATCGCACCCGCGAGAAACGTCAACGTACCAATGCTCAGGTCGCCGCTGACCGTGCGCCAGATCACGAATACATAGGCCGAGTAGTAGCCCATGGTGCCGATCACCGACAAGAACGCGCCCGCGATCAGCTTGCGCCGGGACAAGGCGATGTTCTGTTTGTAGATCTCGTCGCACAAACTGGTAAACCGCTCACGTAGGAAATCCTTCAGCCCGAAGAGCTTCAACTCCTTCGAAGCTTCCTTGCTTCCGCCCAGGACCCGCAAGTAGTCCAGTTGCCGCTTCAGCGGCGTCTGGCGGAAGTTCTTGGCGTAACCCAGGAAGGCAAAATGGCTCTCGCCGAGGAACGCCGGAGCCACTCCCGCGATCAGCAGGAGCATCAGCCAGGGAGAGAACACTATGATCGAGACCGACAGGGTTAGTGTGGTGATGGCCTGCTGCACCAACCGTCCCATGGCCTGAATCATGCCCAGCCGGTCCGTTGCCTGCACTCTCGCCCGCTCTAGACGGTCATAAAAAACCGGATCCTCATAGGCCAATAGATCCAGTCCAGCCGCTTGATTCATGACTTGAATGCTGGCGTAGCGGGTGTACTTGTCCCCCAGCAACGAATCCGAGTAGTCGATCGCCCGGATGAGAATGCTGGTCAGAACAGCCAATGAAAATTCCGCTACCACCAGCCACCAGAACTGGCGCGGCACCGGCTGATGGGTCGAGGCGGCATGGACGATGCCATCAATAATCAGCTTTGTGATCCATAGCATCGCCACCGGCAGCAGCGATGAGAGCAGGCGAGCACTTAGTCCAAACACTACAACCGCCGGGCCCGAGTCCCATACGATCTTGAGAACAGCCGGCACGTTCCGAAGGGCCGTAATACGCTCTCGCCACCCTGTCCAGAAATTTTGCTGCTCGGCCATGCTTGGGTCTCTTCCCTTCTTTTCCTTCTTTATTAGTCATTAGTTAGTAGAAGAATCTGCACCGCTTTGTCGCTTCCTGAGGATCAAATGCAATCCTCGTTCCAATGTCCAGCCGCACAAACTCCAAGTTCAACAATTGGTTACGCTTATCTATGGTCCTCTGATAGTGTAAAATTTGCCTACTTCGGCGTTGGCGCAGTCACGTGGTCGGGAGTCTCTACTCGGGCAGTCCGAGCCGGCGCATGAGATCGGCGTAGCGCGGGTCCGAACGAATCGGGTCCAGGGCGGGATAACGAATGACGATCAGCAGTTCGTCGTCTCCGTCGGAGTAGGCCTTCTCCAGGTATTCGAATGCCTGATCGCGGTCTCCGCTGATCGCAGACGCTACGGCCACAGCGGCCGAGCGATCTGTACCCCGGAGAGCCAGAATCAGTTCGCGATAGCTTTTCGCGTCTGCGCTCCAGGAGCCCGGCTTGGAAATAATTCTCTGGATCTCGCTTACCGCCTCCGCGAAACGGCCGGTGGTAGCGTACAGCTGCGAGAGCTTGTAATGGGCAGGAGGAAAATTGGGATCCCGTTCGAGTACTTTCTGGAACTGAGCGAGCGACTCCGGGTAGCGACGGGACTCCATCAGCAGCACGGCATAGTTTGTGTTGACAATCGAAGAAAGAGGATCGAGCGATAAGGCAGTTTGGTATTGTCCGGCCGCGTCGTCCATGCGCTTCATCGGAGTGAGGCAGCTGAAAGCATAGAAATAATGGGCGGCCGCGTTGTTGGGGTTCAATTCGATGGCGCGTCGAAATTCGGATTCGGCCTCGCTCCACCTTCTTTCTTCCGCCAGTGCCAGCGCGAGCGCAGCATGGGCCTCGGGAAGGGAACCATCCAGTTCAATCGCCTTGCGCGCCGCTTCGTCCGCCAGCAGTTCGCCCTGCTTCGACGTTATCCCAATATCGTAGCTGGGGCCAATGTTATAGGTGTTCGCCAACCCCGCATAGGCGAGGGCATAACCAGGATCGGCGGCGATCGCCTGTTGAAACAAATCAATACTCTTCTTGAGGCCCTCGGACGTGCGCCCGTACCAGAGTTGGCGTCCTTCCAGGTAGAGGCGGTAGGCTTCCGGGTTGGTGGTTCCGGCTCTCCCCAGGCGCTGCTGTTCGTTTCCGTTCAGCTGGATGCGGAGCTTGCTCGAAATATCGCGCGTTATGTCGCTCTGGACCTCGGTGATGTCGGCCTGCTTGCGGTCATAATGACCGCCCCAAAGCTCGCTTCCGTCGGCGGTATTCACCAGATCTGCCTCAATCGCGACATGGTCGCCGTGCTGCATGATGCGGCCCATCAACACTGCGCTCACCCGGAGCGCTTGGCCAATTTTTTGCGGATCGTCCTCCTTCCCCTTGTAGCGGAACACGGTGCTGCGCGCCATCACCTTAAGGTTGGGCAGCTGCGAAAGACTGCTTATCAGGCTTTCCGTCAAGCCGTCGCTAAGGTACTCATTGTTGGCGTCATTCGTGGCATTGACAAAGGGGAGCACGGCAATGGAGTCGACCTTGCCCGTCTGGGATTTTCCGTGCAGGAAGTACGCGCCCGCCGCCGCCGCAATCAGCACGATTACAGCGACGCCAGCTGCCAGGTACGTGCGCCCGCGGCGGGGCTCGACGGCAGCCGTGATGGACGCGGAACTGGCCGGCGATACAGCGCTCGGGGCGATTGAAGCGCTCGACGAAGAAGAGCTCGACGAAGAAGAGTTCGACGCACGCCCCGAGTCGGAGTCCCGTTTCAAACGCGCCAGGTCGGTGCGCAGATCGGCCGCGCTCTGATAGCGCAGGTTGCGATCTTTCTCCAGCGCCTTGCCGATAATGCGCTCCAACTCCGCAGGCAGATCGGGATTGAGCCGCAGCGCCGGGGCTGGCGCCGCATCCAGAATCGCTTTGAAGATCTCCGCCGAACTGCCGCCACGAAACGGAAGCGTGCCGGTTGCCATCTCGTAGAGCACCGCGCCGAAGGAGAACAGGTCGCTGCGCGCGTCCACCCCTTTGGCTCGCGCCTGCTCGGGAGACATGTAGGCAACCGTGCCAATCGTCGTCCCCGGACTGGTGAGGTGTTGTTCATCGAGCATGGCCGTCATCGTATTGGCCGATGCAGCCGAACTGGAAGAACTGGTGGGCAGCTCTTTGGCGAGCCCGAAATCCAGAATCTTGGCGTGGCCGCGCTTAGTGACAAAGATATTGGCGGGCTTGATGTCGCGGTGGACAATGCCTTGGGAGTGCGCCGCGTCCAATCCGTCGGCTATCTCAATGGCCAGCGCGAGCACAGTTTCGTTATCCAACGGCTTTCCGCCAATCACATGCTTCAGCGTCTCGCCGTCCAGAAACTCCATGGCAATGAAGGTCTGATCCCCGTGTTTGGCGATTTCGTAGATGGTGCAAATATTGGGATGGTTCAGGGCAGAGGCCGCGCGCGCCTCGCGGCGAAAGCGCTCCAATGCTTGCGCGTCTCGCGACAGTTCATCGGGCAGGAACTTCAGGGCCACGAAGCGTCCCAGTTCGATGTCCTCGGCCTTATACACCACACCCATGCCGCCGCCGCCCAGTTTCTCGACGACGCGGTAGTGCGAGATGGTTTGGCCAATCATCGAACCGTCCCCTTTTGAGGTCGCTTCATCTTACGGAGCAGCCCATGGCGCGTCAATGGAATGGAGGGGTAGTACACTTCGGGAAAAATTCGGCTACACCCCCACCACGGGATTTGGACCTAGGGGCCGGGGCCCGCGCGCTAGCGAGTGGGGCGGGCGGGAAGCGCAGATCGAGCATCCAAGCAATTCTCAATGAGCGCTAACGCCCTCTCGCCCTTTGGGAGAACTGGAGAACTCTGCGAAAAATCTGAAACTTATTCTGCCGCGGGACCGTATACGATTCCGCAGGAGGTTGACATGCATGACACAAAGGAGCGGTTGTCTCTATTGTGGATCTTCGCATTTTTGAACTACCTGTATGCGGACGTGCTTGCCCTGTGGGATATTGTTGGCTCGCTAAATGTAGCCGGCGCCATACATCCACATCTCCCACCATGGGCTCTGGCGGGTTCAGCGGTCTTGATGGAAATACCCATGGCCATGATTGTGGCGTCTCGGCTACTTCCGTTTAGAGCGAACCGGCTGGCGAATATCATCGCGGCTGCAATTGAGACCCTTATAAACGGTTTCCTGACCTTCGTTCCGCCTCTGGCCGGATGGGGCCGGCCGCCCGCTCTTCCTGAGTACTTGTTCTTCGCGACGATCGAAACTGTATGCACCTCGGTCATCATCTGGCAGGCGTGGACTTGGTCAGGGGTTGAGACTGTCCGCACGTCGTAACTGGTCGCTCAAATGAGGTCAATGTGAAAAGAGAACGCCTGACACAGATCGTCCTGGTGATCGTGGGGCTGTTGAATCTGCCCCAAATTTATTTTCTATTTATGGACCTGTGGCATTCCAGCTGGCTTTTGGAGGGGAAGTGCGAGTGCGGACCGATGTTTCTGAGCTTTTTTATTCCGGTCGGGGTCTTTCTACTCATAGCCGCAAGGAGACCGTCTGAGCATCGGTCGATGATTGCTCTGGTAGCTTGGTGGAACATCTCCCATGGCTCTGTGATGGCTATTCAAACCGTGGAAGCGTGGATTCACGGCGTCCACCGGAACTTTGCCGATGTGATCGTAAACCTTGTTATCGGAGTTGTCCTGTTAGCGCTTCTGCCAGCAAAACGAGAGGCAGTCGCGCCGGGAGTTGCGTGAACGAGCGCAGAAACCCCACACTCTACGCGGATAACGTTTCTTCTCGTCTTCGTTTCACGGTTTTTTCCCGAGGGGATGACAGTGTAGCGCAGCGGCTCTGGGCAGATTGGCGTAACATCTCGTGGCTGTTGAAAAACTCTTTTCCACGAAATTCGCAAAAATGAAATTGCGTCAGGAATCCCTACAATCGATTTTCTCGGGTCGCCTAGACATTTTCTATCCCCCTAATTTTGGCTGTTGGGGACGAAAAGCGAGTTTTTCAACAGCCACTCCGATTACACTCATTGCCCCCTGAAGCCTGGCATCTGCTTGGTATTTCGTTGCCTGGATTGATAGAATGCCCACTCATTCAGGAGGACATTCATGGCAGCAGATGAGGAAGTCATCAAGCGAATCCTGCAACAACTCGAAACCGCCTGGAATCGTTACGACAGCGTCAGCTTTGCGGCGGCGTTTGCCGAGGATGCCAACTTTATCCAAATTTTTGGGGGACAGTTGGACGGGCGGGCTGCCATAGAGGCGGCGCACCGGCACATCTTCGAGACGATCTACAGAGGCAGCCATGCTAGTTTCGCGCTACGGAGCATCCGCTTTCTGCGCCCCGATGTCGCGGTGGTATTTGCCCGAGCGCACGTGAAGTTCAAGGAAGGCAACGAGGCGCGCGAAATAGAAACCCGCCCAACGTTGATCGCGGTAAAGGAGCAGGACAAGTGGCAAATCGTCGCGTTCCAAAATACCAGGATCTCCGAGGTGCCAGCCGCAGCCCAAGCCGCGGCCCGTCTTGCAACTTAGTGGGGAAACTTAAAAACTCGGCGCACTCCGCGTCTCTGCGGTAGATTGCGGTTCGATCGTTCGAAGCCGCGCGCCAGACCATACTTCGAGGCAAAGACTTATAATCGCTGCCACTCATGGCCCTCGCTCCTGGGACAAAACTCGGCCCCTATGAAATCCAATCGCCGTTAGGCGCGGGTGGCATGGGTGAGGTGTATCGCGCCACCGACACGAAACTCGGCCGCGACGTAGCCCTCAAGGTGCTGCCCGCCGAAATGGCGCACGATCCGGAGAGGCTCGCGCGCTTTCGCCGCGAGGCCAAAACCCTCGCCCAACTCGACCATCCGAACATCGTCACCATCCACTCGGTGGAGGAATCCGACGGCATTCACTTCCTGACGATGCAGCTCGTCGAAGGGCGGCCGCTCGACCACTTGATCCCCGCTGGCGGGCTGCCCGGTCGAGCAGATCGTCGAGATTGCCAGTGCGCTCGGCGACGCGCTTGCGGCCGCGCATGAAAAAGGCATCGTGCATCGCGACTTGAAGCCCGCCAATGTCATGGTCACGAACGAAGGCCGCGTCAAAGTGCTGGACTTTGGACTAGCAAAAGATGTTCGCACGGCCAACCTTGGCGACGCCACGCTGACC
Organism: uncultured Acidobacteriaceae bacterium; assembly: GCA_963794365.1. GTDB lineage: Bacteria > Acidobacteriota > Terriglobia > Terriglobales > Acidobacteriaceae > Acidiflorens. Next base: position 50,952 of record CAWCDV010000010.1, read on the forward strand.
TCAGCTAGCCAAACGCAAGTGGGCGTGGTGATGGGGACGCCAGCCTACATGTCTCCCGAACAGACAGCGGGCCGCCCGCTCGACCATCGCACCGACATTTTCTCTCTGGGCGTCATGCTGCACGAGATGGCGACGGGACGGCGTCCTTTCGAGGGAACTTCTTCGGCGGAGTTGGTCTCCGCGATTCTGCGCGATATCCCACCGCCGGTCACAGACATGCGCCCCGATCTGCCCATCGATCTGGCGCGCATCATCCGGCGCTGTCTGGAGAAGGATCCGCGGCACCGCGTGCAGACGGCGCGCGACGTCAGCAACGAGTTTCGCGATCTGGCGCGGCAGACAGCACCGAAGGTGGCCCCGGCAACGACCCCGACATCGCGTGCCGTGCCCACCGCTGACTCGGGCGTGGCCCGCGCCGAGGAAGGTTTCTGGGTCGCGGTGCTGCCCTTCAAATACAGCGGCGGCAACGCCGATCTCACGGCTCTGGCCGAGGGGCTGACCGAGGACATCGTTACCGGCCTGTCGCGATTCTCCTACCTTCGGGTGATCGCGCGGAGTTCGACCGCGCGCTACGCTCACGATGCAGTTGACGTCCGCGCTGCCGGCAAAGAACTGGGCGCGCGCTACGTGCATGGAAGGAAGCCTTCGCCAGGCCGGAACCAAGCTGCGCCTCGCGGTGCAGCTCGTCGACGCAGTCTCCGGCGCTCATCTTTGGGCCGAGAACTATGAACGCGCCTTCAGTCCCGGAGGACATTTTCGCGCTCCAGGATGACTTGGTTCCGCGGATTGTTTCGACGGTTGCCGATATGAACGGGGTTCTGCCCCGGAGCATGAGTGAGGCTGTGCGCAGCCTCGCTCCCGAGCAGCTGAGCCCCTACGAGGCCGTGCTGCGCAGCTTCGGCTACTTGGAACGGATCACCCCCGAAGATCTGGCCGCGGCGCGGTCTGGCCTGGAATTGGCGGTGCGGAAGGCGCCGTCTTATGCCGATGCCTGGGCTATGCTGGCGCTACTGTGCGTCCAGGAGTACGGGCAAGGATTCAACCTTCAGGCTGATTCCCTGACGAGCGGGCTAACCGCCGCGCGGCGTGCCGTCGAGGCCGCGCCATCCAATCATTTGGCCTATTTCAGCCTGGCCCACGCGTTCTTCTTCCAAAAGGAATTCCAAAGCTTCCGGAATGCGGCGGAGCGGTCCGTCGCTCTTAACCCCATGGACGGCAACTCCATGGCTATGTTAGGTGCGCTGCTGACCTACGCGGGCGACTGGGAGCGCGGCTTGGCGCTGGCGGGGCGCGCCAAACAGCTCAATCCCAATCATCCCGGATGGTACTGGTTTGCCGACTTCTACAACTCGTACCGCCAGGGGGACTACCGTGGCGCACTGGGTTTCGCTCTCAAGGTCAGTCTGCCGGGCCACTTCGGTGCGCACGTGATGCTGGCAGCCGCCTTCGGGCAACTCGGAGAACGGGATGCGGCCGGAAAAGCCCTGCAGGACCTGCTCAAATTGCGGCCCGACATCGCCGCGACGATGCGCAAGCATTACGAGAAATGGTTTGCTCCCGAGTACGTGGAACAACTGATTGACGGTTTGCGCAAGGCGGGCCTGGAGATTGCCCCCGAGAAAGCAGCGGGAGCGCCCGGGCGTTCTTCTGCATCCGATTCGGGCACGTCTCGACGCTGAAGAAGGATCCTTGTCTACACGCGGCATCTCTGGAATCAAACGGCAAACAATCGCTTTGGCGATTGCGGTCAGTCTGCTGGTGATCGCGTCCGCTGGAGTCGGTCTCTATCTGAAAAGGTCCAAGACAAGCGAGATCGATTCCGTCGCCGTTCTACCGCTTGAAAATCGGAGCAATGATCCGGATGCAGACTACATTTCCGATGGAGTCACCGAAAGCATCAACAACAGCCTGGCGCGGTTGCCGAGTCTGAAGGTGATTCCGCACAGTGTCGCTACCCATTACAAAGGTAAGGCGATGGATGTCCAAAAGATTGGCGACGAACTTCACGTCCAGTCCGTGCTCACGGGACGCGTCGCTCAGCGCGGCGACGACCTCACCATTGACGTCGAACTCGACGACGTTCGTAACGGCAAACAACTATGGGGCGAGCAGTACCACCGCAAGCTCGCCGATCTGCTGGCGGTACAGAGTGACATTGCCAGGGAAGTCTCTCAGCGCCTGCGCTCGCAACTTTCCGCAGAGGACCAGCAAAAGCTGACGAAAGGTTCAACCGACAATCCCCAAGCCTATCAACTTTTTCTCAAGGGCAAGTACTACACGAACAAACTCACCAAAGACGGGTTTGGCAAGGGCATCGACTACTTCAATCAGGCCATCGCCGTCGATCCAAACTATGCGCTGGCCTACAGCGGTTTGGCATACAACTACATTAACCAGGACGATTGGTATATGCCTCCCAACGAAGCCGGGCCCAAAACCAGGGCTGCAGCGGAGAAGGCGTTGGCGATCGACGACTCGGACGTCGGCGCTCACCTTTCACTGGCTGTAGAAACCCAGTGGTACGAGTGGAATTGGGCCGCCGCCGAAAGCGAGTTCAAACGAGCCATTGAACTGAGTCCCAACAACTCGGAGGCTCACGGGTACTACGCTTGGTTCCTGGCGTCGATGGGGCGCAAAGAAGAGGCACTCGCGGAAGCTCAGCGATCCCAGCAAGCCGATCAAGTCTCTTCGTTAGCGAACTTCTTTGTCGGATCGGTTTCCCTCTTCCTACGACAGTGGGACCCGGCGATTGAGCAATTGCGTAGCGCCCAGGATCTGGACCCGACTTTCTGGTTTGATGCTTGTTTCCTGGGCCGGGCTTATGAACAAAAAGGAAGGCTTCCGGAAGCGATTGCCGAGTTTCAGCGCGCGGTCGAACTGGAGAAGGACAACAGTGAGACTTGGTCAAGTCTCGCACATGCCTACGCGCTGTCTGGCAACCGGACCGAAGCGCAAAAGATACTGGATCGCTTGAAAGACTTATCGGCGCACACCTGGATCGCGCCCTACAACGTCGCAGTCATCTATGCAGGCTTGGGAGAAAAGGATCAGGCATTCGCTTGGCTCGATCGGGCCTACAAAGATCGGTCCTACTATCTGGCTGAGTATCTGCCAACGGACTCGCGTCTGGACAACCTTCGCTCCGACCCGCGCTTTGCTAACCTCCGGCGGCGCGTCGGACTGACCTAGAGTGACCTGAGCTGTTATTTGCGCCTGGGGCAGTGCGGGCGCGAGCTCAATCCCGCTAGCAGCCGAATAAATTTCCCTCAACTTATGATGGCGGAACAAAGTTCATTCGCCGCAGAACCGGGGCGGGGCCTTCTACCACAAGCGCGGCAGCGACACCCGGCTCGCTAACATCCAGCAAGCTCCATCGATCGGATTCTCCCCCCTCAAGCCAAAGCAGTCTTGCTGGCTGTTCGCTCCGGACACTTACTTGGAAGCGGTCCAGCGGCACCGACAAGCCGCCGCCGAGCGCCTTAACGAAGGCCTCTTTGCGGGTCCAGCAGGCAAAAAACGCCGCCAGCCGCACGTCAGCGGACAGCGCCAGAATCTCGGCAGCCTCGGCAGGTGCAAAAAAACGACGACTCAGATCCGCAACCTCAATCTCCGGCCGCACAATTTCCGCATCCACGCCCACGCGGCCGTTCCCAGCGACCGCCACCAGCGCCAAGCCGCCGGTATGCGAGAGATTGAAGGGAATGTCTTCCACCGGCCACGCCAAAGCCGGCTTCCCCTGTTGCCCTGCCCGAAACACCAAAACGTCGGGCTCACACCGGGCATATTGTGCCAGAATGCACCGGAGCGCCCCGCGCGCAACCGTCCACCGCTCGCGCAACTTAAGCGATCGAAAGCGGGCCGCTCTCTCTTCTTCTTCCATTGATAGAGTGGCCCTTAGTGCGGCGGCACTCATTGCAGCACAGTCGAGCTCTATCCGCCAAACATGAACCTCGCCAGGTGCGCACTTCATATCCTTTACCAACAAAGGCCGGTCTTGGCGTGCCCATATCTTTCAGGACCTCGCCGGGATAGAGATAGATGGGAAAGCATGCTGAGCTGTGCTGCAAAGTTTTGCACATCATTGCAGTTATTGGTGCTAACGCTCTTGGAATAGTGGCTACGATTGGCACGGAGTGTGCACCAACAACTTTACTCCCCCCTTGGTTACTATAGTGCGCCTTAGCAACTTCTGCTGGCTTGTCTACCTGCAGTAAGATGGGGCAAGAGCAGGATGTTGCCGCCTTAGTCTTGCGGGATGGATACGTGAATTTCTTAGGAATCAGCGGCTTAGAAGCATCTGCTCCTTTCAAGCAGGAGCATTGGCCGGGATTGGACCCGAGGGAATACCGCATCTCCCAGGGCTACGATTCTGCCGCGGCTCTCGTAGTTGACGGGAAACTCATCGCCGCTGCGGCACAGGAACGCTTTAGCCGCAAGAAGCACACCGGCGATTTCCCGATCGACGCCATTCAGTTTTGTCTTCGCGAGGCGGGTCTCGGCATCGAAGATGTGGCCGAGATCGCCCACGGTTTTGATTATTTGCCTTTCCAGCAGCTCTACTCGCTCGATCCAGATTCCTCCAGGCTCTACCAGAGGGTGTTCTCGAAGGAAGCACTGGTCCGGCAAGTGCGCCGCTGCTTCCCCGATTTTCCTGCCGAGAAGATTCAGCCGGTCGGTCATCATCTCGCGCACGCCGCCAGCGCCGCGTTTACGTCAGGGTGGAACGAGTGCCTGGTCGTGGTGAACGACGCGATGGGGGAGGTGCAAAGCCTCACTGTGTTCCAATTTCGCGGCGGCGAGTTCAAAAAGCTGCGCGAGATACCGGCCAACGATTCCATCGGTATCCTTTATTCCCTGGTTACGCTGCACCTGGGCTTCGATTTCAACTCCGATGAATACAAGATCATGGGGCTGGCGCCCTATGGCGACCCGGAGCGCTTCCGCGCTTTCTTTGAGAAAACAGTAGAACTGCGTCCCGATGGTTCGATTCGAATTCCGATTCTCCGGCTCAACCGTTCGCGAGAGGAACGCGAGAATTACCTGGCGACCCGCGCCCACCTGGACGAGCACCTCGTGGCACGACGAGCGCCCGACGCGGAGATCACCCAGGAACATAAAGATGTGGCGGCGGCCCTGCAGGAGTGCTTGGATCGAGTTGTGCTGCATGTTTGCGGACACTTCGGAAAGCAGACCGGCATGCGGCGCATTGCTCTGGCCGGCGGAGTCGCGCTCAATTGCACGGCCAATGGCAAACTCATCGACTCCGGCATCTTCGATGAAGTCTATATACAACCCGCCGCCGGAGACGACGGTACCGCGCTGGGTGCTGCCCTGTACCGCGCGTCACTCTCCGAAGAAGTTCACAATGAGCGCATGCCGGTTCCGCTGCTCGGACCTGCATACCCGTTTCCGTGTATTGAGAAGGCGATTGAGAAGTACGCCAGCCGGATTACGGTGACGCCTTTTGCGTCTCTCGATCAGACCTGCAGCGAAGCGGCCAAGCTGATCGCCGAAGGACGAGTGATCGCCTGGTATCGCGGCCGCATGGAGTATGGTCCGCGGGCGCTGGGGAATCGCAGCATTCTTGCCGACCCCGGACATCCCGCCATGCGCGACCGCATCAACGCGATGGTCAAGATGCGGGAAGCATTTCGTCCGTTCGCGCCGGCCTGCTCAGAGGAGCAGGCGCATCGCTGGTTCAACGTCGCACCGGGAACGCACATGCCGTACATGATCACGGTGGTCGACGTGCGCCCGGAGCACCGGGCATCATTGCCGGCCATCACTCACGTGAACGGTTCGGCGCGCCTGCAGACAGTTTCGGGAAAAGATAACCCCGATTTCCATCGTCTGCTTGGGGCGGTCGGCCGAACCACGGGCCGCGAAATGGTGCTCAACACCAGCTTCAATGTGAAAGGGCAGCCCATCGTGAATACGCCGGAGGAAGCCATTGAGACTTTCCTCGGCACGGGCATTGAATTTCTTTTTCTGGAGAACCGCATTGTTGCCCGCAGAAACAGCTGACTGCAACACAAACCGAGGTCGGACTACCCGCGCGAGAACACGATCGCGCAGCTGTTTGAGCAGCAGGTTGCGCGCACGCCGGACGCGGTCGCGGTTGTTTCGGCAGGGCGAAGCCTGACCTATCGCGAACTCGATCAGCGCTCCAATCAACTGGCGCGGCATCTCCAGCAGCTTGGCGTTCGACGAGAGACTCTGGTTGGCATCGCCGTCGAACGATCCGTGGAAATGATGGTCGGGCTGCTGGCGATCCTGAAGGCGGGCGGGGCTTACGTTCCGATGGATCCCAGCTACCCCGTGCAGCGCATCGCACTGATGATCGAAGACTCCGAAGCTCCGGTCATCCTGGCGACGGAGCAGCACGAGGTCGCGTCTGGGGAAAACTGCCGGACGCGTCGTCTCCATCGATGGCGATGCTGAGGCGATCGCTGGGAACGGTACACGATCCGGTCTCTTCCGCGGCCAGTGGGCAGAACCTCGCGTATGTGATCTACACCTCGGGCTCGACGGGGAAACCCAAGGGAGTGATGATCGAGCACCGCAACGTGGTCAACTTCTTCACCGGCATGGATCGGGCGATTGGGTCCGACCCGGGCGTATGGCTGGCGGTGACCAGTATTTCCTTTGACATTTCCGTGCTTGAACTGTTCTGGACGCTGACACGCGGTTTTCAAGTCATCATTCACGGCGATGAGGGCACGCAGACGATTCCGGACGAGATTCGGAACTACGGCGTCACGCACATGCAGTCGACGCCTTCCCTGGCACGGATGATTGCAGTCGATCCCGATGGATTGGCTTCCCTGGGACGATTGAAGAAACTTTTTCTCGGAGGAGAAGCACTCCCGCCGTCGCTGATTCGTCAACTGCGCCAGGAATTCCGCGGCGAGATGCACAACATGTACGGGCCAACCGAAACCACGATCTGGTCCACGACATTCCGGATCACCGGAGACTCGGACAGCATCCCGATTGGAAAGCCCATCGCGAACACTCAGGTCTACGTGCTGGATTCCGGGCTTCAGCCGGTGGCCGCGGGCGAGGCTGGCGATCTGTATATCGGCGGCGATGGCGTGGTGCGCGGGTATTGGCGGAGACCGGATTTGACCGCCGAAAAGTTTCTTAGCGATCCATTCCAGCCGGGAAATCGCATGTATCGCACCGGCGATATTGCGCGTTTCCTGCCGGACGGAAATCTGGAGTTTCTCGGGCGGGCGGATTTCCAGGTGAAGCTGCGCGGCTTCCGGATCGAAATCGGAGAGATTGAAGCGGCGCTCGAGAATCAAGCCGGAGTGGGTCAGGCGGTCGTAGTCGCCAGCGAATTCAAGTCCCGAACTCAGACTCGACAACTGAAGATAAGCGCCTGGTGGCCTATGTCGTTCCGAAGCCGGGGACAAAATTGGAGGTTGCAGATCTTCGCGCGGCGCTGGCCGCAATTCTTCCCGAGTACATGGTGCCGTCACACTTCGTATTTCTCGATTCCTTGCCCCTGACGGCGAATGGCAAGATCGACCGCAACGCGCTACCCGATCCTTCCGACAGTGGAGAATGAATCCGGCACAGCGCCGGAGCCGCCACGAAACGAACTGGAGCGCGTGATCGCAGAGGCGTGGAAGGACGCGTTGGGCGTGGATCGCGTGGGATTGAATGAGAACTTCTTCGATCTCGGCGCGCATTCTCTGATGGTGGCCGAGGTACACATCCAGTTGCAGCAACTGCTTGGCCGCGAGCTCTCTTTGGTCGACCTGTTTCAGTTCCCCACGGTCACCGCGCTTGCGAACCATCTTAATGGAGAGGAAGCCGCGCCGCGAGTCTCGACGAGAGCAGAGCGGCGGTTGGCCGCGCGACAGCAGCGAACACAATGAACATGAAGAACACAGCAATCGCGATCGTTGGCATGGCCGGACGCTTTCCCGGCGCGCGCAATGTTGCTGAGTTTTGGCGGAACCTGAAAAACGGGGTGGAAGCGATCCGTCCCTTCAGCGACGCCGAACTGCTGGCTGCCGGAGTTTCTGCCGACGAACTCGCCCAGCCGGAGTATGTGAAATCGGGCGTAGTGCTCGAGGATTTAGACAAGTTCGACGCGGCGTTCTTCGGTTTCAGCCCGAAGGACGCGTCGATCATGGATCCGCAACACCGCATTTTTCTCGAGTGCGCATGGGAAGCGTTGGAAGATGCGGGTCACGCGCCGGGGAGTTTCGATGGTTCGATCGGAGTTTATGCCGGCTCGGGCATGAACTCGTACATGATCCACAACCTGCTGACGAACCCGCGCCTCGTCGCCAGCGCCGGACTATTTCTGATTCGGCAAACGGGAAATGACAAGGACGTGCTCGCCACCCGGGTGTCTTACGAACTTGACCTGCACGGGCCGAGCATCAGCGTGCAGACGGCCTGCTCGACATCTCTGGTCGCGGTGCATCTGGCGTGCCAGAGCTTGCTGAATCAGGAATGTGACATGGCTCTGGCGGGCGGAGTCACGATTGAGTTTCCGCACGGGCGCGGTTACCTATATCGCGAAGGCGAGATTCTGTCGCGCGACGGACACTGCCGCGCCTTCGACGCCGATTCGAGCGGCACCGTGTTTTCGAGCGGCGCAGGCATTGTGGTGCTGAGAAGGCTCGATGACGCCTTGGCCGATCGCGACACGATTCACGCCGTCATTCTCGGATCGGCGATCAACAACGACGGCGCGCGAAAAGTCGGGTATCTCGCGCCGAGTGTCGATGGACAGTCCGAAGTCATCGCCGAAGCTCTGGGCGTCGCGGGCGTGGCGGCGAGCGATGTCTCTTACGTGGAGACGCACGGCACTGGAACCAAGGTCGGAGATCCCATTGAAGTCAAGGCGCTGACGCAGGCGTTTCGCGAAAGCGCGCAGGGCAAGGGCTATTGCGCCATTGGGTCGCTGAAGGCCAACATCGGCCACCTGGACACGGCGGCCGGTGTCGCCGGTCTGATCAAGACGACGCTGGCGCTGCGGCATCGGCAGATTCCGCCGAGCCTGCACTTCCGCAAGCCGAATCCTCTGATTGATTTCGCGAACAGCCCGTTTTATGTCAATACGGTTTTGACCGAGTGGAAAGCAGAGCGTGGGCCGAGGCGCGCGGGCGTGACCTCGCTCGGCATCGGCGGCACCAATGCGCACGTGGTTTTAGAGGAAGCGCCGCCGGTTGAAGAACACGCAGCCCCGAAGAAGCCTTATCAGTTGCTCGTGCTCTCTGCGAAGACCGCTTCCGCGTTGGAAAAGGCCAGCCAGAATCTCGGCGCTCACTTGCAAGAGCACCCGGAATTGCCTCTGCAAGATGCCGCCTGCACCCTCCAGTTGGGTCGAAAAGCCTTTGTGCATCGTCGCACGGTTGTGGCTGCCTCCACCGAAGAAGCGGTGAAACTGCTGGCTAAGCCTGAACCCAGCCGGGTTTCCGCCGGGCAAGCGGCCGCGAGTGCTCCCGGCGTTGTTTTTATGTTCTCCGGTCAGGGATCGCAGTACGTGAACATGGGCCGCGAATTGTACGAGACGGAAGCTGTATTCCGCGCTCAGTTGGACGATTGCGCCGAACGTCTGATTCCCGATCTCGGTCTCGACTTGCGTACTTTGTTGTATCCGCCGGAAGAAGACTCCGCAGCGGCAGCGCAGAAGTTATCCCATACCCGCTTTACGCAGCCCGCTTTGTTCAGCATCGAATATGCGCTGGCGCAATGGTGGATGGCGCACGGAATCGCGCCCTCCGGCAATGATCGGCCACAGCATCGGAGAGTACGTGGCTGCTTGTCTCGCGGGTGTGTTCTCGCTGGAAGACGGGCTTCACTTGAGCGCCATTCGCGGCCGCTTGATGGGAGAGATGCCATCCGGTTCGATGCTGTCGGTTGCCGTGGCGGCCGACACGCTCTCGCTTCCAACAGAACTGGCACTCGCCGCGATCAACGGGCCGGAGCAGTGCGTGGTCTCGGGCCCCACCGATGCCATTCAGAAATTCGCGGGGGAGTTGGAGAAACGAGCCGTTCCTTGCCGCCTGCTGCACACGTCGCATGCTTTTCACTCCGCGATGATGGACCCCATGCTTGAGTCCTTCCGCGCTCATCTCGCCAAAGTTTCTCTGCGCGCGCCCAAGATTCCTTACCTCTCGAATGTCACCGGCACGTGGATCACGGCTGCTGAAGCCACCGATCCAGAGCTATTGGACCAAGCACCTGCGAAATACCGTGCGCTTCTCCGCCGGGCTCGCCGAATTGTTCCGCGATCCGGCGCGGGTATTTCTGGAGGTTGGCCCCGGCCAAGCGCTCGCTTCGTTGACGCGCCAGCACCCTGGCAAGCCGAAAAGCTCCAAGGTCGTAGCTTCCATGCGGCACCCGCAGGAACAGGTCTCCGATGCGGTGTTCCTGCTCAACGCCGTGGGACAGCTCTGGATCGCGGGCGTGTCGATTGACTGGAATGCGCTCCACGCCGGAGAAAAGCCGCGCCGAGTTTCTCTCCCAACCTACCCGTTCGAACACCAGCGCTACTGGATCGAACCTGGGGCGGAAAGTTCTGGCCAGCGAGACGGCCGAGGTTGTTCCCAGTGCTGCTGCTCCCGTTGCTGAAGCGGCGCAGAGTGAGCAGTGGTTCCATCGGCGCGTTTGGAAAAAGTCTCCGGCCGAAAAGACCGCTCCTGCAGATCATGCGTGCTGGCTGCTGTTTCTCGATGAGACCGGTCTGGGCCGCGAGATTTCAAAGCAGCTCAAGACATCCGGCCATGAGGTATTGGAAGTTGTCGCCGGTGACAAGTACAAGCGCAGGGGCGCTGGTTCGTACGCAATTCGTCCCGGCGTGCGAGACGACTACGACGAACTACTCAAAGACATTGTCAAGCGCGAGCATCCGCCAACAAGAATTATCCACCTGTGGCCGGTTACGGGCGCAACCGCTGCCCAACCTCTAGATCAGACGTTGGACTTGAGCTTCTACAGCCTTCTGTTCCTCGCGCAAGCCTGGGGCGATCAGGATCTGGGCGCAGTGGAGATTGCGTGCGTCTCGAACGGACTGCAATCGGTCTCGGGAGAGAACGTGGTCGAACCTGCGCGGGCGGCACTGCTTGGGCCCGTCCGGGTCATCCCGAAGGAGTTTCCCGGTGCGTTCTGCCGCAGCATCGATCTCGACCGGGATATTCAGGATCTGAGAAGAACGGCTATCGATATCGTCGCGGAGTGTTCTCTGCGCAGCGCGGATTCCTGCGTCGCTTACCGGCAGTCTGAGCGCTGGGTGGAGACCTTCGAGTCCACCAATCTCCGCACGCAAACCTCGGGCACGCGTTTAAGAGAAAAGGGAGTCTACCTGATTGTCGGCGGACTGGGAGGGATCGGTCTGGTCGTCGCCGAACACTTGGCGCGCACTGTTCATGCGCGACTGGTGCTGGTGGGACGCACGCCGCTTCCACCGGCGTCGGAGTGGCAAGCTGTCCTCGACAAACCGAATGGCGCGAACGGCGCGCGCGCACGTCAGACAATCGCGAAGCTGCGCGAAATAGAATCCTCGGGCGCAGAGGTTCTGACCATTTCTGCCGATGTGACCGACCCCAAGCAGATGGCGGAGGCGCTACGGATTGCGCGGCAACGCTTCGGCGGCATTCATGGCGTGATCCATGCCGCGGGCTTGATCGAAGATGCGCCGCTGCAGATCAAGACTCGCGAGAGCGCTGCTCGCGTGCTGGCGCCGAAGATTCAAGGTACGCTGGTTTTGCAGCAGGCGCTCGGCGACAGCAAGCTGGATTTCCTACTTCTGTTTTCGTCCATCAGTTCGCTCGCGCCGCCCGTCGGGCAGGTCGATTACGCTGCCGCCAACGCTTTTCTGGATGCGTTCGCCGTCAGCCAAACCGGGCAACCGGTTACGGCCGTGAATTGGGGATTGTGGGCCGATTTAGGCATGGCGGCTCGGAACACCGCCGGCGGTCGCGCAATTCTGGGTAGGCGACTGGTTCAGACCGCGACCGAGACAGTCTACTCGGCTTCGTTGAGCTGCGAAAAAGACTGGTTGCTCAGCGAGCACCGTTTCAAAAACGGCGCCGCTCTGATTCCGGGCACGGGGTACCTGCAACTGGCGGCAGCGGCGCTGGTCCAAGACAAGTTCGAGCCGGGCGTTGATTTTGAGGATGTGTTCTTCCTGGCGCCGCTTACCGTTTCTCCCGATGAAACAAGAGAGGTGCGGGTGCGCCTGAGCCGGCAACGTTCCGGCTTCCGTTTCTCGATCCTGGCAAAGGATAAGAATAAAGATAAGGAATGGACCGAATACGCATCCGGACAAATTGCGCGCAACCAGAAGCGCGCGCCAGCGGACCAGAAGGTGGCGGAAATCCGCGCGCGGTGTTCTTCACGCCGCATCGATTTTGACGAACAGCAGCGCACTCGCCAGGAGCGGTATTTCGATTTCGGCCCGCGCTGGCGAAATCTTCAGAGTCTGCACATCGGAGAGCGTGAGGCGCTGGCGGAGTTGCAACTGGGGCAAAACTTTTCCGCGGATATCGAGACGTGGCCGGTGCATCCGGCTCTGCTTGACCTGGCCACGGGATCGGCGCTCTATCTCATTCAGGGCTACGAAGAGTCCGAAGCCATCTATCTTCCATTGTCTTACAAGAGGATTACGCTTTACCGCCCGCTGCCCGCGCGATTTTACAGTCACATCCGTTGTCGTGAGGAGCATACGACGCAACGCGAGATCGCGACTTTCAGTTTTACTCTCCTCGACGGCGATGGCCACGTGCTCGCGGAGATCGAAGAATTTGCCTTGCGGCGCATCGCATCCGCCTCGGACAATCCTGCGCCTGTGCTCCGGCTGCGGGCGCCCGCGACTTACGGCGAGTCAGCGGAACTGTTTGAGGGAATGTCATCGGCGGACGGGATCAAGGCCTTCGATCGGATTCTTTCTTCCGATATGCTCCCTGGCATCATCGTGGTGCGTGGCGATCTCCCGGGAAAACCGGCAAGACCGTTTGCAACCGTAGCTCCGCCAACAAACACGTCGAAGCCGGCGGGCGAGATTGAAAGTGTTCTCGCTGAGTGGTGGCAGGAACTGTTGGGAGTGGAGACGATTGGTCTTGACGACGATTTCTTCGACTTGGGCGGCCATTCGCTGACTGCCGTTCGCATGTTCAGCAAGATCAAGAAGACCTATCGGCAGGATTTGAACCTCTCCACTCTGTTTGAGGCGCGCACCATCCGTCAATTGGCCGGACTGATCCGGAAGGCGGGAACCTCCAGCATTCCCGCGCCTCAAGTGGATCTCGATCCTGCCGCCCTCCCGGAAACACGCGACACACGCCAGTTTGCAGACGTCACCCGTACGTCGAAATCGCCGGCCAGCGCCGAAGCCAAGACTTGGTCCGCCCTCGTGCCAATTCAGCCCAATGGTTCTCGACTTCCGCTTTTTTGTCTTCACGCTCTCGGATCGAGCCTGCTGGCCTATGGACACTTGGCAAAATACCTTGGGCCTGACCAGCCTTTGTACGCGCTGCAATCTCCGCTCGAGTCTCAGGCCTATATTCGTGACACCAGTATTGAAGAACTGGCGTCCATTTACGTCAAAGAACTACAAGCTTTGTTCCCGGAAGGTCCCTATCACTTAGCGGGGTTGTCCCTTGGAGGGCTCATCGCTCTTGAGATGTTTCAACAGATCTGTGCACAAGGTAAGCAGCCCGGGCTACTCATATTGTTCGACACCTTTGTGCCGGGATGCCACTATCATGTGCCGGCCAGAGGCCAACTGTCCTATCATTGGCGGAAGCTTCGAAATCAGGGTGCGGTTTATCTGCGGCAAAGGGCCGCCTTAAAAATCGAACACTGGTGGGGTCTTCTGCTTCGTCGCGCTCAAGCTGTAGGATGCTCTTGTTACGAACTGTTGGGTCGGAGCCTGCCGGCCGGCCTTCGCTATCCTCAGGTGGAGGCAGCTCACCAACGAGCCTTATGGCGTTACACCGTCCAGTTTTATCCAGGGAAGATCACGCTGATGCGGGCGTTGGAATTCGAGCAGACGGGGGCCACTCGCAGGAACCCGACTCTGGGCTGGGAGACCGTTGCGGGCGGCGGGTTGGAGATTCACGACGTCCCGGGTAGCCACTACACCATGTGCGAGGAACCCAATGTACGGACTTTGGCGGAAACGCTCAAGCCTATACTCTCGTCGTTTGACTCGGAGCCCGAAAGCGAGGCAGCGCACCATCCTGAACGTCATCAGACGATCGACCACTCGTCGCTGTGACTCAGTTGTTACAGGGGGCTGACCCACCCAACCCATCCTAACTGCGGCGGGTGCCCCGTCCAAGCTCCGCTTGGGCGGGCACGTCAGGCTGCGCCCGCGCCCGTCGGTATCCGATCAGGTCTTTGTTACCGCGGGCGGGTGGGCCACTTTCACAGCGAAGTAAAACGCGGATTTGTTTTTTTTTGACATCGAACCGAAATAAGTGGGGGGGTGCGCCACATCTGGCGCTTTGTCGAGAAAGCCTGCCCTGAGCGATGGCCGAAGGGTGGCCTGCGCCGAGCCGCTGATGCCGTTCGACTCCGACCGATTCCACCATCGAAGGGGACGCTCGAATGGGACGCCAGCCGACCCAATAACGGGTTTTGTAATAATTACAGCGTAAATAGTGCCCGGTTGTGTCTCTTTAGCCACAACCGGCCACGAGCGTTATCAATGACTTGCAGACCATCCCACAGCGAAATGCATGACTACGGGTCAGACAAAACGGCCGTTGTACGTATGCCAGTGTACATACATTTTTACCTGCACAAGTGTTCCACGTGGAACATTGTACGTACAACTGAGACCCGCCCCTGGTTTACTGAAGCAGAAGTTTACTGAAGCAGAAGTTTACTGCAGCAGCAACCCATTCCCATTCGGCTCTTCCGGAGGGATCACCACCGCCGCCGCGACCCGGTCTCCCGGCTCCACGTTCAGCAGCCGCACGCCCTGCGCCGACCGTCCCGATTCGCGGATGAACTTCGATTCGATGCGGATGATCTTGCCGTACTGGCTGATCAGCATAACCTCTGATTTCTCACTCACTTGCGAGATGCCGACGACTTTGCCGTTGCGCGCCGTGGTCTTGACGTTGATCACCCCTTTGCCGCCGCGATTGGTAAGCCGATACTCGTCGGCGGGAGTGCGCTTGCCGTAGCCGTTCTCGGTGACGGAGAGAATGAGCGAGCCTTTTTCCGGGATCAAGTCCGCAACCTCAGGCGCGATATCTCCTTCTTTCACAACAGCTTGCACCTCCGGCTTGAGGGTCGTGGCCATGCCGACGATGTGATCTTTCTCGGCCAAATTCATACCCCGCACGCCCGTAGCGTTGCGTCCCATGGAGCGCACGTCGTTCTCGTCGAAGCGAATCGCTTGTCCATCATGCGAGGCGAGGAAGACGATCTGGTTGCCGTCGGTCAGCGAGGCCGCGACCAGTTCGTCGCCCTCTTCGATATTGATGGCGATGATGCCGCGCGACATCACGTGCGAAAAGTCTTTCACCTCGGTCTTCTTCACCGTGCCATTGTGCGTGACGAAGAAAACGTACCTGCCTTCTTCTTCCAGGTCACGCACGGCGAGCATGGTGCGCACGGTTTCGCCCGGCTGCAGGCCCACCAGGTTGCCCACGTGCTTTCCCTTGCCGGCAGCCGCGATGTCGGGAATTTCATACACCTTCAGCCAGTAGACGCGCCCTGTATTGGTGAAGATCAAGATGTAGGCGTGGGTCGAGGCGATGAACAGATGCTCGACGAAATCCTCGTCGCGCGTCTTCATGCCGGTACGCCCCGTGCCGCCGCGGCGCTGCATGCGGTAGGTCGAGATCGGAGTGCGCTTCATGTAGCCGGAATGGCTGACCGTGACCGCAACCTGCTCATCGGCGATCAGGTCTTCCAGCATGATTTCCGCGGCTTCGTCCTCAATGACGGTGCGGCGCGCGTCGCCGTAAAGCTTCTTGACCTCTTCCAGTTCCTTGATGATGACTTTGCGCAGTTTCGACTCGGACGCGAGGATCGATTCGTACTCGGCGATGGCCTCGCGCACCTGCTTCAACTCGTTCGCAATTTCGTCGATCGAGAGCTTGGTCAAGCGGTGCAGTTGCAGTTCGAGGATGGCGTCGGCCTGCTTCGCAGTGAACGGCTTGTCGGCATCAAGCTTCGGAGCGCGTCCGGTGGTGTTGATGTCGATCTTCTTGCCGCCGAAGTATGCGACTAGATTCTCTCGCGCGTCAGCGCGATTGGCGCTGCCGCGAATAATCACGATCACGTTATCGATATGATCGAGCGCGGTCAGGTAGCCTTCCAAAATGTGTTCGCGATCGCGCGCCTTGGCCAGCAAATACGAAGTGCGGCGGCGCACTACATCGACGCGATGGTCGATGAAGTGTTTGATCGCCTGGATCAGCCCCATTTCCTTGGGCTGGCCGTTGACCACGGCCAGCAGAATCATGCTGAAGCCTTCCTGCATCGACGTGTGCTTGAAGAGCTGGTTGAGCACGATCTGCGGTTCGGCTCCGCGCTTGAGCTCGATCACGATGCGCATGCCGTCGCGATCGCTTTCGTCGCGAATGTCGGAGATGTCGTCGATGGTCTTGTCGTTGACGAGGTCGGCGATGCGTTCGATCAGGCGAGCCTTATTCACCTGGTAGGGAATCTCGGTAACGATGATCGCCTGCTTGTCCTTGTTGATGTTCTCGATGGCGGCGCGCGCGCGCATCATGAAACGGCCGCGGCCAGTGCGGTACGCCTCGAAGATTCCAGCGCGGCCGTGAATGATGGCCGCCGTCGGAAAGTCCGGACCTTGCACAAATTTCAGAATCTCCGGCAACTGCGCGCCGGGATTATTCACCAGCGTGATGGTGGCGTCGACGATCTCGGTCAGGTTATGCGGCGGAATCTTGGTCGCCATGCCGACGGCAATGCCATCGGACCCGTTGACCAGCAAGTTGGGAAAACGCGCGGGCAGAACCGCGGGCTGCGTTTCCGTGCCGTCGTAGTTCGGATAAAAGTCGACCGCTTCTTTGTCGAGGTCTTCGAGCAGAGCGGTAGAGACGCGCGTCAGACGCGCTTCGGTGTATCGATCCGCGGCCGGAGGATCGCCATCGACCGAGCCAAAGTTGCCCTGTCCATCGACCAGCGGCGCGCGCATGGCGAAGGGCTGCGCCAGCCGCACCAACGCGTCGTAAACGGCGAGGTTCCCGTGCGGATGATACTTGCCCATGACTTCGCCGACGATGCGGGCGCACTTGCGCGTGGCCCGTCCCGGAGCCAGGCCCATTTGCTGCATGGTGTAAAGAATGCGGCGATGCACCGGCTTCAGTCCGTCGCGCACGTCAGGCAGCGCGCGGCCGATAATCACCGACAAGGAATAGTCGAGATACGACCGCTTCATCTCCTCTTCAATATTGACGGGCTGTATGTTGAGGGCGCCCGGACCGGTGGGAGATTGACCGTCGCCTCCGGGAGGAGGAGTAAGTGGAAGCTCAGGATTTTGATCGTCAGCCATGAAATTAGCTCTCAGCTCTCAGTCGTCAGCTCTCAGTAAAGGCACTTGTGATTTAGTGTGGGGACGGGCGTCTCGCCCGTCCCCGCGGAGCGCAGCTTCGCCCACTCTTTCCCCGGCGCAAATGTCGCTAAGTTCTTGCATCTACAGGCACTATCGGGCTGGATTTATAGGAAAATTATACCACGTTCAGGGTGATTTCCGGGTGCTTGCGCGCGCTCGTGATTTTCTTCTGCGCAGCTTTGCTCATCCATGGTCAGCCGCATGAGCCTTCGCCCCACCTTTCCCCTTACTGACTGATTACGAGCGGCTTGCACTGAGAGGGCAAAAATAGGTCCCCGTAAACGCGCATGGAGCCATGTATTTCTCTGTGCATCTGATCCTGGATTTGTAGCGCTATGCCGACTTCGCGTTACTAATCCGTCCGACTTCCTCGAAGCCCGTTTTTGGATAACTTGGGTTGGCGGACGATACATGAGACGGTGCTTTTCACCAACCAAGGGGACAAGAAACCCGAAGATGATCACCGGAGGACTGCTTTGTGAATTGTCAGTGCTAAATTGAGGCCAGTCAGGCCGTTCCTGGAACCATTGCCGCCTACACTCGCGCTCTCGCTAGAATCGCAGGCGGCTTGAACGCAACAGGCCGCTGTTGAGTATGAGTGCATTATCCGTTCGATGCGCGACGTTGGCCTCCGGAAAGGCTGGCTCGTGCTGATAGCCGCTCCCAATTTAGATGGGCAATCTGTTGCTTTGATTCATCGCTTAGAGTGGCTTCTTCAAGGAAGTCGCGCGCGCCGTGTTCAGGGCGGTACTGGTATGGATAGTCGGTCGAGAAGAGTATTCGGTCGACGCCAACGACTTCAATAGAACGTTGCAGGTAGGATTGGCTGAACATTCCACTCGGTGTGACGTACAGATTCTGTCGCATGCAATCAGCTACGGACCTTTGGAGTTTTGCGACTCTATTGAGCGCGCTCAGGCGCTCGGTATAGAACAGAACCACCTCTCCCCAGTGCCCCAGGATGATCTGAAGCTCTGGAAAGCGATCAAATACCCCGGCGAGAATCAACCGCAGGAATTGGATCCCGCTTTCGTAATGCCATCCAAGCCCGAACGTTGCGAACGCTAGATCCACCTGTTCGTTAAACCCAGAGTAGTAGATGTCACGAACCGCCTGTTGTGGAATCTGCGGGTGGATATAGAGAGGAACATGCAGGCTTGCAGCGGCTTCGAATATCGTTAGAAAGTCCGGGTGATCGATGTTCTTCTCCCGGGTTCGTCCGCACAGCAGCGCTCCCTTTAATCCGAGTCTCACGACTGCCCGCTCAAGTTCTCGGGCGGCGTCTCGCGGCGAGGGTGTAGGGAGGGTTGCGAATCCTTCGAAGCGGTCGGGCCGACGTGTCACCGTCGCGGCGATCAGATCGTTGGTGCGGATGGCAAGGTCGACACTTTGGCGTGGATCGAGGTTGTGTAACGCCGGCGTCGTCAGGGACAGCACTTGCATATCAACCCCGCTTGCCTCCATCAGACGTATGCGGGCGTCGCTGAGGTCGTCCAGCCGGCCTGCAATATCTCCGAGATGCAGGCCGAGACCGACGCCACGTTCCGCCGACGATGAAGCAGACCAGGCATCTCTGACGGGGCTCGTAAGGAAGTGCTCTTCGACTGCTATGATTTTCATGTTGTCTATTCCGCTTTCACCCACGTATCCGACCCAGTCAGCTTGACTGACACATCGGAGAAGAAGAGGTGTAGGGGCTTGCCATCGATGGTCCCGCGGTGCTCGGTTGAGAACAGGAGGGGACCTGCTTTTTTGTAGCCTGTCCACGTTGCGGTGACGACCGCCGGCTTCAAGTTCCCGCCGTGGTGGAAGACAAGGTACTCAACGCGGTTGTCTTTGCCGACGTAGAGGTTCCACGTGTCGCCGGGCGTATAACCGCCGCCTTCGGCGGGATACTTCACTGAGACCAACTCGGCCGATCCGTCGCCCACGGGCAGTTTATGCGTACCCTGATCGGTCACAGTAGCGCTGGTGTCCCAGAAAGCATGGAAGGGGAACAGAAGCCAATAATTACCGTTGGTGAATTCCGGGTCGATTTTGTTTTTCACGTCGTCGGGCTGGCTGCTGAGCTCAGAGCGCACATAAACGACCTTTTGGAGTCCATAGAATGGAGTCCACAAAGAGATCTTGCCGGTCTTCGGCTCCCACTCCCACGATTGGGAGAGATTCACTCCTGGGAACTGTAGATTAAAGGTAAAGCGGATCGCTTCGACTTGCCCCCAAGAGTCGAGACCATACGTTTTGGCGATCTGTTCGAGAATTGGCGGGCGGGTCTGCGCCCCGGAGGTTGCAGCAAGGATCAATAACCCAAAAACTGGCAGAAGACGAATCGCTGTACGAAACCACGAATTTGTCATGGAGGTTCTCCTGGGAGAAGCATGTTAGCAATACTTTGGTTGCGCATCCAGCGAAATGTCGCTAGTCGGTTGAGCCCATTGTTCGGCCGGCCATGCGGGGACGATCTGAGCTCGCGCCTGAGCAGGAAGGATGCGGCTGAGGGCCGGCAGTGGGTCGGGTGCTGGGAAAGGATCAGCGAATGTCTGCGCGATCCAGCAATCGTTGGGCGCGGGCGCGGGTTACGTTGATCACGGAGGGATCGGCGATGATCTGATCGAGGATCGGCTGAATGGCGGTGACCCCGATCACCTGATTGGCGCGGGCCAACTCCTCCATACTTTTTAGTTCTTCGTCGAGCGCTAGCTTTTGATAGTGGAGATCGTACTGGAGACGATGTCCGAATTCGAGCGTGGTCGAGAGACTTTGCATCAGGCTGGTCAGGTCCTGCACTGCCGGGTTGGTGGAATAGTTGTAGGTCGACTCTCCGCTGCGCTGCGCGTCTTTGTAGCCGAGCGTCTTTTTTCCGGTAAAGGCGAGGCTCTTGTGATGGGAGTCGACGTCCTTCTGAAAATAGCCGGCCTTCGCCGCGAGTTCGAAGATCTTCTGCCGCGTTCCCGCGGCTAGGGCGAAGTCAAGATCGAAGCTGTCGCTGTTGTGAGAATCGTTGTTGTGAGAATCGGTGTTGTGAGAATCGGTGTCGAGGGAGTCGTTGTCGCGGGAGTCGTTGTCGTGAGAATCGTTGTCGTGGGAATCGGTCTGGTTGGGATCGGCGGACAGGCGGCCGCTGGACTGGTAGCGGCCCGAGCCATCGGATTGAACGCGGATCGAGTAATGCTCCGGCTCGGACGTCGGGAAATCGAGGGTGAAGGTGACCACGGCGGGGGCTTCGGCTTCGGTTTGCGAAAAGGCGACGATCGAAGAAAGAGTCAGCAGGCAAAGAATATGAAATGGACGGGGCATTGGGGCGCTGTAATGATTGGGGATGGCGGCGGGGAGTGTCAAGAGGGCAGCTATTAGCTCTCAGCGAGTGCCTTGCTGAGCGGAAGAGATGTTAGGGGGTAGGGGTCCTTCGACTCCGCAGTCCCGCCTCGCAAGCGAGGCGGGCTGCTCCGCTCAGGATGACAAGTCGCATATTTGAAATTGCGGTTCAAATCGCTCTGACGTTCTTGCGTCGCTGCGGTGTGCAGATGGCAGATGGCGATGGCGAGCGCATCGGCGGCGTCGGCGGGTTCGGGGATCTGATCGAGATTCAGAAGGCGCGTCACCATTTGCTGGACCTGATGTTTTTCGGCCCTGCCGTATCCGACCACCGCGGACTTGATGGAGAGCGGCGAGTATTCGGCGACTTCGAGTCCGGCGGAAGCGGCGGCCAGCATGGCGACTCCGCGCACCTGGCCGAGCTTCAAGGCGGACTTCACATTGGCGGCGTAGAAAACTTCTTCGATGGCGACGCGGTCGGGGCGGTGCTGGGCGATGAGTTCCTGCAGGCCGATCGAGATGCGCGAGAGGCGCGCGGGCATGGGGTCGCGCGGCGAAACTTTGATGGCGCCGCAGGTGATGCAGACGAGGCGGTCATTTTTATTCTTATTGTTATTGTTGTGGTCGTCGGAGAGCAAGTCGACCACGCCGTATCCGGTGTATTCCGTGCCGCAGTCGATGCCGAGGACGCGCATGAGGGAAGTGTAGCAGGACAGTGGATCGGCTGGTCGGCTGGTGCAGTGGTCAGTGGCTTGGCTTTAGTCCGGATTTCGTCGCAGTCTCGTCTGCAGGATGGCTCGGCCGAGTTTTGCGGGAGCTCCGTCTACGCACGCGGACCAAGGCAGCGTGATAACCTAATACACATTCGGGCCCGCTGAAAACATGCGCGCGGGCGGATTTCATCCGCTCAGGGGCGCGCTCATACTCATACCAAGACATCATATCTAGGAGCAGGCGATGAAAATTGGAGTGCTGACGGGCGGGGGCGATTGTCCCGGGCTGAATGCGGTCATCCGGGCAGTGGTGCGTAAGGGCACGTTTCACTATGAAGACGAGTTCGTGGGATTCATGGAAGGCTGGCGCGGCTTGCTGGAAGACAAGACCATGGCACTCGACCTCGCGGCGGTGGGCGGCATTCTGCCGCGTGGCGGCACGATCCTGCGCACTTCGCGCACCAATCCGGCCAAGCGTGACGACGGCCTGCAGCGCTGCGCCGAGAACCTCAAGAAACATGGCTGTGACGCACTGATCGCCATCGGCGGCGATGACACGCTGTCGGTAGCGCAGAAACTTTTCTTCCAAGGAGTGAAAGTGGTGGGCGTTCCGAAGACGATCGACAACGACCTGTCCGGCACCGACTTCACCTTCGGCTTCGACACGGCCGTGAATGTGGCCACCAGCGCCATTGACCGCGTGCATACAACGGCCGAAGCGCACAATCGCGTGATCGTGGTGGAAGTGATGGGACGCGATTCCGGCTGGATCGCGGCCTACAGCGGCATCGCCGGCGGCGCCGACGTCATATTGATCCCCGAAGTTCCTTTCGATATTGACCAGGTCGCCGAACTGATTCGCCAGCGTCAAGCCCGCGGAAGATATTTCAGCATCGTGGTGGTAGCCGAAGGCGCGAAGTTTGCCGATGGTAACGAGAAACACGGTGAAACGTCCCTGCAATCGGGGCGCGATGAGTTCGGGCATGTTCGGCTGGGAGGAATCGGCTCGACGGTGGCGTACGAGATCGAAAAGCGGACGGGCTTCGAATCGCGGTCGGTGGTTCTCGGCCACATCCAGCGAGGCGGAACGCCCAGCGCTTTCGACCGCGTGCTGGCCACGCGCTACGGACTGGGCGCCATCGACATGGTGCACCGCGGCGAATTCGGGCAAATGGCGGCGCTGCGGGGGAACAAGATTATTTCCATTCCGCTGGCGGAAGCTATCGCTTCGAATCGTAAGGTGAGTACGGAAATTCTTGACGTCGCGACCGGCATTCTGGACAAGCTCGACTATAAGGTTACGAAAGTTTCCTGAATTGGTGCGGAACTTGAGCCAGGGGAAGGGCGCTGGCGCTCTTCCCCTGAACCATTTGGGCCTGCGCAACCTGCAGAAAAAGGTGGCTTTCGAGGCCAGCCCTTAGGGGCGTCTGATTTCCCGCTGCAGACGCGGCAAGCCGCGTCCCTACAGGGCGGAAGGACTTACGGCCCACCGCCAGTAAAAGGTGCAACCAGAGCGGGATTTGCTTGGCATTGCGCGGGTTTCAGGGCATACTAGGTCAGCACTCCCCCTCGATCGAATTACGATCCCGAGGAGGCTCCGTGTCCTTGTTTCAAGAAGAAATCCATACCGAGAACCATCTCGAGCGGTCAACGCAGCTCCCCTTGCCGCCCGTGTCGGAAGATGTCGAAGTACAGCGAAAGCGGATGCTCATCGCGCTGGGGGTACTGCTGGTGGCGCTGGTGGCGGTGGTTTTGAAAGACTGGGATTTCTGGTTTCCGCCGACCGGTGAAGTCCAAGAAGCTGTGCTTCGAAGCAAGAGCAAGATTAAGAGCATGGCGGCGGTGCCAACTCCCAGCACCCCGGCGACTCCCACGCGGGAACGCAAGGCAGCCAATTCGCCGGCACCCGCCGCGGCCGAAGCTCCCTTTGCGGCAACCACCGAGCGCGCCGTGCTGCCACCTCTGGAGGTGGAGGTGGTAGCCGGAAACCGCCACATCACCATACCCGCGAAAAGCAATGCCATCCATCTGGATGTGAACTCGGGCGAGACCTCGTCCGCATCCGCCGCTCCCGCGTCGGCGACGAGTGGGCTGGTGAGTGCCGGCGATCGCGTTCAGCTTTCCCCGCAAACGACGCAGAGTGTGAGCATTTCGGTGCCACCGAATTATCCTTTGCTGGCGCGGCAGATGAAGGTGCAGGGCGCCGTCAGTTTGATGGCGCTCATCTCGCGGGACGGCACCATCCAGGAGTTGCAGATTCTCAGTGGCCCGGGCATCCTGGCTACCGCGGCTCGCGAGGCGGTGAAGCAGTGGCACTTCAAGCCCTACCTGCAAAACGGGCAGGCCGTGGAAACTCAGGCGAAAATCACGGTGAACTTCACCATTTCCACAAATTGAGCAAGGGATGAATCGGGGCTGTCGCGGATAGCGCGGACACTTTTTCTGCCCGGCAGGATTTTGTAATTTGGCAATCGGGTAATTGTGTAACTCAAAACCAAACCGGCGCCAGATTTTCAAATTACCCCGATTACAAAATTACCAAATTGTTTTCAAAATTAAACGGGCGTCCGGATTCTTCCGAATCCAGGACGCCCGGGCAGCCCTCCCCCAGAACTGCTCAATTGGGAATTTAAGACTAAGCGGCGAATCTGAAAATGGCACGCGGGTGCTAAACTCGCTCCCACCAAAGTGCTACCCCGTAAATCACACATTACAAAGCCTTAATCCCAAGTCTATCGTTGGCTTCTACTCTGAAAACACCATCTTGCCGGGCGCCGTTAAGGTGGAAAAAGGCGAGCCGGGAGGGGCAGAGATAGGCGTGAGAGCGCCGGTCGATGGATTGTAGGTATAAGCCTCAATCCCGATTGCACTGCCGATATAGAAAAAGCGGCCGCTGGGGTCGAAGAGGGCGAACAGTCCGCCTGCAGCCACACTGAACGGCGAGTCCGTCACGGCCACAAGTTGTCCGTTCGGATAAGTGATCTCGAAACACCAGACGGAGAAGATCGATCCCGGGGTCACCGCATAAACCAACCTGCCGGTAGGATCGATGGTGATCGTGGTGGGGCCCTGCGCCGCCCACCGTGGAGGTAAACGGCGAGCCGAGTATCGGGGTCAGTGCGCCGCTGGTGGGATCGATGTTGAACCCGGAAATGTTGCCGATGGTGGATTGATTTGGCGGAGGGTTGGTGGCCGAAGGGTTCGTAACATAGAGGAAAAGATCACTCCCATCCACTGCCAGGCCGAGGGCTCCGCCTCCCTGTCCCGAAGAGACTGGAGTCCCAGGGACCAGACTGAGCACGCCATTCGCGTCGGAACACTGCGGTTCTGCAGCATACTGGGGCGGGCAAAACGAAAAGCCGGTGACCATCCCGATCTCCGGATTGGTGACATAAACAAACTTGCCGGAATGCGTGAACAGAATCTCAGTTGGATTCGTATTCGCGGGGACGGGCGATCCGACCGGGGACAAAGCGCCCGTGCTGGGATCGATTGAGAAAACGGAAATCTCGCCACCGTTATAGCCGCCACCGCTAGAAAAATTATTTGTCACCAACAAGTATTTGCCGGAGGGGTCGATGACCACCGCATTGGGACTGGCACCGACCGCAATCGGAGTGCTGCTGAGCGTCAAAGTCCCGTCGCTGGCGACGTTGAAAATCGAGATCGTGTCGTCGAAGGAATTGATCGCGTAGAGAATATTTTTCGACGGGAGGAATGCCAGGCCGGCGGGCGTAAAGTCCTGCTGTTGCGGCGTCTGCGCTCCCGTGGTGATGTGCGCCGGTTGCGCCGTCGATGTGCAGCAGGAGCACGGAACCCCACGCTGGCAGGGTCACGTAGGCATCGTGGTTCGATGTCGACGTACTCTGGTTGCTTTTGCCGCAGGAAAGGGAAAATCCGGCCAGGACGACGAACATGGCGGCCAGAATGCGGAGGCCATCACTTTGACCTGCCCGTGCGCCACGCGCCGCCCTTAGAAAGCTCATTTGCGAACCGGCTCCTCAATATCCAAGATGGGAACGAAAAGGTCGTGTTCACTATCGTGCACGATAAGGCGGGAGTAGCGCAACTGCATCAGGTGATCGGGTCATCGGAACATCGGTGAAAAACCGGAGGCTCTGCTTTTCGATCACCCGATGGCCCGATACCCGATGACCCGATCAATTCGGGATGTGTTCTAATCGATTGCGTCGTGATCGACATCCACTGCCACATTCTTCCCGAGGTCGACGACGGCCCCAAGTCCTGGGATGCGGCCGTCGAAATGTGCCGCATGGCGGCAGCCGACGGCATTACCCACATCGGTCGCCACGCCGCACGCCAACGATCGTTACGCCTACGATCGCGCGTACCTCTCCGGGCTTCTCGACGAGTTGCGGGAGAAGGTCGGTCCCGCGCTGCAATTGCAATTCAGTCTAGGCTGCGATTTTCATCTTTCATTCGAAAACCTGGAACGCGTCCTGGCGCAGCCGCACACCTACACGATTGGCGAAACCAACTATCTGCTGATTGAACTCAGCAACTTCAGTGTTCCGACCCGGCTTTCCGAATGTTTCACCCGCCTGGCAGATCGCGGGCTGACGCCGATCCTGACCCATCCCGAACGGAACCCGATCCTGCAGCAAACGCCGCAGCGCATCCTGGAGTGGGCGGAACAGGGCTGCCTCATGCAGGTCACGGCTTCGGCGCTGACCGGGCTCTGGGGAGAACGGCCTGAAGTCATCGCCCGCTGGCTGCTCGACCGCTCTGCTGTGCATATTCTCGCCTCCGATGCGCACGACACCAAGCGCCGCATCCCGAATCTTTCCGCAGCTCGCGTGGTGGCAGAAAAAATCGTGGGAGCCGAGTATGCCGAAGCGCTGGTCGAGGGCAACCCGGGCGCGATTGTTAAGGGGATGCCGATCCCTTACTGCCCGCGGCCGGTGCTGGATTAGGAAAAATCGGACTGCAAGCCAGCGTTCATTGATGATTGGTGTAAGCCTGCTTTCATCAACTACCCTCGCAGGATCGCGCGGCATAGATGGCGAGTAGTGGGAGCCGATCTCTTTCGAGCAGCAATCGCGTGAAGCTACTGCTTTTGCCCAGGCTCACGCAGCAAGCTCAAGATGTGCAGTGCCCGAGTGATGACGCCCTGCTCTTTTTCGTGGTTGCCTGGCGACTTTGATAAACTTCGCGATCGCTCGAGAATCGCGGCCTCTGCGTCCTCGATCCGCTGCAGCAACTTGCTCCGGTCAGACTCGAGGAGTGCGGCGCGGTAAAGCTTCTCCCAATCTTGGCATTTTGAATTATTCAGTGTTTTTGCTCCGCGCGCTCTGGGCTCTTGGGTGATCGGCGCAAACATGGGATGTAAACTCTTTGTCGCGCCGTACCTCGAAGTTGTGCATCATTTCATCGAAAGATGCGCCGGTGGGCGCACCAGAAGGTTGGAACCGCCAGCCACATTCGGAGCAACCAAATCCCCGAAAACGCGGTTGCTCAATCCATACCAGCTTCCGGCTCATGGCCGCCTCTGTCGCCGCGCCCCAACGAATACCCGGTTGCTGCTCAAGGGACGAAACGCTTTGGTTCGCCATCAACGCCTCCTTCCGCAGCGGCCTACTGCCTGATTGCCGCAGAGAACCTTCCCCAATCTGGGCGTGGCGGAGATGCATAGAAAGATGGGCGGAGTTTACATGCGCCAATTTGGATGGTCTGTCGGACATCCTACATACGCGAAAGTCTTGTTCGTGCGAACGTCTGATTTCGGGGTGCTCGTTTGAAGTGAGCGGAATCGCTTTAAGTGTGGGTCGCGTTGGCGCGTCTTGAAGCGGTCAGTATTGCTCAGTATCAGGGTCGTATCCAGCCTAGTGTTGATAGGTCTTCGAGAGGGGTTCGCCATGCCCGACCAGACTTCCTGTTTCGCACCCCATGACGGGCGAGTTCATTCCCAGCCTAGCGAGCGGACGAATACCGCAGGGAAGCAAGTCAGCAACAAAATACTTCTATCCATCTCCGATAGCGACTACAGCTCACTTCGTCCTCATCTCGAATACGTCACCTTGCCCAACCATCTAGTCCTTCACGAGGTGGGTGGAAAGCTGGAGTTTGCGTATTTCCTGAATCGAGGCTTGATTTCTCTTGTGGTCGTAATGAAAGATGGAAAAACCGCCGAAGCTGGCATAGTTGGAAATGAGGGCTTTACCGGAACACTGGCGGCGGTTGGCCTGAGCAGGAGCCCGCTGCAAGCGGTGGTACAAATCACGGGGGACGGGTTTCGGGTCGAGGTCGGAGCTTTGCAAAACACTTTGGAATCCGCTCCACACCTGCAATTGATGTTGAGCCGCTATGCCGCAATTCGGGGTATCCAGGTTGCACAAACAGCGGCGTGTAATCGGCTGCACGATATTGAGCAGCGCCTTGCGCGGTGGTTGCTAATGACTCAGGATAGAGTGGAATCAGGGTCGCTGCCCATCACCCATGATTTCCTCGCCACCATGCTAGGGACAGATAGACCGAGCGTGAGCTTGGCCGCTGGTGTTTTGCAGAAGAGGAAGGTCATCGAGTACACCCGTGGCGCAGTGGAGATCGTGAACCGCAAGAAACTTGAAGACTGCGCCTGCGAGTGCTACGGGGTTATCCGACAGTACGATGGCGAGCTTGGCTTGGAATACCGGAAGTGAAGACTCGCCCTGTGCTCCGACGAAGACTGGATTGCCCCCAACACCGGACTACTGCTTGGGAAGGTTGTCTGCCGCCGGCGTCTGTTTAGTTCCGGCCTTGGGGTCGTCCGCCGCGGACGCGGCGGATGTTGTCGCGGTCATTGTCATTGCGCTTTCCGGATTGAGCAGGTGATCGTGGCTGGGGCCTAATCCGAGCTTGATCAGCGCTCGGGAATCTGGAGTCGTCTTCGATTGCCATCCCTGGTCCGCCTGATAGCGCTGCATCGCGGCCTGCGTGGCGTCATCCCACGATCCTGTAGGCTCGCCTTCCATGTAGCGCTCGCGGATGAGCGCTTCCTGAATTTCCCGGGCGCGATCGGTGTCAATCGCCTGCTGGCCGCGCTTCTTCGCGGCCAGCTTAGAGCCCTTCTTGCCGTGGGAGTTGCTCTTCTGCGCCGAAGTGCGGGCAGATGTGTGAGACGAGGTGCGAGTCGAGGTGTGAGCTGAGGTGCGAGAGGAGTGAGCTGAAGTGTGAGACGACGTGTTAGTTGAGGTGCGCTTGCCGGTCGCGTTCCCGCTGGTGTGATGCTTTGCTTTCGAGGCAGGCGCCGCGGAAGCGTGCGCCGGTTTCTTTGGCGGAGTCGACGTCTGCGCCGTTGCGCTGGCGACCCCATGCACGGCGAGGCAGAGCAGCAGGCCGCAGAGCCCGACCGGTCGCCAACGCCGAATTTGATCGGAACGGTGCATGTTTAAAGGCCCAGACCAATCGCAGTTCGAACATCAGAAATCAGTCTTGGGTTGTCAGTCGCCGGTCGTCAGTCGTTGGTTGTCAGTTGTTGGCCGTCACTGGTTGGTCGTTCGGGACGCGTCGTTCTTTTGAAACCCGCGAACGACCGACGACCAGCGACTGACGACTGCCTTCCAACAAAAAACCGGCGAGACCAGCCTCCCCTTATCGTCCCCCGAAACGGGGATGGAGCGCCAGTCTCGCCGGAGCACTTATCGGTTACGGAAGTGTACCTGCCAGGAAAATCGTTCCATCCTGGGCCCTTGCGCCTCGCGGACGCACCAGGAACACGACATCCTGCCCGCTCTTCAGCGACGACTCGATCTTGGTAAAGTCGTCCGGATTGTTCACGGGCTGCTTGTTCACTTCCAGGATTACGTCGCCGCGATTCAGGCCGAGATCTTCGGCAAACGATCCCTGCTTCACCTCCTGCACCACCACGCCCTTGCCTGCGGGAATGCTCAGGCGATCGGCCAGATCGGGAGTAATGTTGCGAACCGTGACCCCAAACTTGCTCGCCTTGGGTGCTTCCTCGCTCTGGTTGTCTTCTTCTTCGCCCAGACGGGAAGCGAACAGTTTCGAGCGATCGGCGATGGTCACCGTCGTGTCTTGCTTCTTGCCGTTGCGCACGAATGCGAGCTTGGCCTTCGAGCCGGGCTTGCGGGAAGCGATGTCAGCCACCAGATCGTCGCCGCTCTTCACTTCCTTGCCATCCACGGAGGTGATCGTGTCGCCGATCTTCAGGCCCGCCTCTTCGGCCGGGCTGCCGGATACCACGTTCGAAACGGTCACGCCCGATCCGTAAATGCGGGCGATGGCCGGATTCGGTTGGGCTGAAAACTCAATGCCAATGGACCCGCGCGAAACCCGGTGTTCCGGCCCGATCAACTGGTTGTAGACCTGCGCCACGGTGTTCGAAGGCATGGCAAATCCCACGCCCGCGTACGAACTCGTCTCCGTCAGGATGGCAGTATTGATGCCGATGACTTCACCCGCCATATTCACCAGCGGCCCACCGGAATTGCCCGGGTTGATGGCGGCGTCCGTTTGAATGAAAGACTGGAACTGCCGGTTGGGAACAATGTTGCGTCCCTTGGCCGAAACGATGCCCGCGGTCACAGTTTCCTGCAGTCCGAAGGGACTGCCGATGGCCAGCACCCAGTCGCCAACTTCCATGCCGTCGGAGTTGCCCAGTTTGGCGGCCGGCAGCGGACGATCGATGTCAATCTTGATCACCGCCAGGTCGGTCTCCTGATCCATGCCGATCAGCTTGGCATCATGGCCAGGAGAAGCCGGGTTTTCATCCTGCAACTTGACGCGAATGCGATCTGCCTTCTCGACCACGTGCCGGTTGGTGACGATGTAGCCCTTCGCATCCACAATCACGCCGGAACCGAGCGAGCGTTGGCGGATGGTTCCGGCCTCCGCGCCCTGACCGCCCTGGCCCCCGAAGAACTTGTCGAAGAAATCCTGGAACGGGGCTGTCTTCCTCACCGTTGCCTGGTCTTGCGTGATCCGGATCGGGGCGCGCGGGATGCCGGCGGTGCGGGTTCTTGATGGTGGACTCGGTATTGATGTTCACCACGCTCGGCTCCAGCTGCTTGGAAATCTGGGAGAATGCGTTGGAGAGTTGCTGCGGAGCGGGAATGGTCAGCGGGGTCGCATCCGACGACTTCTGTCCCTCCTTGCCTTTCACTCCATAAGAGACAATCGTGCCAATCAGAATTCCAACCGCCAGCGTCGCCAGAATCGTAAACATGTACGCCCAACGGTTGGCTTTGAGACGCACCCAAAAGGCGCTTTCGCGCGAATCCATTTCTTTCCTCCTAAAGACTGCCAATTAAGACGCTAATTCTTCATTATACCTTCGCCCCCGGCAGGGGTCGGTCGAAGATAGGCCAAATCAATTAGACGCAGAAAACGCAGTTCGCGTTCACCAAGAACGAGCCAAGGGAAGGGTGTTGTGGCGGCGGGGCGGAGCCCCGTCCCACACCGGGGCGCAGATCAGGAAGGCGCATTCCCGCTCTCGCCATCGGGTGATCATCGGGTCATCGGGTGATCGGGTCATCTAGAACCTTGCCTCTCGGTTATTCGAGATCGCTGTCAGATCACCCGATGGCCCGATCACCCGATCCTATTTCGCCTCGTACACGGTCTTGCCGCCGACCACCGTACGCAGAACTTTCGTTTCCAGGATTTTCGGCGGCGGGACCGCCGTAATGTCCTGATCGAGAACGACAAAGTCGGCCAGCATGCCCGGCTCCAGCTTGCCTTTCTGCTTTTCGGCGAATTCGGCAAAAGCCGCGCCCGTCGTGTAGGCGGCGATCGCCTGCTCGATGTTCAGTTTCTGCCCGGGATAGTAACTCTTCTTTCCGTCTTCGCTCATACGGGTAACCGCCGCGTAGAGACCGCGAAACGGCGTCACCGGTTCGACCGGATAATCCGTACCAAAGGCCAGCACCACTCCGTGGCGAAGGAAGTCGGCCCACGCATAGGAATGCTCGGCGCGCTTCGGGCCCAGATACGACTCGGCCCAGTTCATATCCGTGAGCAGGTGGCTCGGCTGCATGGAGGCGATCACCTTCAGATCCTTGAAACGCAGAATCTGCTGCGGCGTGGTGACCTGCGCGTGCTCGATGCGCAGCCGGTAGTCGGTGTTATTGCCGCTGGCATTGCCGTCGGCCGCTTTCACCTTGCCTTCTTTCGCCGCCTTCTCCGCCTCGGCAAACGCGTCGAGCGCCATCTGCACTGCTTTGTCGCCGATGGCGTGGAAGCCGATCTGATATCCCGCCAGCACCCGCTCCTTCGTCATCGCGTTCAACTTGGCCGCTTCGTATTGCGGCAGGCCGCGTTCTAGTTCTTCGGATCGTCGCTGTAGGGCTCAAGCAACGCCGCCGTCTTCGAGCCCAGCGAACCATCCAGGAAGGCCTTCAGCATTCCGGTGTGGAGCATGTTGTCGGACGCGGGATGCGAGCTGCGCTTGCGGTTCAGGTCTTCAATCGAGTCGTCGAAATCCAGCCACTCTGAAATCCTCGCCGTCAGCTTTCCCTCGTGCTCGAGTTCCTCGTAAATCTGAAAGTTTTCCCACGGCGAATAATCCTGCGCGGAGGTGATGCCGTGACTCGCCAGATCCGCCAGAGCCAGTTCGATGGCTTGCCGCCGCTTCTCGTGCGTGGGCTTGGGAATCACCGCCTGCACCAATCGTTGCGCTTTCTCGCGCAGAATGCCGTTGGGCGTGCCCGCGTCGTCGCGATCGATCTTTCCCCGCTCCGGATCGCGACTGGCAACGGTGACGCTGGCCAGTTGCAAGGCGCGCGTGTTCGCCACTGCCATATGCTCGTCCACCCGCATCAAAAAAACCGGATGGCTCTGGCTTACTTCATCCAAATCCCAGCGCGTGGGCAGAACTTTGACCGGCCAGAGAGTCTCGTCCCAGCCGCCACCCACGATCCACTCTCCGGGCGCCGCTTTTTCGACTTGGGCGAGGATGCGTTCGCGGAACTCATCGAGTGTCTTGACGCCGACCAGGTTCACGTTCATCTTCTCGAGGCCGGCGCTGGCCAGGTGCATGTGGGCGTCATTGAACCCGGGCATGACGAAGTGGCCGTCCAGATCCACGATCTTGGTCTCTGGTCCTTTCAGCTTCATGATCTCGTCGCGCGTCCCCACGGCGAGGATCCGGTCGCCAACGACCGCCATCGCCTCGGCGCGCTTGCCCGCTCCGAACGAAGACGCCGCATCGACCACCCCGGTGTAGATGTTGCCGTGGGTAAAGATCACGTCCGCTTTCGGCTTTTGAGCGCTCTGTACTGAACGCCGCTCTGCGCCGACACGCCCGAGGCCACGGCCAACAGCAGAATCAGAGCGATTCGCTTCATCATTCTCCTACTCCCGACAGTGCCAGCATTGTAAGCAGAATGCGCCTCAGTCCGAGGTCTCGTCCATGGCAGTCGAACCATTCTTGCAACGTGTGCGCTCCGCCTCCGGAACCGCCGCCGCCGATGGCGATGGCCTCGCGGCCGAGCGAAAGCGGAATGTTGGCGTCCGTCGACGCCCGCTGCACCTGCGCCGTATTGCCCAACTGCGCATCCACCGCACGGATCACCTTCAGCAGCCGCGCATCCGGCGCCAGTTCGCCCGCCGGACGATTCCCGATCTCGACCACTTCGCTCTGCACCGCCTGCGGCCGGCGCGTTCCGTGCTGAGCCGCGGCCCGATTTTCCAATGCGACCGCCTGCTCCAATGCGAGGCGCAGCGCTCGCTCCAGCCGGTCAATTTCCGCCATTGACGTGGAGCGCAGATCGACCCGCATGCTGGCGGACTCCGGAATCGAATTGACGGAAGTCCCGCCCCGAATCGTGCCGACATTAAACGTGGTTTTCGGCGCGGCCAGCACGGGCGTTTGACGGAAGACCTCGATCGCACGGGAGAGCGCAATAATCGGATTGGGCGCGCCGAAGTCGCTCCAGGAGTGACCGCCCGGGCCGCGCACGATCACCTCAAAACGGCGGCTGCCCAAGGCCTCCGCCACCACAGTGTCCGATCCGGCGCCATCGACAATCACGCTGTAGGCAATCGCGTCTCGCCAGCGCGGCGTCGCGAAAACGTGGCGCATGCCCCGCAGATCGCCTTCGCCTTCTTCCCCGACGTTCCCGATGAACACAAACGGCAGCGCATGCGAAATGCGGGCGCTGCCGCATACACTGGCCACGGCCAGCATCGCCGCAATGCCCGCGCCGTTGTCGGAGACTCCCGGGCCATACAAGCGGCTGGCCTGCTGCCGGATGTTCAACGGCGTCGCCGCCGGAAACACGGTATCAATATGCGCGCTGAGCGCCACGAAACGGTTTCCGCCGCCGGGACGAACGCCGAACACGTTGCCCACCTCATCCACCTGCACCTCGCTGAGTCCGAGCTCGCGAAAACGGTCGGCCAGCCAGGCGCCTCGCGCCGCCTCGCCGAATGGAGGCGCGGCAACTTTCGTCGCCTCCATCTGCCAGAGCGCAAACTGCGATTCTTGCGAGCGGAACTGGTCGAATGCGGCGCGCACCTGCGACGAGCCGGCGAGCCGCGCTACTTCCTCCTGCACCGGGGGATACGAATCAGAAGCTGCCACTGGCGGAGTTGACTCCATCCTTTGCGCCTATCTTATAACGTAAGGGCGTAACGCCGGGCGTAACGTCGGCGTGCTGCGCGAGTCCTGGTGATCCCGTCGCTTGGAACTGAGCCGCTGGAGCTCCCGCGCTTCAGCGAATGCCACGCAGGGCGATCTCGCCAGGATGAGCTGCGAACGTCTGCATGCCGTTCAGAATCGTGGCGACTACGTTCTCGTCCCCGACTGCCGTATTGATCATCAGGTGATAGAGGCTGCGCGTCGGCCATTCGTTATTGAAGTAGTGTTTGATGTAGGCTATCCGCTCCTTGTCCACGTTCTCCACCAAGTCTTCTGCCTCTTCCCGGCTCCTGCCCATCGCTAGCAGGCGGCGAATTTTTTCGTCGTGCGGAGCATAGGTGAAGACGCTAAAAGTATCCTCGCGTTCGCGCAGCAGAAACGGGGAGCCACGGCCGACGATCGACCGCATTACCCTCGGCGGCGATGTGGCGCATGATCTCTCCCGCCATGGCCATCATGCGATCCGTATCAAAGCGCGGAGAGGCATCCAGCGGCATGCTGCGTTCGTAACTGCCCCGCCAGAAGGCTTTCGCGAAACGGTAGAGGCGGCTGTCGACCCGCTCATCGCACAAGGCCACGGCCGATTCCGGCACCTGCGCGCGCTGGGCAATCTCGCTGGTCAGTTGCTGGTCCCAGAGCTTCCACCCCAGCCGGCGGGCCAGTTCGCCGGCAATGGCTCCGCCCCCGCAGCCAAATTCGCGTTCCAGAGTAACGATGCGAAACATCGCGAACCTCCTTGCCGTGGATGCAGCCCCTAAAGGGGCCTCTAGTTTGACGGATCCTGCGGTATCGCTAAAGCGATACCCTGATACGAATCGACCTTGCACCACGAGTTGTCAGTGCGCCACGATCGCTCCCGGCTTCGACTTCTTGATCAGGAACACACAAGGGATTAAACAAACGATCGCGATTCCGAGCACCCAGAAATTATCAATGTACGCCAGCATGGTCGACTGCCGGATCACATTCGCCTGCGTCATGGCGTAGGCATGCTGCTGCGCGGAACTACCTCCGGAACCGGGCCCGAAGCCGCCACCCGAAAAAACGCTCGTCATCCCGCGCAGCACGGACTGAAA
This sequence comes from uncultured Acidobacteriaceae bacterium, assembly GCA_963794365.1. Classification (GTDB taxonomy): domain Bacteria; phylum Acidobacteriota; class Terriglobia; order Terriglobales; family Acidobacteriaceae; genus Acidiflorens. Next base: position 86,220 of record CAWCDV010000010.1, read on the forward strand.
CTGCGGATTGGCGGCGCTCAACTTCTCCACCAGTTGCCCCTGATGAAACTGCGCGCGGCGAGCCAGGCCGGTGGTGACAAAAGAAATTCCGACGCTGCCGCCAATGTTTCTGGCGAGGTTCATCAAGCCGGACGCGGCATTGTTCTTCTCGCGCGGCAGAAACGCATACGCGGCGGTGTTAATGGGCACGAACAGGAAAGCCAGTCCCATCGCCTGATAGACGCGCGCCACCATCACCGTGTGGAAATCCACGTCCAGATCGAACCTCGTCATATGAAACAGCGAAAACGAGAGCATCGACAAACCGAACATCATCAGATACCGCGGGCTATAGCGGGAAAGCAGAAACCCCACTAAAGGCATGGCCAGCATAATCGCGAAACCGCCCGGCATCAGAGCCAACCCGGACCGCTCGGCAGTGTAACCGAGCAGCGTCTGCATGAACAGCGGCAATAGCAGCGTGCTGCCCAGCAGGGCGAACCCGAGCATGAACATCAGGAAGTTCGCGGTGGCGAAGCTGCGCTCGCGAAACAAATGCAGGTCGATGATGGGGTCTTTGTGGTGCCACTCCCAGAAGACGACGAAGATCAGCGACACGGCGGAGATCACGCTCAGCCATACGATGAAGTGCGATTCGAACCAGTCTTCGCGTTGTCCTTTGTCGAGGACCACTTGCAGCGTTCCCAGTCCGAGCGCGACGAAACCTAGCCCGGTGTAGTCGATCTGGGTTTCTTTCAGCTTGGCGGCGCTTGAAGTAGGGAGGATCCTGAATCAGCCGTGAGGTCAGCAAAAGCGAAAGAATGCCGACCGGGATGTTGATGAAGAAAATCCAGCGCCAGGTGAAGTTGTCGGTGATATAACCGCCGAGCGTAGGACCGATGGCCGGAGCCATCACCACCGCGATGCCATAGACCGCGAATGCCATGCCGCGCTTGGCGGGAGCGAAAGGTATCGGCGAGGATGGCCTGCTCGCTCGGCTGCAAGCCTCCGCCGCCCGCGCCCTGAAGGACGCGGAAGAAGATGAGCATGCGCGAGATTGGGCGCGAGCCCGCACAGAAACGAACTGATCGTGAAGAGCGCGACACAGCCCATGTAAAAATTCTTGCGGCCGACGATCGAAGACAGCCAGCCGCTCAGCGGCAGCACGATGGCGTTGGAGACGAGATAAGAGGTAAGCACCCACGTGCTTTCGTCCTGACCCGCGGAAAGGCTGCCGGCGATATGCGGCAGCGCCACGTTGGCGATGCTGGTATCGAGCACCTCCATGAACGTGGCCAGCGTCACCGTGAGAGCGATGATCCACGGATTGACTGCCGGCCGCCACGCGGCGGCGTCATTCATGGTAATCGCAGCAGCGCCCATTGTTTTCTCAACCTCTGCTTCGAGCTACGAGCTACGGGCTGCGAGCGAACGCGAATCGGTTGCTCGCAGTTCGAAGCTCGCGAGCTATTTAATCCAGACCTTCGGCACAACCGACATGCCCGGGCGCAGTTCGTGTCCCTTGGTCTCGCCCTTGTCGAACACGATCTTCACCGGAATGCGCTGCACCACTTTGACGTAGTTGCCGGTGGCGTTTTCGGGGGGCAGCAGGCTGAAGCGCGCACCGCTGGCGCCCGCGATGGAATCGACATGCCCCTTGTAGGTCTTGCCGTTGGCATCCACCGCGATTTCAGCCGGCAAACCGGGCTTCATCTTCTTAAGCTGCGTCTCCTTGAAGTTGGCCGTGACCCAGAGGTCGTCTTCACCGAGCGGGATGATCTTCATCATCTCCTGGCCGGGTTGCACGTTTTGACCGACCTCCACGGTGCGGTTGCTGACGACTCCGCTGACCGGCGCAATGATTTTCGTGTACTGAGAGGTTCAGTTCCGCCTGCTCCAAGTCGGCCTTCTTCTGCTCGGCGATGGCTTGCGCGGACTGGGCGCGCGGCGTTGATGACTCGCATCATGCTGCGGCGCGGTTGCCGGCGGTGCGAAGATCGGCGCCGGCCTGCTCCAGTTTGCTCTGCGCCTGTTTGATCTGTGCCGCGTAAGCGTCGGCATTGGCGCGCGCCGCTTGCACGGTTGCGGCGGCGGCCTGAGCGCTGGCGACGGCTTGATCGTACTGCTGCTGCGAGATTTCCTGCTTGTCGATCAGCTGCTTGTAGCGGAGCAAGATCATTCTGCGCTTTGGTGTTATTGGCGTCCGCTTCCGCGACCTGCGACTTGGCTGCTTCAAACTGCTGCGCGGGCGGCCGCGATTCCAGCCTGCGCACTGGAGACACCGGCCTGGGCGCCGCTGACCTGGCTTGACGTGCTGACGTCGGTGATCGGGCACGTTGATGCCGGCAGCGGCAGCCTGCGCCTGGGCGTCGGCGTATTCGAGCCCGCGCCTCTCGCCACCGCGACTTCGTAGTCGGCAGGGTCGATTTCCACCAGCACCGTTCCCTTTTCCACGTACTGGTTGTCTTCCACATTGAGCTTCATCACATGGCCGCTGACGCGCGCGCTCACCGAGTTCACGTGTCCGTCAATCTGCGCGTCGTCGGTGGATTCGTAGCTGGCGAGGTAGCGCCACAGAAAGAAAACGGCGACCAGAATCACGAGGCCGGCAAGAATAAACCCCCACTTCGTGCGCGGACTGCTCAAAAACGCTCTTCGCCGCTGATAGCGCGCTTCGCTGTCCAGCGGGGCCGGGGACTTCGGCGCACTCGCTTCCGGCTTGCGGTTTGGGTTCGGCTACAACGCTGCTGCTTTCTTCCATTGGCTACTTCCCTTTCAAGTATTCGCGAACGCCCTCTTCGGCGCGTCCCAGGGCGCGGGCAAAGGAAACCTTGGCCAGGTTGTGAAGGTAGAGGCTCGAGATCAAACTCTCGTGCGCAGACGCCACCGCTTCCTGCGCCTGCACCACTTCGAGGTTGTCGGTGACTCCGGCGGAGAAACGGTCCTGCGATTGGGTGAGCGCCTGCTCGGCGAGATTCACCGAACTCTGGGCGACTTCCACCTGATCGCCCGACGACTTGAGGTCGAGCAGCGCGTTGCGGATATCCTGATCGATCTGGGCGCGCACGTCCGCCATCTGCGCCTGCGCCTGCCGCAGGCTGGCTTCGGCCTTCAGAACATCGCCATGGACTTTGCCGCCCTGGAAAATCGGAATGTTCAACGTACCGAAGACCTGGTACGTAGGCAACACATCGCCGGGAACTGCGCCGATTTCGCCGTAATTGCCCGCGAAATTGAGGGTCGGAAAATACCCGGCGACGGCGGCGCTGCGCTCCAATTGCGCCGCGACCAGGCGATCCCGCGCCGCTTTGTAATCGGAGCGCAGAGAATACGCGCGCTGCAAGCTGGTTTCAAGATCGGGGATGGGAAAGGCCTGGTAAGGAGCTTTGTCGGCCAATGCGAATTCCTGGCCGGGCGCGAGTCCAATCACACGTGCCAGCGAAATTTTCTGCTTGGCGAAGTCGTTCGTGGCTGCGATCAGTTGCTGTTGGCGCGTCTGGTATTCGACTTGCGCCCGCAGCGTGTCGATCGCCGGAGCGACGCCGGCCTGCTGTTGCGCGACCGCTTTGTCGTACAGCGCCTTCGCGGTCTCCACCTGCGCTTGCGCGGTTTCCACGCGGGCTGCTCCGGCAATCGCCTGCAGGTAGGCGTTGCCGGTCGCGAGCACGACCAGATCGCGCGCGTCCTTCAGATTGAACCGGGCCACGCTTTCACCGATCACGGACGAGCGGTATTTCTGGATTGCCTTCCAGTCGAACACGCGCTGGGTGGCCGAGGCGCGCATATCAAAATAGGAGAAAGGCCCGATGACGCGAGGAAAAGTACGACCGGGAACGAGCCAGGCCGCGAAGTCCTTGCGCTTCCAGGCTCGTCTTTTCTACGGCTTCCTGCACATCCGCGCTGACGTTCGGAAGCAGGTCGCTGAGTTGTTGCCATTTCTGTCCCCGGGCCTCGATGGTGTTGTATTCCGATAAAAGACCAGCCAGGTTCTGGCGCAAAGCCCGCTCAATCGCCTCGCTGAAGGTCAAGCGGCAGGACGCCGGGGGTGGGCTTGGCGTCCGGCACACTGCCAAACACTGGATTCTGTGCCGAGGTTTGAACTTGCGAGGCTTGAAACTGCGGGATTTGAACCGGCATGGCCCCGGCCGTCGAACTTGCCGTCGAATCGGAAGTCGAATTTTGGGCAAAAAGCGCTGGCGGGAAGACGACGATTGACACGACCAGAAAAACGTCCAGCAAAAGGAATGCACGATAACACCGCGATTGGCGGGCGGGACGGTCTGCGGAAGCCATGGAACCTCGGGTTCTCTCCTTACCGAAACGAAAATGATAGTCTTTTCGACTCTTTTTTGGTGGGGACCCGCTACAAATTGTTGCCGCGCGATGGAGTTCGCCCCCTCAAATTTTTTGCAGGTGCGCTCCTCCTGGCGATAGTGACCTTGGTCATCTTGTGTGAACCCGACCTAAAGTTCAGTCTATGAGAGTCAAGCACTTCCCTGCGACCGAAAGCTGCGAGGAAGTCCTACGTATGAGCGAAAACAAGAAACTGTCACCCAAAGGATCGGACTGGACGCGCCTGCTCACCGATCCCGACCTGGTCAGCCACCTCGGAAAGCTGCTCCAGACCTACCGCGAGGTAAGTCCGGAACAGCGCGAAGCGGCGCTGCTGCGCTCGATGCGCGAGATCAAAGACGCGGCCGTCAAAGCCCGCGAGGCACAGAAGAATGTAGCCGTTGCCGCGGCGCCGGCGCCGCTCGTCGCGCTTCCCCATCCCGAACCAGTGGATGAAACGCCCCCGTTCGAACCGGAATTATTCACATCGCAATTGGAATCGGATCGCCGCCATTTTCAGCGCATCAAGTGCTATGTGGCGGTGGAAATTCACGTTGAGGGTATAGAAGAGCCGGTCTGGGGCAATCTGGCGAATGTGAGCCGCGGAGGCTGCCTGGTCGAGACCGCCAGCGCCGTGCCTGCGGGCAAGGCGCTGGAGATCGGCTTATGGGTGGCAAGCGGCAAGATCTGGGTGAAAGGCGTCATCATCAGCGGAATCGCAACCCGCACCGCGCCGGCGTTCGGCGTGCGGGTGAAATTCTCCGAGGCGGAACTGTCGGAGAAGGAACACCTGCGGGAATTTCTTAAATTCGTCGAAGGCACGGCCCGCAAGGGGCACAGCGAAAAAGCCTACGTCGTCCAGCTAAAGCGCTAGGCCGGCCCTTCGTCCGGGCTCATGTGATCACTGCTCAATCAGCACATCCCCGCCCTCAATCTTTACCGGATACACGGCCACCTTCGCCCCCGGCGGACCGGCCTCACCCGTTTTCGGATCCCATGCCCAACCATGCCACGGGCAAACTACCTTTCCTCCTGAGATCACGCCCTGGCCGATCGGGCCTCCGCGATGGAGGCAGACGTTATCCATGGCGCTGATTTCGCCGTTCACGTTGGCGACGCAGATGGTCTTGTCTCCGCAGGGGAATTCTTTGGCTTCGTTGATGGCGGGAGGTCGGATTCGGAGGCGATCTTGACGAAGTTACCCATGAGTCCTGTGTGATGCCGGCGAAACCCTGCCGAGCCCTTCGTGTGTGGCGGGGCTCTGCCCGTCCCAGTCAGGACGCGCGACGGGCAGAGCCCCGTCACCACACGAACCGTACTCACTGAATGCTGAGAGCTGACGGCTGAGATCCTTCGCTTCGCTCAGGATGACCGCAGCGGGCTCCCGCTTCGCTCACGCCCGCTAATCGCGGTCACTTCGGCTGCATCGTCTGCGCCACCATTACCTGGCGCTTGAAATTCTCCATCATGTGCTCTTCGAGTCGCACTTCGGTGGGCCGCTTGGCGAGGGTCATGGTGTCGATCTTGTCCTGCAGCTTGAGCAGCGCGTAAAACAGATTCTCCGGACGCGGCGGGCATCCGATCACGTAAACATCCACCGGCACAATGCGGTCCACGCCCTGCAGCACGGCATAGGTATTGAACGGTCCGCCGACCGATGAGCACGCGCCCATCGAAATCACCCACTTCGGCTCGGGCATCTGGTCGTAAATTCTCTTCAACACCGGCGCCATCTTCAGCGTGACTGTGCCGGAGACGATCATCAGATCCGACTGCCGCGGGCTGGGCCGAAACACTTCCGACCCGAAACGCGCGATATCGAAGCGCGCGGTTGAAGACGCGATCATCTCGATGGCGCAGCACGCCAGCCCAAACGTCATCGGCCAGAGCGCCGACTTGCGCGCCCAGTTGAAGACGTAGTCCACCGTCGAGATCATGAAATTCTTTTCGAATTTATTCTGCAGCCAGCTCATGAGGCCTCTTTCGCTACAGGATAACCCAATGATCATACGCCTGGGAGTGATCCCGGTCACCCCCGGTTTCGAGCTACCAGCTACCAAGAACCCTTAACGTAGAGGACGCGAAGAGCAACGCAGAGCTCGCGGAGAAGAGAAGGCTAAAAACCTCTGCGTAGTTCTCCGCGTCCTCTGCGTTAAAGGTTTGCGGGAGGACAGCGGCTCGGTGCGATTTTAACTCGTCTAAGAGCTGACAGCTGAGAGCTAACTTCGTGTAAGATTCTCTAGGCGAGTAGAGTGCACCGCTTGCGCGCGGGTTGATCCTGCCGCGCCGATTCGAGATGGGCCGGCGTTCGTTATCATCCAACGACGATACTCCCCAATTATCAGGTAGAACCGCGGCCTTTGGGCTGGCGGCACATTCCTGTCAGGAGAGACTGAATGGCGAAAATTGCAAAAACAGCCGACCGGAAAAAGGTCATGGATACCGCGAAATCGACCGCATGTCCCAAGTGCGGCAAGGAGACCCGCATCGTCAAACGCATGAAAGATCGCGAGCGCGGCGTGCCCGGCGGAATCTATATTTCGTGCTCGGGCTGCGAGTTTTTTGAAAAACTGTGAGAGCAGTACCCAGTTGCCAGTAACCAGTACCCAGTTAAGAGTTAAGACTGGAGACACAACGGATAGAAAGAGGCGCACGGCGAGTCGTCGCGCCTTTTTGTTTCTTCTGGGTACTGATTACTGGGTACTGCCCTACCCAATCTGTCCCAGAATCGCCCGCGCTTCGGCCGCCGGGTCGGAGGCTTCCGTGATCGGGCGCCCTACCACGATGTGCGAGGCCCCGGCGGCAATCGCTTCCGCGGGAGTGACGACGCGGGCCTGATCGTCCTGTCCGCTGCCCGCCGGGCGCACTCCAGGCGTCACAATGGCGAAATCGTGGCCAAACTCCTCGCGCAGAGCGGCGGCCTCCTGCGCCGAAGCGACCACGCCCTTGCATCCGTTCGAAAGCGCCAGGGCGGCCAGCCTGAGGACTTGGTCGAGCACTCCTCCGCGCAGGCCAATCTTGCCCAGATCGTCGTCGTCCAGGCTGGTCAGCACCGTGACCGCCAGGACGAGCAAGTCGGGGTTGGCCGCTTGCGCGGCGTCGACGGCGGCTCGCAACATCTTGCCGCCTCCGGAGGCGTGCACCGTCAGCATGCTCACGCCCAACTGAGCCGCCTCGCGGACGGCCGCTCCTACGGTGTTCGGGATGTCGTGATACTTGAGATCTAGAAAGACGCGGTGGCGCGAACCCACCAGTTCGCGGACGATGGCGGGCCCTTCGGCAGTGTAGAGCTGCATGCCGACCTTGTACGCGTGAGGCGGAGTCGCCGACGGCCGCCACGATCTTCCGGGCGGCCGCGGCCGTAGATACATCCAAGGCAACGATGAGACGCTGGCGCGGGTCCATACTCTCACTATCGTCCCCGAGTGTATCGGGTTTAGTTGAGCTTGGCTACGGGTTGCAGCAGCGCCACTGTCGTTGGCTGGTAATTGTTGGCCGCGATTCGTTGGCCGGTTATTCGCGGATTGGTAGAGTTCCAGGCGGACCTTCTGCACTCCGCGCTCTTTGAAGCCCAGCGCCAGCGCGGCGTTGTAGGAAACGTCGATGATCCGGCCGTCCACTACGGGACCCCGATCATTGATGCGAACCACCACGGCCTTGCCGTTCTTCAGGTTCGTGACCTTGACGAATGTGCCCAGCGGAAGGCTGGGGTGAGCGGCCGTGAAATCGCGCATGTCGAAGGGTTCTCCGCTGGCTGTCGGCTTGCCCTGGAACTGTTCTCCATACCAGGACGCGGTGCCTACTTGATAGGCCTTCGACTTCGGGCTGCTTGGTTTTGCGTGTTTTGTGCCCGCTGGTCTCAATGACCGGCGGCTGTGTGACCTTGGCGGCTTCCAGGCTGCTTGGCCCGGATGCGGCTCCTGCCCCCAGACTGGCGATCGATAAAACCACCGCCAGACTTTCGGCTAAACGTCGTCGCATTCAGTTACCTCCCATTGTGGAAAGTCGTTTTTTGGTCCTACGCTCCTTTCGTGAGACGATTCGACGATGCTACCCGGGGTCGGGTGGGTGTCAATCAGAAAAAATACGTAGTATTGATTAACTAAATGGTAATTAATCAATGACTTAGCCCCATGAAAAATATGGATTTGCCTTCGTATGTCATTGAAACAAGTGAGTGCGAGTTAATTACTTGTCGGTAATTAGGCAAGTTCCGAACTGCGCTGAAATCTTATAACTTCCTATGGAATGTTGCACTTACGAGAGGAGATTAATAAACATATTATAATCAATAAGATACAATCAATTTTGGCGGCTTGTCGGTAGACGGGATCGGACAATTCACGGAAAGAATGGCATTTCGGCTTGCGCGAGTCTGCTCGAGCGAACCTGACCGATAACACCGAGAAGTGGTGTTCCACTGTTTGAGCTTTGGGTTTAGAGTGACGG
>CAWCDV010000011.1:0-71705 GCA_963794365.1 uncultured Acidobacteriaceae bacterium
GCGATCGAATAATTAGCGCCGCCAGAAGTAGGGACAGCCCACGTAGGAACGGCCGCCCCCGGCCGTCCAGCGGAGCGCAGCTCCGCAATTGCCCACTCTGGCGCCTCCAGCAGCGATGGCACGAACCTCCGTTCGTCCTGCGTCGCCAGCGCCACCATGGCGTAGCGATGGATGAACGCGGTGAGCGGCGGTTTCTGTTTGTGCGGAGGAACATTCGCCGCCACAAACAGCACCTGCTGCAGAGCGTAGCGGCTGGCGGCGGCCTGGGCCAGTGCCAGGTGTCCGCGATGGATGGGGTCGAAGCTGCCGCCGAAAAGGCCGATATTCATTCCGTGTTTCCCGCCCGATTTTCCCGCCCCGATCTTTCTCCGTGCACTGCCCCGTTAGTTTCGTCGCTTGCCGGTCATTGTTGCAAGGTGCGCTGCCAGCCCTGTTGCTCGATTATGTTCCCCGCTCGTCTTTTTGCACCAGCGAGTTTTGCGGAAAACGGCATCTGGATTTAGGCTGTGAAGCAGGCGTTTCCTTTCTCCCAATGTTGCTCCGAGGTGTGGGCAGTGTACTTCTGGCCACTGTGCCGCCAGGAAAATGCGGTGGACTGTCGTAACTCGCTCTGCGCGTGGTCTGTGCATAGCATGAACCTATGCGAATGAAATTCCCCCTCATCCGCAGCTTGGAAGTAGCTCCGGCACGCGCTCCTATCCTGCGCTACGGACTCGCTCTCCTCAGCACCATCCTGGCGCTGATCGCAACCTTGTTCTTGTCCGATGTCGCGGAAAGCCGCCTCGTCATGTTCGCCGTCGCCGTCATGGTCAGTGCCTGGTACGGGGGATGGAAGCCCGGCCTTGCCGCCACCTCTTTTGCGCTCACCGTCAGCGCCTACTATTCGCTCTCCGCCGGACAGACTCCAAGCGAGTATCGCAAGGCGCTCGCCCACCTCGCTCTGTTCTTCGCCGTGGCCCTGCTCATCTGCTGGTTCAACGCCGCCCTCCGCGCTACCCAGGAGAGCTTGCGCCGCTCCGAGAGCAATTTTCGCTCGCTGGTGATGAACGCGCCCTACGGCATCTGCCGCTGCAATACCCTGGGAATCCTGCAGGACGCAAACCCCGCGCTGGTGGCTATGTTTGGCTATACCAGCGCCGCCGATCTCACGGGCAGACATCTGGGAAGCCTCTACGCCGATGCCCAGCAATGGTTTCGAACCGCCGATTATTTTCGCGCCCGCAAGGAATTCAACAACCTGACCACGGAGTGCGTGCGCAAGGATGGCGCAGCCATCGTGGCGCGCATCTCCGGACGCTCGATTCCGAACGGCAAGAACGGTAGCACCTTCGAGATTTTTATGGAAGACGTTACCGAAACCCGCACCCTGGAGTTGCAACTCCGTCAGGCGCAAAAGATGGAAGCCATCGGCCGCCTCGCCGGCGGCATCGCCCACGACTTCAACAATCTGCTGATGGTGATCTCCGGCTACGTCGAGTTTCTGCTCGAGCGTCTGGGACCCGATCCCCGCTTGCGCGGCCCGGCGCAGGAAATTTCCAATGCCACGCAGCGCGCCACTTCTCTGACCCGGCAATTGCTCGCCTTCAGCCGCAAACAGCTCCTTGCCCCCAAGATGCTCGACCTGAACGAACTGGTGGCCGAGAACCTGAAAATGCTCACCCGCATGATCGGCGAAGATATCGATCTGGTCATGGTTCCAGGCCCCACGCTCGGCGCCCTCCGCGCCGATCCCGGCCAGATCGACCAGGTCATCATGAACCTTGCCGTCAACGCCCGCGACGCCATGCCGCAAGGCGGCAAGCTGACCATCGAGACCGCCAACGTCACCCTCGACGAAAACTTCGCCCGTACTGCACGCGCCGCTCACCCCAGGCGACTACATCATGCTCGCCATCAGCGACACCGGCATCGGGATGGACAACGAAACCCAGTCCCGCATCTTCGAGCCTTTCTTCACCACCAAAGGTCTTAAGGGCACCGGCCTCGGCCTCTCTACGGTGTACGGCATCGTGAAACAGAGCGGCGGCTTTATCTTCGTCGACAGCAAACCGCAGCGCGGCACCGCTTTCCGTGTCTATTTCCCGCGAGCCGATGGCCGCGAAGATGCCGCCGCCGCGCAGGACTCCCTCGGCCTTCCCCGCGCCGATCGTGGGCAGGAGACCATCCTCCTCGTCGAAGATGAAACCAATCTCCGCCGCCTCGCCCGGCAGTATCTGGAAACCCAGGGTTACAAGATTCTCGAAGCCGAAGACGGCGCCGCTGCTCTGCAAATCGTCGACGGCTACAAGGGCACTATCGATCTCCTGCTCAGCGATGTCATTATGCCGGGGATGAATGGCCGCGAATTGGCCGCGCGCATCATCCAAATTGCTCCCGGACGTACGCGTGCTCTACATGTCGGGTTACGCCGAGAATGCCGTTGGTGCAGACGGCACGCTCGATGCCGGCATTAACTTGCTCCAAAAACCATTCAGCCTTCCCGCTCTGAAAGACCGCGTCCGCGAGGTGCTGGATTCCGAACCCATCCCCCTGGAGGTCCCAATGTCATCCCGCACCGGCGCCAGCGTTCTTGCTGAAAAGAAGGTTCCACCGTTCCGAGCTCGCCGTTTCAATCTTCATCTTCCGCTGCATTATCGTCCGCTCGGTGAAAAGAGCTGGCGCCCGGGCACCACCGAGAACATCAGCCGCTCCGGATTGCTGTTCCAGGCGCAGGAAGTGCTCCATCCGAACGCGCAACTGGAGATTAGCCTCGTGCTGCCGGCAGAAATTGCCGGGCTCGCCTCTACCGAAGTCATCTGTCGCGGAGAAGTCGTCCGCTCCGTCGGGGCGCAAGGCCAGGGTCTAGACTCCCTCGCTTGGCCGCGAAGATTCTCCAATACCACTTCCAACACGGCACGCACGTAAGCGAAGCGTAAGTTGGTGTGGGGACCAGTTGCGTAGGGACGGCCGCCTCGGCCGTCCATGCCGAGCGCAGCTCGGCCCGCCGGCTATCCGCGGCAAGTTGCGGAAGAACTCGTGCTTCGTATCAGGGCATCGCTTCAGCGATGCCGAAAGTTCCTTCGAAATCAGACGCCCCTTCAGGGGCGGCCTGTCCGCCGCGTGACTCTCGATATCTGGCTCGACCCTTGGACAACGCCCTCCATGACTGTTACATTGCGGCCAGCACCATGCGCCGCGGAGGCGAGCGATGTCCCTGGTCGTAAAATTGGAAGACGATCTCGGCGAACGCAGCGAGTGGGTCTTGCTGCACGGAGTGATTCCCGCCACCGCCCATGCGGATTTCGTGCTGCTCAGCGGCATTGATCCCTTCGGCAAGACCGTCTTCAATCACCTGCAGATGGAAGCCTTCCTCAAGGAATGGGATCGCGCCAAAGATCGCGTGCGCGATGAAAGCCAGCTAGAAGCCTGGGAAAAGGTGAAGGAAATGGCTGAAATCTGCCGCCACGACCGTGACCTATATCTGCGTTTCGTCGGCCACTAACTAACTGGTGTCTAGTGTGGGGACGGGCGCCCTCGCGAGCCTGCCCTGAGCGAAGTCGAAGGGTCCAAGCCGAGCGCAGGCCAGCGCCGCCCCCAGCCCCGGCAAGACCTTCAGCCGCCGCGGTGAGTCGCTATTCGTTCCGCAGCCCGCCACCCTCACTTTTCCGGCAAATTCGCCGCCAGAAACTTCATCACGTTCTCTCCCATGATCATCCGGACCTCCTGCTCGGAATACTCCGCTTCCAGCATGGCATCGGTGATCTCGACCAGTCCGGTCGTGTCAAAGGGAGCCGTAATCGCTCCATCAAAGTCCGAACCGAGCGCCACATGCTCCATGCCCACCCGGTCGGAAACATACCGCATCGCTTTCACAATCGCCCGCGCATCCGTGCCGCAGGTAGCCGTGTCCCAATACCCAATGCCGATCAAGCCGCCCTTTGCCGCTACCGCTCGAATCTGATCGTCGCTAAGGTTCCGATTGTTGTCGCATGTGCCTTTTACGCCCGTGTGGGAAACGACCAGCGGACGTTTGGCAATCGCCAGAACATCATCAATTGTTTTTGCCGACGCATGCGCCAAGTCCACAATCATGCGCCGTGCTTCCATTTGCCGCACCCACTCCCGGCCTTGGTCGGTGAGTCCGGTCTTATGAACTCCCGCCGACGATCCTCCAATATCGTTATCGAAGAAATGGCTGGGCGACATCATCCGGTATCCAGCGCGATATAAAACATCAAGATTTTCCAACTTGCCATCGAGCGCGTGCGCCCCTTCGATCGAAAGCAGCCCGGCCGTGAGCCGGCTATTAAGCCGCCGCCGTTCCAGGTAGCTGGAGAGATCGGCGGAACTCTCAATCACCACGAAGCCGCCTTCGGAACCACGCGCGAATCGATGCAGCCGCCGCGCCTGATACAGCGCCCGCTGCGTGAGACTGGTCCACGTGGCGGGCGGCCAGCGCTCCACAATCGCCAGCCAGAAAATGTCGTCGCTCTTGTCGTCATTGCTCTCAATGTTGAGCCCGTGCGGACTCTTGGTGGGCAGCGAAAACACTTGCAATGCCACGTTGCCGTCCGCCAAGCGCGGAATGTCCACGTGCCCATCGGCGCTGCGCGCCAGCAGATCCCGTCCCCACAAAAGCGAATCGGCGTGCAGATCGGCGATGGTGAGCTCCTTGTGCAGATTCAGCGCCCGCCCAGACGCCGTGTAGGGCGGCTTCTTCACTAGCTTATTCTGGCTCTCGTCCACCAGTCGCGGGATCTCCACAAAGAACGCAAGCACGATGCACAGGACCAGCAGAGCGATTTGAACCGACCGTCTGTGCAGAAAAACCTCCCCGCCATTAGTAACACACGTAGGGACAGCTGTCCTCAGCTGTCCAGCCGAGCGAAGCTCGGCAGCCATCGACTTACCGGCAACTTATCGTCGTAGAGAACTCGTTGTTACTTCGACAGCGCTCCCAGCGCCTCGCGAAACAGCAGGTCAAAACTCTGAGGACTCTTGCCGCCCCGCGCCGCCAGCAGCGCCTTATCTGCCGCTGCGCGCGGATATCCCAGATTTACCAGCGCGGAAATAACGTCTTCCTCCACCGGGCTCGCCAGCGCAGCCGTCATCTCCGACTCTCCTGCCGGCGCCGGCAGCTTGTCGCGTAGTTCCAGCACCATCCGCTCCGCTGTCTTCTTGCCGATTCCGGGAATGCGCGTGAGCCGCGCCAAGTCGCCGCCGCGAATCGCTCCCACCATCTCGTCCGCCGGCATGCCGCTCAGGATCTTGATCGCCAGCGTCGGACCAATCCCGCTCACAGTCAGCAGCTTCTCAAAAAGTTGTTTCTCGGCCAGCCGCAAAAATCCGTACAGGCTGAGCGCATCCTCGCGCACATGCGTGTGGATGTGGAGCGCGACTTCAGCGCCCTCGGGCGGCATTTCCGTGAATGTCGGCACGCTGATCGCAACCTCATAGCCCACCCCGTGAGTTTCCACGATCGCCTGATTCGGATGTTTCGCCAGCAGCCTTCCTCGAAGATGCGCAATCATCGCGGCTATTGTACGGCAGTACACGCAGCGGCAGCCGATTTAGCGGCAGCCGACGTTTTGCGAGTGCTGAAGAAACTCGATTTTGTTCTCACTTTTGGGTGGCGCAGCGGCTTACCAGTGCGATAACCGGCTTGTTTTCAGCGACGCTTTAACCTCCGAGGGCGGTCGGCAGCAGCCCGCAATGCGACCTTTTCCATCGCCTGCCAGAGCTTTATCCATTTATCCATAGCCTGGGGACCTGTTCCGCCGGTGCCAACTGCAAGTGGCTGCGTACAAAGGGGATACGCCAAAGGATGTGACGGGAGCCAACTTTCCCATTGACTTACCTAGAAAAACCTATTATTATCAATAGCTTCCATAGAGGCCTTGGGGCTAGCGGCTGCGTTCTCACGGGCGAATCCCCTCAGCTCTTCTTGGAATCAAAAAGGTAGCGAATCTATAAGAAGAAGTTCTTATTCCACAAGAGGGTTACATTTTGCATGGCTAAGCGACGCGGAAATCCGAACTGGGGTAAGCCTGAGCCGATCGGGCCGGTTACTCCTACAGTCACAGAATTCGAACAGGTCGTACACGAGTATAAGCTCTCGCCCGACCAATATTTGCGGTCCACGCGGCTGCGGGAATGGGCCCGCCGGAACAAGAATTCCAAGTACATCCCAGAGCCCTTGCTGGAAGCTTGGGGTTTTGAAATCGAATCTACCCTATAACCGCACGGAACCAGATTTACTAAGAAGATGGAAGGGTCGCCGCAGGCGGCCCTTTCCTGTTTTACACTGAATCTTAAAGGCTAAAGGCTAAAGACCAAAAAGACCAAGTCGCAAGGACAAGGACAAGGACAAGGACCAAGGACCAAAGATTAAGACCGGCGAGCAAGAAATCACGCCTATGACTTCTAATCTGCCCTTTACCGATGTTGCCACCGCGATCGAAGAGATCCGCGCCGGGCGAATGATCGTCGTGGTTGACGACGAGGATCGCGAGAATGAAGGCGACCTCACCCTCGCCGCCGAGAAAGTTACTCCCGAAGCCATCAACTTCATGGCCAAGCACGGACGCGGCCTCGTCTGCCTCGCCATGACCGAAGAACGGCTCGACCACCTGCACCTGGGTCCCATGACCAGCGAGAACACCTCGCAATACGGCACTGCTTTTTGCGAAGCGATTGACGCGCGCTATGGCGTGACCACCGGAATCTCGGCCTACGATCGCGCGCACACCATCAAAACGGCAATCGATCCGGCAACGCGCCCCTCGGATCTGGCGCGGCCAGGGCACGTCTTCCCGCTGCGAGCGCGCAAGGGCGGAGTGCTGGTGCGCGCCGGCCAGACCGAAGCCTCCGTGGATCTGGCCCGGCTAGCCGGCATGGTTCCGGCCGGGCATCATCTGCGAAATCATGAAAGACGACGGCACCATGGCGCGCGTGCCCGACCTGATCGAGTTCTGCCGCATCCATGAAATGAAAATGCTCACGGTGGCGGAGTTGATCCGCTACCGCATGCAGCATGAGCGTTACGTGCATCGTGTGGGCGAAGCCATGGTCGAAACCAAGCACGGAGAATTCCGCCTCATCGCCTACGAGAGCGAAGTGGACGGTGGCGGATCCCACATGGCGCTCATCCGCGGCGATATCAGCGATTCGTCCGAGCCCGTTCTGGTCCGCATGCACGCGCATTGCCTGCTGGGCGACGTTTTCGGCGCCACCGGCTGCGACTGCCATCAGACCCTCGAGGCCTCGCTCCAGATGATAGCCGCCGAGGAGCGAGGCGCGTTGATTTACCTGCACCAGACCTCCAAGGGTTTCTCGGCGGAAAAAATCGGGGAGCAGTCGTTTCTAACCTTTCATCGCGACCGGAGTTTGCCGTCCCTTCCCGAAAGCGAGCGCAAGATTCATCGCGAGATCGGCCTGGGAGCTCAGATCCTCTCCGATTTGAATCTGAAGCGCATCCGACTCCTGACCAATCACCCAAGAAGGGTAGCCGCGCTGGAAGGATTTGACATAGAGATAGTCGAACACGTCCCAGTAAAGTTCGAGCTCCCGAAAGCGCATAAGTAGATGTTATTCGGTGCTGGGCGAGATGTTCGTGTGGGGACGACGCCCTCGCTCGTCCAAGGTTGCGTAGGGACGAGCGCTCCGCGAGCCTGCCCTGAGCGAAGTCGAAGGGTCCAAGCCGAGCAAAGCTCGGCAGCTGCCTGCGCTCACGGCAACTCCGGATTCATCCCAAAGTTTCGTATCAGGTATCGCTCCAGCGATGCCTGAAATTCTTCGAACGGGTCGTATCAGGGCATCGCTTTAGCGATGCCAGAAATTCTTCGAAGTCAGATGCCCCTTAGGGGCCCGCCGGCGGCATCCAACTCTTCCGCGCTCGACAACTAGAACGGCCTACGAGGCGTGATCTCTTCATCCTTGATGAAAAACTGCGCTGAGCATTCCGAGGAGCCGCAGATTGTCGGCAACAGTCCCGCCATCTGCCTGCGAGTAATCAAGCCCAGCGTGCCGCAAGCCGGGCAGGAGAGCACCGCCCAATAGGGGTCTTCGCGCTCTCCCACTTCGCCCGCATTCTCCAGCACGAACACGGTGCCGGGTTCCATCTGCTCGGGAATCCACTCGCTGATAATGCTCAATTCACCGATCATCATGCCTCCTCGCTTTCCGTTTACGCTCGTCGTACGCCCATGCGTTGCGTAAAGGCCGAACCCGTTCGGAAACCGCCATCTTCTTGCGCGACTGAATCTCTCCTCGAACCCGGCGGACTTCATCGCTCAGGCATATATCGAACATCGGCTGCCGGGCGTTTTTTAGCAGGTCCACGACCTGTCGTGCCGAGGTGCGGAGATACAGATGAGTGCCGTCGCTAAGCAGGTGACACTCCGCGGACGCGCTCACCGTAGCCGCCAGGCTGGTGCCGAATTCCTCCTTCAGGAAGCCAATCGCCTTGCGCATGCGCTGCAGCGAGAAGCCGCGCCGGCGAAGCTGGCAGATCACCGCCACCGTGACCAGTTCGTCCCAGTTGTAAATGCGGCGATGGCCCTGGCGCACCGGCGCCACAATGCCGCGCTCGTCCCACCATTGCAACTGCCGGGCGGTGATTCCGGTAAGGGCGATCACGTCGTTGGATGTGAACTGTCGTTGCATTCTGAGCACGCCTTGTTTCAAAGAATATGTTTCAAACAATAAAATGTACAAATGTTTGAAACATTCTAGGCGGAGGAGGCAGAAATCAATCCATCTTTCCTGCTTCCTTGTATTGACTACGCGGGTACGTCGCCGGACGGCGGCCGGAGGTCAGTACATCAGAAACTCGGGTTTCGTATCAGGCCATCGCTTCACAGGCCTGCGGGAAAATTAGAGTTTCGTATCTTTTTCGTATCAGGGCATCGCTGTACAACTTGCGGAAAAACTCCGACCAAAGCCGATTTTGGGAAGGGCACGAGTTTACTCGTGCCGTTAAGTCGTTGGAAATGTGTCTGCGCTTCAGCGCCCGAGGTGTGCTTTTTGCGGTGCGACGAGTTTTTCCGCAAGCTGTTTAGCGATGCCGTAAGTCTTCGGAAATCAGCCGCCCTTTAGGGGTTGGGCAGCGAAAATCGACTTTTCCCGCAGCCTGTTAGGACACTACCGAATTTCGAGGTTTTTTCCCGTTCCTTGTGTTACACTGTTCTTGCTAAGTTTGACTCACAAGCAGTTGCAGGACGGTACCGCGCCAACCAGCGTCAACCCCCTCTACAGCAGCGAATCTTCTCAGCACAATTCAAGAAACAAGGAAAAGGAACATCAATGGCAGAACAAGGAACAGTGAAGTGGTTTAACGACGCCAAAGGCTATGGTTTCATCAGCCGTCAAAATGGCGAAGACGTTTTCGTGCATTTCTCCGCTATTCAAGCAGGCGGCTTCAAGAGCCTGCAAGAAGGCCAAACCGTGCAGTTCGACGTGACCAAAGGCCCTAAGGGCTGGCAAGCGGAGAACGTTACCGCTGTCTAGGTAGCGACGACGATCTCTAAGTAAAAACTAAGTGCCCGAGGTTCGAAAGAATCCCGGGCATTTTTGCGTGTAGAGCGGACACTCCTGTCCGCTGCCTTTGACTTTGATTCTTTCTGATCGCACCATGCGACCGCGCGGCGCCTTGGCTTCGACGAACGCCGCCATTCCTTCGGCCTAATACACGCGCTAACTAATTCCTCCTGCCTCGATCGTCCAGAACGGATTTCACATAACCTAGAACGACTTTGGCCGGGCAGCGTGGGGTTTCCGGCCCCATTCCTCTTAACGGTGATCGCGATCGTGATCCTTACCGAATTCATGGACTTTGTAGTGCTGTTTAAACTGGCCACCGTCGCCATATTCCCAAACGTCGCCACTGCGGGTATCGAAGAACGCGTGGTTACCCCCGCTATACGAGAATTGGATACTGCCGTAAGGTCCGTCCGCCATGGCGGACTGGGGTTGAAGGATTGGTTTCAGTACGCTCACCGCAAGAAGCAAAGCGACGAGTGTGAGGATCGTTTTCGTGTAAAGGTCAATGCGCATGTGAGGCCTCCAATTTGATGCCGCAGATTTCTTGAGAAGAGATTTTAGGGAACCGAAGGGGTTGCTGACTGAGCAATATTGCACACTTTTGTTGCCGCGGCAATTTGTCTGTTTCAACTTGGAAAGCCGATCTTGTAAGGCCGATCCGTGCCACAGGAAAGTCCGCTTAATTGCCAAACGCTGAGTTATACTCGACGATGTTCTGAAGGCAAACGCTGGAGGAAAAAGTATGTTTCACTTAATCTGGTATGTTCTTATTGGGCTAATCTCGGGGGTGATCGCGAAATCGGTGATGCACGTGCATATGACGATCTTCTGGACGATCGTGCTCGGCATCATCGGATCGATCCTGGGCGGCGGCGTTAGCCACATGTTTTCGCGCCCGACAAACGAACGATATCATCCCGCCGGCCTCATTTTTTCCACACTGGGCGCGATCCTGGTTCTCTTCATTTGTTACAAGCTGAAGATTCATTTTCCCCAGGTCGATCCGTTCTAACCACACAGTGGGTGGCACAACTTCCGCCAGCACAACCCAACGGTGGGCGGAGGTCTGATCGCACACTGGGACCGGAGCCGGCGATCATGCCAGTTTGCGTGTTTGCGCCTGCAGCAGAGCCAGGAAAGCTTTCGCTGCGTTGGAAAGATGCTTGTCTCTGCGACAAACGTAGAAGCGCCCAAGCTTGTCATCCAACCCCGCCAGGGAAACGCCGGTGAGCGATCCGGCGGAGATCTCCCGCTGGACCACACTCTGGGGCTGAATCGAAATCCCTAACCCTGCTTCGACCGCCCTCTTCACGCCCTCCATGTTTCCGAAATCGATCACATTCGTCAGCACGATGCCTTTCTGCTTCAGCCGCTCTTCTACGGCCGCTCTTACCCCTGCGCCGCGCGCGGCCACGATAAATGTCTCTCGCATAAATTCCTGGGGCCGAATCCGCTTCCTGTTTGCCCAGGGGTGATTGCTGGGGACAACGGCAATCAATTCGTCCGTCATAAACTGTCTGGCGAATAGCCTCGGATCGTGTGCCTCCTGGCTGACCAGGCCCAGGTCCAGCTTATTGGCCAGGATCTTCGCCATAATTTTCGCGCTGAGTGAAATGTCCACCGTGACTTCCACCGCGGGGTAGCGCTTCCGAAACGCAGCCAGGACGCCGGGCAGGACATAAATGCCAAGGGCAAAGCTTGCCCCGAGAACGAGTTTGCCGCCGTGCAAGCCTTTTAGTTCCTCGATTCTTTGCTCTGCCGCGGTCGCCGAAGCCATGATCTCCTCGGTAGCTTCCGAAAGTATTTCGCCGGCTTGGGTCAGCGCGACCTTCTTTCCCAGCCGGTCAAATAGCGGGATGCCGTAATACTCCTCCATCTGCTTGATGTGTTTGCTGATGCCGGGCTGCGTGAGATGCACCACCTCGGCGGCACGAGTAAAGCTGCGCGCTTCGGCCACTGCTTGGAAAATTCGTAACCGATCCAAATTGATCATGATCTGAAGTTATGGTTCTGATAAAAACAAGTCATTTGATTCATGTCAAGTTTTTTCGTAGGCTGGAAATCAAGAGAAGGAGGACCATCATGAACTATGTCGAATACGAGAGTGTGGGGATTGAGGGATTCACCAGTAGGCAGGAAGGCAAGAGGCAAAGAGCGAAGCTTCTTGCCGTTACGGAGAAGCAAGGCGAGGCCCAAAGAATGAAGCCTCTTGCTGTGCCGGGTGGTCGAGCCCGTCTCGGCGACCAAGTCGCCTGCAGGGTAGCTGAAGTCCTGGACCTCGAACTGGCGCGAGGGGCCATGCCCACTTAGGCTGCCGTCGGGTTCTCCCGATTGGACGGACGAATGCGTCCGTCCCTACGTGGTTCGATTTTGACTGAGAGCTGAGAACTTCCTCCTTAGACCGGAGTTCTCCCCTTGAACAGCCAGATCAAATCGATGATCAGAATAATGACCACCATCAGCTCCAGCACGAACGCCCGGCTTTGGTGGAATTGGTCGACCATGAAGCGGTAGAGCTCTTCGGCGGTGTGGACTTTCTGGTTGACCAGGTTCTTGTAATCGCTCACGCCGATCTTGGACGCGGCTACTTTGTAGAGGCGGGCGGAGAACATGTCGCTCAGGAACTTGATGGCGTTGTCGGCGCGCTCGGTCAGTTCGTCCACATCGAGCAGGACAGTGTGCAGTCGGCTGGCGCGTTTGGCGGTGCGCCAGCGGGCGGCGATGCCCATCGAGCCGTGGTCCATGAAATCGTAGACGCTTTGCAGTTCGCGGGTCAGCAGTTCGTCGTAGTGGCGGAATTCGAGGAGCTGCGAGTTGGCGTATTCGAGAAGTTGAATGACGGTTTCCGCGCCGGCCGTGGAGTCGTAGAGGAAAGCTCCGTTCCAGCTGATCACGGCGAGATCGTTCGGATAGTAGGAAATTTTCGACTGCATGATCTCCTGCTGCTCGCCGTCGGAGAGCGGAACGTTTTCGCCGCGGACGATCTGGGAGATGCGTCCGCCCTCGGCCGCGAGCAGTTCGGCGGCGGACGGATTGCCGGCGATGTCGCGCACGTGGAAGACGAAATAATCTTCATGCAGCCAGCTGTCGTAGAGCTTGACCAGGGCGGGGCGGGCGCGCTCGATTTTCTGTTTGGCGATTCTCTGGGCGAAGCTGGTGAAATCGGTGTCCCAAACCCAGCGGCTGGCTAGGCGGACCAGGGTGTCCCAGTCTCCGGAAAAGGGCAGCTCGAAGACTACGCTCAGGACGCCATAATCGTAGTACTTGATCTGCACGTCCAGGCGTTCGCCGCTTTCTAGGATCAGCGGTTCGACTGGCTCTACGACAGGCGGACGCTGGAAGCGGACGTATCCTGGAGCGGGGTGCTTGAAGCTGGCCTCCTGGCGGCGCGCGCCGAAGATGTCGCGAAGGGCGTCGAGTCGGATCTCTTCGCAGACGTCGAACTGGATTAGCACCAGGACCGAGCCTTGCAGCGTTTTGTTCTGGGAGACGACGGCGACTGCGGACGGAGCTGGCGTTGAGCCTGGGGCCGGAGCTACTACGGTTGGGTTGGCGGTTTCCATAGGGAGGCCTTTTGTCTCTGTCTATTGTCCCAGAAAGCAGGCGAGATGGGGAGTCGGGATGGGGAGTCCGCGTCTAAGCCTATATTTATCAATAGACTGCAAATTGCTTAGCGACAGCCGCCCTCGGCTTTCCAGCCGAGCTTTGCTCGGCTGGACGGGCGGGGTCGCCCGTCCCCACACAAAGATTAGCGTCCCCACACTAGCTCAGCGTCTTCTGGCTAACGTCAAAAGCAGGGCCGCTCCCGCTGCGATGCCCGCCACAGCCAGCCCGGTGCGCTTCATATTTTTTTCGATAGCCGCCCGGTGCGGGCGCACCCAGGCGTCTTCGGGATAGTGTTGCGGCGCGGGGTCGAACATCGGGAAGCCCTCGGGCGTTTCCGCGTCTTCGCGCAGGGCCATCTGCAGAACTTCGGCGAGGTGCAAGGCGTGGCGGTCGGTCTCCTGGGCGATCTGTTCGCGGCAACTGAAGCCGTCGGCAACGATCAGCCAGTCGGTGGGAGCCTGGCGGACGGCGGGCAGAAGTTCGAGTTCGCCAATGGCCTTCGAGACCTCGTATTTCTCTTTTTCGAAGCCGAAGGCTCCGGCCATGCCGCAGCATCCGGGGGCGGGAGCGGTGAAGTTGATGCCCATACGCCCGAGGACGGCTTCTTCGGCGGTCATCTTCATGATGGCCTTGTGATGGCAATGGCCGTGGATCAGCGCGCGGCGCGCGAGCTTGGGAAGCGGAAACGTCTCATTATTTGCGCGCTGCTCCAGAAATTCACTGAGCAGGAAGACTTGCTTCGACAGGGCTTGCGCGCGTTCGTCTTTGGGGAAAAGGTTCGTGAGTTCGTCGCGGAAGACAGAGGCGCAACTGGGTTCGAGAACGACGATGGGCGTCGCGGCCTCGATTTCGGGGAGAAGTTCGTCCATGATCTGGAGGAGCAGGTCCTTGGCGCGGTCGAGCATGCCAACGTCGTAGAGCGGGCGTCCGCAGCAGAGGTGGGCGCGCGGGACGCTGACGTCGAAGCCGGCGGCCTCGAGGACTTCGGCGGCGGCTTTGGCGGTCGCGGGGAGGAAGTGGTTGTTGAACGTGTCGGCCCAGAGCAGGACGGTGTTATCTTCGCGTCGCTGCGCTCCGCTGGACGGACGAATGCGTCCGTCCCCACGCGAGTATTGCCGCTCCCACCACTGTTTGAATGTCTGCGGTGCTAACGCCGGAATGCGGCGCTGGGCAGGGATTCCGCCCGCTAGCTTGGCGAGGTCGCGCAGGCCGGGGAGTTGGGTCGCTAGATTCACCAGGCCCGGCGCGTGCGCGGCGGCTCTCATCCACAGGTCGATCTTCGAAAGGGCCCGCGCATTCAGCGGACGCCGGTTGGTTTCGTAGTAGTGCGACAGGAATTCCGCTTTGTAGGTCGCGACATCGACACCCACGGGGCAATCGCTCTTGCAGCCTTTGCAGGCGAGGCAGAGGTCGAGCGATTCTTTGACGGCTTCGCTCTGCCAGCCGTCCTTGATGAAGTCTCCTTTCGTCATCTCCCAGAGCAGGTGGGCGCGGCCGCGGGTGGAGTGCTCTTCCTCATGCGTGACGCGGAAGCTCGGACACATGACTCCGCCGGAATCGTGGCGGCACTTGGCGACTCCGACGCAGCGCATGGTGGCGGCGGCCAGGCTGCCGTGGTCCTCGGGAAATTTGAAATGCGTCTCCGGCTGCCAGGGGTCATAGCCGGCGCCTAGGCGGAGATTTTCGTCGAGGCGATAGGGATTGATGAGCTTGCCCGGGTTCATCTTCCAATCGGGATCCCAGAGCGACTTGAACTCGCGGAAAGCCTGCATGAGTTCAGGGCCAAACATTTTGGGAAGAAGTTCGCCGCGGGACTGTCCATCTCCGTGTTCGCCGGAGATGGAGCCGCCGTAGCGGACCACGAGGTCGGCGGCCTCTTCCATGAATTTGCGGAACTTGCGAATGCCTTCGGTGGATTCGAGATCGTAATCCATGCGGGTGTGCACGCAGGCATGGCCGAAGTGTCCATAGAACGAGCCGTCGTAGTGATGGTCCTGCATCAGCTTGCGCAGGTCGCGGAGGTAGGCGCCAAGCTTGTCGGGCCCAACGGCGGAATCTTCGAAGCCCTCCCAGCGAATCGGTTCGCCGGGGACGTGCGCAGTCACGCCCAGGCTGGACTCGCGGACATCCCAGATGCGGCGCATCAAGCGTGCGTCGGTGAAGAGCTCCAGGTTGGGCGGAGTGGCGGAGCGTTCGAGCGTCTTCATCAAATTGCGCGCCTGCGATTCGGCTTCGGCGGCGGTGTCGGCGCCGAATTCGACCATCAGCCAGCCACCGCCTTCGGGCAGCAGCGCGAGGGCATCGAGGTTGACGCCTTTGTGGCGGCTGGCGTTGACCATGATGTCGTCAAAGCCTTCGAGGCCGATGGGGCGATGCTCCATGATCTGCGGGACGTGATCGGCGCAGATGTAAACGTCGGGCCAGCCGATAACGAGCAGCACGCGCGCCGGCGGACTCTCGACCAGGCGGCAGGTGGCTTCGAGAATGGTGACGCAAGTGCCTTCGGAGCCGACCAGCGCGCGCGCCACGTGAAAGCCGCTTTCGGGCAGCAGGTGGTTGAGGTTGTATCCGGAAACGCGGCGCGGAATATTGGGAAACTGGCGGCGAACCTGCTCGCCGTAGCGGTCGGCGAGGGACTTGAGGCCGGTGTAGATTTCGGCGCGGCGTCCACCTTCGCGAATGAAGAGGTCGAACTCGTCGGCGCTGGTCGCGCCAACGTGCATGCGCTGTCCGCCGTAGGTGAGGATTTCAAGCGACTCGATGTTGTCGTCCGTCTTGCCGGCCATGATCGAGTGCACGCCGCAGGAATTGTTGCCGATCATGCCTCCGAGCGTGCAGCGGTCGTGGGTCGCAGGATCGGGTGCGAAGGTGAGGTGGTGCTTCTCGGCTGCAGCGCGCAGATTATCGAGGATGACGCCGGGCTCGACGCGCGCGATGCGGCGGGCGGTATCGATTTCGAGAATTGTCGCCATGTACTTCGAAAAGTCGAGGATGACGGCGGCGTTACAGCATTGTCCGGCGAGTGACGTGCCTCCGCCGCGGGCGAGCAGCGGCGCGCGGTAGTCGCGGCACAGGGCAACGGCGGCGAGCACGTCTTCTTTGTCGCGGGGAACTACGACGCCGATCGGAACCTGGCGGTAGTTGGAGCCGTCGGTGGCATAGAGAGCGCGGCTGCTGGTGTCGAAGCGCACCTCTCCACGAAGATGACGGCGGAGAGCGGCTTCAAGCGCGGAGTCGTCGAGTTGCGCGGAATGGGCGGGGGGTGGGGCGATTGTTTGCGGCATAGCAAAACATCTTCATGGATACGGGCGCTGGGCGCAAGGGGATTGAAGAGGTCAGAGGTTAGATTGCAGAGGTTAAGGGCAGTAGGTCGAGGTCGTCTTCAGCTCCTGAACGGGCTTGACGCCCGTTCCTCCACCGTATAAACGCCTCACGCCGTGCCGGTTGCTAATGACTGCGTTTGGTGCGAGTATCATAATGCGATGAGCACTGAATTTTGTACCCACTGCAAACAGTCGCATCCGGGGCGGGCCTGCGACTTTGACGACCAGGGCGAATGTGCCGAGACCGTTCCGGAACCGGAAACGCCGGGCGCGAACTCCGCTGCGGCGAAGCAGGCTTCCGTCCCGCCCCACGCGGGTACCGGCCGCGACTGAAACGGGCTGGATCCGCTTTCCTTTGCGGACGGTGTGATGACGCCTCCGTCTGGCGCGGTCGAGCCAAAGCCGGCATGCAGTGGAACTTGTGCCTCTCCGCCCCCCTCCCTAACCGAGTTTTCCGCAACATTTGAAGTCGTGCCCTCCAAAACCAATTTCAGCGACTTGCGGTATGCCTAGAAGGCATACCCTGATACGAAACCGGAGTTTTTCCGCAAGCTCCGAAGCCGTGTCCTTCCCGATACCATTTATGTTGCTTGCACGACGTGTTGTTCAGTGTGTATCTTTTCGCGGACAGAAGTGTCGGGGTGACATATGTTGTCGCATTGGAGCCTCTGCTGTCGCATTAGAATCTTTGGATCATCGACTTGATGGGAGTACCATATCCCTGCTAAAAATGGCTGCAGCCCAGATCGCTTTTCACCGATTTCGAGTGGTGACAGACACAATCGCCGGAGCCTCATGAAAATCACTGACACAATTGGATTGCTGTTGAAGAACACGGGCAGCCATCGGGTCCTGTCTGTAACGCCGGATCAGTCCGTCTACGAGGCCATTGAGAAGATGGCGGCGGAGAGCATCGGCGCACTGCTGGTGATATCCCAGGGCAAGTTGGTCGGCATCATGTCGGAGCGCGACTATGCCCGCAAAGTGGTTCTCAAGGGGCACTCCTCGAAGGAGACGTTGGTGCGGGAGATCATGACCAGCCCCGTGGTCTTCGTTACTCGTCAAAACACGGTGGACGATTGCATGGCGATTATGACGAACCACCGGTTTCGTCATCTTCCCGTGGTCGAGGACGGCGTGGTTGTGGGGGTGGTGTCGCTGGGCGACCTCGTCCGCTGGATCATCTCCGGCCAGGCGCAAACCATACACCAGTTGGAAGGGTATATTACGGGGCGATATCCCGGCTGAGGCAGCCATGGTCGGCGCTCAGGCGATCCTTCGCTTCGCTCAGGATTTCGACAGCGGGCTCGGACGCCCGCTAAGCGCCTCAAGGTCGGTCGGGCAAATTTTTATCTGTTTCCGGCCTCGTTCCGGGTTACAATTCAGCGCATAACCGCCCATGTGTGGGGACGTGGGTAGGCGGTCTGTTTTTGGGGCACAAGTCAGCATATTCAGGAGACTTGCATGGATGCACCGGCCACTGTGACGAAATCTGAGAATCCACAGGCGGTTCAGTACGAGGATCGCAACACGTGGATTTTCACCGCGTACGCAATTTGTGGGATTGCGTTTTTCGGAGTGTGTGCTTACTACGCTGCGCTGTATTTTGCCCACTAGTATAGGGCAGGCGTGGTTGCGAATCGGACGCCAGAAGAATCCGCACGACGGGCGCGCTGGCGTGTGTCGCCCTGTGCATTTCCGACTGACTAACAAATTTAGAAATTCGGAACGAGTTTATAGAGGGAGAGAATCGTCGTCGCGATTCTGTTGCTGGTCACGCTTCCTGCCATAGCGAAAAGCCAGCCCTACGCCCAAGGTCATGACTCCTAGAGGCGGAGCTACCAAGACGGCGACGGCTCTGCTAATGGCCTTTTGACCATCTTTGGAGGCTGCCGACGCCGAACTGTAGCACATGGCGCAGCCTTGTGCGAACGCGGG
Source organism: uncultured Acidobacteriaceae bacterium (assembly GCA_963794365.1). GTDB lineage: Bacteria > Acidobacteriota > Terriglobia > Terriglobales > Acidobacteriaceae > Acidiflorens. The sequence continues at coordinate 18,387 of CAWCDV010000011.1, forward strand.
GACCGCCCACAAGCACAGAAGCCCGACCAGTAGGGCAGCACTACGCTTTGCCGCATGCCTCTTCACAAGATGGACCGCAGATTGGACCGCAGGTTTCACTTTACCCCCAACGAGAGAATGCGGAACGCATCCGGAAAGAAGACCATCATCATGGCCAGACAAAACACCAGCGAACACATGGTAAGCCACTTCATGCGCGACACCTCGTACTTCATGTGCATGAAATAGCCGATGATGAGCGTAGCTTTGACGAACGACAACCCCATCAGGATGGTCAACATGCGCTTGGGTTCCATGTTCTGATAGCCGAGGTAAACTTCGACTGCCGTCAGAACCAGCAGTGTTCCCCACACCCAGAAGAAAGGAGTGATACTGTGATGGCGTTGCTCTTCGGCCACGCGTGCTTCAATTGCCAGCTGAGAAGCGTCTTCCATAAGTTATCTTTCCAGACTCCTATACGATCTTGGTGGACATTATGTAGACGAGGGGGAAGATGAACATCCACACCAGGTCCACGAAGTGCCAGTACAGGCCGGCAACCTCGACATCGGCGGCGTCATAAACCTTCGGCTTCAGATACAAAATCAAGGAGCACACGAGGGCGGCAATCAGCAGCACGTGAGCGGCGTAGTGAAAAGGACTGTAAGACGGTGTTGCTAGCCACGCCACCAGCCAGCACGCGAAAAGAATCGGGATGAACTTACGCCGAAGCGCGATGACACCCAGATAAACCACTCCCAGCGTGACGTGCAGCATATGCATTCCTGTCAGCCCAAAAAAAGTTGCCGCGAATTGGGGCACGGTTTTGGATACATCGGCGAATTCGGACGCAACCTCCTGGTGCGGGACCGCCGGGAAGATGGGAAGGCGAAGACCCTCGGAGATGAGATGGCTCCATTCTTTGCCGTGGAGAACGATAAAACCGATCCCGCACGCCATGGTGGCCAATAGATAGAAAACGCGGTTCTTTTCGTTCCCACGTGCCGCCGCATTGACCGCCAAGACCATGGTGAGCGAACTGGTCAACAGGAACGCGGTCATGATGGTGGCATTGACGATGCTCCCGGAGTGGAAGGGCGTCGGCCAATTTGAGATGGAGATGCGTCCATAGCTGTAGGCATACAGCAACGCGCCGAAGGTCAGCGAGTCGGATAGCAGGAACAGCCACATCCCGATTTTCTTCGAATAGGTGCCAAACAGCGACGGCTCGTATATCTCCGCGACGTTGCGCGGCAATGCAGCTTCCGCCATGCGTTCGGTCTCCTTGTCTGACTAATACGTTCTGACTAATAGGTCTGACTAATATCGTCTAACTGAGTATGGTCTGACTAATGTGGTCTGGCTAGTGTGCGAACTCCAGCAACGCCAGAATGTAAATCCACAGCAGAGCCATGAAATGCCAATACCAGGCAGTGACATCAACCACAATCTGGCGCGCTGCCAAAGGCCGGTTCAACACGACGGCCGCTCCGGCCGCCAGTAGGGCCAGGATTCCTCCGAACAGATGCACAGCGTGCGCGCCGGTTAGCAGATAAACGAAGGAACTGCTGGGGCCGGTGGCGACGTAGAACCCTCGCGCCGCCAGATCACTCCAGGCCAGCCATTGTCCAGCCAGGAAACACAGGCCAAGAACCAGGGTCAGCGCCAGCCAGGGAAATTTTCTTTCCGTGCCTAGGGATACTCCCGGAATGGACTGCACGGGTTCCAGCGCGACTTGCCGTGCAAGTTGTCGCCGCGCATAGCTCGATGGTTACGCTGCTCAACAGCAGCACACACGTATTGACCAGGAAGAGCAGGGTGGGCAACGGGACGGGGATCCAGTCGTGCACCACGGTGTTGGTGTGCGGGTCGAAAGTCGGCAGGCCCTGACGCACAATATAGGCGCTGGTGAAGGCCACGAACAACATGGTGATCGGCGTGAGAGCTACAGCCAATCCGAGGCGCGCCCGGCGCAAACGCGCTCCGTAGTCAGGCGAGCCGGGATCGGGACGCCCGCCGTCTCCGCCACCTACCACGGGCGGCAGATCGGCGCGTTTTCCCCGGGAGGTGGTGGGGCGGCGGCGCCGGAATCGTAGGAGTGAAGCTCGCCATACTTACTCTGGTAATCTCTCTAGTTACTCCTCCAGTTAGTGTGCTCGCCACGGTTGCCGGATCACTTTGCATCACATAGTCGCGCGGCGCTCCCGGCACGCTGTATTCGTACGGGCCGTTATGGACTACGGGCGTACGTCCCCCGAAATTGTCGTGTGGAGGAGGAGTGGCCGTGGTCCACTCCAGCGTGGTTGCCTCCCAGGGGTTATCGCTCGCCTTCGGGCCCTTGAACATGCTCCAGAACAGATTGAAGAGGAAGATCAGCTGAGCGGCGACGGTTACTATCGCCGCATATGTCATAAACGTGTTCAGGCCAATCAGGGGATGCAGATAGGCAAGCTCGGTAAGTTGAGAGTAGCGCCGGGGCTGGCCCGCCAGCCCGAGATAGTGCATCGGCATGAAGACGCAATAGGTGCCGATCAGCGTAAGGAAGAAATGGATTCGCGCCATCTTCTCGTTCATCATTCGACCAAACATCTTGGGGAACCAATAGTAAGTCGCCGCAAAGATACCGAAAATGGCGGCTACGCCCATGATCAGATGAAAGTGGCCGGGCACGAAGGCGGTGTCGTGCAAGGGGATATCCAGCGCGGGCTGAGCCAGAAACGGACCGCTCAATCCGCCGGAAACAAACAACGACACAAAGCCGATGGCAAACAGCATCGGCGACTGGAATCGAATACGGCGCCTTATGAAGCGTCCCTAGCCAGTTAAAGGTCTTGATGGCGGATGGCACCCCGATCGCCATGGTCATGATGGAAAAGGCAAAAGCCGTGTAAGGACTCATGCCACTCATGAACATGTGATGTCCCCACACCATGAACCCGAGCAGGCCGATCGACAACATGGCATACACCATCGCCTTGTAACCAAAGATCGGCTTGCGGGAAAACGTCGAAAGTACCTGTGAGGCTACGCCCATCCCGGGAAGGATCGCGATGTAGACCTCGGGATGACCGAAGAACCAGAAAAGGTGCTGCCAGAGCAGCGGCGAACCACCCTTATGTCCGGTGAGTTGACCGTTAATCGTGCCCAGCGGCAGAAAGAAGCTGGTACCGATGTTGCGGTCCATGAGCAGAAGAATGCCCGCCGAGAGCAGAACTCCGAAGGCCAGCAGGCCGAGGATGGCGGTGATGAACCAGGACCAGCAGGTCAGGGGCATGCGCATCATGCTCATGCCTCTGGCGCGCATGTCGAGCGTGGTGGTAATGAAATTGAGAGCGCCCATGAGCGAGGCGATGCAGAAAATCGCGATGCTGATGATCCAGAGGTCCGCGCCCAGACCCTCACCCGGCCCGGAGGATTGCAGCGCACTCATGGGCGCGTACCCGGTCCAGCCGTGAAGAGGCGCTCCGCCCACTACGAAAAAGGCTGCCAGCATCACGATATAGGCAGTGAAGGTCGTCCAGAACGAGAGCATGTTGAGGACGGGGAAGGCCATGTCGGGCGCGCCGATTTGTATGGGCAGGAAATAGTTGCCGAAGCCACCCTGGGGCGCGGTAGTCAGCACGAAAAACACCATGATCGTGCCGTGCATGGTGACCAGGCTGAGATAGGTTTCGGGTTTGATCTCGCCGATCAACGGCAGGATCGCCGTCGGCCAGATGAGATGGATCCTCATCAGCAGGGAGAGAAACATGCCGACGAAAACCGCGGTGAGCGCGAGGAAGTAATACTGCAGGCCAATCACCTTGTGGTCGAGACTGAACACCCATTTGCGGATGAAGCCTTGAGGGGCCGCGTGTTCGTGGGATTCCTGGGCAACCATTTATTGTTTCTCCGCCTCGCGATCTGCCAGCCACTTGTCAAACTCGTTCTGGCTGACGACCTTCAACATGCCATGCATCTTGTAGTGGCCGAGCCCGCACAGTTCGGCACAAGTGATTTCGAAGTTACCAGTTTCGGTTGGAGTGAAGTGCATATGGATCGCCAGGCCGGGCACGGCGTCTTGCTTGAAGCGCATGGCAGGAACAAAAAAACTGTGGATCACGTCGTGCGCGCGCAAAATGACTTCCACCTCGCGGTCCACCGGCACCACCATAGTGCCCGTCACCACGTCGTCCTTCGACGCGGGATCCGCGGGGTCCAGGCCCAAAGCTGCTTCCCCGCCTGCGGACGGGTCTTCCAATTCAGGCCTGGCGATGCCAAACTTGCCGTCGGGACCGGGATAGCGGAAATACCAGGCGAACTGCATGCCTGTGACCTCTACTCGCGTGGCCCCGTCCACCGCCGGGCGAAAACGTTCCGCCGCCCAGATGGGACTGCCGAGCAAGTTCAACCCGACGAACAGGATCGCTGTGAGAGTGGTCCAGACGATTTCCAGCTTGAGGTTGCCGTGGGAATAGTCGGCGCGGGTAGCGGAAGGCTGGTCGCGATATCTCCAGACGAAGTATCCCAACGCCAACTGGGCGGCCACGAAGATCACGCCCATGAGGATGAAGGTCACGGCGAACTGGTGGTCGAGCGCGGCGGTGGCAGCGGAGGCTCCGTGGGGGAACCACCAAGTTTTCGCAACGAAGAAATAAGTGCTGGCCAAGGTAATTAGCCAGATAACACAGAGAATAACTAGCCCCATGTACCAAGACCCCCTGCCCCAGTCGAATGCAATCGGCTTCCCCCGAAAACGTCGAAACCGATGCGACCGCCCCAGAATGGACGGAAGTGTATCACAGCTCGATGTGATTTGCGCAAGGGGATTCGAGTTCGATTTTTACGCGAACTGACGATCGATTTTATTTGTTGCGGCGCAACGTTGTGGCGCAAACGTTGTGCCGCAACGTTGTGCCGCACTAGGAGCGATGGCGTGATTGACGAACGCGGAGGTTTTGATTAACATCGTGTCCACTTCTGGGGTCGATGGGAAATGGCGCGGATTTCGAAACGTGTTGGGGTAGTCCTTTTCCAACTCGGTGGACCCGATTCATTGGCGGCGGTCGAACCCTTCCTTTATAACCTTTTCTCGGATCCTGACATCATTGACTTCCCGTTTTCGCGGCTGGGCAGGCGTGCGCTGGCGCGGCTGATCTCAAAGACGCGCGCGAAAAAAGCAGCCCAGCACTATGCGGGCATCAATGGGGGTTCGGGGGGTTCTCCCATTCGCCGGTTCACCGAACAGCAGGCCGCGGCTCTGGAAGCACGCCTGATGCGCGACGGGGTCGACGCGCGCTGCGTGGTGGCGATGCGCTACTGGCACCCGTTCACGGCCGAGGCGATCGCTCGGCTTCACGATGCGAGACAGGATGCGGAAGTGGACCAAGTCGTGTTGTTACCTCTTTACCCGCAATACTCGAGCACGACGACCGGCAGCAGCTTGAACGAGTGGCGACGGCTGTGGACGGGCGCAGTCCCGACTTCCTGTGTCGCGCCTTTTTATCGTAATCCGATATACATCGCCGCCGTCGTGGAGAGGATTGATGAGGCGCTTGCCCGTTTTCCCCATCCGGAGGCTGTGCCGCTAGTCTTCAGCGCGCACAGTGTTCCGGTGTCGGTGATTGAAAAGGGTGACCCCTATCAGCGGCAAATTGAAGAAACAGTGGACTTAGTGATGGAGCAGGGAGGATGGTCCAACGATCATCGCCTGTGCTATCAGAGCAAGGTGGGCGCCAGCCGATGGCTGGAGCCGTCGTTGCGCCAGACGCTGCGGCAAGTGGCCTCGGAGAAGCGGGGCGAAGTGTGCATCGTCCCAATTTCGTTTGTCTCCGACCATGTCGAGACCCTGGGAGAGATTGATCATCATGCGCGGCAGGAGGCCCGGCTTCTCGGCATCGAGCGCTTTGAGATGACGCGAGGCCTCAATGACTCGCCAAAATTTATTCAGGCTCTCGCGGCATCGGTGTTGGCAACGATCGGCGAATCGGGAGCATCGATTCAGGGTGAGGAAAAGATTCAGGATCAGGAAAGGGAAGCGGCGGCGCAGTCCATGGTCGCCGACTGAAGCACGAGAAACAAATTCAGGAGACAGATTCAGGAGAGGATCATGGCAGAAAGCCCGGATGCACCCAAAACGCCCCCTGCTGCTGGAGGAGGAGCGGCTACTCCCTATGTTGGTTCGGGTGCGGTGGGCACCTCGAAGGCGGCCGCCTCCGCGGGCGTGGCCGCGGTTGGTCCGCAAGACAGTGCGGTCAACCAGCGCCGCCGCCGGCTGGTATGGGTGTCTGTCACAGCCTTTCTGACGGCATGGTTTCTGGCTTTTTTCCGTTTTTTTCTGCCCCGCACTCTTTTCGAACCAGCCACCATCTTCAAGATCGGCTATCCCTCCGATTACGGGTTGGGTGTGGACACGAAATGGCAGCAGAAGTATCGCATCTGGGTGGATCGCAGACCCGATCGCATCTTTGTCATCTACGCTCGTTGTACCCACCTGGGCTGCACGCCGGACTGGAAGGCCAGCGAAAACAAGTTCAAATGTCCTTGCCACGGAAGCGGCTATGACGACGAAGGGATCAATTTCGAAGGGCCTGCGCCCCGGCCTATGGACCGCGCCTTCGTGCAACTGGCTCCGGACGGGGAAATCGTCGTGGACACCTCCCGGCTTTATCAGTGGCCCAAGGGTCAGCCGAGCGCGTTCAATGATCCAGGAGCGTTTTTGCCGACATAGGTCTGACTTGAGCTCGCTTGAAGAGTGAACGGCCCATTGGTGGAACTCGCCAGATGCGCCAGCAGAAAAGAGACGAAAATGGCTGAAGAAAATAGCTCGAACGGAAAGAACGGCGGGACGAACGAAAAGAACGGAAAGACAACCGGCATCCTGGAGCGAGTGGCCACAGGGGTGAAGGCCGACGTGCAGTCACTCAAGACCGACTTGCCGGCCAAGGCTAAGGAACAGGTCGATCTTCTCAAGGACCCGACCAAGACTCAGGTTTTCACCTCCATCTTTCGCCACAAGCACGACGACACCCCGCGCAATCGCGCCTTGGGCGTGCTGTCGAACGTCTTCCTGCATTTGCATCCGGCCAAGATCAACCGCGATGCGGTGCGCTACAGCTTCACCTGGGGCATGGGAGGAATCACGTTTTATCTGTTCATCGTGCTCACCTTCACGGGCGTGCTGCTGATGTTCTATTACCATCCCACCAAAGTGCAAGCCTTCCGGGATGTGCTCTACCTGGAGCATGACGTGCCCTTTGGGAAGCTGTTGCGCAACATGCATCGTTGGGCGGCACACCTGATGGTGATCACGGTCTGGCTGCACATGTTTCGGGTGTTTCTGACCGGCTCGTACAAAAAGCCCCGCGAGTTCAACTGGAATATTGGGGTGCTGCTGCTGGTGTTCACGCTGCTGCTTTCATTCACCGGATACCTGCTGCCCGACGATCAACTCGGTTTCTGGGCGGTTACTGTCGGTACCAACATGGCTCGCGCTACACCGTTCCTCGGACATGAGGGCCCCTTCGGTCACATGTTGGGCATGACGCCCTACAATGATGTTCGCTTCGGATTGCTGGGCGGGTCGATCGTGGACGCGAACGCGCTGCTGCGTTCCTACATCTGGCATTGCATCGGCATTCCCATCGTCGCTTCGGTGCTGATGATCGTGCACTTCTGGCGCGTACGAAAGGACGGCGGCATCTCGGGGCCGGCCTCGGTCGTGCTCGAATCCGAAATCAAGGAGGCGCGCCGGTAGTTCGCGCAAATAGTTATGGACTGGAAGCAATTGTGGGACATAGCCTCCGCCCCTGACAACGTGCCCATCGTGGCGCTGATTCCACTGCTCGCCTTCTATATCTATCTGGGATGGAAGCAGGCCCACGCCAACGATCAGTTGATCACGCAACTGGAAGGCGATGCCGCGGCGGCCAAAACCCAATATCGCAAGACCTGGCCTTTTCAGCCGGGATGGCAGAAAGAAATTCACGTGTGGCCGTTTCTGTTGCGGGTGGAGTTTCTGGCCGCCGTCATCGTCACCATTATTTTGATGATCTGGTCGATCACGCTGAATGCTCCGCTGGAGGAGCCGGCGAACCCGAACTTGACCATGAACCCGGCCAAGGCGCCGTGGTACTTTCTCGGCTTACAGGAAATGCTGGTGTATTTCGATCCGTGGATTGCCGGTGTCGTGATGCCGACCTTGATCATCATAGGGCTGATGGTCATTCCCTACATCGATACCAACCCGCTGGGCAGCGGCTACTACACCTGGAAGCAGCGCAAGTTCGCCATCGGGACGTTCCTGTTCGGCTTTATTGTGCTGTGGGTCTCGATGATCATCATAGGGACCTTCATTCGGGGACCGGGGTGGCAGTGGTTCTGGCCGGGACAAACCTGGGACCACAATCGCCTCATCTATGAGGTCAACCGCGATCTGCCGGACCTGTTCGGAATTACCTCGAATTGGGTGAAGGCGGTCTTCGGAGCGGTGGTGGTGGGCGGCTTTTACGGGCTGGGCGGGTTGGCTTTGCACGCCTTCTTCCGGCGCCATAACCCAAAGGATTACAAGCGCATGAGCTTCCTGCAGTATTCGATCATGTTTTTCTTCGTGCTAACCATGTTCGCCCTGCCGATCAAGATGCTGCTGCGGCTTTTGTTTCATATCAAATACGTGTGGATCACGCCCTGGTTCAACGTATAGATGATCAACGTTTGAACGTTCAACGTTTAGATGGTCAACGTTTCGATAGTCAACGTTTCGGTTGCGCGCAACGCTTAGGAGGAAGTGGTGCCCGAAAAGCCCGTCCCCGAGAATGATCCGCTAGTTCAGAAATCAATGGCGGCTTGGTACGTGGTGTCGATGGTAGTCCTGACGGCGTCGCTATTCTGGGCGCTGTGGGACGAGGACTTCGGACAGCGTCCCTGGAAGGCCTTCCAGCACGAATGGAAGGACCGCTACTCCGCGTTTCTGAAGACGGCTCGTTCCACCTCGGCGCAATCGGAAAAAGATGTCGAGGGCAATAGCGATTACCACAAGCTGAAGCAGGATTACGAGCAAACATATCAGCAGGCGGCGCCGCGGACGAAGGAGATCAACGAAAAGCTGCGCATTCTAAGCGCGAAAATCCTGGCGGTGCAGAACGTCTTCACCGATCGGCGCGCCTACGTGAATGCGTTGACCTACGATATCGAGACCACAACCGACGCGTCCTCGAAGCAAAGCAAGCTCAAAGATCTGGAGAAGTACAAGCAGCAGACGGCGGTAGTCGAGTACCCAGACGGCAGCAAGGCGACCTACACCTACCCACAACTCGAAGAAACCTACAATGACCTCAAGACGGAACGAGCCCAACTCAGCGCTGAGCTGGGAGAGTTGATCAAGCCAGTCAGCGACCAGAAAGCCAAGCTCGATGCGTTTGTGTCGGAGAACATGGTGAACCTGACGCCGGCACAGATTCGCGGCTTGCAGGACAAAACGGAGGCGCTGGAGCCCGGCGATCCTGCAGATCAATGTGGCCGAAGCGAATATTGTGGATCGCTGCGAATCCTGCCACATGGGGATCCGCGAGCCCGTCAAGCTGACCGCGGCATCGATGGCGCCAAAAGGGAAGCAGATCGACGAGTATGCCCGGGCTTTCACCAGCCATCCCGACGCGGAGCTGCTGAAGACCCATGATCCGGAAAAGTTCGGCTGTTCTCCCTGTCACCAGGGGAATGGACGGGCCACGACCAGCGTTGAGAAGGCGCACGGCAATTACGAGCATTGGCTCTGGCCGCTGTTTCCGAAACCGAACTTCGAGGCGGGCTGCCAGACCTGCCACGCCGCGGACATGGTGCTGGTGAGCGGCGACGTGGGCTGGACTCTCAGCGAGGGCAAAGACTTGTTTCGCCAGCGCGGGTGCGTGGGCTGCCATCGTTTCGAGGGCTACGACAAGGAACCGGAAGACCTGAACTCCATGGCGCAACAGATCAAACAAATGGAGCAGGAGAAGAAGGAGAACCTGAAGCAGTCCGCGTACTTGATGAAGCAGGCCGATGCCGCGCAGACAAACCAGGAAGCCAATCGTCTGAATGACCAGGCGGTGGCGCTGCGGGTCGCGAACAGCAAACTGGATTTGCGGATCGTGCAGCTCGACCGAACCACTAAGAGCCTGCTGCAGGACATGAAGAAAGTCGGACCCAACCTGAAGGACGTCCGGTTGAAGCTCAACAAGAACTGGATTCCAGTGTGGCTGAAGAAACCGACCGATTTCCGTCCGACCACGCGGATGCCGAATTTCCGGCTCAATGACCAGCAGATTCAGGCGATCTCGGCGTACTTGTGGCAGTCGGCGTTACCCGATCCGCCGGTGAAGCACGCTCCGGGAAATGCCGGCCGAGGCAAGGAACTGTTCGAAACGCGCGGATGCCTGGGATGCCACTCGATCGGAGAAGGCGATCAGATGCAGGGCGGGGGATTTGCCGCCAACCTGACGCGCATTGGCGAGAAGGCAAACTACGATTACCTGGTGCGTTGGGTGCACAACGCCCGCCAGCGCACGCGCCCCTATTGTCTGTACGAGAAAAAGGACATCGGTCCCGAAGACTATGCGAAGAAGGGTTTGCCCTTTGTGTTCGACCTGCAACATAGCAAGTGTCCGAACGACGGCCATGAACTGCAAGTCCAGAACATGACGGTTATGCCCAGCCTGCGGCTGACCGAGCAGGATGCATCGGACGTCGCCTCCTACCTCGTCACGCTGAAGAAGAAGGAGCCCAGTTCCTATCCCGATGCCGCTTTCATGGACGATCCCAAGCTGAAGGACGAAGGGAAGAAGTGGATTCGCCACTTCGGCTGCGCTGGATGTCATGAAATCTCCGGCCTGGAGGATGAGGGAAGGATCGGGACGGAACTGACCTTCGAAGGCAGCAAGCCCATCGAACGCCTGGACTTCGCTCTGCTGACGGAGATGGCGCAACGGGGAGACGGCGAACCCATCAAGGATCCGGACGATCGTGCGCGTCTTCCGGAGGGCCCGGCGAAAGGACCCTGGTACTCAAGTCTGGGCTTCTTCGAGCACAAGCTTGCCGAACCGAATGTGTGGGACCAGGGGAAGATCAAATCGGAGACTGAGAAACTCCGCATGCCAAACGTGCACTTGGCGCCGGAACAGATTCGCGCCCTGACCACGTTCCTGATGGGCAGCCAGGAGAGCGCGCTTCCGTCGAATTATCAGTACAGGCCTCTCGACTACCGGCGCGACATTCAGGAAGGGTGGTGGGTGGTCAAGAAGTACAACTGCATGGGCTGCCACCAATTCATTCCAGGCCAGCAAACGGCGCTGATGGGAATGAAGCAGCTATCAGGAGGCGCAGGAGCAGCTTCCCCCCAAGCTGCTGACGGAAGGCGCACGGGTCAACCCGCAGTGGCTGCTGCGCTTCCTCTCCAATCCGTCGTTAAGTCCCTCGCCGAGCGAGACCGATACCGATCGCAACGGCGTGCGCTCGTATCTCCAGGTGCGGATGCCCACTTTCAGCTTCTCGGAGAACGAACTGGGCAAGCTGGTGCGCTTCTTTGCGGCGCTCTCGCGGCAGCCGTTTCCGTATATTCCGGACCAGACGACGCCGTTGACGGCGAAGGAAACGGACATGGCACGCGGCTTGTTCTCCAGTACCGCCGCGCCTTGCCTGAAGTGTCACGCGACCGGTGATCCTGCGCATGATCGCACTGCCACCGCGCCCAATTTTCTTTTGGCGCACGACCGGTTGAAGCCCGACTGGGTTGAGCGCTGGATCATCGATCCACAAGCCATCAGTCCTGGGACAGCGATGCCCTCCGGCTTGTTCAAGCGCCTGAACAACCACTGGGTGTTCGCCGGACCGACGCCATCCACCTTCGAGGGCTATGATAAGGATCACACCCGGCTGCTCGTGGATTATATTTTCCAGCTCACTCCGGAAGAGCAGCGCCGTGTGGCCGGAGCCATGGGGCGCGGCCAAACCAGCAGAAACAGAACTTCTCCCCCTGCTTCTCCTAGTACGAGGCCAGCCAGTGGAAACGCTCGGGGCGTCGCGCCTTCCGTCGTGAACAAGCGACCTGTGGGAACGGGCGGCGGGCAGTAAAATAGAGCAAGGATCTCAAAACTCAATTCCAGGAAAGGTGTAGGGAAATCATGAATCGAAAAGAATGCTTAGTTACTCTTTGTCTATGCGCGGTCGTGGGCCTCGTTCTGCTGACTGCATGCAGCAAGAAGCCGGAGGAACAATCTGCCGCTCCAAGCACCGCGGCCACACCCGCGCCGGCGGCGGCACCGATCGATCCGGCGACTGCTGCCAGTGTCAGCGGCACGGTGAGTTTTGACGGTACCGCTCCCAAGGCGGCGAAAATCGACATGAGCCAGGATCCGGCATGTAAGGGCATGAACATGGCCGAGACAGTGGTGGCGGACGGCGGCAAGTTGGACAACGTCTTCGTCTACGTGAAGGATGGTTTGGGAAGCCGGACGTTTGACGTTCCCAAGGATGCCGTGACCATTGATCAAAGTGGCTGCAAGTACCATCCCCATGTTTTGGGAGTGATGGCTGGGCAGACGCTTAAGATCGTCAACAGCGACCCCACCACTCACAATATCCACCCCACTCCGGCCGACAACCGTGAGTGGAATGAGTCGCAACCCCCGCAGTCCCCGGCGCTGGAGAAAAGCTTCGCCCGCGAGGAAATCATGCTGCCGGTGAAGTGCAACCAGCATCCCTGGATGAAAATGTATGTCAACGTGGTGAAGACTCCGTTCTATGCGGTCACCGGGCCGGACGGTAAGTTCGAAATCAAGGGTCTGCCCCCCGGTAACTACACCTTAGCCTTCGTGCAAGAAAAGTTGGGTACTAAGGAGGAGAAGGTCACGCTGGCGGCCAAAGATAGCAAGACCGTGGATGTAACGTTCAAGGCGCAATAAGCTGAGATCGGGCCGACCGAGTTCACTTCGACTCTTTCTTGCATGTAGGACTGGAAGCAATCTGAGCAGGAATAAGGAGGGCTGTTGCTTCCGATGATGCTAGTGATTTCCATTGTCATGGGCATAGTCCCTCTCTTGGGTATTGCCTGGACCATCGTCACGGGTACGGTCACAACGGTGGACGGCTTGTTCATGAGTTTGATCCTATTGAGCTCTCTCCGCCGTCTTTTTCTTAAATGCTTTCTGGGAACTGCGTGATCGTGGAGCCCTCGCTTTTCTCGACAAGAAGAAAGTGGCCGCTGAGGTGACGCCCAAAGTAACGGCTAAAGTAGCTGCCTAACGTCGCGCCCAAAACAACCGCGAACGTGGCTACGGCGAATCTGGCTCCCGTTAGCAAAGACGCTACGCCCAAAGAGAGTGAGAGTTAGGGCGGGAAAACCAAGCATGGCTGTACAACCCATCCCGCTCGTGCCTGCGGACAAGCCCGCAAATGTCGCGGAGACGCCTGCGCCACAGCCGTCACGTCCCCGCATGTCCACGCGCAACCGGCTTATTTTCTTCCTCACGGCGTGGCTGGTTGTGCTCATGCCGTTCCTGTTCTGGTGGAGCACATGGTTTGGCCGCGCGCTCACCACCAAAGAGATGAGCGAATACCTCAACGACAACGGTCATCCGCGGCACATCCAGCACGCCATTGTGCAACTCGGCCAGCGCATGAGCCGGCATGACCCGAGCGCGGCACGCTGGTATCCCGATCTGGTGCGGCTCGCCTCAAATCCGCGCGAGGAGGTGCGTAGCACCGATGCCTGGGTGATGGGACAAGATACGACTGGCCCCGGTTTTCACGAGGCGCTCTTGAAGATGTTGGAAGATCCCTCTGTGATGGTACGCGGCAATGCTGCGCTATCCCTGGTCAGCTTCGGCGACAGCTCGGGGAGACCGCAGATTGTTTCTTTATTGCAGCCGGTTGCGATTACCACTCCCACCGCCGGCCGGGTCATGGATACGGCAGGGGTGGGGACGGCGATCCACGCGGGTGGACTCATCGCGAAACTGCAGGACGGCGAGGCCAGCAGACTCGCGAGTTGCGTTCGCCGATCACCGGCCGCGTGCGCACACTTTCGACGGCGACAGGTGCCAGCGTAGTTCCAGGAACTGCGATTGCCACCGTTGAACCCGGGGAAGAACAAGTCTGGGAGGCCCTTCGCGCCTTATATCTGATTGGCCAACTGGAGGACCTGCCCGCGATCCGTCCCTACGAAAGAGAGTTGCCCGAAGTTCCGGAGCGGCTGCGTCGGCAAGCGATTGAGACCGAACGGGCGATCCAGGAAAGAGCGAGAGCCAGCAAGTAGGTGTTGAGGGGGCCTTTGTGGAGGCGGGGCTCTGCCCCGCCTGGACGGGGCGAAGCCCCGTCCCCACACAAACCCGACTGCTAGTAGGTCATCGGCCCGACTTCTTTTTCCACTTCCGCAATGTCCACCATGACAATCGCGTCCCACGGGCATCCGTCGAGGAAAGCGCCCTCTGGACCCTTACTGAGGCACTTCTTACATCCGATGCAGAGGAGCGGGTCTACCTCGATGCGGCCGTACGGTGGATGATCGTCATCCGGGATCCAAAACATGCAATCTTCCACCGGGCAATACTCTACGCAGGCCGGCGATCCCGCGCAGCCCGTACAGCACTCGGTGATGACGGCGAGTTCTTTCGGCTTTTTCTTGCGGGGGGTAGTCAGGCCCTTCGAGCGCGGCTCTTGTTTCAGCTCGTCAGGCACCATCCCCGGCGCTTTTGCGACTTCCGGCCCGGTTGCCATGGAGTTGAATTATATCCCGGGCTGGGGCTTTTGCAACCTGCTCGCGTTCGGCCGGTAGCGCCGGCATCTTGCCGGCTGTCGCGAGGCATCTTGCCTCGCAGGTGGCGCCATACGACAGCCGCCGGGACGGCGGCGCTACATTTGCCGGCGAGACGTCAGCGCCAGAGGCGCGTGGTGTAATCCGCCATGCTGAGGGCGAGCAGGATGAACAGGAAGAAGATCGCGCTCACAATAACCAGGCCGGTCAGTTTCTCATGCGTGTACTTCACATGCATGTAGAAGAGCACGACCAGGGTGGCCTTGATGGTCGCGATGGCGAGGGCGACGATGGTGTTGAACGGGCCGAGGTCGATGAAGGCGGCAGCCACGGTGAGGGTGGTGCCCGCGAGCAAGGCCAGCCAGATCGCGATGGCAAGAACCGAGCGACGAAATGTGTTCGGGCGTTTGTTCGGAAGCGGAATTGTGATCAGACATTGTTGTCTCACCCATGCTTATCTCACCTATGACGGTCGATCAGGTACAGCAAACCGAATAAGTAAATCCAGACAATATCGACGAAGTGCCAGTACAATCCTGCATTTTCAATGGGCGTGTAGTAATCGGGCGTGTATTTGCCCCGCCAGGCCTTGTAAGCAAGGAATCCGAACAGGCCGACGCCGACAATCATGTGCAGGGCGTGCATGCCGGTCATCACAAAGTAGAGCGAGAAGAACATCTCAGCGTGACGGGGGTTAGCATACTGGCGTTCCGCCGCAGGGAGCTTTTCCTGACCGGGAATCAACTCGTGATAGCTGAAGCTCGGTCCGGGCACGTGATGCTTCTCGAATTTTTCGGCATACTCGTCGGCCTTGATGCCCAGAAAGGCGAGACCCAACAAGATGGTAGCGAGCAGCCAGAACACGAGCGCCATGCGCTTGCCAAGCTGGACTGCACGAATAGCTAGAACCACGGTCAAACTGGAGCAGATGAGTACCACCGTGTTAGTCGTGCCGAGTCTAATGTCCAACTGCTGACTGGCGGAGCCGAAGTCCGCAAAATACTTATAACGGTAGACCAGGTAGGCGCAGAACATGCCGCCGAAGAACATGACTTCCTGGGCGAGGAACACCCACATGCCCAGGCTCGCGGCATTTTTCTGCTGCCCTTCGGTCGCGAAGTGGTGCAGGAGCGCCGGGTTCTCGTGTGCGGGTTTGTCGACCACCGCTCGACTAGTGTGCAACGGGGACCTCCTCCTTCTCCGGAATCTCGTCTATCTCGTCGTAGTTATAGGCTTCCCAGGTCACGACCGGCTGCTCGTCGAAGTTGAAGGTCGGGGGCGGCGAGGGAGTCTGCCACTCCAAGCCCGCAGCGTTCCATGGATTGGGCGGGGCCGGCTTGCCGTAGCGCATGGACCACAGGAAGTAGACCATGGGCAGCAGGTAGCCAACGGCGAGAATGGTCGCGCCCGCGGTCGAGAGCACGTTCAGGATCTGGAATTCGGGCGGATATGTGTGATAGCGCCGCGGCATTCCCATGTAGCCCAGGATGAACTGGGGGAAGAACGTCAGGTTGAATCCGATGAAGACGATGAGCGCGGCGAGTTTGCCCCAGCCCTCGGGATACATGCGGCCGGAAATTTTAGGCCACCAGAAGTGCATCCCGCCGAGGTATGCCATCACCATGCCTCCGACCATGATGTAGTGGAAGTGCGCAATGATGAAATAAGTGTCGTGCACGTGCACGTCGACGCCGAGGCAGGCCAGGAACAGGCCGGTCAAGCCTCCGATGGTAAACAAGCCGATGAAGCCGAAAGCGTAGAGCATCGGGGTCTGGTAGGTGATGGACCCCTTGTACATCGTGGCGGTCCAGTTAAACACTTTGATCGCCGAGGGCACGGCTACGAAATAACTCAGCAGCGAGAAGATGAGCGCGGCATAGACCGAGATGCCGGCCACGAACATGTGGTGCGCCCAGACCAGGAACCCGATCACAGCGATGCCGACCACGGCTAGCGTCATCGCCTTGTAGCCAAAAATGCGCTTGCGTGAAAAGCAACAAACGATTTCGCTGACGATACCCATGCCGGGCAGAATCATGATGTAGACGGCGGGGTGGGAGTAAAACCAGAACAGATGCTGGAACAGGAGTGGGTCTCCACCTAGCATCGGATTGAAAACGCCCGAGGTGGAAGAGACGCTCGAGCGCTACCAGCACCAGGGTGATGGCGACGACGGGCGTGCCCAGCACCTGAATGATGCTGGTGGCGTAATGGGCCCATACAAACAGCGGCAGGCGGTTCCAGGTCATTCCGGGAGCGCGCATGCGGTGGATGGTCACGATGAAATTCAGTCCGGTGAGGATCGAGGAGAAGCCCGCGAAGAAGATACCGACGATGGCGGAGATAACGTTGGTCTTGAGGAACTCGGTGCTGAGGGGAGTGTAGAAGGTCCAACCGGTATCGACGCCGCCATTGAGGATCGTGTAGATCATCAGCGTGCCGCCGATGATGTAAAGGTACCAGCTGAGCAGGTTGATGCGCGGGAAGGCTAGATCCTTGGCCCCAATCATCATGGGGATGAGGAAGTTGCCGAGCACGGCGGGCACGGCCGGGATCAGGAAGAAAAAGACCATGACCTGGCCGTGCATGGTGAACAGTTTGTTGTAGGTGTCGGACTGGACGAGTTCGCCCGCCGGGGTCAGCAACTCCAGGCGGATGAGCAGCGCGAAGAAACCGCCAATAAAGAAGAAGAAGGTAATCGACATCAAGTAGAGCAGCGCGATGCGCTTGTGGTCCACCGTCAGGAGCCACGACTTGAGCCCATAACCTACATTCAGGTAGGTCTCGCGTTCTCCGGAATCCGATACGACAGCCGTCGCCATTCTTATCACCTGCACTTTTCCATCTAAAGTTGAGGACTAGCCCCTGCCGATGGGGTTGCTATTGGCGGGCCGTCCCGACTGCGGCCCGGCCAGCGATTTCACGTAATCGACCAGCGCATTCAGTTGCTCATCATTGACCTGCCCCTGAAACGTCGGCATGACGGGCTTGAAGCCCTGGACGATTTTGGCGCCCGGTTCCAGGATCGACTCGCGGATGTAATTCTCGTCGGCGGTCACGGTGCGGCCATCCTGCGAGGAGCACAGGCTTGCCGAAGACACCGGCCAGGTCCGGCCCCCGGCCCTGCGTGTCGGAGCGATGGCAGGTGACACAGCCCAGCTCGGAGAACAGTTTCTGGCCGGTCACGGCCAGCGGTTGGTTGCCGCCGCCGCTCATCCAGGCTTCGTAGTCGCTCGGTTCCATAACCTTTATCCAGCCGACCATTCCGGAGTGCTGAGTTCCGCAGTACTGGGAACAGAACAGGTGGTAGGTGCCCGCTTTGGTGGCGCGGAACCAGAGGGTCGTATAGCGGCCTGGGAGCACGTCCTGCTTGATGCGGAAGGCGGGCACGAAAAAGCTGTGGATCACGTCCTGCGAGGTCATGATCATCTTGACGTCGCGGCCGACCGGCACATGGAGTTCGTTGATTTCGCGCTGCCCTCCCTGGTGCTCGAACTTCCACATCCATTGCTTGGCAACGGTGTAGACCTCGGTGGCGTCCTGTGGAGGTGTGCGTTCCTGGAAGAAGATAACCGCGCCCCAGATGTAAAACACCATCATCACGCAGAAGGGGATGATGGACCAGGTGACTTCCAGTTCGGTGGGAACCTTCGATTTGTACGGCGCGCTGTCCCCTGCGTTTCCGGAACCTAACGGCGAAAACCGTCAGTACAGTGAAGATCAACGCGATCATGATGCCCGAAACCAGCAGCAGAAAAATGTAGAGGGCGTCCACGTTTCCCGCGTTCGTGGAGGCGCTCTCCGGCCAAAGTGGCAAGTGTCCAAACATGATTACCTGACCTGTGCCGCTCCATGAAAGTTGTCTGGACTGCGGCGAATCAACACAAATAAAAGCGTCCCGAGGCACAGCATGGTGGCCACGCCCATCAATCGCAGCACGCGCATGACGGTGGCGCTGTACTTACCTTTCTCGGGATCGTAGTGATAGCAGTACAGCAGCAACTCGTCGACCACGTTGCCGATCCGGTTCTCGGAGGCCTCCACCAGGGCGAGCCGCAGATCCTTGGGCGGATACTCGATGCCGTAGTAGTACTGGGCGATCTTGCCTTGCGGCGTCAGCACCAGGATTGCGGTCGAGTGCGCGAACTGTCCGGTCTTCGGGTCGTATTCGTACTGGAATCCGGCCGCCTTCGTGACCGCCTCAATCGCGTCCGGCTGACCGACCAGGAAATGCCATCCCCGTTCGGCGCCGGGGCGGTTGTAGCGCCGGAGAAACTGGTCTTTCTTCTTCGCCGCCATCTCGGGCGTGTCTTTGGGATCGAAGCTAATGGTGATGACTTCGAATTCCTTGCCTAAATCGAACTTCAGCACGCGCAGAGTGCTCTCCAGGCCGCTGAGTTCTTCGCCGCACAGCATCGGGCAGCCATAGTAGACGAAGTTGAGGATCAGCGGCTTCTTGCCGAAGTAATCGCCCAACCGCACGTTGCGGCCCAGGTCGTCGGTAAACATGAGGTCGGGCGGAATCTGCTGGTTCAGGTTCTGCTGAATGCCGACGTTCTTCAATCCCGGCGGACGCACGTTGGGTGGAGGCGACATAATGCCGTTGCCCATGCCCTGGCCCCAGGCGGCTCCGCGCGAGGAGCGCCAGACCGAGAAAGCACACCACCATCGAGTTCACGAACTGCCTTGTGCTGCACACTGCAAACGTCCTTCCCTGGCACGCCGGTTGCCCGGCTCCGGCCAGAGCGGTCAATTTCAGTTGCCCGAAGCGGCGGCTTTAGTCGACGGCGCTTTGGGGGATTGCTTCTTTACCGGCGCGGAGGTCTGCGCCGCGGAGCTCTGTGCCGAAGATGCGCCTTCCGGATGAACCGGCAAGCCGCGCTGCACGATCAACTCCATGGCGCGGTCGATCGGAATCCGCACAGTGCCTTTGTCCTTATCCACCCAGTCGTAGGTGGCGAGCTTGCGGTCCTGATCTTCGATGAACTGGCGAAGGTCGGTGCGCTCGTTTTCTTCGAGGCGCGGTTGCGGGAAAGTTTGTGTGTCCTCATGCGTTACGGCGCGGGTGTCGGCCTCCGGCGTCGCCATCGGGCTCAAGGGCGGCTGGTGCGCCCTTTCGTAACTGTCGAGGAAGCGGTACATGCCGAACACGATGAGATAGATGGCGAGGCCGAGCAGCGCCAGACCTGCCATAAAATAAAACGGACCGCTTCGAACTCAGATCCTCGTGCTCGTAGCCGTCGTGACTGGTCATATGTTGATTCAACGTCGGCTGATTCGGCGTCGGCTGATTCGTGCTCCTGTCCTCAGTCATGCGCCGGCTCCAAAACGTCCTGCGCCGTCGCGTCGTAAGCGGGAACCAGCGGCCGCGAACTCAGGTTGTGGCAGAAGTATGCGATCCAGATTCCGCCCATGGCGAAGGGGATCGCGAGGTCTGCCAGGGTGACGGTGAAAGTCTCGGAGAAGCTGGGCTCGATGTGCCAGAACAGGTCGATGTAGCGCACGACGAGCATCCAGGCGGCTAGCCAAACCAGGCGGGTAATGTCGCGTTTGAACGGGCGGGAGAGCAGAAGGAAAAACGGGACGAAAAAATGAAAGACAATCAGAAACAGGCCGACGAACTGCCATCCCCCGTGCAGACGGCGGAAGTACCAGGTGATCTCTTCCGGCAAGTTACCCGCCCAGATGATGAGCCACTGCGAAAATGAGAAGTAGGCCCACACCATGATGAAGGTGAGCAGGAATTTGCCGTGGTCGTGCACGAAACTGGGCTGCAATAGAACCGACATGGGCTGGTAGTTGTAGAGAATGCGTTCGATGACGATGGCAAAGCACAGCGCCGACACCAACTCGACCCGCCACGAACAGCAGGCCATAGATGGTCGAGACCCAACTCGGGTTGATCGACATGACCCAGTCGATCGCGGCGAACGAGATGGTGAACGCGTAGAGGATGATGCCTGGGGCGCTTACCATCTTGAAGCGCGCGCTGGTGTCGGCGAAAGGCGGACGGTCGTGCTCGAAAGAGAACTTGCTGAGCAGGTACTGCAGCACGAACCAGATCGCAAAGTAGATCACGGCGCGGATCACGAAGCCGCGGTAGTTCAGGTAATCCCGCAGGATAAACGAGTGTTTTTCCAGGTGCTCGCGAATGGCGGGATCGGTGATGGAATCGAGTGGCATCGCCCACGGATAAAGCCTCGGCACGGCAAACAGCAGAGGAATGAACAGCAGGATCAGCAGCGGCAGCGTGCGCATGGAGGCGCCGAGGATGCGCCGGATCACCGTGCCCCATCCGCCGCCGGTCATGTGACGGAGCATGACGATGGCCATCGACCCAAGGCATATGCCCAACCAATCCATGTACGAGAGCAGGTATCCGCGGAAGAAGACCGTCGGGTTCGTAAAGGCCAGGTAAAGCGCGATCACGGCTCGCGGCGCCGCCGATGGCGAGCGATCGCCTCTGGATGATCTTGATGATCGGAGGCGTCGTGAGATCGAGTTGCGCTGCGGGTATCGTGCTCATTCCGTTTCCGCTTTCCCCGCTTTCGGGCTCGGCATGTTTCCCGGCATGGTCTGCGGCAAAGTCGCACCCGTACCCGGTTCCGTGAACTCCGGAGCCTTCGAAGGGACGCTCTGCCCCGCGGGGACATCAGCCGCGGTAGCGTTTTGGCTCAACTGCAGCGCCCGAATGTAGGCCGCAATACACCAGCGATCGCGCACCGAGACCTGCGCGGAATAATTCAGCATGATGCCGAATCCGTTGGTCGCCACGTCAAAAAAATGACCGATGGGGGCCTTCTGCAGCCGCTCGATGTGATAGGAAGGCGGTTTGTGCGCGAAGCCCCGCGACGGGACGATGCCGTTCCCGTCCCCCACGCGCGAGTGGCAGGGCGAGCAGTAGATGTTGAAACGGTCGCGCCCACGCTGTAGCACTTCCTGGGTGACCGGGAACGGCATGTACTCGCCGTCGTTGTTTCCGATCTTGCCGGTATAGAAGTAGTCGTCGGCGCGCTCGTCC
Organism: uncultured Acidobacteriaceae bacterium; assembly: GCA_963794365.1. Lineage (GTDB taxonomy): Bacteria > Acidobacteriota > Terriglobia > Terriglobales > Acidobacteriaceae > Acidiflorens. Next base: position 40,148 of record CAWCDV010000011.1, read on the forward strand.
CCGCGCGCCACGGTGCCTTCGACCAGCGGACGCGCCGCCCGCTGATCGGGAAAGAAATCGCTCTTCGCCAACGGGTTGTAGCGCGGTTGCACGTGCATGTCGAGACGGCAGCCGACGTTGGCCATCACGGCCAGCAGACCAGCAGCAAGACTGGCGCGCAAATTTTCGCGCGGATTTTGGGACGGTCGCCATGCTCTTAGCCGGGGACCTCCGAAATGGAGCGGGCGTGCAGGCTTTCCAGGAACTGGCGTGTGCCCTTCGCGTCGTATTTGGGATCGGAGGCAAACACGATCAGGAAAAAGCGGTCCTTGCTCGCCAGCGCAAAGCGCGGCACATTGAAGACCGGGTGGTAAGGCATGGGCAGACCATTCAGCGCGAGCATGCCGAATACCGCCGAGATGCCGCCGAACAGAATCGTCATCTCGAAGGTTATGACGATGAACGATGGCCAGGAATGATAGGGACGGCCACCCACGTTGACCGGGTAGCTGATCACCGCGATCCAATACTGCATCAGGTAGCCCGAGAGGCCGCCGACGATGGCGCCGATCAGCGTTACCAGCGGCACGTTGTTCTTGTGGAACCCGATGGCATCGGCCAGTTCTTCCACCGGGAACGGGCTGAAGGCGTCGATCTTCCGATAGCCTGCCTCATGCGTGTGCCGGGCCGCCGTGACCAGATCCTGGGCCGAGGCGAACTCCGCCATGATTCCGTAGGTGGGAACGCGCTTCATTCGGCCTTCACCTCCGCCTCCGGCAGTAGGGTGCGCATTTCGAAGATGGAGATCATCGGCAGGATCCTAACGAAAAGGAACATGGCGGTCAGGAACATGCCGATGGTGCCGAAGAAGGTCATCCAATCCCAACGCGTTGGGTAGTACATCCCCCACGACGACGTAAGGAAGTCGCGCGACAGGCTGAGCACGATGATGACGAATCGCTCCAGCCACATGCCCACCAGGATGACGAACGAGATCAGGAAGAGCCACATCGGATTGGTGCGCATCTTGCGAAGCCACAGCAACTGCGGGAGGAAAATGTTGCAGATTAGAAGCATCCAGTACACGGCAGCGTACGGGCCGTGCAGACGATTCCAAAGCAGAGTCTGGTCGTAACGGTTGCCGCTGTACCAGCCCGTGAAGGCTTCGATCGCATAGCCGTAGGCCACGATCCAGCCGGTGGCGAGCATGACCTTGGCGGAATTCTGGAGGTGGCGATCGGTGATGAAGTCCTCAAGGCTGTAGATCTTGCGTATAGGGATCGCGAGCATCAACACCATGGCGAAGCCGGAGTAAATGGCGCCCGCGACGAAGTAGGGCGGGAAAATCGTGGTGTGCCAGCCGGGTACAATCGCAATCGCGAAGTCGAAGCTGACCACGGTGTGGACGGAGAGCACGAGCGGAGTGGCGAGGCCGGCCAGCAGCAGGTAGGCCGTCTCGTATCGGGCCCAATGACGGGCGGAGCCGCGCCATCCCATGGCGAGCAGGCCGTAGCTTATCTGCGCATATTTACTTTCGGCGCGGTCGCGCAGCGTGGCCAAATCCGGGATGAGTCCAATGAACCAGAACAGGAGCGAGATGGTGAAATAAGTCGAGACCGCAAACACGTCCCAGATGCAGCGGGCTGCGGAACTGCGGCCAGTAGTTCATGGTGTTGGGGTAGGGGAACATCCAGTAGTCGAGCCAGGGACGACCGGTGTGCACCCCCGGAAAGATGCCCGCGCAAGCCACCGCAAACAGAGTCATGGCCTCGGCGAACCGGTTGATGGAGTTGCGCCAGGACTGCCGCAGCAACAGAAGGATGGCGGAGATGAGCGTGCCCGCATGCCCGATACCGATCCACCACACGAAGTTGACGATGGCGAAGCCCCAGCCGATGGGGATGTTGATGCCCCAAATGCCAACGCCTTTGATAAACAAGTAGCCGAGCGCGTACAGCAACATCATCGTGACCAGGAAGCCCGCTCCGAAGCCGACGACCCAACCGAGCGAGGTCGGCCGCGTCAGCACGATGGAGCTGATCTTGTCGGTTACCGTGGCGAACGTATACCCGGGCTCGATGACGGGCGCCCGCTGATTCGCAGCTTCGTTCGCAACTTTTTCGTAACTCCGACTTCGTCCCGATCGTCTGCCATCTCTTGACCTGCGCTCCGCTTACGTTTCCAGTTCAGGGTTGGGGTTGCGAATTTCCGCCAGGTAGGTGGTGCGAGGTCTGGTATTCAGGTCGGCCAGCAACCCGTAGTTACGGTCAAGCGCCTTGAGCTTCGCCACCCGGCTGTTGGGATCGTTGATGTTGCCGAAGACGATCGCGTCGGCCGGACAGGACTGCTGGCAGGCAGTCTGCAACGAGCCGTCTTCGATTTTGAACTCGCGATTCTCGCGAACCGCCGCGGTTTCAGCGTCAATGCGGTGCTGGGTGATGCGCTGCACGCAGTAAGTGCATTTTTCCATGACGCCGCGGCTGCGCACGCTGACGTCGGGATTGCGCATCAACTTGTACTGGGGAGTCTCCCAGTCCTCGAACAGCAGAAAGTTGAAGCGGCGCACCTTGTACGGACAGTTGTTCGAACAATAGCGCGTGCCGATACAGCGGTTGTAGACCTGGTCGTTCAGGCCTTCGCTGCTATGGACGGTCGCGCCCACCGGACATACCAGCTCGCAGGGCGCATCCTCGCACTGCATGCAAGGCACCGGCTGGAAATGGGCCTTGGGGGCGTCGCGGTCGCCCTGATAGTAGGCATCGACGCGGATCCAGTGCATGTGGCGGCCTTTCACCACTTGCTCTTTGCCGACTACCGCGATGTTGTTCTCCGACTGGCAGGCGACGATGCAGTTGTTGCAGCCCACGCAGGCGTTGAGATCAATGGTCATTCCCCAGGCGTCGGGCGACTTCTTATAGTCATAGCCTGGATAGAGCGTGAGCGCTGCCGGGGGCTCGTCCTCCTTGGCAAACTTGGGTTCCTTGCGGTATTCCTCGAGCGTCGCTTCTCTGACCAGCGGACGAGTCGCGCCGTCGCCCGTATCCATGGTCTGGTAGCCCTGGGTGGAAGCGAGCTGATAGTGGTCTCCGGTCTTGGTGAGCTTGCCGCCGGTCGCGAACCAGAGCGCATTCGTTGTCCGAAGAGTGTAAGCGTCGAATCCGGCGCCGGTGCCGGCGCGTCCCGCTTTGCGTCGGCCGTAGCCGAGATGCACGGTGACGGAATGATCGGGATGGCCGGCTTGGATCCAGACCGGGCCGGTGATCTTCCGTCCGCCCAACTCAAGCGTGACCACGTCCATGGTCTTAATGCCTTCGCGGTCGGCCATCCTCGGGCCCATCAGGACTGCGTTGTCCCAGGTCAGTTTCGACATGGGCTTCGGCAACTCCTGGAGCCATCCGTTGTTCGCGAATTGGCCATCGTAGACGGAGGGATCGCGGCGCAGATTGACCTCGAGACTGTTCGCGTCGTCGACAGCGGTAGCGACGCGGCGGCAGTTGACTGGAGTCGTTTCAGCGAAACCGCCTTCGGCGCGTAGGCCGAGCCCTCGATGAATCCATCATTTAATGTTTTGCGCCACCATTCCTCGAACTCCGGGCCAGCGTGCTGCTTCTGCCAGTAGCCGCGAACAATATCGTAGCCCGAGGCATCGGGCGCGCCGGCCAGAGCCGACAGCATTTCGTGAGCGCTCTTGCCGGCATAGAGCGGCGCGATCAGCGGCTGGATCAGACTCAGCGTGCCGTCATAGGCGCGGCCATCGCTCCAGGCTTCGAGATAGTGCGCCTCGTTGACGCTCCAGTGGCAGAGTTCCGCCGTCTCGTTCTGGTAGAGACCGTGGTAAATGCGCAGGGCGACTTTCGAATTTTTCAGGCAGTCGCGCGAAGCCAAGATCTGCGGGCGCATCGTAAACCGGGTTGCCGCCCATGATGACGAGCAGATCGACATTGCCAGCGCGCATGTCGGAGACCAGGTCGCGGAGAGATTCGATTTGGTTGACTGGGTTGGCGTCTACCGGGTCGGTGTAAACGACCGTTTTGCCGACATTACCGAGCGCCGCATTCATGGCGTGGGCCAAGGCGTGCACGGCGGGCGGTTGATGGTCACCGGCGATGATGACACTCTCGCCCTTATGTTTCTGCAGATCACCGGCCACGGCGCTTATAAACTTTGCCGTGCTGCCGGAGTCCATCGCTCCGCCGCCATTCACACCGATGCGCGGACGCCAGTGCTTTCGCGAAGTCGCTCGATCTCCACTGCACGCAGCGGCAGGCGGTGATCGGCTTTCGCTCCGGTCGAGGATGGAGTGCTCTCGACCACATAGAGCCGGCTCATTTCCGCGTCGGGATTGCGCTTCTTCGCGAAATCGCGGACGTAGCGCACATTCCCCGGAAAGCCCGCGTAGAGAAAGTCGGCATCGAGGGAAACAATCACGTCCGCGTTCGTCAAGCCGGTATTGCGTCTCCAGCGCTTCGCCAAACGCCAGCTTTGCGCCCTCAAGGGCATTGTCGCGGTTCACCGGTTCGTAAACATGCCACTTCGCCTGGGGATACATCGCCCGGAAGGCTTGCATCTGGTCTTTCAATGTTGGCGAAGAAATGGTCTGCGTGAGAATGCGAATGCCCGCTCCCCCTAATGCCTTCTGCACGGCGAGAGGGCCTCTGATTTCCTTCACGAACCCCGCCCAGGACCCCACGTCACCGAGGTGAGTGATGGCCTGGGAGCGGTCGGGATCATACATCCCCAGGATCGAGGCCTGCGCGAATACGTCGGTGCCGCCCAGGCTCGCCGGATGCAGGTTGTTGCCTTCAATTTTGGTAGGACGGCCCAGGTGGCTTTCGACCAGCAGCGGATTCGCATATCCGCTGAGCGTGAACGCGGTGGCGTAGTACATCGCGACGCCCGGAATGACCTGCTCGGGCTGGCGGACGTAAGGGACGATTTCCTGCAGTGGCAGCTTGGTGCACCCGGTCATGCCCGCCATGGCGAGGGAAGCGCCCATCAACTGGAGGAAGCCGCGGCGGGAGACCGAATCGAGCCACTCCGAGGCGCCCTTGGGAAATTCGCGGTGCAGCATGTCCTGGAATTCGGGCGACCCCGCGAGTTCTTCCAGGCTGCGCCAGTACTCTGGCCCCTTCGTCTCCTTTAGTTGCCGCTCGACCGCGGCCCGGTCGAGCTTCTTGCCGGGACAGACTTCTTCGCGTTTTGATTTACCATTTTCCATCTTCGTGAACTTCCCGGCTAACGAGTGCGAAAAACCCCTGGTTCGTATCAGGGTATCGCTTTAGCGATACAGTAAGTCCTTCGAAATCAGACGCCCCTTTAGGGGCTGAACTAGCGATGACAAGTGCTACAGCTGGTGATGTCCTGCACGGTACGCAGCTGGTATTTCTTCACCAGGGCCGAACCGAGCGCGTCCTGGTCGGTGTAGCTGGTGCCGTCGACCTTTACCGGCAACGATGTGGTGGGTTGTTGGTAGCGCATGTTGAATACCTGGTCGCGCGGGCGCAGAAATTTTTCCGGCGCACGGTGGCAGTTGAGGCACCACTCCATCTGCAGCGATGCCTCCTGATACATGAGCGGCATCTGGTCCACGGGCCCGTGGCAGTCGTTGCAGCCAACGCCCTTGGCGATGTGAATGCTGTGGTTGAAATAAACGAAGTCCGGCAACTGGTTGATGCGCGTCCACTGGAGCGACTCGCCGGTTCGGTAGCTCGCGCGAACGGGCTCAAGCATGGCAGCGTTCGTCCAAATCTGCGAGTGGCAGTTCATGCAGGTCTTGGTGGGCGGAATGCCCGCGAAACTCGACTGTTCCACCGAAGTGTGACAGTAGCGGCAGTCGATGCCCAGCCCGGTCACGTGGTGCTGGTGGCTGAAGGGCACCGGCTGCGACTTTCTTACTCCCGCATAAGTGATGTAGGGCGAGCGCTGGAGCTGTACCATCCCCCAGAACAGGGCAGCCGCGACGAAGACCGGACCGAACAGCGAGGCCCGGGAGATTGCATTGGTGCTGCGTGGAAAAATCTGCATTAGAAGATCACGACGATTGCTTGTGAGCTCGGTCTGCGCCGCTCCCAGCTAAACATGATCGTATGAATTACGTCACCACCCCTGTGACGCACGAAACAAGTGAGTATATACAGTTGAGAGGTTTTTGGAAACACTCTACATGAGCTTTTCATTGTTACGCTTTGGGGAATCCCGATTGGTGGGCACGCGGTCTCGTCTTCCCGGAATCAACACCGGAAAAATCGTCAGCGCAAGTTCATGACGAGCAGCTTCGGCTCCGTCATCTCCTCAATCGCGTAGCGCAAGCCCTCGCGTCCAAGTCCCGAATCTTTGATGCCGCCGTAGGGCATATGGTCTATGCGAAAAGTGGGAACGTCGCCGGCGATCAAGCCTCCGACTTCGAGTTCGTCGTACGCCTGAAAAATGAGTTTGGCGTCGCGGGTGAAAAGTCCGGCCTGCAGGCCATAAGGGGAGTTGTTGATCTGCTTGAGCGCGGAGGCGAAATCGTTGTAGGGCTCGACGGTCACGACCGGCGCAAAAATTTCCTGGCAATTCACTTTCATGTTGGGCTTGGTGCCGGTAAGCACAGTGGGCTCGAACAGGGAACCCTTGCGGTTGCCGCCGCAGAGCAGGCGCGCACCGCCGCGAACCGCCTCCTGCACCCAGTCGGCAGCGCGGATGGCGTCGCTTTCGCGGATGAGCGGGCCGAGGTCGCTGGACTCGTCGAGTGGATCTCCGACTTTCAGTTTGCCGACCGCTGCCAGGAACAGCTCGGTGAATTTTCCGTAGACGGAGTGCTCGACCAGGATGCGCTGCACGGAAATGCTGGACTGTCCGGCGTAGGCAAAGCCTCCGGTGACGCAGCGGTCGGCGGCGTAAGCGAGATCGGTATCACCGTGGACGATGACGCCCGAATTGCCTCCCAGTTCGAGAACGACTTTTTTCTTTCCCGCGTTGTTCTTGATGGCCCACCCGACCGCAGCGCTGCCCGTGAAGCTGATGAGCTTGATGCGTTCATCGGTGACCAGCAGACCGGAATCTCCGTTGGCGAGCAAAACCGCGTTGAATCCACCGTCGGGCCATCCTGCCTGCTGGATCACTTCAGCCAGCAGCAGCGCGGTGAGCGGCGTTTCGGGCGCGGGCTTGAGCACCATCGAACAGCCGGCCGCAATGGCCGGGGCGACTTTGTGCGCGACCAGGTTCAAGGGGAAGGTGAAGGGCGTGATCCCGGCGACGGGGCCGAGAGGAAAACGTTTGACGATGCCCCAACGTTGGGCAGTCGACTGCTGCCAATCCAGCGGCAGATACTCGCCGTAGCCGCGAACGGTTTCTTCGGCGGCGATGTTGAATGTAAATACAGCGCGGTCAACTTCGCTGCGAGCGCTCTTGATGGGCTTGCCCGCTTCCAGTGCAATCGTGCGGGAAAATTCTTCTTTGCGTTCGTGAATGCCGATCGCGATCTGGCGCAGTACTCGCTGGCGTTCGAAGGCCGGTAGGCGCCGTGTGGTTCCAAAGGCCTTGACGGCGGCGGCGATGGCGGCTTCCGCGTGTTCGCGGCGTCCCTGGTGGACGTGCGCGATGAGGGCGCCGTCGTAAGGCGCGCGCACCTCGACGATGTCACCCTCTTCCACCCACTTCCCGTCCAGAAAAAAACCGTGGGTTGCAACTGGGATCGCCGCCATCTGGGCCATGTCTTGCCTCTTTCGAACAACTCTCGTTCTCGCGTCTGATGGTTTGACTCTTATTCTCGTCTGACGATTCGCGTCTTGATTTAAGCCTGATTTGCGTCCAACGATTTGCGTCCAATGATTATAGAACTTCGTGAGGGCCGCGTAATCTACCGCTGCGCGGGCGTCTTCTGTAACCCTCACGACGCAAACCGAACTACAGCACCGCCGTCTCGTGAATCATCCGCCCCTCCGCGAAGCGCGAGAAGTTCAGAAGCGACGCTTCGATCAGATCGGTTTTCCCGGTCAAAATCAGGTCGCTCAGAATTTTACCGGTGGCGGGCGCGTGCATCACTCCATGCCCACTGAAGCCGTTGGCGAAAAAGAAACCGGGGACCTCGGGAGATTCACCGAGAATCGGGTGATGGTCGGGCGTCATTTCATAAAGCCCGGCCCAGGCTCGTTTGCGGATTGACCTCGACATTTTCGAACACGGGCACGCGATCCGCAGCGCGGGTCAGGATCTTCTCGATGAAGCTCGGGTCGAAATCAGTTTTATAGCCGGGCGTTTCTTCCGGGTCGTTCCACGCAAACAGGAATCCGCGGCTCTCCGGGCGGAAGTGAAAGCCGGTGGACATGTCGACGATCATGGGCGCGGTGTGCGGAAATTGGTCGAAAGGTTCGGTCGGAACCAACATCCGGCGCAGCGGTTCGACGGGCAAGTCGATGCCAGCCATCCGCGCGATCTCCGCTGCCCAGGCTCCCGCGCAATTCACCACCGCGGGCGTGGAAACTGACTCGCGCGTGGTCGTAACCTCGAAGGTCTCACCGCGTCGCGCAATCGCAGTCACGGTCGCGTTCTTCCACAGCGTCGCGCCATGCTCGGTAGCCCATGTCATGAAGCCGATCATCGCGCTGTTAGGGATCGACAAATCCATCGGTCGCGCAGAAACTCCCGCCAACAATGTCATCGCCGCGCAGCAGCGGAAACATGCCGCGAATCTCGTCGCCCGCCACCAGTCGCACGTTCTTCAGTCCCATGGCGACCTGCTTTTCGTAGTTGGCGCGCAGGTAGGCCATGTGCTTTTCGTTGGTCGCGCAAAAAAGATATCCCTGGGGCCGGTAGTCGCACGGATAGCCGAGCCGCTCTTCGAAGCTCGCATAGAACGGGATCGAGTAAAGCGACATCTGGATGTTGACCGGCGTCGAAAACTGCGCGCGCACGCCGCCCATGCTCTTGCCCGTGGACCCCTTGCCCTGCGCTGTCTCGCGCTCAATCACAAGAACGTTCTTGCAGCCAGCCGCTACAAGATGGTAGGCGATGCTGGAGCCGACAATCCCTCCGCCGATGAGGACGACGTCTGCGGTGTGCATGTGCGCGGCAATTGTAAATGGTCGTGCTCTACTGGGGACGGGGCGGAGCCACGCCACCACACCAGCTCTTATTTCAACGCCGCTGGTTTCACGGTCGGCCCGGTCTTCTTCTCTCGCCGCATCTGCTCGGCGAGTTCCCGGATCTCGGTCAAGTCGCGCTGCATCTCGCTCCATCCGTACCAGAGCGCATAATCCGGACTGCCGTGGAACGTGCCCTGGAACGTGCGCATGCGGTGCTCCAGGTACATCACGAAAAGCTTCTGCTCGATCACCGTGGGCGCATCGTGGAAGGTCAGCAGGTTGGGGAAGGGATAGGCATAGTTCTTCGGCTGCGCCAGAACGCCATCTTTATATAGACCGGCGACGATCTTGATCGCTTCGGCCATCAGGTGGTCGGCGTTCTTGATCATGTCATCGCCTGCTTCCAGTTGCTGCCTGGCGAAGTTGCCGGAGTGGCACTGGTTGCAGGTCTTCAGCATCTTGTCGCGCTCCGCCTGCCAGTCTTCCTGAGTCAGGCGCGCGAGGTCGGCGGCTTGCACCGTCGCCACCAGCGCGGTCGGCTTGCCGTCAGGATCGAGCACTCCGAGAGCCTGCAGAACCGTGGCGCGATCCGCGGCCCATTGCTTGTCTTCGGGCAGCGGCAGACGAACCGCAAGAAATCCCCAGGCCGTGCGCACGCCATGATCGCCATTCTGCATGTGGCAGGTCTGGCAGGTCGGCGCAGCCGCTTCGGCGGGCAGAATTCCGCGCTGCTTCAGATCGGTCCGCACGCCGTGCTTCGACGACGAATACATCTCCCACTGCGGATGATCGAATCCCATGTGGCAGGTCTCGCAGGCTTGCGGCGACTTGGCCTCCTTAACCGAGAAGGTATGGCGGGTGTGGCAGGAGTCGCAGGAGGCAACACCGAATTCGCTGCCGTGCTGCCGCAGTTTGGCGATTTCCTCCACCGGCTTTTCGCCGATCTTGTGGCAGCCGCCGCAGCCCTTCTGGCCCTCAATCATCGCCATCGGCTGCCAGTGAATGGTCGGCATGGCGAGCATGGCCGCCCATGCTTTCGAGTGCTTGCCGTGCTTGTACTGCTCGACCTGAGTCGAGTGGCACTGGGCGCAAGTTTCGGGCGTGGGAATTTTCACCTTCGATACGTCGCTCGCCGACTGGTGCTGATCGCCGTGGCAGGCGACGCAGGTCACCTCCATCTGGCTGTGCTTGCTCAGCTTCCAGTCGGAGACGATGTTGGGCGTTTGCTTGCTGTGGCACTCAATGCAGGACGCGGCTGGGTTTGCGGATTGCGCGTAGAGCGGCAAACTGATCGCCACACTAAGAGCGCATAAAACATGAGCGAATAAAAGAAGAAGACGGCGCATAAATCCTCCGGTTAGGAACCGCAGAGTCTAATACGTGCCGGCGACTCAGGCTATGACTTTTGTCACACCTCAGAAAGCCGCGGGACGGGGCCCTTCGGCTCCGCTCAGGGCAGGCTCCGCCCCGTCACCACACCAACGCCAAACTCACGATGCCGCCATCTCCGGCGTTGCCGCCAACAGTTTGCGCGTGTAAGTGTGCTGCGGCTGGGCAGTGATCTGCTCCGTGCTTCCGATCTCAACGATCTTGCCCCGATACATCACCGCAATCCGGGTCGAGAGATAGCGAACGACCGGCATGGAGTGCGAGATGAACAAATAGGTGAGGCCGAAATCGCGCTGGAGTTGCTGCAGCAGATTCACGATCTGCGCGCCGACGCTGACGTCGAGCGCGGAAACCGGTTCGTCGGCGACGATGAACTTCGGACGCAACGCAAGAGCGCGGGCAATGCCGATGCGCTGCCGCTGTCCGCCGGAGAACTCGTGCGGGTAACGGGCCATGGCGGATTCATCCATTCCCACGGCACGCAAAAGTTCGCGCACGCGCTGGCGGCGGGCATCGCGGCCGAGGCTCTCGCGCATGATCTTGCGGTGGAGAATCAGCGGCTCGGCGATTACGTCCTCCACCCGGTAGCGCGGGTCGAGCGAACCGAACGGGTCCTGGAAGATGATCTGCATGTCGCGGCGAAGACGGCGCAATTCGGAGCCGCTCGCTTGCAGCAGATCGACGCCATCGAAAACGATGGCGCCCGAAGTCGGCTCGATGAGGCGGAGAATGAGCCGTCCAAGCGTGCTCTTGCCAGAGCCGGATTCACCAACCAAGCCAAGAGTCTCGCCTTCCTGGATGTCGAGGGACACATCGTCCACGGCGCGGACTTCGCCCGAGCGGCGGCTGCCGAACGGCGACTCGGCGAGATCGAAAATCTTGGTCAGGTTGCGGACTTCAAGCAGAGGCACGGGTCAGATTAGCAGTGGACAGTGGAACTGGATCGTGGTCAGCAAGACGCCAGTATTGCCAGACACTATATGCAAATGCTATCCATCGCGCTTCTTCATCCCGCAATCATCGGCACCGCCGCCAGATGCAGCGACCATTCCGATGGTACGGGCGCGGCTGAAGTGCTCGTGCAGAAAGATGCGGGCCAGCACAACGGTGACGGCGGGATAGAGCGAACTGAGCACGACCGCAGCGTCCAGGCGTCCGATTTGAGCCGCGCGGATGAAGACAACGCTGCCGGTGATGTCGAGAATTCCGGCAACCACGGCAATGGCCAGCACCGGCAAGGGCACTGCGCGGAGGTGTCTTCCGAACAGAACGAAAGCTGCCTGTGACCAACAACGAAGCGAACCGCGAGCAGGCGGCCACCCACAACGCCGAGGAGTTGCCCGCGCGATGGGCACAAAGGTACCAACCAGCAAAGCCGATTCCCGCCAGTACGGCCACGCCCAATCCTTCGGGACGGCCGAGCGCTACCTTCGATACGTGAGATGAGCCAGACGCCGATGCCCGCGAGAATAAACCCAATCACCTGCCGGATGCCAGGAAAGCCCGACCCAAACGCCGTCACGATGGCCGGAATCGCAGCGCTAAGAACCGCCGCCACCGGCGCGACCAATCCCATATTTCCGCGGGCCAAGGCGCGATAGAAAAAGGCCAGCGACACGCCCGCGAGCACTCCGGCGACAAGCGACCAAAGCAGACTAACGGTGCCCAGAGAATGGAGCGTGGGTCATCAGCGCCAGTGCGCCGATCACGACCAAGCCGCTGCCGTGCACGATGGCCGTGAATAGAAACGCGTTCACGCGGCGCGCGCCCACTCCTCCCAGAAAATCGCTGGTGCCCCAGACCCCAACTGCGGTCAAGCTATAAGCAGCAGGAATGTATTGGGCCGCGAGGGACATGGGAATTTGAGATTAGCACGCAGCCAGCAACTGCAAGGCTCACGGCAGGTAGACGAGCTCAGCCATCGCTCCAGCAGACTCTGCTAGCAGACGAGGCTTGCCCCGTCTCCTGCCGAGGATAACGGTCAACGGCCGCCGTTTAGAGCGAACGGCGCTAAACCGTAACCGCCTCCGGCTGCGCTTTCCCCGCCAGCAATTGCCGCAGCACGTACTGGAGTATCCCTCCGTTCGCGTAGTAGAGAGCTTCCTGCGGAGTGTCGATGCGGACAATAGCCTGAAACTCCGCCGTCTTCCCACCCTTCAAGCGCACAGTGATCTTGCGACCGGAAGAAAATTTCTCGACCACTTCGCGAATCCCCGCGATCTCGAACACTTCTTCGCCGGTCAACTTCAGCGTCTCGGCATTTTCTCCCGGCAGAAACTGCAATGGCAGAATTCCCATGCCGACCAGATTGGAGCGGTGAATGCGTTCGTAGCTTTCCGCAATCACGGCGCGAACGCCGAGCAACCGCGGTCCCTTCGCCGCCCAGTCGCGTGAAGAGCCGGAACCGTATTCCTTGCCCGCGAGAATCACGAGCGGCACTTTTTCGGCATGGTACTTTTCGGACGCGTCGAAAATCGACATCTCGGCGCCATCGGGCAGGTGGCGCGTGAATCCACCTTCGGTATTCACCATTTTGTTGCGCAGGCGAACATTGGCGAACGTGCCGCGCACCATGACTTCGTGATTGCCGCGGCGCGATCCGTAAGAATTGAAATCCGCCGGTTGCACGCCGTGAGCGATTAAGTATTTCCCGGCGGGTCCGTCTTTTTTGATGGACCCCGCGGGCGAAATGTGGTCGGTGGTGACGCTGTCGCCGAGCACGGCCAGCACGCGCGCGCCCTTGATGTCTTCGACGGCGGACGGTTTGAGCGCCATGTCATCGAAGTACGGCGCCTTGCCGAATGTAGGTCGAATCTTTTTCCCAAGCGTAAGTCTCGCCCTTCGGAACCGGCAGTCCGCGCCAGCGCTCGTCTCCCGAATACACCTCGGCATAGCTCTTGCGGAACATCTCGGACGTAATCGCGCTCGCCATCGATTGCTCGACTTCCTGCTGCGAGGGCCAGATGTCGGCGAGGTAAACCGGCTTGCCGTCTTTGCCTTTTCCGACCGGATCCTTGCGCAGGTCGATATCGATGCGGCCAGCCAGAGCGAAGGCCACCACCAGCGGCGGCGACATCAGGTAGTTGGCGCGCACTTCGGAATTGATTCGTCCTTCAAAGTTGCGATTGCCGGAGAGCACCGAGGCGACGACCAGATTTTTCTCGTCGATTTCTTTCGAAACTTCAACCGGCAACGGGCCGGAGTTTCCGATGCAGGTGGTGCAGCCGTAGCCGACGATGTGGAACTTCAGCTTCTCCAGATACGGCATCAGGCCGGCTTTTTCGAGATAGTCGAGCACGACTTTCGATCCCGGAGCGAGCGAAGTCTTGACCGTCGCCGGGACTTCGAGACCGCGCTCCACAGCCTTCTTTGCCAGCAGTCCGGCGGCCAGCATCACGGACGGGTTCGACGTGTTCGTGCAACTGGTGATCGCGGCGATCACCACGCTGCCGTGCTGCAACGCCGCATGCCCATTCCTCGGAACGTGTTCGTGGACTTTCGGGTCCTCGACCCCGACGGCGGCCGGATTTCCGCCCTCCTGTTCCCAGCGATTGACTTTTAACCGAAGCCTCAGCCGGAACCGCAACGGCGGCCTTAGCCTTCGGCTTGATCAGCGAAGGCAACGCCTTGGCAAACGATTCGCCTGCTTTCGACAGCACGACTCGATCCTGCGGGCGCTTCGGTCCGGCGAGACTCGATTCGACCGTGGCAAGATCAAGACTCAGCAGTTCGGAGTATTCGGCTTCGGGCGTGCTGGCGTCGTGAAAGAGTCCCTGCTCGCGCGCGTAGGCTTCGACCAGCGCGATCTGCTCCTCACTGCGACCGGTGAGTTTCAGGTAGCGAACGCTTTCTTTGTCGATGGGGAAGATGCCGCAGGTGGCGCCGTATTCCGGAGCCATGTTCGCAATCGTCGCGCGATCGGCGAGCGGCAGGTCTTGCAGGCCGGGGCCGAAGTACTCGACGAACTTGCCGACCACACCGTGCTTGCGCAGCATCTCGGTGATGGTAAGAACCAGGTCGGTAGCGGTCGAGCCTTCGCGCAGGCGCCCGGTAAGCTTCACGCCGACCACGAGCGGGATCAGCATGGAGACGGGTTGTCCAAGCATGGCGGCCTCGGCTTCGATACCGCCCACGCCCCAGCCCAGCACGCCGAGTCCGTTGATCATGGTGGTATGCGAGTCGGTGCCGACGAGCGTGTCGGGATAGGCGGTGCGCTTTCCGCCTTCTTCGTGTACAAACACCACGCGCGCCAGGTACTCGAGGTTGACTTGGTGAACGATGCCGGTGTCCGGCGGCACGATGGCGAGATTGCGGAAGCCGGTCTGTCCCCAACGCAGAAACGCGTAGCGCTCTTTGTTGCGCTGGAATTCAAGCAGCGCGTTCACATCAAACGCTTTGGACGACCCGAATTCATCGACCTGCACGGAGTGGTCGATGACCAGTTCGGCGGGCTGCAGCGGATTGATGAGCTTGGCATCGCCGCCCAGGCGCTTCATGGCGTCGCGCATGGCGGCAAGATCCACAACCGCGGGAACGCCGGTGAAATCCTGCAGCAGAACGCGGCTGGGCGTGAAAGCGATTTCTTTTTCCGGCTTCGACTTCTTGTTCCAAGATGTAAGCGCGCGAATTTCTTGCTTCGTCACGTTGCGTCCGTCTTCGGTGCGCAGCAGGTTCTCCAGCAGAATGCGCAGCGAGAACGGCAAGTGCCGGGTCGAGATGCCCTGCTTGTCGAGAGCGTCCAGCCGGTAGATCTCATATTCTTTCTTGCCGACTTTGAAAGTTGCGCGGGCGCCAAAACTATTTAATGACATGATGGCCTTCCTCCATAAGCCCCGGCACAGGACCGGGGCGCAATGACTCGCATCTCGGATCTCTAAATAGTGTAATTCGTTTCGAGCGCCGCTGCTTAGCCGGGCGACGAAATCAAGCCGATCCGTCCTACCGCACGCCTGTCCAAATCTGATAGACCACCACGCCGACCATGAACACGAGGTAAATCCTGAGCGCCCAAAAAAGTACCATCTCGTTCCGCGTGAGCCGCCGTCGCGGACAATGATGGTGCTCCTTGGTGGAAATGAGTTGGTCAGGCTCCAGCGCCGTCATCACCGACGGGAAGTCTTCGCGGCTGACTTCAGCGCTCGCTTCAACCTCAGGTGCAGAATCAAATTGTTTTTCCATCTACTTGCCTCCAACCAGCGCCAGTGCATTGGGGCGCGATGACACTGATCCCAAACAAGAGGCCGGCGCCGATCAGTACGATTACGACCCCCAGCGCCAGCACATTCGCCCACAGCGGGCTGACCAGTTCGCCCATGATTTCACGATCATTCACCAGCATGTAAAGAAAAAGCAGCGCCGGAGGCATGGCCAGGACGGCGATCACGTTCACCAGCAGCACGATGTACACCAGCGGAATTCCCGGGATCAAGACCAGCCCCGCCGCAGCCGCAGCCTCGAGCAGCAGAACGAGATAGAACGACTTCCCCTGCTTGAAGGGGAGATTCAAACTGTGCGGGCGCCGCGCGACTTCTCCAAAGGCATATGCGGATGAAGTCGAAATGGTAATCGCCGCGACCATCCCGGCCTCGAATATGCCCAGTGCGAAAAGCGCCGCGCCCCAGCGTCCAATAAACGGCTGCAGTGCCTGGGCGAATTCGGCGGCTTCGAAGTTCGCTGCCGACATGTGGTGCATGAACAGCGGAGCCGTCGCCAGCATCGTCGCCAGCGCGGCGACTGTCGCCAAAGCCGCTCCCAGCACCGTGTCGACGCGCCCGAAGCGGATGTCGCGCGTGGTGAGACCCTTGTCGGCAATCGCGCTTTGCTGGAAAAACAGCATCCACGGGGTGACCGTCGCTCCGATATCGGCCAGCAAGACTATAACCGTCTCCTGCGTGAGCCCGCCAGGCAGTGGTCTCCAAGTCACCAAGGCGCGGCCTACCGTCGCCCAGTGCGGATGCGTCAGCAGCGCCACCGGCACGAACACCAGGTTGAACATTGCCGCGCCTAGAATGATCCGCTCCCAAGTCCAGTACCGGTGCGTCATGAGCGCGACGGAGAGAACCAACAGTGCCCCAGGACCGCAACCGCCGGCCGCACGCCGAAGAATCCCAGGCCCGGCGCGGATGGCGATAAACTCCGTGACCAGCGTCAGAAAATTGCCCACCATGAGATCGATCATCGAGAACCAACCCCAAAACGGACCAAAGCGGTCGAAGATCAACTCAGCGTGTCCGCGATGAGTGGCCGCGCCTAAGCGCACAGTCATTTCCTGCACCACGCAAGCCATGGCGAATGTGAGGACAATAAACGGCACGAAGAAACCGATGCCGAACCGCGCCCCAGTCGCCGCATACGACAGCATGCTCGGGCCATCGTTTTCTCCGAGCATCACCAGGATGCCGGGGCCAATGAGCAACCAGAACAAGCGCAACCGTGGCCGGAATCCGCGCCGCGCCCGCATCTCCGAAACCCGTTCCCGGTCGTGCGCTCGATCGATGTCCTCATGGGTGATGACGACGTCACTGCCAGACGTTCGCGGATCGTTCAGGACGTTGGATTGGAGTATGGCTCCTCCTCGCGTTTCCGATGCTGTCTTTGGTTCATTCATTCGATCGATGCAACGCGAAAGGGACAACGAGCAATGCCACCCACTGGTAAATTAGCGCAAGTATACATCAGGACATAAACTACGGTTAATGAAATTTTGCGCTGTCAAGCAGCGGAAGAACGCAGGCTTCGCATTGGGGCACCGCTTTAGTGGCGCCGCAAGTTCTTCACAATCAGACGACCACTTTCAGCGGCCGCGCAGTGAGCGGAGGCCCTTCAGCCCTTGGACACGCCCTTCCCATCCGCCGATTTGACCCAAACCTTTTCCGCGGCGGATACGCCCAGGGAAACCCGGCCGGCAGTGGTGGTCAGGGTCAGCGTCTGGTCGTAATTGCGATGCGCGACGTGAACCTTCGCGCCGGGGCGAATACCGCGCTGTTCCAGAAACTCAAGCAGGCTGCGATCGCGTTCATAGATGCCGCTCACCTGAAAGTTCTCGCCGGGCTCAGCCTGCGCCAGCAGGACCAGGCCGCGCCGGCGCCGGCTGGCGGGACTCTCCAGTTCGGTCAGATTGCCGTGCGGACACGCGACCCCACGCCCGAGTTTGGCCAGCAGCCTGGCCTCGAAATCTGGCGAGACCGCGTGCTCCAGACGTTCCGCCTCGTCGTGCACTTTGTACCATTCCATTCCGAAAATTTCGGTGAGCATGCGCTCGATCAGGTGGTGGCGAACCGTCAGCTTGCGGGCGATCTTTCGTCCGGCAGCGGTCAGGCGAACGCGGCCGCCGGTATGCACCCGCACCAGGCCGTCTTTTTTCAGCCGGCGCACCGCCATCGTTACGGCCGGGGGAGAAACTTTGAGCCAATGCGCAAGCGTGGCCGAAATAACGGGTTCCCCTTCGCTCTCGGCCTCGAGAATCGCCTTAAGGTAGTCCTCTTTGGAAACTGTGATCACGTGGACCGTATTATACGGCGAAGCGTTAAGCACAGTTAATGGCGACTTTTGGTATGGGGATAATTCAGAATCACAAGGCTCCGAGCTTCGAGCTACGAGCTACGATTTGCGAGGATCCCGGTTTGCTCGAAGCTCGCGGCTCGTAGCTCGCAGCCC
This sequence comes from uncultured Acidobacteriaceae bacterium, assembly GCA_963794365.1. Taxonomy (GTDB): domain Bacteria; phylum Acidobacteriota; class Terriglobia; order Terriglobales; family Acidobacteriaceae; genus Acidiflorens. The sequence goes on from CAWCDV010000011.1 coordinate 58,237, forward strand.
AGCAGCGCAGAATTATTTTCTCGCCAGTAGCCACCGCCCCGTTTGACATCACCTTCTCCCGCCCCTACCCTTGAATGTCTCGGCTATGAAGATCCTCGTCATCGGCAGCGGCGGACGCGAGCACGCCCTGGTGTGGAAGCTCCGGCAGTCGCCTCGGGTTGCGAAAATCTACTGCGCGCCCGGCAACGGCGGGATCGCCGACGAGGCGGAGTGCGTCGCGGTGGACTTAAAGAGCCTCGACTCGATGATCGCAATCGCGAATCAAATTCAGCCCGACCTTACAATCGTGGGGCCGGAATTGCCGCTGATGCTCGGCTTGGTGGACGAATTCACTCGGCGCGGCTGGCGCACGTTCGGCCCCACCCGCGCCGGAGCGCAGCTCGAAACCAGCAAGAGCTTTGCCAAAGAATTCCTGCAGCGCCACCGCATTCCCACGGCGCATTACGCGATCTGCGATTCTTCGGAACAGGTGAGCGATGCGCTGCCGCATTTCCACACTCCGATCGTGGTGAAGGCCGATGGACTGGCTGCCGGCAAGGGCGTGGTCATCGCCAAGACCAAAGATGAGGCCTCGACGGTCGCCAATGAAATGCTCAGCGGCAGGATGCTGGGCGAAGCCGGATCGCGTGTGGTGCTGGAAGAGTTTCTCGAAGGCGACGAACTCTCGTTTCTGGTCGTGAGCGACGGCGAACGAGTAGCGCCGCTGGTCGCCGCGCAAGATCACAAGCGCGTGGGCGACGGCGACACCGGCCCCAACACCGGTGGCATGGGCGCCTACACGACGCGGACCATCGTGGATGACCAGATGCGCGACTGGCTGCTCGCCCACATCGTGCGGCCGGTCGTCGCCGGCATGAAGGCCGAAGGCGCGGAATATAAAGGCGTCCTCTATTGCGGCCTGATGATGACCGCGCGCGGTCCCATGGTGCTCGAATTCAACTGCCGCTTCGGCGATCCGGAGACGCAGCCCATTCTGATGCGCCTCGAAAGCGACTTGGTTGAAGCAATCGAGGCCTCAATCGACGGCCGCACCAGCGACGGCGATTTCAAGTGGTCGAACGATGCGGCGGTATGCGTGGTGATGGCTTCGGGCGGTTATCCGGGAGCCTACGAGGGGGGCAAGAAAATCACAGGCCTCGAGGATGCGGCGAAGTTGGACGGCGTAAAAGTCTTCCATGCCGGCACCACGAAACGCGACGGGGCTTTCTATTCTTCCGGCGGACGAGTGCTCGGAGTGACGGCGAGGGCCGGGGAGTTGCAAGAGGCCCTGCAGCGCGCCTATGATGCGTGCGCAAAGATCGGATTCGAGGGCGCACACTATCGCAAAGATATTGCGGCCCGGGCGCTGAAGAAATAGGCTTCTCGATTTAATCCCACCTATGGAAAAATTTATAGGACTGCTTGTTCTGCTTTCATTCGGGATGGGAGTGGTCTGCAGTACGTTACTTATCATTTGGTTTGTCCGGCGGCGTCCTCTTACAGATTTCAACAAAATCGCAGTCGCGTTTATCCTTCTGGGTGCGATTATTCAAATTGCGAACTTACTTGTGTGGTTTTGGATCAATGCGCACGGGACACTCCCAGTGATGGGTGTAATTCAGGATATCGCTCTGTGGCTTTGGCCATCCTCAATCGTCCTAATGGCGCTCGACGAACCGGCCCCAGGGCCATCCTGGGGTGCCATACTCTTCATTTATTCAATCGGCATATTCTGCAATATCGGCACGTACGGCGCGGCCGGGCTCGTTGTCGGGCGTTTATGCATCGCTTGCAAAAGGTGGCGCGTACCCAAGGAGGGCGAAATTGCAAGATAGGCCGTTAGTCTCAATCGTGATGGGGAGTGACTCCGATCTGGAGATCATGCGCGAAGCCGGAAAGGCTCTCGATGAATTCGGGATTGCATACGAGGTCGATGTGACTTCAGCCCATCGTTCTCCCGATCGTACGGCAGATTATGCCCGCAAGGCCGCCGCACGTGGCATTCGGGTGATCATCGCGGGCGCAGGCGGAGCAGCACACCTGGCGGGCGTAATCGCAGCACACACAACCTTGCCGGTCATAGGCGTTCCGATCCCTTCCACTTCCTTGCAGGGCTTGGACTCCTTGCTGGCAACGGTGCAAATGCCGGCAGGCATTCCGGTAGCAACCGTCGCGATTGGCAAGCCCGGCGCAACGAATGCTGGAATTCTCGCGGCACAAATTATTGGCGTGGCTGACGCGTCGGTCGCGAAGAAACTGACTGCGCACAAAGAGAAACTGGCGCGCGGCGTGGAAGAGAAATCGAAGAAAATGAAAGCGGCGACCAAAGACTAACGCGAAGTTTGTGTGGAGGGCGGGACTCTGCCCCGCAGAACAGGTCGAAGCCCGTCGCCACACATTCACAGCTTCAACTTTTTCAGATACTCCCGGAACTCCCCGCCCAGATCTTCGCGTTTCAGCGCAAACTCCACCGTCGCTTTGAGGAAGCCGAGTTTGTCGCCGGTATCGTGGCGGCGGCCTTCGTAGACGTAGGCATACAGCTTCTCGCGCTTTAGCAGCCCGCGCAGGCCGTCCGTGAGTTGCAACTCGCCGCCCGCGCCCGGCTTGATGTCGGAGAGCGTCTCGAAGACCGTCGGCGTCAGAATGTAGCGCCCGATCACGGCCAGATTCGAAGGCGCATCCGCGACTTTCGGCTTTTCCACGAGGTCGAAAACTTCGTAGAGTTTGCCACCGGAGCCCGCGACCTCCTTCGCTTTCAGCACGCCGTAAGAAGAAATCGCCGGCCCGTTGACGATCTGTGTCGCGATCACGGAACAGTGCTTCTCGTTGAAGACGTCCATTAACTGCTTGAGCACCGGCACTTTTGCATCGATGACGTCATCGGCGAGCAGCGTGGCAAAGGGCTCGTCGCCAATCAATTCACGCGCGGTGAGCACGGCGTGTCCCAGGCCCAGCGCCTCTTTCTGGCGCACGTAGGCCACGTAGATCATGTCCGAAATCTGGCGCACGATCTTGAGCAAGTCGTACTTGCCCTTTTCTTCGAGCATTTTCTCCAGCTCGTAGCTGACGTCGAAATGATCTTCGATCGCACTCTTGCCGCGCCCGGTGATGATGATGATCTGGTCGCATCCGGCCGCCACTGCCTCTTCCACGCCATACTGAATGATGGGCTTGTCGACCAGCGGCAGCATCTCTTTGGGCTGAGCTTTGGTGGCCGGGAGAAAGCGCGTGCCCAATCCGGCGGCGGGAAAAATCGCTTTGCGGACGGTCCGGATCTTGCGGCGGTCGCTAAATGATCGTCGTTCGAGGGTCGGCTTCATTGCGGAATCATTGTAACCGCTGGCCTTTATACCTGGCGCACTGCTTCTTCGTGCGCCGCCAGCTCTTCCAGCAGATCGCGCAGCGTTTGCAGGATTCCTCCGGCGCTGTCGATCTTTATCGAGAACTTCAGCGTCCCGTCCGGAGTAAATTGCGTACCGCGCTGCGACGCCACAAAGCGCGCCAGCTTCCCCGGATCAATCGCAGCATTGGCGCTGAACTTGATGCTCACGAACTCGCGCTTACGCTCAATAGCGTTGGCCCCAACCCGCATCGCCTGCAATTTAAGCGCGGCGTACTCGAGCAGGTTGCGGACAGCCCTGGGCGTCTCGCCATAGCGATCGATCAGCTCCGAGCGCACGTCGTGCAACTGCGACTCGGTCTCGACTCCCGCGACGCGCTTGTACATGCGCAGGCGCTGGTTCTCTTCTTTTATATAGTCGGAGGGAATGCGGATGTTCAGCCCAAGATTAAGCTGGATTTCCGTGACTTCAACGCCCGCCTCGCCCTTCATTTCGCGGACGGCGCGTTCCAGCATCTGCGTATAAAGTTCGAATCCCACCGCTTCGATGTGGCCGCTCTGCTCGCCGCCGAGAAGATTTCCCGCGCCCCGCAGTTCGAGATCAAGCGCCGCGATTTTGAAGCCGGCGCCGAGATCGGAGAACTCTTTCAGAGCGGCAAGACGCCGTCGGGCGACAGGCGTCAACTCGATCTCGGAGGGCAGAAGCAGGTATGCGTAGGCGCGCCGGTTCGAGCGGCCCAACCCGTCCGCGAAGCTGATAAAGCTCCGACAAGCCCAGCCGGTCGGCGCGATTGATCACGATCGTGTTACAGAGCGGGATGTCGAGGCCATTCTCGATTATCGTGGTCGAGACCAGGATGTCGGCTTCGTGATGCATAAATTTCAGCATCACTTTCTCCAACTCGCCTTCGCCCATCTGCCCGTGGCCCACGGCGATGCGCGCATTCGGGACCATGGCTTGAATCTTGGCCGCAATCTCCCAGATCGTTTCGATGCGGTTGTGGACGAAATAAACCTGGCCGCCGCGGTCGAGTTCCTGCTCAATCGCCGACTGGATGAGCTTTTCGTCCCAGTTCGCGACCACGGTTTGAATTGCCATGCGATCCTTGGGCGGCGTTTCGATCACGCTCATGTCGCGCAGGCCCACCATCGACATATGCAGCGTGCGCGGAATCGGCGTCGCTGACATGGTGAGCACGTCGACCTCCGTGCGCATCTGCTTGATGCGTTCTTTGTGGCGCACGCCAAAGCGCTGCTCCTCGTCGACGACCAGCAGGCCGAGATCGGCGAACTTCACATCCTTTGAGAGCAGGCGGTGGGTGCCGATCAGGATGTCCACTTTGCCCGCTTCCACTCTTTGCAAAATTTCCTTGACCTGCTTCGGCGTCCGGAAGCGGCTGATCATTTCGACCGTCATCGGGAACGGCGCGAATCGTTGCTTGAAAGTTTCGTAGTGCTGGAACGCGAGAACGGTGGTGGGCGCAAGCACGGCGACTTGTTTGTTGTCGCTCATGGCCTTGAAGGCAGCGCGCATGGCAACTTCAGTTTTGCCGTAACCGACATCGCCGCAGAGCAGGCGATCCATGGGGAGTTGCGATTCCATGTCGCGCTTCACGTCGGCGATGGCCTGCGCCTGGTCTTCGGTCTCGTTGTATTCGAAGGCATCTTCGAACTCCTTCATCCACTCGGTGTCGGCCGGAAAAATATGACCCTGCGCGGCCTGGCGCTGGGCATAGAGCTTGAGCAACTCGTCGGTCATGTCCTTCATCGCCTTGCGCACGCGCGCTTTGGTCTTGCCCCAGGCGGCGGTGCCGAGGTGATTCAGGACAGGCTTGGCGCCCTCCGCCGAACGATACTTCTGCACCAGATCGAGGCGAGTAAGCGGGACATAGAGCCGGGCGGCTTCGGCGTACTCAAGCAGCATGAATTCCGCGGCGCCGTCGCCCTGGTTGATTTCCTTTAAACCCTGATACTGCCCGATGCCGTGCTCCACATGAACCACGTAGTCGCCAACCTGCAAATCACGGAAGTCGGAAAGAAATGCCGAGACTTTCGATTTCTGCCGTTGCGGCCGCGCCGCCACCAGGTCCGATTCGTCGAACAGATCGCGCGCCCCAAAAACCGCGAGATGCGCTTCCGGCAAAACAAAGCCGTCGGGCAGATAAGCCTTCAGCAGGGTGGTGGTGAGAACGTCGCCGGCAAAATAAGAGGTTTCGTCGGCATAGCTTTCTCCGCTGCGCGTGCGGCTTCCCAGACGATACGAAGCGTTGTACTCGGTGAACATGTCGGCGAGGCGCTCGACTTCTCCGGTGTTGGGCACCGCAAGAATCACCTGTGTGCCGCCGCCGACCAACTTCTGAACCTCCCCGATCATCGCGGGCACAGCGCCGTGGAAGCGCGTGGCGGGCTGCGAAAGAAAAGCGGCTTCCGGTCTTTCTCTTGTGGGCTTGGTGGGCTTCGTGGGTTTGTGGCTCGTGTCTGGCCTGCGCGCCACCGCCAGATATTCGAAATCGGCTCCGGGAAGCGCCGCGGTTGTTTCCCGCCAGCTTTCCGGCGTCAGATAGAGATCGGCGGGACGAACCAGGTTTCCCACTCCGCTGCGCTCGTGGGCTTCTTCAATGCGGGCCCAGACTTTGTCGAGCTCCTGCTTCAGCGTCTCGGGCTCGTCGAGAATTACCCGCGCTTCCGGAAGCAGTCCGAAAATGCTGCGGTCGGCGCCTGCCACCGGAGCGTAAAATTCCCAGCCCGGAAAGACTCCCGCGCCCGCGTCGCGCACCGCTTGCTCCACAACCTCCGGCGATCCGGTCATGCGTTTCCCGGAAAGCCGCGCATTGATGGAACCGAGCAGGTCTTCCGTGACCGGCGTTTCCGTGAGCGGCAGAAGCAACGCTTCATCGACTGGGTTTGACGACCGCTGACTGGCCGGGTCGAACTTGCGCATCGATTCGATTTCATCCCCGAAAAACTCGACGCGCACCGGGCGATCCGCTTCCGGCGAGTACACATCTAAAATGCCGCCGCGAGCCGCGTACTGGCCCGGCATTTCCACCACATCGGTGGCGCTGTAGCCGACGGTGTTGAGGTGCTCGAGCAGCTTTTCCAGGTCGAAAATCTCGCCGCGGCGCAGAACCCGCGCCAGGTCGGCGTAATAGTCGGGAGCACGCAGCAGAATGGTGGTCGCGGTCACCGGTGAAATTACGAAAGCGGCGCGACCGGTCGCGATCTTCCACAACGCCGTAGCGCGTTCTTCCTGAATCTCCGGATGCGGCGACAGATTCTGAAAGGGCAGCACGTCGCGCGCCGGAAGGCTTACCACCGAGTCTGGATCCGCGGCTCCGGTCAGTTCGGAGAACGCGCGCAGCACGGGCAGCAGCTCTTCGGCGGCGCGGTTGTCGGCCACCACCAGCACCAACGGACGCTCGACCGCGCGCCGCAATAAGACAATGATCAGCGCCTTGGCCGCCGCAGACAGGCCAGTGACACTGATCCGCCCCGCGCTCTCCCGCAGATGGGAGGCGGCACGCGTGAAGGCAGGTAATTGTTCTACCTCCGCGAAAAGTTCGCGGACGAACGGCAAAAGCATTTCGAGATCATTTTAGCAGTCTCGCGAGCGATGACACGGGATAGCAGCAAGCGTCGCGGCGAGATCTACTATCGGGAACGCAGACGCTTCACCGATTGGGGTTTTCCGGCTTTGCGGGCGCGGGCGGCTGCGACGGCGGTAACTGGGCCAGGGACTTATCCACTCGTTCCTTAAAGTCGCCTCCGTCGTCGCTGAAAGGTGTTCCCTCGTAAAGGGGTTGGACCTGCATCTCGCAAGCGTCACCCTTCGCGTTTAGAACGGCGGAGTCGGTTCGCATCGACTGGCCCATTCCAATGGCGAACGAGGCGATCATCTCGCTGTTGTCGATCAAAAGAATCGCATAGTTCCGTGAATTGCGGACGGTATCCTTCACTGCTGGCCACAACACGCTGCACGGAACCGAATACAGGTCCTTGCGCATCTTTGCAAACGACGGCTCGGCGCCGATCAATAACATTAGAGTCACCACCGCGAATCGTCTCATGGCAAGGTCCCTTCCTTGGCGTGCTTCGTTTACCATCCGAGCTTCACGCGCGCAGTGACACGGCTCACCCACTGCTGTGACTAGGCCGGTAATCCATCTTATCTCTTGCCTAAACACCCTCCTCTGATGTACATATCAGCGGTATCTCGAACAGCAGCGTGTTCAAAGGTCAAGTGGTTGGTGATAAACCGCGCCCTTCGATTCGAGCCTTCATCTCAAGGGCGGAAGATCCCAGGAGCCTTATGAAACCGACACTACGTCTTTTCTGTTTCGCAGTCATGCTCGCACTCATTCCTCAAGTTGCATTTGCCCAGGGCGCCGCCACCGGCGACCTCCACGTCAGCGTGAAAGATCCGAAGGGCAGCGTCGTGACCAACGCTACCGTCACCGTGCGAGATGTCGCCAAAGGTCTGGAACGCGCCGGAACCAGCGACGGCCAGGGCGGCTACAGTGTGCGGCAGTTGGCTCCCGGCACTTATTCCGTCACCGTGGACGCGCCGGGCTTTGCCAAAGCCGAAGCCACCGGCGTCTCCATCACGGTTGGCGAGATGGCCGAGTTACCCGTCGCGCTCAGCGTCGCGGGCGGCAAGGAAATCGTCGAAGTCAGCGCCCAGGCAGACATCGTGGAAACTTCGCGCAGCTCCACCACCGACACCATCGGCGAGCGCCGCATCGACAATCTGCCCATCAACGGCCGCAACTACATTCAGTTCACGCTGACCGATTCGCAGGTGCAGCGCGACAGCGCCCCCCAGCTCGGCGCGGCGCCGACTTCCGGCCTCAACATGAGCGGCCAGCGCGCCCGCTCCAACCTGGTCAACGTTGACGGCGCCGATGCCACCGACAATTCCACCAACGGCGTGCGCTCCACCGTCTCCCAAGAGGCGGTGCAGGAATTCCAGATCATCACCAACAACTACGCCGCCGAATACGGCCGCGCCTCGGGCGGCGTGGTCAACATCATCACCCGCTCCGGATCGAACGAGTTCCACGGCGACGTCTACGGATACCTGCGCAATCGCAATTTCCAGGCCGTCAACCCCTTCAGCACCACGTCCAATCCCGCCTACACCCGCGTGCAGGGAGGCGTAGCCTTCGGCGGCCCGATCAAGAAAGACAAGACGTACTATTACTTTTCCTACGAAGTCACACGGCGCCACGAGACCGGGTTCTCCAGCATCGGCGCAGAGCAACTTCGGCCTTACGGGCGTCGACGTCTCGCCGATCTTTGGAGCGCCTGCGGGAACCTTCCCTGACATCCTGGCCACCAGCGGCCCGACAGGCCAGGCGGCTTTCCTGGCCGCTAACGCAGGTTCCGGGCAACCCCACGTTGGCAGACTTATGCCTTCATGGTCGGCGCTTCTTCGGGCATCGCGGTGAACGGGACCTATCCGTCGTGGTTCACGGTTCTTGGCGCCGGCCTTTGTTCCCGCTGGATTGCAGCAGTTTCCTTCTTCTGCAATCCCGCGTTGCCTCGGTCGCCGGATTCGCACCCTATTGCACCGGCTTGCCCGCATCTTTCCAGACCCTGACTTCGCAGGAAGGCAACTTCCCGGTCTTCGAAGGCACCAGCCTCTACTCGCTGCGCATCGATCACAACCTCACCAACAACAACCGCCTTACGCTGCGCGCCAATGTCAGCCCAGCACGGTGACCGGAATCGAAGTCAGCGGGCAGGACCAGCCCTTCGGCCAAAACGCCTACTCGCGCACTTCGCAGCAAACCTACCGTGACGTGGCCGGCGTTGTGCAGGACACCTGGACGCTCGGCAACAGCAAAGTGAATGAGTTCCGCTTCCAGTACGCCCGCCGGGGTCTGAATTATTTCTACAACACCAAGATTCCGAGCGGCTCCGACCTGGCCGTCAAATTACGGGTTATGGTTATTTCGGGCGCGAGCCGTACTCCTACATCCAGCGTGTCGAAAAACGCTACCAGTTCACCGACAATTTTTCCTGGAGCATCGGCCGCCACGACACCAAGTTCGGCGGCGACTTCAACTATCTCCCGCTCCAGGCCACCTTCACTGTGAATTATGGCGGCGTCTATGACTTTCGGCAGCCCAAGACCGCTGTTTCCGCGGGTTTACCCTGCCTTCTAGCTCCGGTGCAAGCGTATGGCCTCGGGATGCCCGGCGGACTTCGTCCAAGGCATCGGCAGTCCCAGCGACTCGTTCTCCAATAAGCCCTTGGGATTGTTCTGGCAGGATTCCTGGCGCGTGCGCCCCAATCTCACGTTGAACTACGGTGTGCGCTACGACGTGGAGTTTCCGCCCACATTCAGGCCCCCGCAAGGACTGGCCCTTCCCGCATACAACTGCCCTGGGATTGCAGAAGGGCATCAAGACCGATAAGAACAACATTCAGCCTCGCATCGGCGTTGCGTGGGATCCCAAGGGAGACGGCAAGACCGTCGTCCGCGCCTCCTTCGGGATGTTCTATGACCACCCCTTGCTCGGGCTGTATTTTCTCGGCGATGCGTCGGACGGCTTCGACCAGCGGGCAGTTGGCATTTGGCCGGCACTGGATCTTTGTGCAGGTCGCGGGGCATCCGGGCAACCTGAACGCGATCCCGATTTTCCAGGGCAACCTCAATCCCGGTGGCGCCTCGCCGCAGTGTGCGCCCGTCGCCCGTTCCGCTGGCGTAACACTCAATCTACTTCGACGAGCACGGTGCCTTGCAACCAGCAGCGTTTCGGTCCTTGAACTTTCCCACTTCGCTTTTTCTCAACCAGAACTACCTAACCCCGCACATTTTTGCCGCTGGCCTTCCAGCCCTTCGGTTATCCGCAGGCCAAGAACTTCGTCTACGCCTACTCGCAGCAAGCGAACCTGACCGTCGAGCGCGACCTCGGCGATGGCTTCGCTCTCAGCTGGCTTACAACTTCAACGGTGGCCGTCATCTCAACCGTCCCATCAACGCCAACACGGTTAACGGCGACTTCATGGTACGAAATCTGAAAGCCGCTGTCGCCGCGGGGTCAATCACATCCCGGACAGCCCGTTCACGGTGACCGGTTGCGGGGTTGGTCCGGGCGGGCCCTTCGTTCCAGCCGCCTTGACGAATTTCTTCCGGCCGGCGGGGTTAACCCGTCCATCGGCTTGGCATTGGTCTCAGTCCTGCGACGGCGCCTTGCGTCACCGCCGTGTTGCCCGCGGTGCAGCAAATCGTATGGCCTAAACACAAACTGCAATCTCCTCTCTCCTGCTCGACCGGCTGCATTCCCTTTCGGCGACATGGATGCCAACTACTCCAACGGCAGCTCCATCTATCACGGGCTGACCGCCAATCTCCGCAAGCGTTTCAGCAACCACTACGAATTCCTGGCCTCGTATACCTGGTCGCACGCCATCGACGATTCCACCGACCTGCAGTCCACGCTCACCCCGCAGGACAGCTACTTCCCGGGCGTCGATCGTCCTCGTCGCTCTTCGATCAGCGCCACCGCTTCGTCTTCAGCGGCGTCTACCAGACGGGCAAGCTCAGCGGCAGCGGCTTCGCCCGCAAGTTCTTCAGCAATTGGACGTTCGCCCCCAGATCGAATTCAGTTCCGGCGGCCGTTCAACATCATCACCGGCAATCGGCGACAACCTCCAGTTGTCGTCCCTCACCGGGCGGCCCAACACCTCCGCGACCACGCTTGCACAGGGATCGGGGACCAGCCGGTCAATTCGAAGTTCTCGCCTACCGGAGTTCCTCCAGGAACCCTGCTTTGTCGACTTCACAACGGCTCAGATCGGTGCCGCCACGCTGCGCGCTCTGCTCGACGGCAACCTCGGCCGCAACGCGGGCATCACCCCGTGGACGGTGTTCGACGATATGCGCGTCGCCAAACGCATCTACTTCGGCGAGCGCATCAACATGGATTTGATCACCGACATGTTCAACATCGCCAACCGCTACAACGTGGCAGCCGTAAGCCCGCTCTTCACCAACGCCGGTCAGGCCACCGCATCCTACGACCCGCGCCAGTTCCAGTTCGCGTTGAAATTGAACTGGTAAATCAGATCTTGGAATTATGCGCTGGTTGTTTCTGCGCGAGAGAACGGACGGATAAACGGAGCGTGTGGCACTCCGCTATCTACGGTGCTTCGATTAATTCCATTTTGCCGTCCCGTGTCCGGTGCAGCACTATCAACCTGCCCTTGGGGTCGCGGAACACAAAAACATCTTTGTCGCGGAAGTGCGCCTCTTTGATCGCTTCTTCCAAAGTCATCGGGCGAAGGGCGACCGAATCCTGGGCATGCACCAGGTGCACTTCGGTGGTTCGCGCCATCGAGGGAAATTTATGAACGAGAACGGAAACAGTGGCATTCTCCGCCAGTCCGAGCGCCGCTTCCACGTTGTCTTCTAACGACTGGCCGTCAAACTTCTTGACCGCCTTGCGCTTCTTGCTCAGCCACTTCGTTTTATGTTTGAGCGCCTGCTTGTGCAGGTGGTCGAGAGCTTCACTGACGGCCGACGCCATGTCGGTGGTCTGGGCCAGCCCCACAATGGGACCGTTGGGTGGGTCGATCGTGATTTCGGCCTTGTGTCGGCGTTTTTCGACGGTCAGAATCACCTTGGTCTCGAATCGGTCGCCTAGAATTTTGCGAATCTTGTTAAGGCCGGTTTCAACTTCCTTGCGGATGGTGGGAGTGATTTCGTATTTTCTCGCGGTATATTCCACGTTCATCAAGCACGCTCCTGAAAAGAAATCGGGTGATCGGGTCATCGGGTGATCGGGTCATCTAAGGTCAAACGCCCTTGACTTTCGATGGCCCGATGGCCCGATCACCCGATGACCCGATTATTTTTTAACTCTTCTTTGGTGGGTGCTGGGAATCTTCATATCTTCCCGATATTTCGCGACCGTTCGGCGAGTGACTTGGATACCCTGCGATTGCAGAATGCGGGTGATCTGTTCGTCGGTCAACGGCCGGCTTGGATCTTCTTCTTCGATCAGCTTCTTGACGCGGCGTTTCAAAATCAGTAGCGACGTGCCGCCGCCCTCGGGCCCCTGCACGCTCTCGGAAAAGAAATACCGCAATTCGAACACGCCCTGCGGCGTGTGAACGTACTTATTGGCAACCGCGCGGCTGACGGTAGAAGGGTGCACGCCGATTTCTTCGGCCACTTCCTTGATCATCATCGGCTTCAGTTGATCGATACCGCGCTCGAGAAAATCCTGCTGGCGCGCCACGATCGAGTAGCAGACCTTGGCGATCGTCTGCTTGCGCTGCTCGATATTCTTGATCAGCTGGATAGCGGACTTGTAGCGATCTTTGACGTAATTGCGCGTGTCGCGGTCATTGCCGTCGCGGGTCATCAGTCGCTTGTAAGCGGGATTTAGGCGCAATTGCGGCATGTCCTCGTCATTCATGATGACCAGCCACTCATCGCCATGCTTCACAAAAGCGACATCGGGCTCAATCAGACGGGCCGGAACTTTGTCGTAGTGCAAACCCGGCCGGGGATCGAGCGTGCGGACATAGTCGAGCGCCGCCTGCACGGCCTCGACTGGACGCCGAATCGCGCGCCCAATTTCCTTGAACTGCTTCAGCGTCACCGCTTTCAGATGCTGATCGACTACGGCAATCGCATCTTTCACAACCTGGTCGGCCAGCCCGCTGCCGTTTGGGTGCAGATCAACTGCTCCAGATGGAGCGCAACTGATAGAGCAGGCATTCGCGCAGGTCGCGACAGGCGATGCCCGGCGGATCGAACTGGCGCACCACTTCCAGCGCTTCGTGCAGATCGGCGACCGTGAAGTCTAAGATCGCCATCCGGGCGGTCGCGGTCGCGGCTCCCGTGGCCGGTGTTCCAGCAGCGGTGGTTCCGGGGTTCGACGCGCCGGGCCAACGGTGGCTTGGCTGCCATCGTTGTTGTTTCTAGATCCGGGTGAACATCGCCCGCGTGAACATCGAGCTCAATATACGGCTCAACAGTCGGTTCAACATCCGCCTCAAAAGACTCTGTTCCAGGCGCCTCCCACCGTCAACTTCGAATGGCCGACGTCTTCCGCGGCGAGGTCCTCCGGCGCGAGTACCGAAGTCTCAAGGTGGAAAGTTTCGAGGTCGGAGGTTTCATGCGCAGCCTTCGCGA
>CAWCDV010000012.1:0-75272 GCA_963794365.1 uncultured Acidobacteriaceae bacterium
GAGACACTGCCTCTCCCCGTGTGTGCCCGCGCGGTTGCAGACTGTTTGTGAGCGAGCGTTTGTGCATGACATCGTAAACGCGAAACCTGAACCCGCGTACCAGGAACTTCTGAGCCGGCCGATTCGCGAGCTGGGGCTTACGCTTGCCGGGTCTCCGGTGGAGCGGTTTGTGGAACAGCTTTATCGCGAACTGGACGCCAAGGGGCTTACTAAGTTTCGTCCGGCTTGTTATTTGACCGATGAGTGGGGATGCCCTTCGGGCGAGCCGATTATTGGGATTCCGTTTTATCTGGCTCATGCGGCTTTGGCGCAATTGGAAAAAGAGACGCATGACCTTGAGGACGCTCGCGAAATCATGATGTATCTGCGGCATGAGGCGGGACACGCGTTCACCTATGCTTACAAGCTGCACAATAAGCCGGAGTGGAAGCAGATCTTTGGGCCCTTTCGCCGGCCCTATCACGACAATTACCGGCCCGCGCCGTTTTCTCGCGACTATGTTCGGCATTTGCCGGGATGGTATGCGCAGAAGCATCCGGATGAAGATTTTGCCGAGACGTTTGCGGTTTGGCTGACTCCGCGCTCGAACTGGCGCAAGCGCTATCGCGGCTGGGGCGCGATGGCGAAGCTGCTTTATCTGAACCGGCTGGCGCGCCAGTTGGGGAAGAGCGAGCCTCCGCGGCGGCGCGGACAGACCGATCTCACGGTCGATGACATGGAAACTACGGTGGCGGAGTTCTATCGACGGGATGGGCATCAGGCGGCGCGCGAAGAAGTTGCGGTCACCGAGCTTGGCGTTAGTCAACTAACACCGGATACGGATTTGCGGGACATCTTTCCCGTATCCAAGCGGCGGAAGTCGGCGCTGCCGGCGCATGAGTTTCTGCATCAGCACCGCAAAGCGGTGATCGACAAAGTTGCGCAGTGGACGGGGGCGCAGCGTCCGCTGATCAAGACTTTGATGGACACGATTGAAAAACGCGCGGGCGAACTTGACTTGCGCGCCGACAAAACACGCAGCGCCGAACATCTGGCCGAAGTCACGGCCTATGTCACGGCGCTGGTGATGACTTATGTGACGAAAGGAAAGTTTATTCAGCCGTGAGGAAGCTCGCAGCTCCAGGCTCTCAGCTCTCAGGAAATCCACGACACTGGCCGCGTCCGGGTTTCGCTGAGAGCTGACAGCTGAGAGCTATGGCACCAAAGATGTTTCCGAGGATGACTCGATGATCGGAGCAAAACTTAAAATCGCTTTGCTTTACGACGTGTGGAACGAAGATCCGGTCGCGGCGGCGGCTAAGGAAGAGACCGGCGGCAGCAGCCGTGCGCAAGCCTCGCAAGAAAGTAAAGGCGGTAAAAAAAGAGAAGACCGATCGCGAGGAAATCTTTGAAGCGCTGCAGAAGCTGGGGCACGAGCCTTCGTATTTCGAACTGGACGGGCGTCCGCAGTCTTTGCACTCGCTCTCGCGTTCGGATGCCGACCTCATTTTCAACCTGACCGAGTCTTTCGACGGCGACGACACCAAGGAAATGAACGTGGTCGCCTATGTCGACCTGCTGGGATTGCGCTACACAGGCGCGGGTCCGCATGCCATTATTCTTGCCCAGGACAAAGCGATCGCCAAAAAGATTTTCGCGTTTCACGGCATCAAGACTCCATTCTTTGCGACTTCCTATCGCGGACGCATCGAACATGCCCACGATATTTCTTTTCCGCTCATCGTCAAACCGTCGTGGGAGGATGGATCGATCGGCATCGATGCCGGCGCCGTCGTGAAAAACGTCAAGGAGATGATGGAGCGCGTCGAGTACATCCAGGATGAATTCGACTCTCCGGCGCTGATTGAGGAATACATCGAGGGGCGCGAAATTTACGCCGGAATTCTGGGCAGCTACGAACGAGCGCAGGTTTTGCCGATGATCGAGCTCGATCTGTCACGCTTGCCTGAAGGCACGCCAAGAATCGCCAGCTACGATGTGAAGTTCGAGAAGAATACCGAAGTCTACAAGCTGACCAAATCGCAGATCGCGGAAAATCTGGACGAGGAAACGGTGAAGCGGTTGTCGGATACGGCGCTGGCCGCGTACCGGGCGCTGAAGTTGCGCGACTATGGACGCATCGACATGCGACTGGCTCCCAATGGCGATGTCTATGTCATTGAGGCGAATCCGAATCCTTGGCTGGCTAGCCGGCAGGAATTTGCCATGGCCGCTAAGGCCTCGGGACTCTCTTACACGGAGATGATCGGCGCCATTATCGACTTGGCTATGAGCCGCTATCTTAATGCCAACCTGGCGACTGCGGTGGCTGTGCGCTAGCGTCGTGTTCGACTTGAGTCGCGGCCGCAGTTCTTCACCACAGGGGACACAGACTTACACATGGGGCAAAGCTGTTGACTTGAACCGAGCTGCGCTCGGCTGGGACGGGCGAGGGCGCCCGTCCCCACGCGAGCTTCTGCTAGAACATGATTCCACAGGAACTGGTTGTAGACCTCGTGGTGGAACTGCACCTCGGCGGGCTTGACAATCGTGCCCAGCAGGCGCGGGCAGCGGTCGGCCGATGCCTGCTTCAGGTCGGCGTAGCGGCCTTTCACGTCTTCCCCGAGGAGTTTGGTTGTCCACTCGGCTTTGCGGAAGTTGTCGATCGCCGTGTAGACGTTGTCGGGCAGGTAGCGTTCGGCCTCGCGGAGGTTCTTGATCTTGGCCGTCTCGCCTTCCAATCCAGTCTTGAAAATGGAGTACATCACCAGGTAGGGATTGGCGTCGGGAGCGACGGCGCGCACCTCCAGGCGCATGCTGCGGTGGTTGCCGATCGGGATGCGGACCATGGCGCCGCGGTCCACGGCCGACGCTCGCAGCTGGTTGGGCGCCTCGAAGTGCGGATCGAGGCGGCGGTAGGCGTTGACGCTGGAATTGAACACCAGGCAGAGGTCGTTGCCGTGAGTGAGAATGCGGTCCAGAAACTCATAGCCGAGCTTGCTGAGCTTTTCCTCGCCCTTGGGATCCCAGAACAGGTTCTTGTCGTGCTGGTTGATGGAGACATTGGTGTGCATGCCGCTGCCGTTGACGCCCACCACCGGCTTGGGCAGGAAGCAGGCGGTCAAGCCCATGTTGCGCGCGACCTGGCGGCAGATCAGCTTGTAGAGCTGGATATGGTCGGCGGCGGCCACCGCTTCGGCGTAGCCGTAGTTGATTTCGAACTGCGAGGGCGCGACCTCGGGGTGATCCTTTTCGTTCTGGAAGCCCATCGCGCGCTGCACTTCCGCGGTCGTATCGATGAAGGTGCGCAGCGGATCGCCGGGCAGCGAATGATAGTAGCCGCCCGTGTTCACGTATTCGAACTTGCCGGTTTCGTGGTAAGTGCGCTCGGCGTCCGGTCCATTGAACAGGAAGCCCTCGATCTCATTGGCGGCGTTGAGAGTATAGCCGTGCTTTTTGTGCAATTGATTGCCAAACAGCTTCAGCATGCTGCGGATGTCCGCGGTGTAGGGCTCGCCGTTCTTATCGATGACCTCGCCAAAGACGAGCACTTTGCCCGGCCCGAAGACATCGGCGGGTCCCCAGTAAAAGGCGGCCCAGTCAATGCCCAAACGCAGATCGCTTTCCCGCTGCGCGGTGAAGCCGCGAATCGACGAACCGTCAAAGGTCAGGTTGTCGTGGCTCTTGATCAGGAATTTCTTGTCATAGTCCAGCATGTGCAGACGGCCTTCGAGGTCGCTGAACAGCACGGTCACGGCCTTGATGCGCCCCTCGTCCGTCAGGTACTTCAGCCGCTCTTCCTGGACTTTGTGAGGTGCGACGCGGTCCAGGCGCTGCTTCTTCGCATTCAGATTCATCTCTTCCAGTTCGTCGTAGGGGATCGCTAGAAAATTTCGCAGTTCAGTTGACATGCCTCTCCTTATTCGGGCGCGCAGCCCAAGAATCAATTGAATGACCGGGGTAACCGGACTAGGCTATCGCGTCCGGCGCATCCAGACAAATAGAAATCGGTTATAGCGACGATTAGCTTTTCCGATTTGCATCAGGAACGGTGCAAAAGCTGGCTGCGAGCTTCGAGCTACGAGCCGAGAAGAAAAACCTTGGTTGCGCGAAGCTCGTAGCTCGCGGCTGGCAGCCGGATTTATTTCCTGGACGCACGGGAGAGACGCCTCCGTGAAATAATCGGATCCGAGGAACTGCCCTTGAGTTGCGCGCTTTGTGAAGAACGCAGAGAGAAGCGGTTTTGCCCGGCCGTGCACGGGAAAATCTGTCCGCAGTGCTGCGGCGAGCAGCGCGAGGTGACGCTCGACTGCCCGAGCGACTGTCCTTATCTTTTGCAGTCACGGCAGCAGTCACGGCAGCAGGCACGGCAGCAGTCGCGCGGAGCACGCGACCGCGCACTCTCTCACATCACAATGAGCGGTCGCGTCCTCTGGACCGCAGGTGGATCGTGAGGCTTGTTTCGCGATATTGAGATTCCCGAGGTTGAGATCACCGAGCAGTTTCTCTACGAACGCGAGGAACTGATCCTCGGACTCAGCTTCGCACTGGCAAAGAGCGCCCGCGCCGAGCGTTCGCTCGCCGGTCTTTCGCTTGCCAATCTTTCTCTCGCTGATCTTTCACTCGCCGATCGTCCGCTCACGGACCGCGACCTGATCGCGGCTTTGAGTTCGCTGGCAAAGAGCTATCAAACGCTGGTGAACTCCAGCCTCATCTATGAGCCGCAGACCTCGAACCTGGCGCACCAGAGCATTGCTCGCGAGGTCGAAACCATGGTTCGGGAGTTTCGCGAGGCGGAGGAGAAACAGCTTGGTTACAATCGGCTGCGGGATGCCGACGTGCTTAAAGCGCTGGTATTCCTCTTGCGCATGGGCTTGGCACGCACCTCCGGCAGGCCAAAGTCGCGGGCGTTCGTCGATTTCCTCTTTGCGCAGTTTCCTGAAAAACAATCGGCCCTCGCCGGGCCGGAAGACGCAGGGAGCCGGATCGTGATTCCCTAGCAGCCTGTGGTGAAACTCAAGCCCAAATCCAGCGCCTAAAGGCGCATTTAAGTACTTAACGCCATGGGCATGGAAGGCGGACAAAAGGTCTTTGTAGTCTTGGTACATCCGGCTCGATCTCCCAACCTTTGAGTGCGTAGGCGGTCTGGATCATTTCTTCAACGGCGTCGATCCGTTCATGCACGGGCCGACCTTGCCAGTACCGATACTCGTCGGCCTTCATCTCGTCGTGACTGTGGTAGATGCGGATGGCCTCGTCCATGCGCTCATTTGTAGCACGTCCGGGGCTTCACTTCAAACCGGAAGTCCTGCGCTTTAAGTTGTCAACATCTGGTATTCACGCATGGGAGTGGCACGCGCTTTAGGCAGGCCCAAGGTACGCGGGCATTCGTCGACTTGCTGATATGCACAATTCCCCGAGAAGAACTCGTGTAGCATGGCGCCGGAGCACGGCCGAAGCGCGAGAGCGCGGATCGTCATTCTCATAGGATCTGAATCGGTGTATCTGGTGTAAACTCGTCCCCTGCGTATCCCAAAACCCGCTGCGAACCAGAGTTTTTCCAGCCTGTGAAAGCCGCGCGCCTACTCAAAGCCAATTTATGAAATACGGCATCTCAGTGGTGGAATTCAGAGGCGCCGCACCATCTGCCCGTCTGCCAGCGCCGCCAGAAGTTCTCGCGCCGTTTTCCCGAGTTCGGGATGGCGCGCCTCCGGAGCAATCTCGACCAGCGGTTCCAAAACAAAGCGCCGCCGGTGCATTGACGGATGCGGAATCTTCAAGCCTGGCTCATCCACCACGCGATCCCCAAACAGCACCACGTCGATATCAATCTTGCGCGCACCTTTGTCGCGCATGCGGAGACGTCCCATCACCGCTTCGACCTGCAACGCAAGCTTGAGCAGTTCTCTCGGCGTCTTATCCGTTGCAATCGCCGCCACGCAGTTCAGAAACCACGGCTGATCCGGGACGTCCACGGGTTGGGTCTCATACAAAGCGGAGACCGCCAGCAAGCGGCCCGCCACGTCCATTTGTGCGACCGCCGCGCGCAGGTTGGCCGCACGATCTCCCAGGTTCGATCCCAGCGACAGATAAGCGGTCTCGGCCACCCAGCTAGTTTCGCGGTGAAAGGCGTGAGAATCCAGAAAAAACTGACGGAAACGGAATCATTCTTGATTCTCTCGCCTTTCGAAAAACTCATACAGTGGGCGACGGGCGTCTGCGAGCCTGCCCGTTTGCCGAAGCCCCGAGCGAAGCCGAGGGGGCAGTCGAAGGGTCCCGCCGGGCGGGGAGCCCGGCTCTCCACCAATGCAACTCGCCCTGAATTGCAACCAACATCGCAGACAGCTTGAGGTTACGGAGGAACTCGCTTCTCTTGGTACCTGCAACCAGTACCTAGGTCACTTTCCTACCTTCCCGGCTGCCGCTAGTATCGAAAATGCCATGAATCTGGACTCTCTTCTCATCAGCCAGGATGCCGCTTTGCTCGGCGTGCTGCGTCCGGCACTGGAGAAGATCTCGGTCAATGTCCAGGTTTGCGCAGGGCCCCAGCCGAGCAACGATCTGCTGGCGAAGCGCAAGTTCGATGCGGTCATCATCGACTGCGACGACCTGCAGAACGGCCGTGATCTCCTGAAATCGCTTCGCCAGACGCAAAGCAATTCCAAGTGTGTAGCCTTTGCCGTGGTGAATGGGAAGACGACCACCCAGGAGGCCTTCAAGTCCGGAGCCAACTTCGTTCTGCAAAAGCCGCTCACTCCGATGCATGCCTCCCGCTGTTTTAATGCCGCACTCAATTTCATGGTGCGGGAAAAGCGCCGCTACTTCCGCCATCCGGTGGAGATGCCGTTGCGAATCAGTCTTGCGCGGCGACCAGGAACTGACCGGCACGTCGACCAACCTGAGCGAGGGAGGCATGGCCGTACGCATCGTCGGCAAGTTGCCCAAGGATGCGGAGGGGCAGGTTTGCTTCACGCTACCTGGGAGTAACATTTCTCTCCAACTAAAAGGCGAAGTCGCATGGACCGACGGAACCGGCCACGTCGGCATCCGCTTTATCGGAGTTCCGCAGAGCTCACAGTATCAGCTTGAAAAATGGCTGACCGAGCGCTTGCAAAGCGAAATGCCCATGCACTTGCGAAGCTACGCGGCGCTTTCCTAGCCGCCACCTTAGGCTGGAGCCCGAAGTTAGGCCTTTTTCCCGCAACCTCTAAAGCGATGCCCCGATACGAACCACACTTCCTGACCGAAGCATGCTTCTTCGAATCACACTTTCTCCGCAGCCTGCTAGACTATCTCCCGCAACTTCCCGCAAGGACTGATAGTGCCGACAAAAGTGCCAACCAATCCTGTTCTGGTCGTTCACGGCGGAGCCTGGGCCATTCCCGACGACATGGTAGAGGCGCACGTAAACGGTGTGCGCAATGCCGCCGCCGCCGGATGGCGTGTGCTGGAACGCGGCGGCTCCGCTCTCGACGCCGTCGAAGAGGCCGTGGTCGTGATGGAAGACGATGAAACCTTCGACGCCGGCCGCGGCAGTTTCCTGAATCGCGATGGCAAGGTGCAACTCGATGCTTTCATCATGGACGGCGCGACCCTCCGCGGCGGCGGCGTCGGATGCGTCGAGCGTCTGCGCCACCCGGTGCGCGCCGCCCGCAAAATTCTGAGCGACAGTCCGCATGTCTATTTTGTCGCCGAGGGCGCCGAGCGCTTTGCCGCCGAGCACGGCATCGCTCTCTGCCGCAACGAAGACCTGATTATTCCCCGAGAGGTCGAGCGCTTGCGCGAATATCAGGCGCAGGATTCAACCCACGGCAACGACTTGTTCGCGTCCGAAATTTCGCGCGACATGCTTTCTCACGACACCGTGGGAGCCGTCGCGCTCGATCGCCATGGCAATATCGCGGCCGCAACCTCAACCGGCGGCACGCTCAACAAAGCTCCCGGCCGCCTCGGCGACTCGTCGCTCATCGGGTGCGGCTGCTACGCCGATAATCTCAGCGCCGCCGCATCCACTACCGGATGGGGCGAACCCATCATGAAGCTGGTGCTCGCGAAGTGGGCGGCGGATCGCGTCGAATCCGGAAGCCTGCCGGAGTGGGCGGCGCAGGAAGCGATGAACTATCTCAAGCAGCGCCTCAACGGCCACGGTGGAATCATTCTGCTCGATGCTCAGGGCCGCTTCGGAATCGCCCACAACACCCCGCGCATGGCCTGGGCGCTCCGTACCGTACAGAAACAAGACGCCGGGATTCAGCGCCCCGCCTAGCCGAAGGAAACGGAGACACATGGAAACCGCTCAATGGCGCGACTATCTCGCGGACGCGATTCGCTACTGGGAACCAAGGCGCATTCTGTATAACCTGTTGCTCGCGGCCATCGTGGCCATCCATTTTGTGAAGGGACTGCCGGTTTCGAAAAGCATTGTGCAGTTCAATACGCTGTTGCTCTTCTAGTTAGGGGATTGACCTCAAAATGGGACGCAAAGCTCGGAACTGAGCTTTTTTGAACAGATTTCGATATCGCCGGAATGAGAAAGTTCTGCCAGAACCATTTGCAAGCGAGACGCAGTCTGCAGTTCGGTTTCGTCCTGCAATCGCGCCTCTCGAATCCACGAAACCCGCAGCAGCAAAGCAACACCGGGCAAGACGAGGGATGATGGGCCAGAGGAATCACAATGCATATCCGTTTTATTCGTACGCTGTTGTTCGCGCTTTCGCTCAGTGCTGTCGCATGTCGGCCGCATCGTTTGCGCAAATCGGCGTGGCCATCAGGTTCGGCCCGCCCCCGCTGCCTGTCTATGAGCAGCCTCTTTGTCCGGGGGACGGTTATATCTGGACACCTGGCTACTGGGCCTACGATTACGACGTCAGCGATTACTACTGGGTGCCGGGCACATGGGTGATGGCGCCGGAAGTCGGTTTCCTGTGGACTCCAGCCTATTGGGGTTGGGGCGGCGACGGATTTGTTTTCTATGACGGCTACTGGGGTCCGCACGTAGGCTTCTACGGCGGGATCAATTACGGCTTCGGTTATTTCGGCGACGGGCTTTGAAGGCGGGCGTTGGGACGGCGGACACTTTTTCTACAACCGTTCCGTGAACAACGTGAACATCACCAACATTCACAATGTTTACAACACAACCGTGCGGAACAACAACGAGAACCACGTCAGCTACAACGGTGGCAACGGTGGAATCAGCGCGCGTCCGACAGGCGAAGAGGAGGCTGCGGCGCGTGACAGACATATTCCGCCGGTAGCCGCTCAAACTCAACATGCGCAGGCGGCCCGAGCCAACCCGCAGCAACGCGCGTCGGCGAACATGGGCAAGCCAGGCGTCGCCGCCACACCCAGGCCGGGAGATTTTAATGACCGCAGCGCTGTACCGGCCAAAGCGGCAGGAGCGCCTTATACTCCAGCCAATCGTGGCGGAAATCAGGGGCGTTCAGAGAGCAGCGCCGCTGGAGCCAGCAAGACCGTCCATCCGCACGACCTTCCGCCCTTAACCAAGAGCACTCCAAATACGGGCAACCCGAAGCAGGACAGGAAGTACCAGCAGCAGCAGGAAAAGCAAGTTGCGAAGCAGCAACAGGAACGAGACAAACTCCAGCAGAAGCAGGACCAGGAGCACGTGAACCTGGATAAACAGAAGGCGAATGACGCGCAAAAGCAGCAGGTGGAGCAGAAGCACCAGCAACAGACGCAGCAATTGCAGCAAAAACACCAACAGCAGCGCAGCAGTTGCAGCAGAGAACAGCAGCCAGCGAGCCGGGAGCCGTCCAAGAGGTAAGATCGTCCAAGGTAAGACCGTCTCAGGTGAGACCGTCCCAGGTAAGATCGTCCTCCGACGGAAAAGCCCTAATCGCTCCTGCGCGAGTCTTCATGAGCTGGCATTGGAACCGAGAACCGGGCGAGGTATCGGCCACCGGTAGATACCTCGCCCGGCCCCTTTTAAACTGATCGGGTTGCGCGATTCGAATGGTTGCTTACAGGAGAGGAAGTGTGACCAGTACCTTTAATCTTGCCCAGCCTTTTTATGAAAACTCCGTCACAAACTCACAAGCCTTGGCGCTGTTTGTGGGCGAGATGCGGTTTTCTTACGGAGAGCTGGCAAATCTAGCCCGGCGTATTTCGGGTTGGCTCGGCCTAAAATCCGGAAAGGTCTCGGGCAAGGTTGGAATTCTTGCATCCCGAACTTTAGAAGCGTATGCAGGGGTGCTGGGAACGGTGTGGTCCGGTGCAGCTTATGTTCCGATAAACCCCCGCACTCCCGAGGACCGCCTGATTCGTATTCTGCAGATGATGGAACTCGATGCGCTGATCGCCGACCAAGCCGGCCTGGATCTACTCTCGGACCGTGTGCTCGAATGCGCGCCTAGCCGGATTCTTTTCGGGGCCGGCGCGAAGCCATCGCAAAGTGCCTTGGGATTCCAGGGAATCAGCTTCGAGAGCTTGGCTGAATTAGCCGACGAGGGGCCCGATCAGCCCGTTACCGTGGCGGAAGATGCGCTGGCGTACATTATTTTCACTTCCGGCACCACGGGCACGCCAAAGGGGGTCATGATCGAAACCGGGAGCCTCGCACAGTTTCGCGGCGTGGTGCAGGATCGCTGCGGGTTTCGCCCCACGGATCGAGTCTCCCAGGTGGCTGAACTGACATTCGATAACTCCGTGCTGGACTTGTTTGTAACTTGGGCGGGCGGAGCGGGACTCTATGTGGTGCCGGCCTCTCAGCTCATGGCTCCGGCGAAGTTCATCCGCGATCATGAGCTTACTATCTGGTTTTCGGTGCCCTCGACTGCATGTTTTATGGAGCGCATGAAAATGCTGAAGCCGGGCGCATTTCCGTCGTTACGGTGTTCCATTTTCGCCGGTGAGGCGCTGCCAATTGCTTCCGCCCAGGCGTGGCAGATCGCCGCCCCCAACAGCGTCGTGGAAAATTTTTACGGACCAACGGAGGTAACGGTTGACTGCATCGCACAGCGCCTTGAAGATCCTCCGAATGTCACCAGGAACCGCGGTTCGGTGGCCATTGGCAAGCCGTTCCGGGGCATTCAGGCCGGCATTGTGGACGCGAATCTTAATTTTTTGCCGCAGGACGAGGAAGGGGAGCTGGTGGTGTCGGGCCGGCAAGTGGCGCGCGGATACTACCAGGATCCCGAACTCACTGCGGCTCGCTTCCCCACGCTGGAGGGACGCCGATGGTATCGCACGGGAGACTTGGCTTACCAGGATTCCTCCGGGGCATTTCACCACCTAGGCCGAATTGACAACCAGGTCAAGATACTCGGGAACCGGGTCGAACTCGAGGAAGTCGAGGCTCATTTGCGCGAGATTATGGGCACAGACTTGGTGGCGGCCGTGGCCTGGCCTCTCGCCGACGGCCGCGCAACCGGGATCGTCGCCTTTCACTGCGCGCCGGGCGTTACGCTCGCCGACGTCCGCGAAGGAATGAAAAAACGCGTGCCGGCTTATATGGTCCCTGAACAGGTACATCACTTGGACGCGCTACCGTTAGGACCAACCGGCAAAATTGATCGGAGGGCGTTGGTCCGCTTGCTGGATGAGAACCGGGTCTGAACCGCGTTGCAGATCCTGGGGATTGATCCGATGCCGCTTCGCCCGATGCGGAAAATTTGACCGGAAGGCGCTGCTGCGTCTGGAACAGGCGTCCGTTATGAATGACAGACTGGGCATACGCGAGTTTGTACAGAACCTACTGAGCGAGAGAGGCGATCGGGCAGCCCTCTCGGACAGCGAGCAATTAGCCGAACGCTTGCAGTCCACCGATGTGCTGTTAGTGGTGGTTTTCCTGCAAGAGAAGTATGGGATCGACTTCGCGGAGACAGGCTTCGATCTGAACCAAGTGGAAAGCATCGATAGTATTATGACGCTGATTCAGAGGCGTGCCGCTTAGCAGTTATCCGGCAATGCAATCAGGTTCGCTCCCCGACGTACCAGGGCGCGCTCACCGTAAAGATGCGCTCATTGCCGCGGGCGAGCAGCACCCATTCCAGAAGCCGGCCGCGCTGATTGTGCAGGAAGTATTCATACCATCTGTCTTCCACCAGCTCGGGTATGACCACGATGATGCTGCGATCGGGATTTTTTTTCGAAAGGTCGAGAACGAACTGCACGATGGGAATGATGATGAAGCGGTAGGGCGAAGGCAGGACATGAAGCTTGGGCGGCTCCTTGCCCGCCGCGCGGAAGGGTTGCTCGACGTAGTGCTCCCAGTCGTCTTGCAGCAATTCGGAGTGCTCGTTGGGCTCGACGTGCAGGGCGATCACTTCCGGCGAAAGCCGGGCGGCAAATTCAATTCCCTGGCGGGTGATGTTGCTCCAGCGGTCGATGGGAATGACGGCAATGGGAGGCTGGCTGAGACCCGCCGCGTCGACGGGAACCTTGCAGCTGGTGAGCAGTCTTCACGGAGTGGTAGTGGCGGCGGACGAGCGATGAAGAAAACGATCGTCAACGGAATGAAAAGCAGCGTAATCCAGGCGCCTTCCGCGAATTTCGCCACCAGCACGACGACCACGGTGATGCCGGTGACGAGCGCGCCAAGCCCATTGACCAGCGCGCTCTTCAGCCAATGCGGCCCGCGATTCTTCCGCCAGTGCATGACCATGCCGGCCTGCGAAAGCGTGAAGGCCAGAAAAGCGCCCACGGCATAGAGCGGGATCAGCCGGTCGGTGACGCCGCCAAAAAGAATGAGAAGGCCGCCGCAAAGCACCGCCAGGACCACGATGCCGTAGGTATAGACGAGCCGCCGCCCGCGGTATCCGAAGGCGTGCGGCAGGTAGTTGTTTTGCGCGATGGCGCGGCAGAGGCGCGGAAAATCGGCGAAGGCGGTGTTGGCGGAGAGCGAAAGAACGAAAAGAATGGAGCCGATGGTCAGATAGTAGAAAACGCCTTTGCCGAAAACGGCGGCGATCAGCATGGAGAGAACGCTCTGATAGCCGGGCTGGCCCGGATCGGTGGCCGCGATGCCGTAAACCTTCACGAGATAGGAAATTCCCGCCAGCAGCACCGCCAGCAGAAAAATAATCACGGTGAGAGTGCGCTGGGCGTTTTTCACGGCGGGCTCGCGGAAAGCCTTCACGCCGTTGCTGACCGCTTCCACGCCGGTCAATGCCGTGCAACCGCTGGCGAAAACCTTCAGCAGCAGCCAGTAGCTGACGGCCTGCGGTCATGGGCGGCGGAGGCGGAAGCGGAGCTGCCGGCGTGGGATGCCCGCCGCTGAGGAGCAACGCGGAGAACGCCTGCGACGATGGTAATGAGAAGCGTGCCGACAAAGAGATAGGTGGGAACCGCGAAGACAAGGCCCGCATCGCGCACGCCGCGCAGATTGAGGATGGTGACGACGATCAGAATGCCGACGCAGAGAGAAACCGTGTGCGGCAGCAAGGACGGAACGGCCGAAACCAGGGCGCCGACTCCCGCGGAAATGCCCACGGCGGCCGTGAGGATGTAATCGGCAAGCAGCGCGGCCGCGGCCAGCAGGCTGGCAGGCGCGCCCAGGTTGAAGCGCGCCACGGTATAGGAGCCGCCGCCGGAGGGATAGGCGGCGATGGTCTGGCGATAGGAGAAGTACACGATCACCAGCAGCGTGATGATGGCGGCGCTGATCGGAACGATATAGCGAACGCCGAGCAGGCCCAGCGGAATCAGAAGGCTGAGCGCCGCTTCCGGGCCGTAAGCAGCCGAGCTGAGCGCGTCGAGGCCAAAGATCGGGATGCCCTGCGCGGGACCGATCTGCTCGGCGCGTTCGTCACTGGTCTTGATGGGCTTGCCGACAACGAGATCAAGTATGTTCATGAGCGAAGAGCGATGGGCTCCACCGGCCTCTGTTTACGCAGCGGAAACAGTGTGCGTGAGAACTCGTTTTCGAGCAACCCAGCGAACGAAACATCCACCCCCGGAGGGGCGAACCAGCTTAGCCCAGCGCTTCACAGCTTGCGGAAAAACTCGCTGGTGCCCTTGCTTTTGGGTGGCGCAGCGCCGGGGCCCCCAGCACGCCCGCTTTTGGCGTGATGGGGTGGAGCGGCTTACCACTGCGGTAACTGCCTTGTTTTGAATTCGACTTTACAGTTTGCTGAAAAACTCTGACTTTGACTTTGTCTTGAAGGGGCGCGGCTTCAGCCGCGCCGTAAGTGCGGGGTTTTGAGTGAAATCGCCTCCTGTGGCTGTTGAAAAACTCTTTTCAGGGAATTTTGACAGCGAAATTTGTTCGTAACTTATTGAATGTTCGTTTGACGTAGACGCTGAACTTTACTGAAATTACTGCTTTGCTTCCTTTTTCAATACCCACGCCTGGTTACGTAAACTATCGCTAGACAGTGAGCAACCAGGCAGGACTTTTCCGCTACTGCAGCTTCGCGTACTCTGCCTTGGCTTCTTTCAGGATGGGGACGTCGGGCTCGGCGTCTTTCAATGTGGACTCTGGTCTCGCTGCGCCAAGAACCTGTTCTGGCACTGTTTCGCTACCGATAGCAATTCGTTGAACTCAGGATTAACCAAGGCTGACGCTTGCGCATAGGCGCGTCCAATGTTCCCTCGATCCATCTGGTTAGTATCCCGATTTCATCCTTCGTAGTACCTCGCACGCACGGGGAACCCGAAACGGCACTCGGAAGCCCTGGGTAATCATCCTCGATCTCAGAACGAATCCTGGCTACTTAGCCGGCTGCAAGAAGAATGTAGTCTGCGCCAATACGCGGGCCCCGTTGCTGCCTGAGACTTTGAGAGTGTGAATCGGGCCGGGCACGTCGCCGGGCGTAAAGGTCACAATGTATTGACCGGCAAGCTGGTTGGCGATGGCGCGAACCGCATCGGAGTAATTCTTCTTCGTGCTCCAATAGGTCGCTCCACCCGTGTCCGTGGCAATACGCTCCACGTTGACCTTCCCGGCGTTGTAAGCCCGGTATCGGGCCCTCTCCATTTCGCGGTCAAATTTGCGGGTGGCGGCGCCCGCTCCACCATCCTCGCCTGCGTGCAAGGAAATATAAGTCTTTCCGATGGTGTTGTCGGTTATTCCGTTAAACCTCGGGTCCTCAAGACCGATGACGAAGGTGGCAATGTGCATCTCCTGCGCCGCACCAATCACGCGCTGTAATTGACCTTCCACCGCGCCGTTCCCCCGGAGTCCAAACCCGGGACTGTGGGCCCACGGCTCGCGGAAAATGACCACGACACGCCGCGAGGGACGCGGGTCCGAACCCATCATGGCGGAGATGGCGTCGAAGACATTTATGCCGCCGCCGCCAAAGTGCTGGATCGTGTATCGACCTGCGTTTTCGTCACCCTCCGTTTCTTCCGTCTTCAAATCGAAATTGAAGGCATCCCCCAGGCCAGCGCTTGGGTCCAGCGCTTGAATCATTTTTGCAAGTTCTGCCGGATCTTGTTTCCAATCCAGCCGCTCGGAGGGCCAAGGCTTCTTCCCGCGCGCCGCCACCACGAATGCCTCGTCAATACCAGGTCGGATCGCCTTCTGTACGAGGTCGATGGCCGCGGCTTGCTGCTGCGAGAACGAGGCCGACGAGCAGAGCAAAACAATGCCAAGGTGCAACGGTATATCAGGTGCTTTGTACAGCTGTAGAGGCTGCACGGCCTGATTTGTATCTGTGAGCGTGAGCTGTTCTTTCGCGAGTCCCGTTATCGGGTTTCCGCTGGCGTCCGTTACTGAGATCAATACCGGAACGAAGCGTCTGGGAGCAGCCGGTGTCGCGGTTGCTGGGGTGGTTGCGTTTGCCGGTATGCCTGCCAGGGCAGCGCTTGTGCTTTTAGGTACTTCCTGTTGTGACTGTCCAAAGGCCGTACTCACTAAGAA
Source organism: uncultured Acidobacteriaceae bacterium (assembly GCA_963794365.1). Classification (GTDB taxonomy): domain Bacteria; phylum Acidobacteriota; class Terriglobia; order Terriglobales; family Acidobacteriaceae; genus Acidiflorens. The sequence goes on from CAWCDV010000012.1 coordinate 15,806, forward strand.
AAAAAGACTCACAGTGAAACTAGTCAAGAGAATGGCGGTTAATTTCATTTTCCCCTCCTGTCCGCCTCAATTCTTACCCCTCGATCATTCAGCTACGAGCACTCCGATCCCGATTTGTCAGGCGCAAGATGCGAATCGTCACCGACAAACCAAATTGCTGGAAGGGCCGACGTTCAAAGGTCTCGTCTCGGGGGGGTGCTAACCGGGGCGAACCTGATCCTCGGGGGAGGCGGACGTATTGATGCCACACCAGGGAGTGCGCCATGTCAGTGACACTGGTCACACCTTGATGTGTGGTGATCGCCAGGACGGCCAGACCTTAACTGTTGCAAAATCCCCGATTACACTCATTGGGGTTTCTGTTCGTTCCGTTTTCGTCAAGCCAGAGATTGATTTTCTAACAACGCCTAATTTCGAGGGTGAAGAGGAAGCGAAGGACTGCGCTGTCGGTAATGGCACGAGAGTGCCGTGGGGCTCACGGGAGTGCCGTGTAGCCGTGAGAGTTTAGTGATAGTCTCTTCCAAGTTCCTCCACCGTGTGACCGCCGCCCTTGCTCTGTCTCCGCACCCTATGTTTGACTTCCTAATGGATCAGGAGGCTCGCTCATCCATGGCCGAAGTCGAAACCAAGTCTCTTCCCGAAAACGCGTACCAACCGTTGAAGGACGGCGAAATCTACATGCCGCTGGTGCCCGCCAGCATGGCGCCACCGGAGGTGACCTGGCGCGCCGTGCTGTGGGGCACGTTGCTGTGCATCGTCTTCAGCGTCGCGTCAGCCTATTCCGCCCTCAAGGTCGGCCAGGGAATGGAGGCGGCGATTCCCATCTCCATCCTCGCCATCGGCTTGGCGCGCGTCTACCGGCGGCGCTCCACCGTGCTGGAGAACGTGATCATCACCAGCATGGGCGGCGCCTCCGCGGCCGTGGTGTCGGGTGCGGTCTTCACCGTCCCGGCGCTTTACGCTCTCCACCTCGACCCGCATCCGGTGCAGACTATCTTCATCTGCCTGGCCGGGGGCTGCCTTGGCATCCTCTTCCTCATTCCGCTGCGGCGCTATTTTGTGCGTGAAATGCACGGCAAGTTCCCATTTCCCGAGGCCACGGCCATCACCGAAGTCCTCGTCACCGGCGAGAAGGGTGGCTCCCAGGCCAGGCTGCTGCTGCAGGCCACAGCCATCGCCGCCGTTTACGACTTCTTTGTCACCACCTTCCACGTCTGGAAGGAGTACCTGAACTTCCAGTTCGTGCCCGCGGTGCGGTCCCTGGCCGAGCATGGGCGCATGGTCTTCAATTTCGACGCGGTCAGCTTCATCCTCGGCCTGGGCTACGTGATGGGCCCGCGCATTGCCCTGATCTTTTGCGCCGGCGGCATTCTGGTGAACTTCGTGCTCGTCCCGATGATCTGGTTCATCGGCAGCCACATGGGCGACGTCACTGTCTATCCCGCGACCATCCCCATTTCGCACATGACGGCCGCGGAGATCTACCGCTATTACGTGCGCTTCATCGGCGTCGGCGCCATCGCCAGCGCCGGCCTCGTCGGCATCCTCAAGTCGCTGCGCGTCGTCGTCGGATCGTTTGCCATCGCGATGCACGCCTTCCGCCACGGCGAAGCGCCGCAGATGGAACGCACCGATCGTGACATTCCCATCCTCGCGATCCTCCTCGGCGTGGTGCTGGGGGCAATCGCGAGTGGCCGTCTTCTTCGGACAACTTCATGTTTCCTGGACCGTGGTCGCCGTGGGCCTGGCGCTGACGCTGCTCTTCTCATTCTTCTTCACCACGGTGGCTGCCAACGCCATTGCCACCACGGCGAACAACCCGGCCAGCGGCATGACTTTACTGACCGTCATCGTCTCCGCGGTGGTGTTGCTGAAGTTCGGACTCTCCGGGACTACCGGCATGTTCTTCGTGATGGCCATGGCCGGCATGGTCTGCGTAGCACTGTGCGCCTCGGGCCAGTTCATTACCGACTTGAAAGCCGGCTACTGGCTCGGTTCCACGCCTTCGGCGCAGGAGAAGGTGAAGTTTATCGGGGTCGTCGCGGCGGCCATCACCGCCGGGTTAACCATCATCCTGCTGGCCAAGGCCTTCCAGTTCGGAGAGGCCGCGCCCGGCGACCCACGGCAGGTCCTGGTCGCGCCCCAGGCCTCCGCACTGAAAGCCGTGGTGTCGGGATTCATGAGCGGCCAGCCCGTCGCCTATATGTTGTTCGGCATCGGCGCCATGATCACCGTGGTGCTGGAGATGCTCGGCCTCTCTTCCATGGTCTTCGCGCTGGGAATCTATCTGCCGCTCCAGCTGACCACGCCGATCTTGGCCGGCGGATTCCTCTCGCACCTGGTGAACAAGCGCGGGGAGAAAGTTGGCGGCCAGCAGCGGCAAGACCATCCGCGAGCGCGGCATCATTATTGCCGGCGGCTTGATGGCGGGCGGCGCACTCGGCGGAGTGATTGGGGCGGCGCTGCGCGTGCTGCCGAGCTTCAAGGAAGAGTGGATTCAGACGCCTTTCTACGCCAACGTTGCGGTGTCGCAGAGCGTTTCCGCGCTGCTGTTTATTGCACTCTGTCTGTATGTATGGTTTGGCTCGCTGAAGAAAGTTTCCACCGAAGAAGAAGAATAAGAATAATAAAAGGAGATCAGCATGGACTCGATAGCACGATTTGTCGCAGATGCGGTTCTCGGCATCGACACGCTTTGGGGCGGCGATGTCATGTGTGCCTCGGGCACGGGACGATTCATCGCCGACTCGTGGTTCTCGGACGAGCCGCTGCCGCCGGCCTACACCAATCCGGCGGCGGCGCGGGTGCGGGAGACGGGCGGCGTTTCCGGCAAGAACGTCGATCGTCAGGCGGTGGAAGAGTACCTGCGTCAGGTAGATCTCCCGCAAGCCATCGCCGGACTGAGCGACGAGGCCCGCAAGATTGACGCTCGAAAAAGCAACGGCATGCGCCGTCAGTATCTCGAAGGCCTGTCGCTTTGCCTGGAGACGATGTGGGACCTAGCCATGGAAGTGCTCGGCAAAGGCAAGCCCGTACCCTACGCCCGGTGTGTTGAGTCCTCGACGGGCCGTCCACCGGAACCTTCCATGCCGGAAGCGAAACGTGAGCGTGTTGCCGAATTGTTGGGCCGCGCCGGTTACTCAACCTCCGGTTCTGCCGGCCTTCTCGGGGCGGTCGATGCCTGGCGGCGCGATCGTGTGGTTCCCATGGCTTCTGTCCGCGCTCTGGGCGCGGCCATGATCGCCCACTTTGACCGCCTCAGCGCGGCCAACTTACTGCCCTATCTTCCCCAGGATCTCTCGTCCGTACCTCGCGCCAATATTGAATTCCTGCCCATTAAGGACGCATGGTTTTCGGGCTCGATGAACTACATCGGTCGCGCGCGGAACGCGGATGGCAGTCCGAAATACGAAGCCACTTACGAGATCAACGCGTCGTTGCAAATCTCCGTTCCGGAGTTCGAGCAACTGGTAAGCCACGAAGTTGTGCCCGGGCACGTCACCACCTTTGCCTACTTGCAGGATCACTATGTCCGCGGGAAAGCCGGCTTCGAAGCCACGGTATTGACCATGAACACTCGCGCCGCCACCCTGTTCGAGGGACTCGCGAACAATGCCATTCTCATCGCTCATGGCGTAACCGAAATCGAGCAACTCCCCGACGAAGATTTGCAGATCGGCGTGCTGCTGGCGTTACTGCAGGATGATGCCAAGAATCAGTCGTCGTATCTAACTTGGGGAGAAAAAATGCAGCGCGAAAAAGTGGCGCCGGTTCTTCGTCGCGATTTCCTGGTCACCGAAGAGCGCGCCGACAAGCTTTCTGGCGCCTGGGGTCAACATCCATTACTGGGCCGAATGTATCTTCCGGCTTATCGAGCGGGAACGGATCGAGTAGCGCAATGGCGGCGCACTTACCCGGCGAATCGCATTCTACCCGCAATCTACGGCTGCTCTGGGTTAGCTGATATCGTGACGATCGAGGGGATGCTGAAGCGAGAGTAGTGCTCCAGTAGAAAAATCGTTTCGCAACATCGCGATCAGGCGAGATGGGCATACAATGGTGTCGTTTCCAGGCCAAAGAAATTGCGGTTGATAGGAGAGACTCTGATGATATGACTAAGACTATGACTTTGACGAAGGTGCGGTTCACGATTTTCTTGACCATGGCGTTGTCGCTTTTGCTGCTCGGAGCGGCGGTGGCACAGCCACGCGGCGAGGGTGAGTACTTGATTCTTAGCGCGCAATATGGCTCGGAGTATCACCATGTGGACGTCACGGGACGGCTGAAGGAATTGGCGCGTCATGACCTGACCTTCCGGCTGGATTTCCGTACGTTCGGCGTGGACCCGGATCCGGGACAGCAGAAGGCGTTGCGGATTTATGCGCGTGGTCCGAATGGGCGGGAACGCATGTTCGAGTATCTCGATGGCAGCATCATTGACGGATCGCAGTTCCGCGGCTGGGGCCGTGGCGAATGGGGCAACGGTGGTTGGAGCGGCCACTGGCATATCGCTGCGGCCGGCGAGGGCGAGTTCTTGATTCTGAACGCGCAATATGGCACGGAGCATCACCATGTGGATGTCACCAACCGGTTGAAGGAACTCGCGCGTCATGACCTGACATTCCGGTTGGAGGCGGGTACGTTCGGCGTGGACCCCGATCGGGGACATCAGAAGGCATTGCGGATTTATGCGCGTGGTCCGAATGGGCATGAGCGCATGTTCGAGTTTCTGGATGGCAGCATCGTTGACGGATCGCAGTTCCGGGGCTGGGGCCGTGGTGAGTGGGGCAACGGTGGCTGGAGCGGGCGATGGGAAGGGGAAGAGCACGAGCACGAGAGGTAGTGATAAACGAAATTTCAGTCCCGCTTCCTGAGGACGCATCTTTCCGCTGCGCAGATAACGGTTGTGCCAGCCCAGCGATTCGGTGAGCAGGTGCGGGGTATGTTTGCCGTACGACAGCCGCTCCGACCGGTTGAGATAGTCGAGGAGCAAAGGTTTGTAGTCCGGACTGGAACACTTCTCGATGATGAGGTGCGCCCGCTGACGCGGCGAGAGTCCGCGCAAATCCGCCAGTCCGTGCTCGCTGACAATGACCTGCACGTCATGTTCGGTGTGGTCGACATGCGACACCATCGGAACGATGGTCGAGATGGTCCCGTGCTGCGCCGTCGATGGGGCCATGAAGATCGAGAGATATCCATTGCGGGCGAAGTCGCCGGACCCGCCAATGCCGTTCTGGATGCGCGATCCCATGACATGCGTCGAGTTGACGTTGCCGTAAATGTCGGCTTCGATCATGCCGTTCATGGCGATTACGCCGAGCCGGCGAATGATCTCGGGATGATTGGAGATCTCCTGCGAGCGCAGAACGATGCGCTCCCGGTAGTTGGCCATATCGGCATTCACTTCGGTCATGATCTCGGGGCTGAGCGAGAATGCCGTGGCCGAGGCGACAGTTAACTTGCCCGACTTCAGCAGACGAATCATGCCGTCTTGAATCACTTCCGTGTAGGAAGTCAGTCCTTCAAACGGGCCTTCCTCAAGCCCAAAGAGAACCGCGTTGGCAATGTTGCCGACGCCGGATTGCAGCGGGAGCAGATTCGCAGGCATGCGGCCCTTCTGCACTTCCCAACTGAGGAATTCGAGGATGTGGCCGGCGATGCGCTTGGAAGCTTGCATCGGGCGCTTTGAAGGCGCTATTGCGGTCGGGAGAATCCGTGAGCACGATGGCGACGACCTTCTCCGCGGGAACTTCGAGATAGGGCGTGCCGATGCGCTGGCCGGGACGCACCAGTGGAATCGGTCCGCGATTCGGTGGCGGCTCGAGACCGTAGTAGATGTCGTGCATGCCCTCCAACGCAGCACGGCTGCCACGAGTTGACCTCGAGGATCACGCGCTCCGCTCGATCGACCCAGGTCTTGTTGTTGCCGATCGATGAACTGGGCACCAGCCGCCCGTCCTCCAGCACAGCGGTGACTTCGATCAGCGCGACATCGAGCTTGCCCAGGAATCCATATTCAACGAACTGGGCGACATGGCTGAGGTGAATGTCCATGTAGTCCATTTCGCCGGCGTTGATGCGCTTGCGGGTTTCCGGATCGGACTGATAGGGAAGGCGCAGATGGATGCCTCCCGCCATGGCCAGCGCTCCATCCAGCTCAGGGCCGGTGGAAGCTCCGGTAAAGACGCTGACCTGAAACTTTTGCCCGCGGAAGTTCGCGTCGGCAATGTGGCGCGCCAGCTCAATCGGAACTGCCTTGGGATAGCCAGACCCGGTGAAGCCGCTCATGCCGACCTGGTCGCCGGAGTGAATGAGAGCCGCAGCTTCGTCGGCGCTCATAATCTTCTGCGCCAGACTGGAATTCAAAACCCGCGTAGTGGTTGGAGGAAACGATAGCCATGCCCGCAGCCCTTCCCTGGGGAATAAATAATTCCTTCTAAATATACCGCGCCACGTTTCGTCCGTGTGTGAGCTTCGTTGCGGCGGCGGAAATATCTTTACCAGGATGCGGAAAAACTCCGATCGAAGCGGGGTTTGGAAGCGCACGAGTTTAAAGGCTGCGGAAAAACTAACGTTGCGTATCAGGGCATCGCTTTAGCGATGCCGTAATCTTTCGCAATCAGACGCCCCTTCAGGGGCTGGGGCGCGAAGCTAGACTTTTTCCGCAGCCTGTTGAGAAAAATATCTTTGAAACGGCGGGTGAACAGCGGTTCTAATCTTTCAGCGGCACAATGGTTTGGTCGCCACGGCAAAAGGTTGCCACTTTCACGAGGCCTCCGTGCGCCTGGGGCAAGGTCACCACCGGTCCGTAGCAATAAACGGCGTGCCCGGTTGCGGCGAAGTACCATTGCCCGCCCTTTTTCTTTGCCGGTTGCTGGCTAACGGTGGGAGAGATCTGGGCTGGTGGTGCCAGCCTGGGAACAGGAAGAGACAGGATGAGGGCTAGGGCCAGGGTCTTCATGATTGTGTCTCGCTTGCTTTGCGGCCACCACATTAGGCCGCTTGCCACAGAACCGTTCTTTCTTTTACAATCTGGGTCCAAATAATTCTGGATCTGAAAAATCTGCACCTAAAACCCGAATCTCCGATCCGCAACCCTCACGCCAGTACGACCGCTAGATCGCCCGCGTGCAACGCCGCACATCCTCCAGATCCGCGGCCGGCCTCCGGGGAGCTTCCTTCGTGGAGTGGGCCGATTTACCGGGTCGTTTGGTTTCTTTGTCCGCTCCTTTTGCCCCTGCCCAGAATTGCCGGGATCCCCGTCTTTTCGCGTCCGCCGGCGCCTGCGCCGACGCCTTGTCGTGCGACCGCTTGCTGTCGTCGCGAGCCAGCTTGCCTTTCAACGTGGCCAGTTGCGTACTGTCCTTCAACATCTCGCGGATTAAACTGCGCTGCGATTCGATGGTCTTACCCTGCTCGAAAACCAGCATGGTCAGAATGCCGTAGGAGACGATGAACAAAATCACCAGCAGCGGCAGGACAACCGCTGGCCGCGTCGTCGTTTTAAGAGCTGCTACGCACTCAGCGCTGCGAATGACAGTCAAAGTTCGCCCCCAGCTCGTCCCATACACTCCGGACCTCACAAAGGAGCACTGCACCCGTGAAACCATACGAAAAGGAAAGTGTAAGTGTGTGTTGCGAACGGAGTTAGTCGGCGGAGACGGAATTGGGCCGGGCACGCGGATGCAAGCATCTGCACTTTATGAGTAACCAAACCATCGTACCCAAGCCGTCCTGCCCAACCTAGTTCGCTCGAACCAGTCGCCCGGAAACCCGCGCCAGCCAAGGCCTTTGGAGGGGACCCGGTTGTCGCCGCGAAAATTCGTTTGACCGCAACATTCGGATAGTCCGCGCCGCGCGATTGCCCTATGTTACCGGCATGGCCACCAATGCGATACTTTCAGAAGAAGAAACGATGAAACGAACTCCGCAACCAACCGCCGTGCCAAAAGCAGCCGAAGTTGCCGTTCAAACCGCCGTGCCAAAGGCTGTTCAGATAGACGCCCGCCGCTGGCAAGCCGTCGTCCGTCGCGACGGCTCCCTCGACGGCACCTTCGTTTTCGGCGTTTCCAGCACCGGCATATTCTGCCGTCCCTCTTGTCCCGCCAAACGCCCGCGCCGCGAGAACGTCAGCTTTTTCGATCATGCCCTCCAAGCCGAGCAGGCCGGCTATCGCGCCTGCCTGCGCTGCCGTCCGAAGGCGGTGGACGGAAATCCTCAATCCGCGCTGGTGCGGTCGATGTGCCGCTACATCGAGCAGCACCTCGAAGGTCAATTGACGCTCAGCCTGCTGGCCAAAGAATTCCGCCGCAGTCCCTTCCACTTGCAGCGCACCTTCAAATCGCTGCTCGGCGTCTCGCCCAAGGCCTACATGGACGCCAGCCGCTTGCGGCAAGTGAAGCAAAACTTACAGGCCGGCCACTCCGTAACCACCGCCCTCTACGCCGCCGGATACGGCTCCAGCAGCCGTCTCTACGAGCGCACCGCCACGCAGCTAGGCATGACCCCGGAGAAGTACCGCCGAGGCGCCGTGGCCGCCGTCGTTCGCTATACCATCGTCCGCTACCCCGGCTCGCCTCTCGGACACATGCTGATCGCCGCCACCGACAAGGGCATCTGCGCCATTCAGTTCGGCGATTCCGAGCAGCAGCTCCAACAAGGCTTGATGCGCGAGTTTCCGTTCGCCGTTCGCCGCCGCGACGATGCCGCCATGTCTCAATGGCGAGACAACCTCACCCGCCTCATTCAAGGACATGAGCTTAATCCCTCGCTTCCGCTCGACATAAGGGCGACCGCGTTTCAACGCCGAGTCTGGGAAGCGCTGCAAGAAATTCCCCGAGGAGAAACGCGCTCCTACAGCGCCGTGGCCAAAAACATCGGCATGCCCAAAGCCACCCGAGCCGTAGCCCGAGCCTGCGCCACCAACCCCGTAGCAGTAGCAATCCCCTGCCACCGCGTAGTGCGGCAAGATGGAGAATTAGGCGGCTACCGCTGGGGCATAGAGCGCAAAGAGCAACTGCTCGCGATGGAGAAAGAGGCAGGAGCGTAGAACGTTGTTAACGTGTGGTGACGGGGCTCTGCCCCGTCCTGCGGGGCGTAGCCCCGCCACCACACGTTCTGCTGCAACCGCGATTTATCAATCGCTATCGAAAAAACGCCATCGTTCCATCCATGAAGAGCGATGAAAGATATCTTGCGGAAAGCCTTCGCAGAAATGAACCGAAGACCTTCTTTGTCAACGGTGAGATCGAATCGCTATTGAGTTTTTTATCGTCAACTAACATACCTGCGGATAGCGATACGGCTCTGCGATTTAACATCGGCCCGTGCGATTTTACCTGCACACCTCGGGTGTAGTGCCGTTACGCGCCTTAAGGTTGATTTTGAGAGCCTGGTAGCAGACTTGGTTATCCTGTGTGGGCCTCCTTATCCAGATGCCCAAGATGCGGTTTATTTCTTTAAGAGAAGCCTCTTCCGCAGGAGTGCTCGCTTCCACGTCGGCCTCATCGATCAAGAAGGAGGCGCGCTCCGGAGTTATGCCACTCTCATTCGTATAGATCACGGCCCGAAGTGCTGCCTTAGCGTAGTCATCGCCAATCCTACTGCCCTTACTCTCGGACAGAGCAGACGCGCTGAGGAGGACTATCAATGCCATGCAGACGCTCATTTTGTTAATCACTGGTTTGCTAATCACTGGTTCTCTCCCGCCGCGCTACTCGGCGCGGCTAATCTTTGTCCGTTCTTTTCAGAGAACGGTTGCCAAGAGCTCACTTGCGCTCCGAAGCCTAGCATCTGTAATCATTGCTGGAAACACTAATTCCTTTGATTTTTTCATCACAACCAATCTGTGACCACCCTCACAGACTCCGGCTCCGGCCCCTGCGACACTATTCCCCTGATTGAGGCACTCGAGAGAGCGTCCATCAACCAAAACGGCCGGAATTATGCCTTTAAAACCCAACTCCATCACAGATGGTTGCCGATAGTTCCGATGCCCACGCTTAAACAGAACGTGCGGGCATGGGGTACTGACCGGAATTGGTCCGACGCTGGCAACGAATGGTCCGTCGCATGGGGCGGACCTGACAAACAATGGCATGGGAGCATCTTGCCGCGCATCCTTCCCTATCTGCCCGTTCACGCGATCCTGGAAATCGCCCCGGGATTCGGGCGATGGACCAATTTCCTGCGCGGGCATTGTCAGAAATTGGTTGCCGTTGACCTCAATACCAACTGCATCGAGCGTTGCCGCCAACGGTTTGGGGACGATCCTTCAATGTCGTTCTACGTCAACGACGGCAAGTCTCTCCCTATGGTGGGAGACTCTTCGATTGATTTCGTCTTTAGCTTCGATTCTCTTGTCCACGTCGAGGCGGTTGTCATCGATGCTTACCTGGCTGAGTTCGCGCGTATTCTCACTCCGCGAGGAGCAGCTTTTATTCATCACTCGAACTTCGCGGACTATCTCGCTGGCCCGTTCGCTACCATGCTCACCCACCTGCCTGTCGTTCGCCATTTGATGTGGCGCACCGGGGCATTTGGGGTCGAGCGTAACTGCCACTGGCGGGCGGAATCTGTCTCCGCCCGCATCGTTCGCGAGTTGTGTCGGCAACATAATCTTTATTGTGTCCGGCAGGAAATAGTGAATTGGGGCGGCGATGTTCTGAACGATTGCTTCTCGGTAATCTCGCGCTCCCCCATCAGCGTCTGCGAAATCATCGAAAATCACAACTTTATGTCTGAAGCTGAAAGGATTAAACAATGGGGTGAGCGGAGCGGGAGCCCGCTGCCGAAATCCTGAGCACAGCGAACGGAAGTCGCCTACTCCACCTGTTTCGTGATATTCAGAAGCACCCCAACGCACATCAGGGTCACAAACAGCGACGATCCGCCATAGGAAACAAATGGCAGCGGGATCCCTTTGGTGGGCATCAGGCCGAGCACGACGCTGATATTGATGAAGGCCTGCAGCACGATCATGCTGGTGATTCCGACGGCCAGGTAGCGGCCGAAGCTATCTTGCGCGCGCAGCGCCGCGCGCGTGCCGCGCCAGAGGAAGATCGCAAACAGAATTATGACGGTCAGCGCTCCCACCAGGCCCAACTCTTCGGCGGTGACCGCGAAAATAAAATCCGTGTGCGGTTCGGGGAGATAGAACAATTTTTGCTTCCCTTCCATCAGCCCGAGTCCGGTCACGCCGCCAGTCGAGACCGCAATCAGCGACTGGATAATGTGGAAGCCAAATCCCTTGGGGTCGGCGTAGGGATTCAGAAAGGCCAGGATGCGATCTTTCCTGTACGACACGTGAAAGATCAGAAAATAGAGCGGCACAAGCGCGGCCGCGAAGGCGTATCCGAAGTAGCGCAGGCGGATGCCCGCCACGAACAGGACGCAAGCGGTAATGCCCGCGCAGGCGATGGCCGTTCCGAGGTCCGGCTGAAAAACAATCAGCCCCAGAAAAATTACGGTGGGCGCCACTGCGGGAATCAGCGTATTGCGCCAGTCGTCCATGACCATGCTCTTGGTTTTGTTTTCGAGAAACCACGCGAGAAACAGAATGAGTGCGGGCTTGGCCAGTTCCGAAGGCTGCAACGAAACCGGACCCACGTGAAACCAGCGGTGCGTGCCGTGGGCGCGGTCAAGAAAAAAAACCGAGATGAGCAGAAGCGTGGTAGACCCCAGAAACGAGAAAACCAGCGCCGGATGTTGCAGGCGTTTGTAATCCACCTTCATGGCCACGACCATCACGGCCAGTCCCGCAACCGCCCATACCAGTTGCTTCAGCAGGAATTCGTAGGCCGACCCAAACCGCTCCTTGGCCATCACCGCCGAGGCGCTGAAGATCATGACCAGCCCGATAAAAACCAAGATCATGGTCACGGTGAACATCCAGCGATCGACGCTGACGCGCTTGGCCATAAACAATCTATTTCACCACGTAGACACGGAGACATGGAGGAGTTTCACCGCGGATTCAGGGAAGGTGATAACTGAGTTGGTTCCCAGTGCGTATGGTGACGGGGCTTTAGCGATACCGAAAATTCCGCAAAATCAGACGCCCCTCAGGGCCCGTCATCTAAAGCAACTATGAAACTCACCCTATGTGGATCGCGACATCGCCAGCGAGTGTACCGTCTCTTTGAACACGCGCCCGCGGTGTTCGTAATTCTGGAACTGATCGAAGCTCGCGCAAGCCGGAGCCAGAAGAATGACGTCGCCGGCCACAGCCGATTCGCTGGCGCGTCGGACAGCGTTTTCCATAGTCTCCGCATGTTCGACCTCGGCAGCGCCCTGAATCTGCGATTCGATCTTGGCAGCCGCGGCCCCTATGGTATAAACGCGCTTCACCCGCTGTCTCAGCAGGTCATTGAGCCCGGTGTAATCGCTACCCTTATCCTTGCCCCCAAGAATCAGGTGAATATTAGCTGGGAAGGACTCCAGAGCTTTGATGGTGGCGTCAACGTTCGTGGCCTTGGAGTCGTTGTAGTAATCCACGCCCGCCACCTTGGCCACGAATTCCAACCGGTGCTCGACGGCTTTGAAATTCCGGACAGCCTGGCGGATCTGTTCCGGCTGGCAACCGACAAGCATGCCGATAGAAACTCCCGCGAGCACATTTTCCAGGTTGTGCGCGCCTTTCAGCGGTACGTCCGCAAGCGGCATGATCTCGCGTTCGCTATGGCCGTCCCGGAAATAGATATGCGGGCCACGGGCGAAGGCTCCTTTGTCAATCTCCTTGTTCCGGCTGAACCAGAACAACTGTGCGAGAGTACGATCCGACAAGCCAGCAGTGGTGGGTCATCGGCGTTGAGGACGGCGTAGTCATCCGCACGTTGGTTCTCAAAGACGCGCGCTTTGGCGCCGACGTAATTGACAAAAGTCTTGTGGCGATCGAGATGGTCGGGCGTGATGTTCAGAATCACCGCGATCCGAGGACGAAATTCGACGATCGTTTCCAGCTGAAAGCTGGATACTTCCAGCACGGTCCAGGTCGCAGACCCGGCCAGATCCACAAGACTGATGGCCGGCGTGCCGATATTGCCCCCCACCAGTGTGGAGAACTTTCCGGCCGCAATAATCTCGCCGGCCAATGAGGTGGTCGTGGTTTTGCCGTTGGCTCCGGTAATGGCGACGATCGGACCAGCCAGAAATCGCGCCGCGAGCTCGACTTCGCCGATCACCGGTTCTCCCAGGTTGCGCGCCTGCACCAGTGGCGGCGCATCGACCGGCACACCCGGGCTGAGGACGATCAAGTCTTGCCCGCGAAAAGTGCGGTCGCCATGGCCACCGGTTTCGACCGTGATCCCATGCTCCAGCAGGAGCAGGATTTCATTGCGCAGCTCGGATGCGGGCTTGGAATCCGATACCGTGACCCGGGCGCCGCGCGACTTCAAAAAGAGCGCAGAGGCCACGCCGGATTTGCCCAGACCAACCACCAGCACGCGTTTGTCCGTGAGTTCCATCAAGATCAATTTTCACCACAGAGCACAGCACGAGACCACGGAGAAATCGAATCATTGCTATGCTTTTCTTGAATCTTCCATCTGTGTCTCTTTGATCTGTGGTGAAAAATCTATCTCAGTTTCAGCGTCGTCAGCGCAAACAGCGCGAATACCAGCGATGCGATCCAGAAGCGCACAATCACCTTCGACTCCGACCAGCCCAGCAGTTCGAAGTGATGGTGGATCGGCGCCATCTTGAAAATGCGTTTCTTGCGCAGCTTGTAGGAACCAACCTGCAAGATCACCGAGAGCGCCTCGATGACGAAAATACCTCCGATGAACGGCAGCAGGAGTTCCTGTTTGATCATAACGGCTATGGTGCCAATCGCGCCGCCCAACGCCAGCGAGCCGACATCGCCCATAAACACTTCCGCCGGATGTGCGTTATACCAGAGAAATCCAATGGCGGAACCGACCATGGCTCCGCAAAAAATAGTGAGTTCGCCGATTTGCGGCATGCTCTGCAATTCCAGGTAGGTGGCAAACGTGGCGTGGCCGCTGAGGTAAGTGAGAACCGCGAGCGCTCCGGCCGCGATCACCGTACAGCCGATGGCGAGCCCATCCAGGCCGTCGGTAAGATTCACCGCGTTGCTCGACCCGACAATCACAAGCACCACGAAGGCCACGAATGGCAGGAAGGCCAGCGGCCAGAGTTGGGGATGAACCGCCCATCTTTCGATCACCAGGTCCGGGTGAAACTGCTTGAGGAATGGGACCATCAGCCGGGTGGAGTACTCTCCGCGGTACTGCAAAACGATCAGTGCGACCGCAATCAGGATGCTGGCCACGGCCTGTAAGCCGAGTTTGGCTCGCGCGGTAAGACCGAGATTGCGGTGATGAACCACTTTCAGGTAGTCGTCGGCAAAACCGATCGCAGCGAATGCCAGCGTGGCAAACACCGCGATCCAGACGAACGGATTGCTCAGGTCCGCCCAGAGCAACGTAGGCACCAGGATGGCGATCGCGATCAGCACCCGCCCATGGTCGGCGTACCCGCTTTTTTGTGATGAGCCTGCGGCCCCTCTTCGCGGATGTACTGCCCAATCTGGAAATCTTGCAGACGCCGAATCACCATGGGCCCGACAATCAGGCCGGTGAAAAGCGCGGTAAGACTGGCAAAGGCTGTGCGAAAAGTCAGGTAACGAAAAATACGGAATGGCGGAAAGTAATGGAAGAGCTTCAGGTAGAGCAGCCAGTAGAGCAATCCGCCTCCGAGTACCAGTCGCTGGTCGTTAGTCGCTGGTCGTTAGTCGCTAGTCGTTAGTCGTCGGGCCCTGATGCCTGCTTGCTAAACACCGTGACCGCATGATGATTACGGCGTGGAAAACGAGTAGCGCCGGCATCTTGCCGGCTGTCCCGAGGGCGTCTCGCCCTCGGCGGTAAAACGGTACAAATCACGCGGTCACGACTAGTCTGTAGTCTGAGGCCCGATCTTTCGTCTCCACGTCTCCAGCGCTTTTTCCAGTTTCACGCCGCGGGACGCTTTCAGCAATACGACGTCGCCTTCCCCAGTCGCGCGCGCGAGCCACTCGCCGGCTTCTTCCGGCGTCCCGACGAATTCCGCTCCCATCCCCGCCTCGCGAGCCGCTTCCACCATCGCCTTCGCCAAGCCGCGCACGCCGAGCAGGAAGTCAAGTTTACCTCCTGCCTGACTTCTCCGCAGTTCCGGCGATGTAACGCCCGCATTCGCGATGCAGTTCCTCGCCGGTCGGGCCGAGTTCCAGCATCTCGCCGGCGACGACAATCCGGCGCCGCGCGGGCATAGCAGCCAGAGTATCCACCGCAGCCATGAGCGCCTTCGGACTTGAATTGTAGCAATCGTACAGCACGGTAATGTTGCCCAGTTGAACGACCTGTCCGCGCTTGTCGGCGGGCTGCAGGGACGGCAGAGCTGCGGCGATCTCTGACGGCGTAATGCCGTGCTCAAGCGCAACCGCAGCCGCGGCGAGCACGTTGTACACGTTGTGCTTGCCGAGCAGCGGACTCTGCACGAACTGGCGCACTTCGTAGCTGACGAGATCGAAGCGCGTGCCTTCGGCTCCAAGCACCTCGATGTTTTCCGCCTCGTCCGCGGCACAACGGCCGTCGGCTTCAATCCAAACAGAACGACCTTGCCCTTGAAGTCGCGCCCGAACTGGCTCACATATTCATCGTCGGCATTCAACACGGCTGTGCCGCCGTGCGGAAGAGCCTCGATCAGTTCATATTTCCCGCGTGCGATTCCGGCGATGGAGTCGAAGCCCTCCAGGTGCACGGGGGCGACGTTGGTGACCACGGCCTGGTTCGGCAGGGCGATGCGGGCCAGCGCGGAGATTTCGCCGGGGTGGGACATCCCCATCTCGACCACGGCGAGATCGTATTCCGGCTCGAGAGTCAGCAGCCCGAGCGGCAGACCAAAATGATTGTTGAAATTTCCCTTAGTGCGATGCACGCGGTACCTGATCGCGAGCAGATGGGCCATCGCTTCTTTGGTGGTGGTCTTGCCCATCGAACCGGTGACGCCGATGGCAGTCTTGCCCCAAATTTTTCGCACCGCCGTCGCCAGCGTCTGCAGCGCAACCAGAGTGTCGTCGACGGCCAGCAGGCCGGCGGCGAATTGGAATAGCGCGCCAATTGATCTTTCCGAACCACCGCGGCAATCGCGCCTCGGCTCATTGCCTGTTCAACGAAGTCGTGCCCGTCGAGGCGTTCGCCTTTGACCGCAAAAAAAGTTCGCCGGGTTGCACCGTACGGGAGTCGATGGAATATCCCTGCGCCGTAGCGCGACCGTCGTATTGCCCGCTCGCAGACACGAATTCGGCGATGCGGGAGAGAAGAAGTTTCATGTCGTCTTCCCCGCGGTGCCCGCTTTCGCGCCACTTTTGCAGTCGTAGCCGAGGGCCTTCAGGTTCTCGCGCGCAACGTCCACATCGTCGAACGGAATCGTTCCTTCTTTTGTGATCTGCACTTTTTCGTGCCCCTTGCCCGCGAGCAGCACGATGTCGCCGGGGCCTGCCTGCTGCAGAGCGAAGGCGATAGCCTTGCGGCGGTCGGGCTCCATGAATATTTTGTCCCCGACCTCTGCAGTCCAACCAGCGCATCATTGATGATGGCCAGCGGATCTTCCGAGCGCGGGTTGTCGGAAGTGAGCACGACGAAGTCGCTTCCCTTGCCCGCGGCCTCGCCCATCAGCGGACGCTTGGCTGCGATCGCGATCTCCGCCGCAGCCGAAAAGCGTGATGACCTTGCCTTTGAGGCCGGCGCGCGCGACAAAATCGCGAGCCAGCGCGGTGAGGTTGCGGAGCGCGTCGTCAGTGTGCGCGTAATCCACGACCACCGTGAAGGGCTGGCCGCAATCCACGCGTTCGAAGCGGCCGGGAACACTGGTAAGGTCGAAGACTCCCTTTGCGATCGCCTCGGTCGAACAATCGCGCGCATGACCGGCAGCAGAAGCCGCGAGCACGTTGTAAACATTCACATTGCCGATCAGCGGAGACCACATGGCGACTTTACCCGCGGGCGTCACCATCTGAAAACGGGTTCCCCGCGGCGTGATTTCGACGGACTCGGCATGAAAATCGCAGTCGCCGGAGGTCAGACCGTAGGAGAGCACCAGCGCGCTCTTCTTTTTGCAAAACTTCCAGAGCTGCCGGCCGTATTCATCGTCAAGGTTAAGAACGGCGGCGCGCGGCGGTTCCGTCCCGCAGCCTTCAAAAAGCACCTGCTTGGCGCGGAAGTAATTTTCCATCGTGCCGTGGTAGTCGAGATGGTCGCGCGTGAGATTCGTGAATACGGCCACATCAAAAGGAATTCCAAAAACACGCTGTTGCTCCAGCGCGTGCGATGACACCTCCATCACCGCTTCGGTGACTCCCTGGCCCAGACCCTCCGACAAAAGCCGGTTCAACTCCAGCGCTTCCGGCGTGGTGTGCGGCGCTGGGAGAATTTTCCCGGCAACGTGATATTCGATGGTTCCGACCAGCACGGTCTTGCGTCCGGCCGCTTGCAATATGGATTCGATCAGAAAGGCGGTCGTGCTTTTTCCGTTTGTGCCGGTAATTCCAGTATTCGCAATTCGCTCGGCAGGACGTTTGTAGAAATTCGCGCTCAGGCGGGCGAGCGCACGGCGTCCATGCACGACCTGCGCCCAGGCAACCGCGGGGCGCGGTGCTTCGCTCGCGGAGTCGGTGACGATGGCAACCGCTCCGGCAGCGATGGCTTGATCGATGAAGCGGTTGCCGTCGCTGGTCTCGCCCTTCATGGCGACGAAAACAGTTCCAGGGCGCACCCGCCGGGAATCGTATTCCACTCCAGCAACGGCCGGGTTTCCGCTCTGCGAGAGGACCTCGGCGCCCTGCAGGAGTTGTTGGAAAGTCATTGCAGTGATTATAACGACAAGGAATTACGCAGGTACGGACACCGCGTGCAACCGAACAAGGCGAAAAGTGTCTGCCCTTTTGTTGGTTTAACGCTTCTACGGTTGGTGGTATTCAATATTGATTTGTTTGGCGGAAGGAAGCGGGAGTTCCCATGTGCGAATAACCTCGATTCCAAGGCGGGTCGCAAATTTCATCACGTCCTCATCGTCGGAGTATATTCGCTTAGCTCCATTGGTCTTCGCTATCGCAACAATCTGACGATCGAATCTGAGCTTTGCCCAAGGACTTGCAGAACCGCCTCGCTTGCTTCCGTTTTCGACGATCTTCCACCTCAATTGCCGCAAGTTCAATCGCAGCTACCTGATCAAATGGTTTGACGAGAATGTTTTTCATGCCTGAAAGCTTGTCCAAATAACCAGGACCGTCCTTCCCGGCCAAGATGAGGAATTCGCTGAGTACCGGGGTCGGCAGAATCATTCGCTCGGACTCACTGTCCAGATCTTCCAGCAACTTCTCAATACGGTCTTCTATTCGTTCAAAGGCTTACTTGTAGCAGGATCTTGCGGCGGCTTCGCGTGCGGGTGCAACATCAGCGAAAGAAACGTGTTGTCAATCGCAACCATTTATTGCAGCTTTGTGCCACGTCTTATCTGCTCTAACTCTGCGAGAGGATCGTCCAGCTTCTTCCATTCACCGGGCACTTTACGAAGTTCGCTGATGTTCTTCCGAATGTCTGCGTCTTCGATCAGGGTGAAAGAGGTCGCATGAAACAAGAGCATCTCCCATTCTCCATCAGTGTGCCTGATCCATCGACCTGTACCCTCAACCCGAACCACCGAAGTAAATAGGTGCTGAGCGATATCCTTGGCCAGCGACCGACGGGCCAGAACTATGTGTTTGTCTTTACCGTCTTCCAAGTGGACGGGAACTGGGTCATTCTCGCCGCCAACCTTGATAGGGATACCTTGGAAGACACCAGCTTGGCTCACCGGACCAAATTCCATTTTTGTGGCATTTTCTCGACCGGGAAACCGGAAGACGTTGCTGCCTACCGGGTCAACCAAGACGGCTCTGGCATTGTCTTGAAGCAGACGACGATCTATGTCTTTTGCCGCTTGTTGGGCCTCCTCTGGGGCTTCGTGGTTCTTGATGGCCCGGAGGCGATCACGCACCTTCGGCTCGGCTTCCCATTCCACCAGTACCACCGGTACGGTGCTTCCACCTTCAATTTTCAGCAGGTGAACGCTGTTGTTGTTCCCGAGAACCTTCGCAAGATCGGAAATGTATTCCGCGAGGCGGGACATCGGGATGCTCGCCGGACTGAAGGCATCGATTTCGAATCTATACTCTCGGTGTTTTCGAGACTTGGGCATGGAAAACCCTCCATGATACTCCGTGCTTCATTTTGCGTCCGCCCTGCGGTTGACGAAGGCCACCTCACTTTCCAAACTTCACCACCACCCGCGATCCCGCCGCCACGTGCGCGCCGGGCAGAGGCGATTGTTCGCGTGCAACGCCGCTGCCGATGGCGTCGAGGTCGAGCCCGGCATCCTGCGCCGCCTCAATCGCAACACGCAGATTTTTGCCAACGAAGGATGGGACCTGGATCCCTCCCTCTTCCACATCGAGAACCACTGTTCCACTCGTCGGCGCTTTCTGCGCGAGTGAATTCTCGGATTGCGCGGCAGGTGAACTTCCAGCCGCCGAACTCGCTGCCGCTGTCGTCAAGCCGCTCAGCGCCGGATGCTCCCCATCTCTCGCAGTCAGCGCGGCGGGAACAACCTGGGCTCCAATCGCACCGGACTTGGCCGCAGTCGGAATAATGGGCGTCTCATTGGCTTCGGCCATATCCAGGCTGGCCCCAAGGTGATCGGGCGAGCTTTCTTCCAGACTCGCGTCAGGAACATCGCGGCGAGCCATCAGCACCTGGCGGCTAGGCGGAAGCTGAACATCATGCGGAACGTGCAGATATTCGAGCACCTGCTGCGTGATCCGCTGAAAGACCGGCGCCGAAACCTGACCTCCCTGGTGCAGGCCGACAGCCGAGTCGAGGATCACGACCACAGCAATTTGAGGATCGTTGATGGGAGCAAATCCGGCAAAAGACGCGACATACTTCGTCTTCGAGTAAGCGCCGGTGGCCGGGTCCACCTTCTGCGCCGTCCCGGTTTTGCCCGCCGAACTGTAGCCCTCGAGAATAGCTCTGCGCCCGGTGCCGTGCAGCACCACTCCCTGCAGCATCTGGCGCATCTCGGCCGCGGTCAGAGATGAAATCACCCGCGTCCCCTCGGCCGGCTGGAACACGATCGTTTGCGGAGCATTCTGCGGCGCAATCGTCCCAGCCACAATGCGCGCCGGGACGCGCACGCCGTCGTTGGCAATCGTCGAAATCAACGAAGCCAGCTGCAGCGCCGAAATGCCAATCTCCTGGCCCATGGAGATCGCGCCAATGGAAACTTTCGACCAGCGTCGCACCGGCTTCGTCAGGCCAGGCGTTTCGCTGGGCAGCTCGATCCCTGTCCGCTGACCGAATCCGAAGGCGCGAATGTATTTGTAGAGCCGATCCTCGCCCAGCCGCAGCGCGACCTTGATGGCGCCCACGTCGCTCGACTCCGCAAGAATATCGGCGACCGAGAGCATGCCGTGCGGCTTGCTGTCGCGTATGCGCATGCCATTGATGACGATCGATCCCATCTGGCAGTCAAACATTTCGTCCGGTCGCGTAATTTTCTCTTCCAGCCCAGCCGAGATAGTTACCATCTTGAACGTCGAGCCGGGCTCGTAGATGTCGCTGACGGCGCGGTCTTTCAGCGCCTCGTTCCTAATTTCCTTTCGAATATTCGGATTGAATGTGGGCCGGTTGGTGAGCGCCAGAATCTCGCCGGTGTGCGGATTTTCCACGATCGCCGTGCCGGCAATGGCGTGGGTCTCTTCCATCCCGCGCTCCAGTTCCCGTTCGGCAATGTACTGAATGTTCTGATCGATGGTGAGGACAACGCTATTGCCGGCTTCAGGCTCCTTTTCGACACTGGCAAACCAGCGCTTGCGCGCGTCGACGGAAATCATCAGCTTGCCGGGCTTGCCCTCGAGTTGCTGGTTGAATTGTCTCTCCAGGCCGCTCAGCCCCTGATCGTCGGTGCCAACGTAGCCCAGAATTTGCGCCGCCAGTTCGCGCTTGGGATAAAAGCGCTTGGGTTCTTTCTGGTAGTGGATGCCTTGCAAATTCAGCGCCCGGATGCGCTCAATCGCTTCCGCGTCGGCCTTGCGTGCCACCCAGCAAAAGGTCTTGTGGGCGCTGCAGTCGGCCAGCACGACGCGCGGATCCTCTTGAGTGATGCGCGAAATCAGGCTGATGGCATTAGCGAGGTCGGGGGTTTCCGAGGGCACCACGAACGCCGAGTCCACCTGGATGGACATCGCCAGCTCACGCCCAGCGCGATCGTAGATAACGCCGCGCTTCGGCGAGAGATCGAAACTGCGTTGTTGTTGATGATGCGCACGGCGTTCGAAATCTCCGTAGCAGAAGATTTGCAGATAAACCAGGCGTAGGCAGATGGCCAGCAGCCAGAGGCACAGCCATCCAGACAAGGCGTAGAGCCTGAATCTTGCGTCGTTCGAAGAGGTACTCGCCGCCATTTCAGTTCCCAGTTCTCAGTTCTCAGTTCTCAGTGAAAAGCTCACGGCTACCTCCTGAGAACTGAGAGCTGGGAACTGAGAACTGATTTACCGCGCCGATACCACCGCGACCGGAGCCAATCTAGCCATCACAGGCGCAGCCGCATCTGTGACAGTATCCATGCGAAGCACTTGCCCAGGCTGCGGCGATTGCAGGCCGAGCTTGCGCGCCATTACATCAATTCGCCCCGGATCGCGCAGCGACGCCTCTTCCAGACGCAGAGCCCGGTTCATTTCCGTGAGACCCTCGCGCTCCGACCGCAGCGTCTCGATCTTGTACCCGTATTCAATGGCGCGGAAATGTTGCAGCGCGTATCCCATCACCAACAGGAACAAGCAACTGAGCGCTAGTCCGAAGGATTTCATCTCGCGCGCGCGCCGCGGATCTTCGACTTTGACCAGGCGCGAGTTATCGATGGTCTTGCGAAAATAAATTTCCGGGGTCCCCAGCCAGCAGGACTTGCGCCGGTTGAAAGGAGCTGCGCTTTCGATGGCCAAGGCGCTCATGATTTATGCCACTCCCATAAATTTGGAATCGTAGTCGGCGTTTTCCTGAACGGTAGTTAGCCAGGGTTGAAGGAGCATGGGTTGAACGACCGCGGGTTCGACGACCCCGGGTTCGAGTGCCGATGCGTTGACGACCAAGGCTCTGTCCGCTCGCGCCCTCTTTTCCACGCGCTCGACCGTTGCCATCAGATCTTCAATAAGAGTGCCGGTGAATGTCATTTCGAATATTCCAGCTTTTCTTCTCCGGACGCGGCATTGTTCTGTCTTTTCTTGGCCACTCCGGGAAAATTCCACCACAGAGTTTCTTCCAAAACCTTTACCCCACCATTTCAGTTCTCAGTTCTCGGTTCCCAGTAAACGCTCACGACTGAGAACTGGGAACCGGGAACTGAGAACTGATCTTTTCGGCGGCGCGCATCTTAGCGCTGCGCGACCGCGGATTGCGCTCGATCTCTTCTGCGCCAGCCGTCACCGGCTTCTTCGTCAATAACCGGTACCAACCGCGCTGAGCGCCCTCGCGAAGCGCATCCTTGACGATTCTGTCTTCGAGCGAATGAAAGCTGATCACCACCAGCCTCCCTCCCGGCTTCAGCACCCGGGGCGCCGCTTCCAGCAGTGCCTTCAGATCGTCCAGTTCACGGTTTACGAAGATTCGGAGAGCTTGAAAGGTTCGCGTCGCCGGATGAATTCGAATTCGCTCATGTTTCCAGTTCATTGACCGGGCCGCGGCCGCTATCACTTCGACAAGTTGCTTCGTCGTGCGTATCGGCCGCGACCGGACAATGGCTCTGGCGATTCTCCGCGACCTCCTTTCCTCACCGAATTCGTAAATCACATCGGCCAGCTCGCGCTCGTCGATGTGGTTTACCACTTGTTCGGCGGTCTCGCCGGACATCGGGTTCATCCGCATGTCCAGCGGTCCTTCCGCCTGAAAATTAAATCCCCGCGCCGGGTCCGAGAGCTGCAAACTGCTAACCCCCAGGTCCGCAATTAATCCGTCAGAGAAGCGGGAGCTACGTGCGTACCCGCTTCCGCAAAGGAAGCATGAATCAGCGTGACCGTAGGCCAATCCAAATTCGTTCGCCGCCCACCGCCCGCCAATTCCTCATCAGCGCCTTTCCTGACGGCTGATGGCTGAAGGCTGACGGCTGCTTTCTCCAGCGCCGCCGCATCCTTATCGAAGCCAATCAAATGTCCCAGTGCGCCGAGGCGTCTTGCGATTTCGTAACTGTGCCCGCCCAAGCCCACCGTGGCATCCAGATAAGTTCCGCCACGCTTTACCGCTAGAAAATCGATCGCTTCTTTTAAAAGAACTGGAACATGGCCAACTTCTCCATGCCCACCCCACTCGGGGGTGTTGATTGAATCCGAATCCGAATCCGTTCGCACTAGATGCCCAAATCGTCGAGCGTCTTGATGTCTTCATCCGTGAAGGGCTCTTTCATCTCCTTGTCGAGCGCTTCCAGGTTCCGAACTTCCAGATAGGTCAGATTGCCGAGCACTGCCACTTCCCCGCGAATCTGCGCCGCTTCACGCAGTGTCTGCGGGATCAGCAGGCGCCCCTGCCCGTCCATCTCCACGACCTGCCCGTAATAATTCGTGCGCGTCAAGAACTTTTTCTTCGTCAAGTTGAAAGTGGACAGCGCCGCCAGCTTCTGCTCGATCCGCTCCCATTCCTCGAAGGGATACACTTGAGCAATATTTCCATCCTGACTTGTGATGTAGAATTTCTGCGCATATTTCTCGTCGATCACGCGCTTGAATTCCGCCGGGACCTTTAACCGTCCCTTTTCGTCGACGCGCGTTGGATGATTTCCGCGAAACATGCGCCCTACTCACCGCTCTTGATGAAAATGACGGGCTCCGTTTATTTATGGCTGCTACCACAGCCACTAGTACAGGGGAGGTTAAAGCGGTCAAAAAAGCAGTGGATTCGGGTTTGTTGGGCCGGTTTTTTTCGGTGTCAGTCTCGGAAACCACTGGCGCCTCGAAAGTTAGCGTTCGTACCCACAACCTCTAATGTTTGGTCCACTTTGGACCACTTTTGTCCACAATACGCCGAATTCATCCGTTGTCAACAAGAAAGTTTCATGTTGAGAATCAGGCAGAGGACTCAAGGTACAAAATGCGAAATGTTGAGGTTAACCGGAAAGATGACCACTAGGGCTTGTGTTTACGCCCTAGGTGCCTTCGCTATTCATTCGCTAAGATTTTTCTTGCATTTCCGACGCCGCTGTTATCTTCCCTGTGGAAAAAGCGCGCCTCCCGCATTGGGGATCGGATGCGAACGGGTTCGGGGAACAGCGGGTGCCCCATCCTTGCGCGTTTTTTGCGCAAGGGTGGGATTCCACGGCTGCGTCTCCCGTTAGGGATTCCGCCACGCAGCGGCTAAGCAGCCCGGTTAGCGCACCTGCCTTTGGGTGGCGCAGCGGTTCACCGCTGCGATAACCAGCCTGCTTTCGATGCTGGCTTTACAGGCTGCGGAAAAACTCGGGTTTCGTATCAGGGTATCGCTTTAGCGATACCACAAGTTCTTCCGCATCAGACGCCCCTTTAGGGGCTGCGCTGTCGATATCTGACTTTTTCCGCAGCCTGTTTAGCCGCTGAGGGCAACTGTCGCACGCAGAGTTTCTCAGCAGCCTTCAGGCCGGTACGTACCGTTTGATAGAGAGGCCTCGTGCGCGCTCTCGCGTTTTCGCCACGTCATAGGCGAGTTGCATCCGGAGAAGGTGATCCATATCCGGGCCGAACGCCTTTTCGATGCGCAGCGCCATTTCCGGCGTCAGCGAGGCCTTGCCGTGCAGGAGGTCGGAGAGCGTGGCCCGGCGCACCTGCAAAATCTCCGCCGCCTTCGACACGTTGAGGCCGAGGGCTTCGACGACTTCGGTTCTAATCAGGTCGCCCGGATGCGGCGGCTTCTTCATGGCCACTTCGGCCTCCCTAGTGGTAGTCAATCAGATCAATATCGCTGGCGGTGTTGGTCTGTTCGTCGTAACGGAAAATCAACCGCCAGTTTCCCGTAACGGTCAGGCTCCATGATCCTTTTCGGTCGCCTTTCAGCGGATGCAGCTTCCAGCCGGGAAATCGGCCGAACTGCTCCAGGGTCCCGGCGGTTTCGATCGCGAACAGAAGCTTGCGCAGCTTGTCGGCCATCGCGGACGGTACGCCCTTGGCATTCCCGTCCTCACGGAGCTGCCTTAGCCGCTTGTGGTGAAAGTCTGATTCGTATCAGGGCACGCCTTCAGGCGTGCCGCAAGTGCCATGTTATGAATGCGCCTTTAGGCGCTGGCTCTTGGCGCCAGAGTTTCAACACTGGCTGTTAGCCCCTTGTGGCGAAAATGGGCGATCATAAAGTGCTCCTCCCAATAGTTCCGCGGCGAGCATCCAGCCCTCAAGCTGAACGCGGTTGGCGATCCTTGCGGTCAGGATGCAGCCACCATGGGCACTGCCTGCGGTTTCGCACCACGCGCGTGCTGTGGAAGAGAGCAACATTTGTTCCAGTATGTACGGTCATACAGTACATGTCAAGCGGTCTATCCTGACGAGCTAGAGCACGCCTGGCGCGTTGCCTTACATCGTCCGAGATATTCCCACCTGTAACCGTAAGAACCACGCAGCCGCCGTCCTGTTGCGGGTTGGCAAGGAAGGCGAAGGCGGCGGCCGCATCCAGCGCGGGACTCCACGCACTTGACCCGCTGGAGTACACTTGTGCCGAATTCAAGCCAAACGCAAATGGGGGCACTATGAAGCTGAACACGGCTCGGGTGTGGCTCGGAGGCATTGCCGGTGGAGTGGTGTGGAATGCATGGAGCTTTTTTATTCAGACGCGACTGGGCCCGTTCTACGAGCCCCTGCAGAAGCAAGGCTTACTCCTCAAGCAACCACGCTATCCGTTTTTCGTCGGGCAGTGGATTCTTCTCCTGTTCGTAATGTCGATTCTCCTCGCGTATCTCTACGCGTGGAGCCGCGCCACCGCCGGCGCCGGACCGAAGACGGCCCTCAAAATCGGCATGATCGTCGGCTTCTTCGCGGGAATGCCCGGCAACTTTGCGCAAGCCACCTGGTCGCCGGTTCCGCGCATGTTGCCGCTCGGATGGATGCTCGAACTGTGGATAGGCGCGATCCTGGCGACGCTGGTCGCGGGGTTCCTGTACAAGGAGTAAGGGACGTGATCGGTTCAGGCCCGAGCATAACGCTTGATTGAGATGCCCCGCGCGTGCTCTCGCGTTTTCGCCACGTCATAGGCGAGCTGCATCCGGAGCAGATGATCCATATCCGGGCCAAACGCCTTTTCGATGCGCAGCGCCATTTCCGGCGTCAGCCCGGACTTGCCGTGCAGAAGGTCGGAGAGCGTGGCCCGGCGCACCTGCAAAATCTCCGCCGCCTTCATGTCAAGCGTTCTTGTGGAAGGGAAAACCCGCACCGAACCCCTGTCAATGAGCGCAATCGCGATGTTTCAACAATTGACCCGCGGCCCGAGACTGTCATTTGGTCTTGTCCACGACCTTTGACACGTTTTGCAGCAGCAATTGCTCGAACGCCTGACGCTGCAAGACATCCTGAAACATGCGCTTGGGGACAACCGTAAATTGCTGGGAGCCGTAGTAGAGGATGAACGAGTACGCGTCAACCAATGCGCTCGTGTACATACCCCATTTGAGGTCGGAATCGATATGCGAAGTTCGAAAGTGGATTCCTTGCGGCGAAAAGCTCAATGAGTAGTCATCGCGAAACTTGGGCTGACTGCGAAACGCGATGATCGGAATGACGGCAAAGGCAGCGACAAGCATCAGCGCGAAGATGCCCGACACACATAGCAACGTGAGTCCGAACCCATGCATACCCGACCGCCATTCGTAAGTACCGACAACAGCGAGTCCCACGATGACCGCGATATCGAGGGGCAAGCGCAGCCGTGAAGCATAATGAGCGCGCATAGCTCGCACGTAGTCTTGCTCAGCATAGCGAAATGAAAGATTCACTGTTTCCATACTCGACCATCATACCTGTTGCAAGCAGGCCGATTGCGCTCAAAACCCCGCCCGAGGCATTTTGAGCGTAAATGGGATTTTTCGCCAATCATCCCCCGTTCTTAGTAAAATCGTTACAATGGCAGGGAATCGACCTTGTCAGGCCGCGTAGGGAATGAGTCTGAGTCTGATTAATGACTGAAGTGAGTCGCGCCGCGATCCTTTATACGCTCTCAGGACTTGTGTCTCGACGTTGATCTAGATTTTGTGAGGATTTCATGCGAAATCTGGTCGCCTTCGCGCTGGTCATATTGACTGCGGCAGTTCTAGCGCAAGGGCAAAACGACAGCGGCACGGACGGCGTCAATTTTCAGGGACGGGTCCGGTACGAAAACAACGCTCCTGCGCAATTCGTCCAAGTCGAACTGTGGACAGACGGGGAAAGCACCTGGCGAACTTTTCTTACCACCGACCGGATGGGAAAGTTCCACACTGGCGCGCCTTGCATGGTGATTCAGTACAAGGTCGACGTGCCAGGCTTTCGCCCCGCCTATGGCCACGTCGACATCAGCCTTAACCCATGCCGCACGCTCGAAGACATCACTCTAAGAGCTTTGCCAGACACGGCCGTGCCGAGCAGCGCAGTGCCTCGGTCCGGCCATATCGACGCACGCATTGTTGCCATCCCTCGAGAGGCAAGCAAAGAGTTCGAGACCGGCCATGAGGCGGTCAAGAACAACGACTTCGAAGGCGCAATCCCCCATCTGCAGAAGGCGATCAGCCTTTATCCGAGATACGCGGAGGCCTATCAGCTTCTCGGAGTCGCACAACTGCAAACCAACCAGGCCCCACAAGCCGAATCCTCCCTGGTCAAGGCGATCGAGATCGAAGACAAGATGCCGGGGGCCCAGTACCTGCTGGGTGTTCTCTATGCCAAGACCGGCCGTGCCAGTTTGGCCGAAAAGCCGCTGACCCGCTTCGCCGAACTCGATCCACAAAATCCCGACGCCTACTTCGAACTTGCCAAGGTGAGTTTCGCGTTGAACAAATTTCCTGATGCGGAGATGCACGCCCGCAAGTCGATCGAACTGAAGGAGACCAATGCCGGCGTCAATATCGTTCTGGGCTACGCCCTGTTGCGACAGAAACAGTCCGAGAATGCCAGGCAAGCTCTTCAGCAGTTTCTCAAGCAGGATCCCAACAGCCCAATGGCAGCCGACGTAAAGAAGCTGATCGCCGAGATCGACGCGCACCTGCGAGCAGCAGGGCATTCGCCGGAAAAATAGCGAGTCGAGACGACATCCTAACTGTCGAAAGCAGCGTGGCTGTTGAAAAACTCTTTTCAGGGAATTTTACCAACGGAATTCGTTCGCAAGTTATTGAATGATCGTTCGCCGTAGGCGCTGAAATTCACTGAAATTACTGCTTTGGTTCCTTTTTCAACCGCCACAGGCGATTTCACTTATCGAGAATTTCCCAGCCGATACCCAGCTTCCGAGTCAACCGGGCACACCTCTTCTATCCGAGAGCGCCCCTGGATTTCCCTGGCGGGCCAGTTAAGGGTTCTCCTGACCAGATTTCAGAGCCGAAGCCATACCTGAAGCTGGTCGAACCTGGTTTACTACGACCCTAGAGAACTGGCAACACTGGAGAACGCGTTGTTGGCGTTGCCCCCGATCAGACGCACCGTGCCGACCACCAATACCAGGATGACGGCGAGCATGACCGCATATTCAGCGACATCTTGTCCTTGATCGTCCTTGCAAATATTGTGAAGTACAGTGAACACACGTTTCATAATGCCCCCTCAAAGAAATACTTTTCCAAAGCAACTTTGTATCGTGCCTGCGAGTCAAGTAACAAGTTACGGGCGTACAACGACGTACATGGTTACGCCTCAAAGAATTCCCCCCCGCAAAACTTCTGACAAATTCCCCCGAGGCCCCACCCCTCTTCCTGAAAACATCAACCATAAATTTTCCCGCCCGATTGTCACAAATGTGCTCTTAGCGTGCAGCCGACGGCGCATCCCTCCCCACGTCGCAAATCTTGTCAAGCCCCCATTTGCCCGATTTTCCCGCTAAGTCCATGCATAGGATAGGAAAATAAAGTTCGAAACCTTGGCGGGTTACCCCCCCCCGAATTGATATAATAGAAATAGTAGAAGAGAAGGGTGCGGATCCACTTCCCGCACCCTTTTTCCATTGGGGCCCGGGAATCCCTAGAGGGAAACTCTGATTAAGTTGGTTTCCGGAAGCTTTGAAGGGGCATGGCTTCAGCCATGCCGTTACAACCCGCCAAACAGACGGCTTTACAGATTGCTGAAAAACTCGACATTGTTCTTGCTTTTGGGTGGCGCAGCGGTTCACCGCTGCGATAACTGGCTTGTTTTCAGCGACGGCTTTAGCCGCTGAGGGGTCGCTCCTTCACCGCATCCAGTTAATCAGATCCTCCCTAGGCCACGTCGTAAACGCCCTTACCCCAGACCGCATGAAGCAACAAAAGACGAAGCGCCCGCCCCAACTGACAGCTGAGAGCTGACAGCTGAGAGCTGAGAGCTAATAACCAAGGAGAACACCATGTCGACCTATCCCGTAACTATCCGCCGCTGCCAGCACATCAAAGTCAATGGCATCCAATGCGGATCGCCCGCCAAGCGCGATGAAATGCATTGTTTCTTTCACGAGCAATGCCGCCTCATGAGCCGCCAAATTAACATGAAATTCAGCGAGCACGGCATCATCAAGCTCCCCACCCTCGAGGACGCAAACTCCATCCAGCTCGGCCTCGCCGAAGTCATGCGCCTGCTCGTGACCCAACAGATCGATCACCGCACCGCGTCGCTCCTCCTGCGCGCCCTTCGCACCGCCGCCGCCAACGTCAAGTTCACTTCCCTGGAGCCCAAGCCCACCCACATCGTAATCGACCCCAAATGCGTAGAGAATCGTCCCCTAGGCGCAACCGCCTGGTCCACCGTCGAAGGCCGTGACTACGACCTCATCGACAACGACGGGGCGCACCAGGGCCACGCCGACAACAACGAAGACAACCACGCGGACAAAAACGAAGACAAAATGGATGAGGAAGCCCGGCCCTGCATGTCGGACCCGACCGCCGGAGTAGCCCTCGATCCAAAATTCCTGGACAGGCCAGAAGTCAGCCCCGAAGCGAGGCCCGAGCTCCAGTCAGCCGCTGAAGCGCAGCCCCAGGATTACCCTCCGATGTCCGAGTATCGACAACGCAGAAACCGAGAGAACTGGAGCTAAGTCCATATTCCAGAACATTTTGCATATAACCCCTTTAAACTCAAAGATTTCGGAGCACTTTCCCCCTAAACCAATGATTCTAAAGAAAGGTAATATTTATTTTTTCAGCCCAGTAGCGGCCTGTGTAGCGAAGTGACCGTGTAGTGAAGTGCCTGTGTGGTGAAGTGCCTGTGTGGTGACGGGGCTTCGCCCCGTCCAAGCCGAGCGCAGCTCGGCAGCTGCCCGCAGCCACAGCAACTCTGCGATTCGCGTCTAAGCCTTCGGTGCCGCTTCCACGACGACTGCCGTCCCATACGCCAGAACTTCCGTGACCCCCTGCATCACTTCCGTGGCGTCGTAGCGGGCGCCGACGACGGCATTGCCTCCCATATCCGCTGCGTGCTGCAACATCAGGTCGAACGCCTCGGCGCGCGTCCGCTCGCATAGATTGGTCAGCAAGGTAATGTTGCCGCCGACCAGTGTCTGCAGCCCGGCTCCAATCGTTCCGAAGATCGACCGCGATCGCACCGTGATTCCGCGCACCACGCCCAGCGTGCGCACCACGCGAAAGCCATCGAGCTCAAACTGCGTGGTCACCATGTTATGGGCGACCATCCGCCCCGCGCTCGCAGCATAATTGCCCATCGTTCCTCCGGAAAACACTTATCGCGACAAACCCGCCGCTATAACAACGCCTCATTCTAATTCAGCGTCGATCGCAAATTCTCCCGCGCCAGCATCCCAACTGACGCGCAGCACATTCGGCTTGCAGCAGACCTGGCAGTCCTCGACGTAGCGCTGGCGACTGCCGGCGGACTCATCCACCGCAGTCTCGTTCCATTCCCCGCAACCGGCGCAAACATAGCCGCTCACCATGCAGCCATTCTAGTGCCGTGGCCGCGCGCCATGAGCCGGGCATTACATCCGCGGAGAATTCGGCATCCGTCTGGAGGACGACTTGCACATCATGGAAGACGGCGCAGAATCATTAACTCCGCAAAGCCCGTCGCTGGAGAACCCGTTCGGAAAGCCATAGACGCGTTCATTCAGCGCCTTTCACGCAGGACAGTAACAGACAGGGGCTCGCCGCTTATCTCTATGGGTTTGAAATCCGAGACAGGAATGGGTGAGCCGCCGTTGACACTTCCAGCATTACCGCCTCGCGGCGCTGCCTTCGCCGCCTTTGGTTGCCGACTGACTTTACGACCCGCCCGTTTGCGCTTCTTCATCTCACCACCTCTAACATTCTCTAGTCTCTTAATCGGAGCATTCTTCAATTTCCTACAGTCCGCGCAACGGAAATTACCAAATTACCCGATTGCCAAATTACAAAATCCTTCACTCCACCACCCACTCCCGCATGCGCCGCAGCAGCGAGGCGGGCGCTTCCGCTTCCAGCACCACCAGCCCGTCCTGATACTGGCGGGAATAGATGCGAGCGCCGGCCTGCAACTGGGCCAGCGCCTTGCCCTCTTTTTGCGGAATGCGCAGGCGAACGCGGCTGGGGCCGGTCTTCTTCGAGCAGGGCATCGACGCGATCGAGCAGCGTACTCAATCCGATTCCTTTCGCTGCCGAGACATGGACAGTCTGCTCGTCATCCCGCAGCGACTCGCGCTGCTTGGGAAGCAGCAGATCGATCTTATTCATCACCCGCAGCCGCGGCTTCTTGTCGGCTTCGAGTTCCTTGAGGACGCTTTCGACTTGCGCATCCTGCTCGGCAGAGACCGGGCTGCTCGCATCCGAAACCTGCATGATCAGCGTGGCGCGCTGCACTTCTTCGAGCGTGGCGCGGAATGCCGAAACCAGCGTATGCGGAAGATGCCGGATGAATCCCACCGTATCGGAGAACAGAACCTTGCGTTTTGAGGGCAGGTCGGCGCCTCGGATGGTCGGATCGAGCGTGGCAAACATGCGCGGCGACGCCGCCACGTTCGACTTGGTGAGGGCATTGAACAACGTGGATTTCCCCGCGTTCGTATACCCCACCAGCGCCACCGTGGCCACCGGAACCGATTCGCGCCGTTGCCTCTGCTGCGCCCGGATGCGTCGCACATTTTCAATTTGCTGTTTGACGTGCCGGACGCGGCGGAAAATCTTCCGCCGGTCGGTCTCCAGCTGAGTTTCGCCCGGTCCGCGAGTGCCGATGCCGCCGCCGATTTGCGACATTTCCACGCCGCGCCCCGCCAGCCGCGGCAGCATATATTCGAGCTGCGCCAGTTCCACCTGCAACTGACCTTCACGAGTGCGGGCGTGGCGCGCAAAAATATCGAGAATCAGTTGCGTGCGATCGATGACGCGCGTGTGGACCACGCGCTCGATATTGCGCTGTTGCGAAGGCGAAAGGTCGTGATCGAACAGAATCACATCCGCGGAAACCGAGGCCGCCGCGCCCGCAATTTCCTCCAGCTTGCCCTTGCCGATCAGCGTGGCAGGCTCCGGCCGGTCGCGGCGCTGCATGAATTCGCCGGCGATCTCGGCGCCCGCGCTCGTCGCCAGCGCCCGCAGTTCGTCGAGCGATTCTTCTACGTAAAATCGGACGTAAAATCGGAGCTGAAATCCGGGGAATCCGCCGGCAAGAATGAGGATGACGACGAGGCGGCCATGCTCCTGGCATGATCTCGCGCCGCCTGGGCACCCGGAGTGATGGTTGCAGAATTTGTCTTTCCTGCGCGCGCCCCAGCGCGGCCCTTGGTGCGAAACTCCACCCCCACCAGGAACGCCCGTTCCTGCTGTTCCGACGGATTCAGCACCGCCTTGGGCTCATTCCGCGAACGATTTCGCGAGCTATTTCTCGAATTATCGCGGCTGCTCAGTCTGGAGTCATCTCGGCGCAAGCAAACTCACTTCATCCTTCGGTGGTGCCGGGAGTGGAATTCGCGATCGCCGCATCCCCCTGCGACGCCGCCGCCGCCGACTTCGCATCCGTGTGGATGTGGGCTCCGCGCGAAATGACGACAGTCGAAATCGCATGTTTGAAAATGAGCTGCTCCTGGTTGCTGGTTTCGAGCACCACCGAGTACTTGTCGAACGATCGGATACGACCCGTCAGTTTCACGCCGCTGACCAGATAGATCGTAATATTGTGCCGTTCCTTTCGTGCCGTGTTAAGGAAGGAATCCTGAATGTTCTGTTGTGCCGGCTTGGCTTCCATTTGCCGATCTCCTTCTTTCGGGTTCGATGCTGCGCCATGAGCTTAGGGAGGGCAATTGGCGGCAGCTCTCTTCCTGTCGGCTCCTACGATACGGCCTTGTCTCGCGCTTTTCAACTTCCCGCCCAATAATATTCTCCGGAACCGTCCCGCGCCTGGCTCGCCTAACGGCTCATTCCCCTCCGCCCCAACTCCGTCCGCCCCAGAAAATCGACCGGTTTCATTTCCCTCGCCAGCCATCTACAATCGTCAGTTCCAGAACAGATCGTCAGAACAGATCGTCAGAATAGGAGCCCTGAACTTGATAGAAATCAACCTCCCCACCGACTTCAACACTAACCTCCTGATGCTGTTTCGTTGGTTGCATTTTATCGGCGGCATGACCTGGCTCGGCCTGCTGTATTTCTTCAATCTGGTCAACGTTCCTTTCATGAAGGGACTGGATCCCGCCACCAAAGGCAAAGTCCTGCCCAGCCTGATGTCGCGCGCGCTGTGGTGGTTTCGCTGGTCATCGGTGCTCACCGTGCTGATGGGCCTGGCATACTGGGGGAACATCGTCGGCTCTGACGCCAGAAACGGCGGCGCATCTTCCGGCGGTCCGATGGGAACCTTCTTTGGGATCTGGACCGTCGCCTGGGCGCTCATGTATGCCTGCACCATCCCCGGCAAGGGCGCGCTCGACAAAGGGCCGGTGCTCGCCGTGATTTACACCGCCATCGTGATCGTCGCATCGTGGCTGTTCTTGCGCTTCAACGCTCATGGCTGGGAGAGCAATCGCCTGCTCGCCATCGGCATCGGCGGCGGGATGGGTTGGGTGATGATGCTGAACGTCTGGGGCGTAATCTGGCGTGCGCAGAAGAAAATCATCCAGTGGACCGCCGACAACGCGGCCAATGGCACGCCGATGCCAGACAAAGCAAAATATCTGGCGCGGCAAGCCTTCCTTACGTCGCGCGCGAACTTCGTCCTGTCTTTCCCCATGCTGTTCCTGATGGGGGCCGCGAGCCACTATCCCATGTTTGGCAAATAATGGGCCCAGCATGAGCGAGTACCTGGACTCAATTGTGGAATGGTCCGGCGCCCGGGAAGACTGGCGTCCCGTCTCGCGCTGGGCCGTCCTGGCGTGGCTTGTCTTCTACGTTCTCTTCCTGATCTACGCATTCAACATGCATGGCGGCTTCCTGTTCATCGACTCCGCCAACCTTGTCGTCCACGAAGGCGGCCACATGCTCTTCGGGTGGTTCGGCCCAACACTCGGCCTCTGGGGAGGAACCATTCTGCAGTGGCTGGTCCCGCTGATGCTGGCCGCCTATTTCTTCCGCGAACGCCAGCCCGCAGCGTTCGTGTTCTGCATGTTTTTCTTCTTTGAGAACTGGCTCTACACCGCAACCTACATGGCCGACGCCCGCGCCATGGCTTTGCCCCTGGTGACCACCGGAGACTCCGATTACGTCGAGCACGACTGGAACACGATTTTTGCGAGTCTCGGGCTTCTGCCCTACGACACCAGGATCGCCGCGATCGTCCGACTCATGGGATGGTGCGGGATGCTGGCCAGCACCGCATGGCTCGCCGCGCGCGGACGGGCACAGCTTCGGAGGGACGAGTGAGTTTGTCACGCACGCTCCACAAACAATCCGATCGAGGCTAGTCCGCTATGACCCTGCCGCGCAGCCTTTTGCACGAGTTCAAGCGAGGCCTCGACCTCTTCAACCGCGCCCATTTTTTCGACGCTCATGAAGCTCTCGAAGACGTCTGGCGCCCGCTGCCTCGCGACCGCGCCCTTGCGTCGGCGTCTCCGTCTGCACGTGCAAGGGTATGGTTCAGTTGGCGGTCGCTTTCCATCACGAGTCCACAGGCAACCATGTGGGTGCGCGTTCGGTTCTGGAGCGCGCCATACGCAATCTCAACGGCGCGGATAGCTCGTTTCCCGAGATCGATTTCGACCGGTTGCGCGCTGAGTTGATGCCCTGGCGCAAGTATCTGGACGATGCCCAGAGCGCGGTCGAGAAAAAAGACGAGAAGAAATTGGGCGGGAGGAAAGTCCGTCGCCACACTGCCCCGGCCCTGCCGAAGATCATGCTGCGCCGCTAGATCACAAGGTTGCGCGCTGATTGCGCCCGCGCCTGACTGATCGCATAGGAATGACCGCGCCTGCTAGAATCTTTTGTTGTGAAGTCCAGTCTCTCATTTCCAAACAAGACGCCACCAAACGCCGCGCCCGAGTCCGTTCCTCTCGCTGTTCCACTCCGTTCCCTTCTTGACTTGCGCCGCCAGTACGATGGCATCCGCGAAGAAGTGCTGGCCGCCATCGCGCGCGTGTGCGATTCGCAAAGCTTCATCCTCGGTCCGGAGGTCGAGGCGCTCGAGCGGGAGATTGCCGCGCTGACGGGAGCAGCCTGCGCCGTCGGTTGCGCGTCGGGAACGGAGGCACTCTGGCTGGCGCTCGTCGCCGCCGGCGTAAAGCCCGGCGACTCGGTCATCACCACCGCATTCAGCTTCTTCGCCTCGGCCAGCGCAATTGTGCGGGCGGGCGCAACGCCGGTCTTCGTGGACGTCGATCCCGGCACATTGAATCTCGATGCGACGCTGGTTGGCCGGCGACTCCGCGACCGGCAGGCAGAACCAACCCGAAAATGTTCGCGCGATTCTCCCCGTGCATCTTTACGGACAGTGCGCCGACATGGACCGGTTCGACCGCATCGTTAGGAACAGCAGGAATTCGAGTCGCAATCGTCGAGGACGCCGCCCAGGCGATTGGCGCCGAGTGGAGCGGACGCGGCGCGGGCTCGCTCGGCATAACCGCCGCCTTCAGTTTCTATCCCACCAAGAACCTCAGCGCCTACGGAGAAGCGGGCATCGTCACCACTAGCTGTCCGCGGATGGCCGAGCACATGCGGCAACTCCGCAACCATGGCAGTCCGCGGCGCTACTACCATCACGAATTCGGCTGGAACGGACGCATGGACGCCATTCAGGCAGCGGTGCTGCGCGTGAAGCTGGGACACATCGCGGACTGGAACCAGAGCCGCCGGCAGCACGCCGCGACCTATGACCGGCTGTTTGCTGATCCGGGCTGACTTCCGCCACCCGATCGACTTCGCAAACTTCCAGCCAGACTTCCGAGAAAGGCGGCGCGCCGGTGCGCTTGCTCTCGCGGAGTCCGCAAGCCAAGCATGTGTTTCATCAGTACGTGATTCGCGCCCAGCGCCGCGACGAACTGCGTAAATTCCTCGCGGATCGAAAAATTGGATCGGAAATCTACTACCCGCTGCCGCTGCACCTGCAGCCGGTATTTTCCTATCTCGGGCTGAAGGCGGGAGACATGCCGGTCTCCGAACAGGCCGCTCGGGAAGTGCTGGCGCTGCCCATGTTCCCGGAGTTGACCGAGGCCGAGATTCGGTGGGTGGTCGAGAGCATCGCCGATTTTTACAGTTGATTCAATGCAGCGCCGAGGGCACGAGTAAGATTCAATTCCGAGGAATCTCTGCGTGTACTCTCGCTCTCGTTCGCTCATCGTTCTGGGCTACCTAGATTCTGCCGTCTCAACGGCCCGCATCGAAGGGGATGCTAACCTCTGTTTGTCGTCCGCGAACGGCCAGCAGCGTAGACCCATTTCTTGACGGCATCCATCGCCGCCTCACCCAGAATCGGGTTGCCTCCCAGCAGTTCAACGTCTTCGACCTTACCGTTGGAGGCAATGGTCACTTTCAGCCGAACCGTCCCGCCGATGTGGTTGCTCAGCAGGATCGCCGGATACACGGGTTCGACGCGCGAAATCAGCTTTCGTGCTCCGTCGTTCCCGGCCTCATACACCGCTAAGGTCTTCACCCCCTCCACCCGGGCGGTGGAACTTACGTACCCAATTGCGCCTCGTGTCCTGGCGACGTAGGCCACGACCTCTTCATCGGAGGGAAGGGTCTTCGGCATCGAGCCCTTGCCCGTGAACACCAGGGAGCGGTAGTAGTTCTGCAGGGCATCGTCGTTCTGGCCGAGATACTCCTTCAAGAAACGCTGCGTGCGCTGGCCCTCCCTTCGACAGCACCGGTTCGACATGGGTCCCATCGCGCAGGGAATTCCGTTCCTCCAGGAAGACGCTCTTGATCTCACTGGCGGAAACCGCTTCTGCTCGGACGCTCGGATTGGCAATGATCTCTGATGTTGCCGGCGAAGGCATGAACAGAAGCCGAACATCACGACGGCGGCCACCAGGGCATTTTTTCTGATTCTTCATCGCGGTTTTCATGTTGTTCGTCCCACAGCTTAGAAATTGAAACCGGTCTTGACGACCAGCCCGTTCGTGTTGGGCTTGAGACCCGCGGATTGTCTCCGTTGTAGAACCCGTCCGGATAGTACCGACGCCATAGCCATCCATGAAGTGGCCCTCCAGCTTGACATTCCAGAAGCGGTTCAGATCGATTCGTCCGGTGACCACTTTGTCGTAGATGTGATTCTCCGGATGGCTCGTGTCCACGCGTGCTCGGAACACCATGCCCAGGATGCCTACGTAACGAGTGGTCATCGAGTACCGGGAGTAGTAGGAGCCCAGCTGAAACCGCTTAGCCACCCGGTACGATCCCGCCACGTACCAGCCGCGGACGTCAGCCTGCCCGTTACCGGTGCCGTTAAAGGTTAACTGCGTCAATGTAAGTGCGGCGATACTCGGAAGCCAGGCGCAGCTGCCCCTTGCTGTACTGCCCGTAGTACTGGTTCATCCAGTAGTGCCTGTGGATTCCCAGTAGGGAATAGTGCCGGCGGCGGGATTCCAGAACGGCACGGTCGTTCCATAGCCGTCATCATGCTCGTTCATGCGCGAAATGCCGACCAGCAAGCCCTTGAGCGGCGTCGTCCAGCGCAGGTCAGCCCCGTACTGGGGTCCGCCATAGCTGGTGAAATTGAACGGCGCGAGGGCCTTGCGCAAGGTAGGGGTAGCCGCCATACCGGCTATCCTGGCGCTGGCCCGCATACACGGTATACGAAAGAGTCCCCGAGCCCCTTCCCAGCGGAATGTCCCCGTAGACATCCCCTCCCGTGTGAGCGATGGTGGAGTCGCGCAAGTCGATCGGATAGACACTCTGGGGAAGCAGGGCAAAGGGGTGAAGGAAATCCAGATCCTGCGTATCGTTGTAGAGCCCCAAGACGGTTTTGATTTTGCCGCCGCGAATGCCGAGCCAAGGCTTGAATCGGTAGTCGGCGAACGCCCAGTCGAGGGAGGGATGCCAGCTCCCAAGTTACCGAGATTGCGATCATAAACCTGCGCGCCGATCCGCACTCGTCGGTGACCTGCACCGAGACATTCGCCCCAAAATCGGTGAATTCCCCACTGCCTCGCTGGTGTTCATGGTCAGCCAGTTGTTGTCGTTCGTGTAGACGAATCCCTGCGAGGCGAACCCGTGGATTTGCACTTGCCGGTCAAAGAGTTTGAAGCCCTGCGCATGCAGAGAGAGCCCGGCTGCGCAGAAGCAAATGGATAGCAGTAAGACGGTCCGTCGATCCATAGTCTCGCTCGATGAAGTAGCCAAGATCTCGGAAAGTCAGGAAAGCCAGGATGACCAACTTAAAGTTCTTATCGGTCTGGGTGGGCAAGTCAGATCACGTAGGTAGAGGCTGAGCCTTGCGTGTAGAATGATCGTGGGAAAATCTGATCTCGGCCGCTACCCTTGAAGGGGTGCCTCGTGAGTATGGACAGGTATGTCCTTTCAGTGCTGAATATTGCACCTTGGAGAGATATCTCGCAAGACCTCTTGCCGCAGGAGGGTTATCGCCTTCGCCGCGCCGCTCGCTTTGGCGATGTCCGGCGGCCCGTACCGGCTCCTCTCCCGGCGCCAGCACGCGCCGCACGATCGGCGTGTTGAGCTTGTACTTGCGTTCGGTAACGTTGCCGTTGTCGTCCTGCACGCGAATGGTGAACGTGGGCAACAGGCCTTCCTTGTCGAAGTTTTCTTGCGAAACGGTCACCGGCAGGACGCCTTTCATGCGCTCGCGATAGGCCGTCTCATAGCGATGGCGCTTGACGTTCCAGGTGAAGACGCGAATCTGGTTGAAGTCAAACGGCAGGCCGTCCTTCGGTTCGGTGACGACGGTCAAGTACTGCGCGACTTTCTTCTCTCCATCCTGAACCTGATTCAGCACGAAGAAGGCGACAATGCGCTGGCCCTCCGCGTATTGCGCGACTTCGATCGGGACGTCGGAATCAATCATGCGTCCCAGCACCCAGCCGATGCGGTTGTGGGAGTCGCGCACCAGCCACCAATCCTCGATCACCGGTGCGGGCTGATTCTTGTCATTCTTCCGCAGATTGCTGTTCTGCGGACTGTTGTTCTGCGCATTGCCGCCCGGCGTGGCGGACCGCGGCCGCGGCGCAACCGTGCCCGCCTTCTCGGCCGTGCCTCGCTTCAACAACGATAGCTTTTCGCCGGAAGAAATCTGATAGAGATGTTCGGTATCCCTCCCCGGTTCGACGTGCAGATTCGTGTCGTTGCGCGCCGCGCCTTGCGCCTGCACGGGATCGTTCTGGTTGTCCGCGGTCAGCTTCTGGATCCGATCGAAGACTTCCTGACCGACCAGGTAGCGCTGCTCCACCCATCCCGTCACGCCCGTTGCGGTGCGCACTTTGACGAAGCGGCGGTCATGGTCGAGCACTTCCACGCGCTCGCCGTTTTTCACCACTCCGGTTTTTTCGTACACCGCCGCCACGCGGTCGCGCAGGATGGCCTGAACTCCGGAAACGTAGGCGATCTCCAGCACGCGCCCGCGGCCGCGATTGCAGCCGGTAAAAAACAAGGTGCTGGCCAGGCAAAGCGCGATCGGCATCGATCGAGAGTGTCGCGAATCGAAGTGTCGACGACCGAAGTGTCGACGATACGCGGAGTCGATGGCGCGGGGAAGAGAACGTAGGGAGGCCAACTTCAGAGCGGATCTCAACTTTGACTCAATGAGCTCGGATTTGGCGGTTTCCGGCGCTAAGTGGCGGATCTGACGATCCTCGATTTCGCCCTTGGCATTCTCTGCCTTGTTAGTAGACGAGAAACGGGCTGTGCAGCACTTACGGACCGATGCCGCTTTCGAACCAAACCACCCTCCCGGAGCGAGCCAGTAATTCGACGTGGGCGCTCAGGGAACTGCCAAAACGAAAAGCAGCCTGCGCGTCATCCTCGGCGATACGACCGATGATTTCGGCAAGATCATTCAGCGCTTTTTGCGCGTAGAGGAGACGGTAGTCCACTTCGCTAAGAGGCGACGGACTTCCTCGGCGGGCACAGTTCGACCGGCATCGGCGTCCCGCATTCCTTCATCGATAGCCGCGAGGGTTTGCTAATCCTATTCATCCAGAGCCAGCGCATTTTCCGACCTAACTTTTCGCCTTGGCCATCGAGTTATCGAAGCACGAGCACCGCCGTCCGGACAGGGACCGCACTTTTCCGCGGCGGTGGAATACCAGGTCTCGATTGGCGCGAGACATTGGGTACCCGGCCGCTGTCGCTGGCACACATATGGTATTGTGATGAAAGAGTAAAGGCGGATACCATGGTGCGGACAGACTGCCACCCACCCTTCGCGAAAAGCACGCGAAGGATGGGGCACCCTCTTTCGTGGTTGTGCTAGGGAAACTTGATCAAGTGTCGGCAAAAGGCATTAACCACAGTGTACACAGGGGTACACGTAGCCGCCGGTGAACTTAATCACCGAACTTCCCTAGCGGAAGGCGCGCCAGCCCGGGTTAGTTGATGATCAGTTGTCGGCCTTGGCCGTAAGGTTGGTACCCGGATAGGTCGCAATCACATCATAAGTGCCGGGATGGCTGCGGTGGACGTGCAACGTCTGGTGCTTGGGATGTCCCCTGGGCGCAGCCGATTCCGGTTGGTAATAGTCGTGTTTCCTCGGTCAGGTACACCGTAAGGGTCGCCGTTTCGCTGTGAAGGTCGATTCGCCGGAATATCGCTATTGTTGGCATACACCGTAAATGTAGTGCTGGACTGGTTGCCGCCAGTAAGGCTCGTCGGGGCATGGAAAGCCGATAACAACGTAAGCCGTGGCGGTAGCTGTGAGGGACGCTTTGATCGCCAGCCGTGATGGTCGATGACTGCCGCAAGGCCGGTAAGCTTGGCACTGCCATTGACGGCAGTGAATAGTCCACCGCTCGTTCCAATTGACCACTACTGACCGGACACGCCGCTGGAATTCCAGAAGCGCCTGTCCGTCACGTCTGGTTGGGGAACCATCGCTCATCGAGCCCGCAAGGTAACGAATTCAGCTCCCGCTGGGCCCGACGGTCAAGGAGCGGGCGGATCGTGGTGGCGAAGTCAACGTCGGGTCGAGAAAGAACCCATTGCAGGCGGCTCCCATCGCCGCTGCAACCAGCGCGCCAAAAGCCAGCGTCAAAGGCAGTCTTTTCCCTGTGAACCTGCGTCTAGTGGTCATAAGTAATCGCCTCAAATAATATCTAGCAGAACGCCCGGCGCTTGCTCGATTGCCGATAGTGCATGACTGGGGACACACCTTCGCACATCCTGCTCGAAGCGCTTCTTCAGTATCAGTAAAGGAACGGGGCGCGATCCTGAACTTGCGCGG
This sequence comes from uncultured Acidobacteriaceae bacterium, assembly GCA_963794365.1. Taxonomy (GTDB): domain Bacteria; phylum Acidobacteriota; class Terriglobia; order Terriglobales; family Acidobacteriaceae; genus Acidiflorens. The sequence continues at coordinate 57,786 of CAWCDV010000012.1, forward strand.
TTTTCTGGGAGGCCGGGGATTTTCCGGCGCTGCGAGCAAAGTACATAGGTCCTTCGCTGCGCTCAGGATGACAACAATTTTTGGGCAGCCAAGCGGCTAATCGTCACAATTTCGGTGTGCATCCCTCACTGAATTCCGCGTTCCACGACGCATAATCTAACCCTTGTCATCCTGAGCGAAGCGAAGGACCTATGCATTCCGCCGAACGCCCGTGCTATTGCGTTTACATTTTGACAAATCGCTCGAAGACGCTCTACGTCGGCGTTACTAATAACCTTCACCGCCGCGTTTGGGAGCACAGGTTTGGAAACGGATCGGAATTCTGCAAGCGGTACAAAATTGATCGACTCGTTTATTACGAGAGTTTTGACGACGTGCGCAACGCGATTGACCGCGAGAAGCGGATCAAAGGCTGGCTTCGGATTAGGAAAATTCAGTTGATTGTTTCGGTGAATCCTACGTGGAGCGATCTGAGCGCGGGGTGGTACGAACGGCATCTCTACGCGCCGGAGAGTGCATAGGTCCTTCGCTTCGCTCATGACTACACTTTACTTGAGGTGTAGAGCTGACAGCTGAGAGCTCATTCTACTTCGGCCGTTTCTTGCCCGGCGTTCGCGATCCGCTGGTCGATCGGCTTCCGTCCGCCGAAGCCCTCGTTCGTCCCATGCCAATGTGTGATTGCCGGTTCGCCCAGCTTCCAGCACAACAGCAGGATCCCGGCCTCCACCTTGCAGGGGAAATCGAGCAATCCGATATCGAGGTCTTTCACCTGCACGCCGGTCGAGTCGATTTCGGCGAGAGCATCCTTGATGCGGCGAATCGCCTTCTCGCGCTCGGCCTTGCGCCGCGCCAGGTGGACCACATTCAGCAGTGTGCCGCCGTTGAGAAAAACGCGGTGCGCCGTCTCCTGTAATTCCGCGTCCACGTCTTCAATCAGTTTTTTGCCTTGGATTGCCTGCCTCAGCAGCGACTCCAAAATCGGCAGCAGCATCTGCGCTTCATCGAGGGTAAAAGTGCGGTCGGACATGCTTCTATTCTACAGCGTGCGCGACAATCCGTTCTCAGTTCTCGGTTCTCAGAAAAATTTGTAAAACTGTCGAACTCGGTTTTGCTGAGAACTGGGAACCGGGAATTGCGAACTCCGATCGAGAGACCAGACTCCCATCGCAAAGATTGCAAGCAACACCACGGGCTCCACCGGAAACCAGGATGGCCCGGCTACAGTGATGACATTGGGGATCAGGAAACATCCCGATGCAACCAGAAGCAGCGTACGATCAAAGAAGAGCGCTTCTGCCGCGCCGTGTGAATTGGCTGCTGGTTTTCACCGGCTGAGCGCTCCAAAGCAAACCGCAGCGCTCGCCCGCCGATCAGCAGCATCGGAATGGTGATGGCGGCGAGATCGTATTTCATGATGCGCGGGTTTAGCAGAGCCGTGCCGACCAGTGCGACGGGGACCCATGCCTCCCGCGGAAGCTTCCGTTCGCGGACGCGACGGGCAAGAACAGGAGGACAATTCCAAGCGCACAGACAACGACCAGGTGCAGAATTGTGGTTGCGTATGCAGATCAAGCGCGACCTAGGGCAAGCGTTTTGGTATCTTAAGAATACAGCGAACCTTAGAATACAGCGAACCTTCTGGAGACCAAGCTGGTGGATGTGACCAACTCCGCGCTGGACAATGGTAGCCAAGACAATGGGCCGCGCAAGCCCGAATTGGTGATTGGCGAGAGTCTGCGCTTCGCCTACGACACTTTCCTCACCAACAAGGTGCGATTTCTGCTGACCGCGCTGGGGGTAATGATTGGGACGGCCTCACTCGTTCTGGTGGTCACGATTGGGCTTACCGGGAAACAATACATCCTGGACCAGATTCAGGGCATTGGCTCCAACCTAGTTTATGCCAGCTACGCCGGCGCGGGGGAGCGCATCACGGCGGTTGCGCTCGATGGATTGACCGTGGATGACGTTTCGGCGGTGCGGGAACAGGTACCGTCGGTGGTAGCCGCATCGCCGTTTGTGTCGCTCAATGACCGCATCAGCATAGGCAACGGTAAAGAGCAGGATATTTTGATTCTTGGGGTGTTCCCGGAATATAGTCGGGTGCGAAACCTACTGTTGCTGGCGGGCCGATTCTTTGACGCGGGGGACTCGCAGAGGCGCGACAAGGTCGGAGTGATCACCGAGAAACTGGCGGTGAAGCTGTTCGGGACGCCCGTGAACTCGGTGGGCCGGGTGATCAAGCTGAACGGTCTGCCCTTTACGGTGATCGGGGTGTTTAAGGAGCGGGTGGAGACGTTTGGGCAGTCCGAAGTGGAAGACAACACGATGGCGATCCCGTACTCGGTGAGCCGGTTTTTTCTGCCAGTGCCATCAAATGATGTGCGGCAGATTTATTTCACGGTGGCGAGCCCGGATGAAGTCACTGCGGCGACGGCTCAAATTAAGCGGGTCCTGCAGTCGCGGCATCGGCCGGAGTCGGTCTACAACGTGGAGAACCTGACGCAACTGGTGAACTTGGCGGACAAGGTTTCGTACATTCTGACGGTGGTGCTGCTGCTGATTGCGGCGGTGGTGTTACTGGTCAGCGGCATCGGCATCATGAACATCATGCTGGCCACGGTCAGCGCCCGCACTCACGAGATCGGAATCCGCAAAGCGGTCGGTGCCACTAGACGCGAGATACGCTTCCAGTTCCTCTCCGAGGCCGACCTGATTGCCTCTCGTCGGCGGCGTCCTCGGCATCGTCATCGGACTCGCCATCCCCTTCTCCGTCCGCTTCTTCACCGCCTATCGCATCCCCATTTCCGGAGTTTCCGCCATCATCGCCATCGGCGTCTCGTCGCTGGTCGGCATTCTGTTCGGCACCGTCCCCGCCATCCGCGCCGCACAACTCGATCCCGTCCACAGCCTGCGCTACGAATAGCGAAACTAGGAACCACATTGGCACAACACACGGCGCTTCCGCAAGTCGCGTTTGCCGGCGTCTTCACGTGCCTGCGGAAAGATCTAAATCATCAACTCCGGGATTCGGGACTGTAGGCGTCCATCCTAGCCACTGCTGGTTCGGATGGTTTGGTTCACGCCTCCTACCCGACTAACGCTTCGCGTGGATCTTCGGTGGGTGTTCCCGGTGGTGCAACCAGCGGTTGAACTTCGAGACAGGACTGATCAAGTGACCAGACTCCCATCGCGAAAACTGTAAGCAATGCCACGAGTTCTACCGGAAACCAGGATGGCCCGGCTACAGTTATGACATTGGGGATCAGGAAACATCCCGATGCAACAAGAATCAGCGTACGATCGGCACGCTTCTGCCCGGTGCCGTGCGAATTGGCTGCCTGCCGTTCACCGGCTGAGCTCCCCAAAGCCAAGCGCAGCGCTCGCCCGCCGATCAGCAGCATGGGAATGGTGATGGCGGCGAGATCATATTTCATGATGCGCGGGTTTAACAGGGCCGTTCCGACCAGTGCGACGGGGACCCATGCCTCGCGCGAAAGATTCCATTCGCGGACGCGACGGGCCAGAAACAGGAGGACAATTGCAAGCACGCCGACAACGGCCAAGTGCAGAATCGTGGTTGCTAGAGAAGAAGGAAGGCCGCGCCTCCAGAGAGCTTTGCCCAAAGTGCCCGCCGGGCCGTATCCAAAATCATGCAGGTAGTCAAAAACAATCGCAGGCTCGACAGGTACTCGCGGAACAAGCCGGGCCAGAGGCGGATCTGCGCGGCAAAGATCAGCACTCCCGCAATTGCCGCCACGGCCGACGGGACCCATTGCCGCCTGCCACTTTCACTATCCGTATCCCTATTGCCACTCTCCATCAGAACGGGAAACGCGAGGAACACGAGAAATGGCGTCTTGAAAACCGAAGCGGCCAGTACTGCGATGTAATACCAAGACCAGCGGCCATGCTTCCAGCCGAAAGTAGCCGCGGCTAGGATCGCGCCATAAAGTAGGTAGGCCACGTTGCCACTCAAAATCGCATCGTCGGTGATGAGTCCGGGAAAAAAGATAATGGCCGGCAGCATCAGCGCCAGCCAGCGGCGTTCGCGTCGATCTGCCATCTGGAATCCCGCCCAGAGCTGAAGCAGGGCTCCGGTTGCGACTGCACCCCAATAAAGCAGGCCCAAGAGCCAGCGAGGAAACACTGCCAGCAGTCGCAGCAGGAGCAGCGTCATGGGAGAGTAGACGTAGACGAAGGGCTGGTGTTCGGCCGGGCTGGATGCTAATCGGTTGTGAAACGTCTGCAGCGCGGCAAGATCTTGAGCATAGGGATCGGAATGGTGGTGAACATTTTGAATGGCCTTCCAATAACCCTGCGCATCCCATCCAACCGATCCGACTGAGGCCATTACCACCAGTGCAACGACCGCTCCCATGCAAAACAAAGCGATAAGCCGCGGGCGGAAAACCAGCGTGGATGTTGGGTAGGAGAGGAACGGGCCACTACTGCCGATGTCGGTTTAGGCAAACTCTCCCCTTGCGCCGTCAGACGCCTGCAATGCTGTCTGAATACCCCTATGAAGGATAACAAAGCGCTGGAAGCGATACAAATAACGCGCCGCCGGACCTTTACACCGGCTCGGCCAATTCGGATTCGAACTGGTCATCCTCACACGACCGCAGCCGATCCTGATCAACCTTGTCCAGCGATGGCGCTCATCGAGTCGACGAGAGGGAGTCAGCGCATACACGGCAAGCACAACCATAATCGGGTCCAGGGGCCGACGATAGTAAAATTCCGGACTGGTGATGTAGTACATCAAAGGGAGCACCAGCAGAACGATCGTATAGGGGATAGCCGCGTCAACCCGTCGTACCCAGGCTCTGCGCAGGCCGGCGAACGCCAGCACGGTGAAGGCCGAAGAAAACACTATGTTCGCTGGATCCCACGGCTCTATTTTCAAGTATGCGGGCGACAGACTCCAGTATCCGGTCCAAAGGAAAACCATCCGTCGCAACGATGTCCACAGGTACCAACGCTTATGAGTCTTGATGAAGGCCAGCGCTTGTTGTTTCTTTGTGGCCATGTATTTCAGTTCGCCATCGCGCTGGAACTCCTGCACCTCAGCTGTGTTATTCCAAGGTCCGAGTTCAGTCGGCTGCCAATAATCGACATCGCGCAGCGAATAACTGGTAGGGCCCTTAGTGCCCATGCGCAGCACTAGCCCCATGTTGTCCCGGAAGGGAATGAAAGTGTGGAAGGTGCGCCAGTTTCGCACAAACCAGGGAGACACCGCGACCACCAATGCCAGCCCGAGCACAATATTCGGCACCAGCCAGCGGCGCCGCTGCTTGTACCTAAGATAGGAAATTCGCAGCTGCAGGAACGGGAGCACGGAAACTACAACCGCGCTGGTTAGCCCGGCCAGGCCCCACAACACGCCCGTGCCCGCCCAGGCTAAAAGTCGATCGGTGCTCTCCAGCTTCAGTGCAATCATGAAGAGCAGCGCGAACAGCAGCGTGGCGAGCCAGGTTTCCCAAATTCGGTCGATGGGGAAATAGATGGCATACGGGAAGAAAGCCCACGTCCAGCCTGCCCACTGGGCCACATGTGTACCGAAGCTCTTGCGCGCGAAAAAAAAGATCGGAAGAGCGTCAAGGCCGAGGTCAGGGCATTAAAAGAGAGGACCGCAAGCGCCGCAGCCTTGGTGTAGATCCCGAAAACCTTGAAGAATCCTGCCAGGATGTAGGGATAGACGGGCGTCATCCACGCCGTCGGCCCGGTCTTCTCATACAACGGACTGCTGAAGCCCTCGCCTTGTGCAATCGATCGTGCAATTCTTCCGGCTTCAAATCCAAAGTGGAAGTGATCGTGCAAGGGAACCAAATGCTGTGGATACATGAATGCCATGACGATTAGCCGGACCGCCAGCCCCGTCGCTACCATCAGAAAGAGCGTTCGAGAGCGAACGCCGGCTGGGCCGGGGTTGGGATCCTCCAGAAGTCGAAGCTCCGCACGACTTATGCCCGGTGCTTTGGAATCCGCAGATTCTTCTCGCCCGCTTTAAATATTGATTCTCCGGAGGAAAGTTTGTGCCGAAAATGTTACCAGACTTTTCGGCAGCCCGCGGAAGACCTGGTAACGGCAATGTAACTGGAAATGGCAGATGTAAAAGGAGTTGGATGCTCATCCGTCCGCCCCGTTTGCCTCTGCCCATGCTATTTTCATGGACAGATATGGACGCGCCGCCCCCATCACTTTCCCCGTCCAATTCGAGATATCCCTCGAAATATTCCCCGAAATATATACGTCTTCGGCCTGATTTCGTTCCTCAACGACACGGCCAGCGAAATGGCGTACTGGGTGCTGCCCGCTTTTCTTGCCTCGCTCGGCGCCGGACCCGAGAAACTTGGGATTGTCGAGGGCATCGCCGAGAGTGTGGCTTCTTTTGCCAAGTTTTTCTCGGGTTACCTGGCCGACAAAGTTGCGCACCGCAAGCCCATCGTGGTTGGCGGATACTTCGTGGCGAACGCGGTAAAACCACTTCTGGCGCTGGTTTCTTCGTGGTGGCAAATTCTGGGAATTCGTTTTTTCGATCGCTTTTCGAAGGGCGTCCGTGGCACCGCCCGCGACGTGATGGTGGCCGAGTCGGTCGACAAGTCAAGGCTCGGCTCAGCCTATGGACTGATTCAAGGCATGGATTCTGCCGGCGCCATCGCCGGCCCGCTGCTGGCGCTGGACCTTATCGGGCGCTTCGGCATGCGTGCCGTGTTCGCGTCCGCCGCGATCCCGGGAGCGCTCTGCGTGATGGTGGCCTGGGTGGGGATTCGTGAAGTTCATAGGCTCGTGGAGCGACGGGCGTCCCCGCCCGTTCCGGTTGAAGGCAGCGCGGCGGCTGCCGAGCTGCGCTCGGCTTGGACGGGCGAGGGCGCCCGTCCCCACGCGAGTGAGTCCCAGTGGCTCCCAAGATTGCCGGGCGGCTTCTATTACGTGCTGGCCGTGGTCACACTGTTTTCGCTGGGAAATTCGAGTGACATGTTCCTCGTTCTGCGCGCCGGAAATATCGGCATTCCAGCATCGCGCGCGCCTCTGCTGGGACTGGTCTTCAACATCATGTTCACGTTGCTCTCCTGGCCGGCCGGCAAGTTCAGCGACCGCTTCTCGCGCGCGGCCATCGCCGCCGCCGGATATTTCGTTTTCGCCATCGTCTATTTTGTCTTCGCGCTCGCGCCTTCTCAACTGGCGATCTGGCTGACCATGGCCTGCTACGGACTCTTCTATGCGCTGACCAATCCCGTGCTCAAGGCTCTGGTCGCAGAAAGCGTGGCCGCCGATGTCCGGGGCCGTGCTCTTGGAATTTATTTTTTTCTCACCAGCGTAACCACACTGCTCTCGAGCGTCATCGCCGGTGCGCTCTGGAAGATCTATGGCCCAGCTGTCCCGTTTTACTTTTCCGCGGGGATCGCGACTGTCTCGGCGTTCGCCCTGCTCGCCCACCGTTCGCCCGCCCGACCCGCTAAAACCTGAGCGGCTTCAGCACGCATAGATCGCTGCTTGCAGACCAGCTCCTTGTGAATCCAGTCCTCGTGGATAAACTGGGGCTTTTCTTTCGCCGATTGGAAGCGCAAAAGGAAAACGGCCGGGAAAACTCCCAGCCGTTTTATGGGGAAGGCTGCCACAGCTCAATTCCAGAATGTTTGGATCTGGCCCGGCCCAAAGAACTCCCCTGCGAAGCTACTTCAGCCATCGTGCGCCCTTACCGCCCCTCAAGTCGGAAGACTAGAAGTCGTAGTCTTCTGGCGTGCACGGGCAGTAGCCGTAGCCGCTGCCAATGGTTAGCCCATAGGAGCACAGGGTCGCCAGGTTGAGGAATTCAGTCTCCGAGAGGTTCGAATCGGCCAACGCGGTTTCGGTAACGAACCACGGCCCTTTCTCCACGGCGTTCTTAGCGATCCCCGGATTGGGAGCAAACGTGGTCGAGGTTGCCTGGATGTGCGTCATCCATCCCCGCAGTCCGGAAGCCGGCGATGGGTCGGTTGGGTCATTGTTCACAGGAGCCATGCGGGCAAGCGATTGCGCGGCGGGTGGACCTTTCATGATGCAGCTTTTCTTTTGTCATTTGGCAGCGAAAAATGAAAACGGCCGGGAAAAATTCCCAGCCGTTTGTTGGGGAAGCGCCGTAACAGCCCTATCCCGAGATGTTTGGATTTGGCCAAGCCAAAGTCCCGACAAAGCAACTTTAGTCAGGCCTTACAGCACTTCAAGCCGAAAGACTAGAAGTCGTAGTCTTCCAGTGTGCAGATGCAGCTTCCGAAACCGCTGCCAATCGTTAACCCATAGGAACACGAGGTCCCCAGGTTAGCCAGTTCGGTCGCCGAGAGGTTCGAATCGGCTAACGCGGCTTCGGTAACAAACCACGGACCCTTGCTGCCATCTGGCCCGCCCTTTGTTGCTGTGAGGCCGTTCGTCGTTGCCTGGATGTGCGTCATCCATCCCCGCAGTCCAGTAAGCGGCACTGGGGAGGTCACGTCATAGCTCGCAGACGAAATGACCTTGATAACGCCACGCTGAGTTTCACCTCTGCCGGTGAAATTGATGCTACTGTTCACGAGTTCTTTGTTCACGGATTCCGAAAGCAGACCGTTTGACGTGATCAAGCAGGAGCAGCACGTTTGCATCTCCTGGCTGTCATCGAACGTGTAGATAGCCGCCCACAGGGTTCCGTTTTCGACTCCCTCTGGAGATGCGGTTGCCTCGGCGCCATCGTTGACAAGACGTAAGGTTCCATCCGGAGCCCCAGTGGTATTTGCATTGGAATAGTAGGTGACGAAATAGTAGCTACTGTCTCCCACGTTTTGAGCGAAGGCATTTCCCCCCAGCATCAGGGTGATTGCCAGTATCGGAAGCAGCAACAATCCGAGTTTTTTCATTTTTTTGGATCCTCCTGTTGGTTGGCGCCTGAGCGCTGGGGGAGGGTCAGCTCCGGGCGTACACGCACTCTCAACCTTTTATGAGTTCTTTGCAATTACCCAGTTGGCTTAACCCACGCCCTCGGCTACTACTTGCGGAGTAGTTCCCCAGCCCAGCCTGCGGCGAGCAAACGTTGCGGGAGGGCCGCTCGTTTCCCCGAAGCCTTTGGGATATATAGATTTATTTCATTTATTTTCCCAACCAAAATTACGGCATCGCCAAAGTTGCAAAGCCAACGCGATGCCCGAATACGGAACCCGAGTTTCCTGCTGTTCAGGCTGTCTGCTCTGCCCCCTCAGACCGGCGCAACCAGAAATACGCGACCAGCAGAAACACCAAACCCGCCACGCTATCGAGCACGGCGTCCCGCCACGTGCCGGTTCGCGATGGAATGTAGCTCTGGTGCCATTCATCCATCGACGCGACGAAAGCCGTCCCCAGCCACGACAGCAGCGATGTGCGCCACAATAAGGCTTGAGTTTGACCAAACGTCGCCCGCCAGCCACGCAGCAGCAGCAGGCTCAACATGCCGTACCCGACAACGTGTCCGGTCTTGCGCAAGTAGTGATGGAAGACGAGGAACTTGTAGAAATCGATATTGCCGAACAGGCGCGTCAACAACCCATACAGAATACTGCCGGTATGCTCTGACGAGAAGAAATCGGTGGACTCAAATGTAATGAGACCGATCCAGACAATCGCCGGCCACCAGGCGCGCACAAGATTGGGACGAGACGCGGTCAAATCGGTCGTCAAATGGGTCGTCAAATGGAACTATTCCCTTACTCCGCCGCGTAATTCGGAGCTTCGCGCGTGATCATGACGTCATGCACGTGGCTTTCGCGCAGGCCAGCGGCGCTGATGCGCACGAAGCGCGCCTTCTGCTGCAGTTCGGCCACCGTCTGGCATCCGCAATAACCCATGCCCGACTTCAGCCCGCCCACCATCTGGTGCACGATCATCGCCACCGAACCGCGATAGGGCACGCGGCCTTCGATTCCCTCCGGCACCAACTTACCCAGCCGGTTCGACTCTTCGCCCGAATTGTCATGTCATTGTCATTGGCGCTGCCGTCGACGCATCTCCATCCGAGTTCTGGAAATAGCGCTCGCTCGATCCCGCCGCCATCGCTCCAAGCGATCCCATGCCGCGATACGCCTTGAAGGTGCGGCCCTGATACAGAATCTGTTCGCCCGGGCTTTCATCCGTTCCCGCAAACATCGATCCGATCATCACCGCCGAAGCGCCCGCCGCCAGCGCCTTGCTGATATCGCCGGAATACTTGATGCCGCCGTCGGCAATCACGGGAACGCCCGCGTCGCGCGTGGCCCGCGCCGCCTCCGCAATCGCCGTAATCTGCGGAACCCCCACGCCGGTTACGATGCGCGTGGTGCAGATCGAGCCCGGCCCGATGCCGACTTTAACCCCGTCGACTCCGGCGCGCACCAGGTCGCAGGCGCCATCGAAGGTCGCTACGTTGCCGGCAATCAGTTCCACCTCCGGCAACATCGCTTTCACCTTCTTGACCGCTGCGAGCACGAGCGTGGAATGCCCATGCGCGCTGTCAATGGCCAGCACGTCGACTTTCGCCTTCGCCAGTTCCTGAGCGCGTTCCAGGAAGTCGCCGGTGGCGCCAATGGCGGCGCTGACCCGCAAGCGTCCTTTATCGTCCTTGGCAGCGCCCGGATATTTAAGTTTCTTCTGGATGTCTTTAACCGTGATCAAGCCCTTCAGGTTGTACTTGTCGTCGACGACGAGCAGCTTTTCGACGCGGTGCTCGTGCAGGATCTCTTCGGCTTGCTCCAGCGTGGTTCCGACGGGGACGGTGATCAGGTTGTCCTTGGTCATCACCTTGCTGATCGGAATATCGAAGCGCGTTTCGAAGCGCAGATCGCGATTGGTCAGAATGCCGACCAGTTTTCCATCCTTCAGCGTGATCGGCACGCCTGAAATTTTGTACTTCTGCATGACATCCAGCGCATCGGAAACCTTGGCATCCGGCGACATGGTGACCGGATCGACGATCATGCCGCTCTCCGACCGTTTCACCTTGTCCACTTCATTGGCTTGCTGGTCGATGGTCAGGTTGCGGTGAATAATGCCGAGGCCTCCCTGCTGCGCCATGGCAATCGCCATGTGCGACTCGGTCACCGTGTCCATGGCGGCGCTGATGATGGGGATGTTCAGCCGAATGTTGCGCGAGAGCTGGGTCTGCGTGTTGGTGTTGGCGGGCACGACTTCAGAACGCGCCGGCAGGAGTAAAACGTCGTCGAATGTGAGGGCTTCGGGAACGGGAAAATGGATCATAGGATTTTGGATTAAATTTCTATTGTAGGGAGCGGTAGACGATCAAGCAAATGTGTCAGCTCTTGGTAGTGGGCTGTTTTGAAATTCAATGAATCCAAAACATATAGGCGAAAAATGCTGACATTCCAAGGGTGACGATTCCGCCTGCTCTAAAAAACCAGAGTGGCATGTTGGCAAGCCCGCTCTTAAAGTATGGGCCGTCGGCGTTCTGCTTCTTCGCGCCACCAGGATTGAGCAAGGCATACAGCCCTAAAGGCAACAGCACAACTGCCAGAAAGAAGAATCCGAAACGGTCGCTCATGTTGCTGCCTCAACGGCCTTCGTTTCTCATAATCCCACCAATCCCTCCAAGCTCCAAACGTGATCGGCCACGGCGTCCTTAGTAAGAAAGGGCGTCCGCTTCCGGACGCCTTTGTCGCTTGCTAAGAATATTTAGCGGTGAGTCTGAGCCTGCGGCGATTACTCTTTCTTGTCGCTACCCTCAGTCTTACCCTCAGCCTCATTAGCGGCCATGTCCTTCTGCGCCTGCGCTTCGGCGTCGGCATTTTCCATCGCCTTGCGGTTTTCCTCGGCGCGTTTGGCGCGGATTTCGGCGCGCTTCTGGCGCTTTTCGTCGATCACCTGTTCGCTGCCCAGCAGTTCGATGAACGCCTTTTCGGCGCCGTCGCCCTTCCGCCAAGCGGTGCGCACGATGCGCAGTATAGCCGCCTTTGCGGTCGCCGAAGCGCGGAGCCACGGTATCGAAAAGTTTGGTGACCGCTTCGTCCGGTCATCAAATACGACGCCGCCTGACGGCGCGCCGCCAGATCGCCCTTCTTGCCGAGGGTGATCATCTTCTCGACCTGCGGACGCACCGCCTTCGCCTTGATCACGGTCGTCTCAATGCGTTCTTCCATGATGATCGAAGTGACCATGTTGCGCAGCATGGCGCGCCGATGCGAAGTGGTTCGTCCTAACTTGTATCCTGCGACTTTGTGACGCATGGAAAACCTCATTGGTCAGTGGTCAGTGGCCAGTGGTCAGTGTGTTCTGGGTCAGTTCGACTGACCACCGACCACTGACCACTGACTCAATGTTCTACAGATCGTTGTCGCCGTACGCCGACGCGGGCAGCACCTGGTTCGAAGTCGGCCCGGGCACGGCGTTTCCGTGCTCGTCGATCTTCATGCCCAGGCTCAGACCCATCGAGTAGAGGATCTCCTTGATTTCGTTCAGCGACTTCCGTCCGAAATTCTTCGTCTTCAGCATCTCGGCTTCGGTCTTCTGCACCAGTTCGCCGATCGACTGAATGTTGGCGTTCTTCAGGCAGTTATAGCTGCGCACCGAGAGTTCGAGTTCCTCGACCGAACGGTTCAGGTTCTCGTTCTTGATCTCGGGCCTGCGCTCTTCGCTCGCCGCCGCCGTCTCGATCTCCTCTTCGAAGTTGATGAAGATATTCATGTGATCCTTCATCAGCTTCGCGGAGAGGCCGAGCGCATCGCCGGGAGTGATCGAACCGTTCGTCCAGACCTCGACCGTCAGCTTGTCGTAATCGGTGATCTGTCCCAAACGCGCCGCTTCGACGGTGTAGTTGCACTTGCGCACCGGCGTGTGCACGGAATCGATGGGAATGAATCCGATGCCCAGATCGTCTTCGAAATTCTTGTCCGCGGAAACGTAACCGCGGCCGCGCTTCAGGCGCATTTCCATGTCGAGCTTGCCGCCTTCGCTCACGGTCGCGATGTAGATTTCCTTGTCGAGTATTTCCACATCGCCGTCGGCTTCGATCATGCCGCTGGTGACCACTCCCGGCTGATCGGCGCGCAGGTAAATCGCCTTCGGACCGTCTCCGGCAAGCTTGAACGGAACCTGCTTCAGGTTGAGGATGATGTCGGTCGCATCCTCGACCACGCCCGGGATCGACTGGAACTCATGCAGCACGCCTTCGATCTTCACCGCGGTAACGGCCGCGCCTTCGATCGAACTCAGCATCACGCGCCGCAGCGCGTTGCCGATGGTGGTGCCAAATCCGCGCTCAAACGGCTGCGCCCAGAACATCCCGTATTTGTCAGTGAGCGAAGCTGGTATCGCTCGCCAGCCGTTTCGGTTTTTGAAAACCTCTCCAAAGCATCGTGTGTTTCTCCTCTCGGCCATGTGGCTCGATCCTGCTCGCTGAGCGGCCCGGCTCAGGTCAAAGCCAGGAAAGGCTGATCTGGCACGAAAAGTAGGCCCAAAACAGTCGTTGGTCGTTAGTCGCTGGTCGTTCGCGGTCCTTGGTTTTGCAACGACAACGACTAGCGACCAACGACTATCGACTACTTGCTGTACAACTCCACAATCAGCTGCTCATTCACCGGCAACTGGATGTCTTCGCGTTTCGGCAGCGCAATCACGCGCCCCTTGTAGTTCTCGCGATCGATCTCCAACCACACCGGCGCCGGCTGATGGCTGGCAAAGTCCCTCGCGGTTTCGAGAATCGGCACCTTGCGGCTGCTCTCGCGAATCGCAATCTCTTCGCCCACGGTGACTTCGTACGAAGGGATGTTCACCTTCTTCCCATTCACCTGCACGTGCCCGTGACGCACCAACTGGCGCGCCTGGCGGCGGGAGATGCCGAAGCCGAGACGATAGACGACGTTGTCCAGACGCCGTTCGAGTTGTTCGAGCAGCTTCGCGCCCGTCACACCCTTGAAGCGTGACGGCCTTCTCGAAATAATTTCGGAACTGGCCTTCCTGGGTGAAATAGATGCGTTTGGCTTTCTGTTTTTCGCGCAACTGCAGACCGTAGCCTACAACCTTGGTCTTCTTGTCTTTCCCGTGTTGTCCGGGAGCGAAGTTGCGTTTCTCAATAGGACATTTGTCGCTGAAGCACTTCGTGCCTTTGAGGAAGAGCTTGATCCCTTCCCGGCGACAAAGACGACACACTGCATCGGTATAACGTGCCAAGTTATTCTCCTTCGTTAGATGACCGGTTTACAGGTTTGGCTTCACCCTTCGTCCCGGACGAAAATCAGTTCTCAGCTTCAGTTCTCAGTTCTCAGAAAAACCCAGGATTCGGCGGCTCTAACTGAGAACCGAGAACTGGGAACTGAGAACGTACTTTTACACTCTGCGCCGTTTCGGCGGCCGGCAACCGTTATGCGGAATCGGCGTCGTGTCCTTAATCGACCGCACTTCGATTCCCGCCGAGGCCAGCGCGCGCACTGCCGATTCCCGGCCCGATCCCGGACCACTCACCCGCACATCCACCGTGCGCACCCCGTGATCGCGCGCCATGCTGGCGGCGTTCGCCGCGGCTTGCTGGGCCGCAAACGGAGTCCCTTTGCGCGACCCGCGAAAGCCGAGCGACCCCGAACTCTTCCACGCCAGCACATTGCCGGTCATGTCCGAGATGGTCACGATGGTGTTATTGAAAGAGGCCTGTACATGCACCAGTCCGTGCGGAACGTGCTTGCGCTCTTTCTTCTTGAACTTCTTCGTCTTGCCTTTTTTCTCGGGCGCCGCTGCGGCGCCGCCTGCTGCTGCTGCTGGTTTTGCCATGTTTTTGAGTTCTCAGTTCTCAGTTCTCAGATCTCAGTAAAACCGTTCTCCGAGAACAACTGGGTACTGGGTACTGAGCAACTGACAGCTGGTCTTACGCTTTAGCCGTCTTCTTCTTCTGCGCGACCGTGCCTTTGCGCGGGCCTTTGCGGGTGCGTGCGTTGGTGTGCGTGCGCTGTCCGCGAACCGGCAGGTTCCTGCGATGACGAAATCCGCGATACGATCCGATTTCGATGAGCCGCTTGATGTTCATCGAAACGTCTTTGCGCAGATCGCCTTCCACCGAGCCTTCCGCCTCGATGACCTGGCGGATGCGGTTGACCTCGTCTTCCGCAAGGTCCGACACTTTCTTCATCGGATCCACTTTCGCCGCGTCCAGAATGCGCGCCGCGCGCGAATTGCCGATGCCGTAGATGTAAGTGAGCGCGATATTCGCATGCTTGTTACGCGGAAGATCGACGCCTGCAATACGAGCCATAAAATTCCTAACCCTTCCTGCTAGCTTTCAGAGGCTACGAGCTTCGAGCCGCGAGCACCAAGCAACGAGCAAACCGTTTCTGGCTCGCAGCTCGATAGCTCGCAGCTTCCTCACCCTTGGCGCTGCTTGTGTTTCGCGTTTTCGCAGATCACCCGCACTACTCCCTTGCGGTGGATGACCTTGCACTTGTCGCAAATCTTCTTGACCGATGCTCTTACTTTCATAACTCCTCACGTAGCGACGGACGCATTCGTCCGTCTCGCCGAGGCGAAGCTCGGCGGCAGCTTATTTGTAGCGGTACACAATTCGCCCGCGATTCAGATCGTAGGGAGAAAGTTCGACCGCGACTTTGTCTCCCGGCAGTATCCGTATGAAGTTCTTCCGCATCTTCCCGGAAACGTGCGCCAGCACCTGGTGTTTGTTTTCGAGCTCCACCTTGAACATGGCATTGGGCAGCGGTTCCACGACCGTTGCCATCACTTCAATCGCGTCTTCTTTACTCATTAACCCCCTGAATTCCTTTACAGTACAGATCCTTCGCTTCGCTCAGGATTTCGGCAGCGGGCTCCCGCTTCGCTCACGCCCGCTAGACGCCTCAACTTCAATCGCGTCTTCTTTACTCATTAACCCCCTGAATCAGCTTCTTCATTGCGTCAAAATCATCGGCCCTTGTCTGCGTTACCGCCACGCAATGTTCAAAGTGCGCGCTGTAACTGCCGTCCGCGGTTACGGCCGTCCACTTGTCGCTTAAAACCTTGGTCTCGGGACCGCCCGAGTTCACCATCGGCTCAATCGCCAGCACCATGCCTTCGGTCAACTCCGCGCCCTGGCCCTTCTTGCCAAAGTTCGGAATCTGCGGCGCTTCATGCAGCTTCGTCCCGATGCCATGCCCCACAAATTCCCGTACCACGCTGAACCCATTCGCTTCCACGAGCTTCTGGATCGCCGAGCCCACGTGTCCGACGGTGTTGCCGATCTTTACCTGCTCGATGCCCTTGTACAGCGAAGCCTCGGTCACTTCGAGCAGCTTCTTCAGTTCCGCGGTCAGCTCCTCGCCCACCGGCACGGTGATGGCAGCGTCTCCGTAATAGCCATCGCAGACCACGCCGCAGTCGATGGAAACGATGTCTCCCGCCTTCAGCGTCCGCTTTTCCGACGGGATCCCGTGCACGATCTCTTCATTGATCGAAGTGCACAGCACACAGGGATAGCCGTAATATCCCTTGAACGCCGGCGCGGCCCCGAGTTCCGCAATCAGTTTCTCGGCGGCCTTCTCCAGGTCCATCGTCGTAACGCCGGCGGCCACCAGCGTTTTCAAGTGGTTCAGCACCTGGCGGACCATCTTCCCGCTCCGCCTCATCTTTTCGATCTCTTCCGGCGACTTGCGGATGATCCGGTCTTCTCCAAAACTCATAAACTGATTCTAACTGTCGCCGACTCTAACGTCGCGACCCTAGCTCGCTGACTCTAACTTCGCCGTTCCGCCACTAGCATCCTGGCCATGCCTGTCAATCACGCCAAAAATCTGCGCCGCAATCTCGTCCATCGTCCGATCCGCATTGACCGCTACCAGCCGCCGCTGCGCCCGGTAGTAATCCGCTACCGGTTTGGTCTGGCTGTCATAGGCCGCCAATCGCTCCGAAATCACGTCTTCGCGATCGTCGCCGCGGATCAACAGCTTGGATCCGTCTACATCGCACAACTCGTCGACGAGAGGGGGCTGAAAGTGAATGTTATAGAGCCGTCCACAGGTGGGACACGAACGCCGCCCGGTGAGCCGTAGCAGTAATTGATTATAGTCCACGAGCAACTGGATCACAATCGGCGGCGGACACTTCCCCAATTTGTCGCTCTGCGATTTATCAAAGATCTCTTTTTCCAGGACACCATCCAGCCATCGTGCCTGGGCGGCTGTCCGGGGAAAGCCATCCAGCACAAATCCGCGCTGACAATCGGCCTCCCGCAGCCGGCTGGCCACGATGCCGTAGATCAACTCGTCCGGCACCAGTTCGCCTCGCGCCATGATCGCCTTGGCTTCCAGGCCGAGCTTGGTGCCGCGCCCTACGTGATCCCGTAAAAGATCGCCCGTCGATATCTGCGGAATACCGTAACGGTCGACGATCCGTTTGGCCTGGGTGCCCTTCCCGGCTCCGGGAGGCCCCAGAATAATCACGGGTCCAATATTTCGTGCGGTCTCATTCTCATTGGCCATCAATAATGATCCCTTTTACTCGTATTTCCAGTCGTCGAAACAGCGCCATGCTGCG
>CAWCDV010000013.1:0-131944 GCA_963794365.1 uncultured Acidobacteriaceae bacterium
CAATCTCGCAGCACCGAACCCATTCCCAACCGTGAATTCATGCAGGCCTTGCGGCAAGCTGCAGGAGCAGCGACTGGTCTTTCTTCCACCCGCTTCATGCTCGAACTGGGCGCGTGGTTCCTCCGCACCGAAACCGAACTCATTCTAAAAAGCCGCCGGGTCATTCCGGGCCGTCTCCTGCAATCCGGCTTCAATTTCGAATTCCCCGACTGGCCGAGCGCAGCAAGAGACTTGGTCGATCGCTATCAGACAGGGAGGGTTAAATGAATGATGATCTAGAACAGAAACCATCAATAAGCCGCTCGCAGTCGAGGCTCATTTTTCTGATTCTAGCGGTGAGTGCGGGTAGCGTCATGTACCGCCTCATCGTGCGTGGGAGGCTGGAGCAGACTGCGGTGCTATTTGTGGGTATCCCGGCGGTGTTGGCGATCTTATTGGCGATGGTGCCGAAAGCTAAAACCGTAAAGGGTGGAATCATGAAGGGTCTCACTCTCGCTTTGCTTCTCTCGGGCCCTCTCCTTGGCGAAGGCTTCATCTGTATCTTGATGGCTTCGCCGATCTTCTATCTCGTAGGGCTCTTGGTGGGTGCCGTTGTCGACTGGAACCATGAGAAACGGCAGACAACTCTCTCATGCCTTTTGCTGATTCTCCTTCCAATGAGCATTGAGGGCAGTTCTCCGAGGTTGTCATTCAACCGTAGGAAACGTGCAAGGGTCATGGTGGGCACTGCCCAGAGCAACGATGTGCAGGTCGGGCTGGAGTCAGAGCCCGCGAATCGATATGCCGTTGCCTATTTACCTACGAATGGGATTTCCCCGTCCAACTGAAGCGCAGGGGGACGGCCTGGAAGTTGGTGCCACCCGCACGATTCACTTCGCCGGTGGCGAGGGTCATCCTGGTAACTTATTGCTCAAGGTGAGCGAATCGCACCCCGGATATGTTCGATTTGATGCGGTGTCTGACAGCAGCAAAGTCGCACACTGGTTGGACTGGAAGTCGTCGGAGGTCGATTGGACGGCGCTGGATGCCCAGCACACTCGCGTGAATTGGACCCTTCATTTCGAAAGGCGACTTGATCCGGCATCGTACTTTCGTCCATGGGAGCGATATGCGACTCACTTGGCCGCCCGAATATCTAATCCGGGCTAATGCGACTCCGGCACACAAAAGCAGGGAGAGTAGAACATGGGACGCGCCGCCGCCGTCCGATTCACGGGACTCTACATTCCCGTCATTGCTGCTTTTCTCCTTGTGTTTCTGCGACCGAGCCGGAAAAGGATATTCCCTGCGGCGCTACTGGGGTTTGTCTGGACTCTGCCATCGTTGCTTGCCGTTCAATTGCTCAACCTGCACTTCGGCTGGTGGAGGTTCAACGCGCTGGGCGGGCTGTTTCGTGGAACTCCTGTCGATCTCTACCTCGGATGGGCGGTGTTTTGGGAAATCCTTCCGATCCTAAGTTTCGATCAAACTGGAATAGTTTGGGTATCGGGGGCTTTCTTTGGGATTGACCTGATCCTTATGCCCGCCTGCTCCCTGTTGTCGCTCTCAGCGATCGATGGCTCATTGGCGAATTTGTTGCGCTGGGTCTTGTCCTGGTTCCCGCGCAGTTGTTCGCGCGCTGGACTATCCACGATACTCACGTGAAAGCGCGCGCGGTACTTCACGTTTTGGCAGCGGGCGGAGTTTTCCTCTTCTTGATCCCTGAAGTTGTCTTTGCGGTGCGACCAGGACACAAATGGGACGCGTTGCTCTTCGAACCTGCATGGTTGCGGAACCTGGAACTGCAGGCCATCGCGGTGCTGGGAGTTGTCGGAGTTTCCACGGTTCAGGAGTTCGCGCAACGTGGCAATGGTACGCCGATCCCTTACGATCCGCCAAAACAATTCGTGGTTAGCGGGCTCTATCGTTACATCTCGAACCCTATGCAGCTTTCATGCGCACTCGTGATGACTGCGTGGGGCTGCGTGCTTCGAAACCCCTGGGTGGCAGCAGCGGGCATCATGTCCTTTCTTTATAGCTTGGGCCTAGCCGCCTGGGATGAAGGTGAGGACATGAGAGTTCGTTTCGGCAAGCCTTGGGAGGAGTACCGGAACAACGTCAAAGCTTGGAGACCGCGACTGACGCCGTGGCACGCCCCCGATCATCCGCTAGCGCGACTGTATGTTGCCGAGACGTGTGGTCCTTGCTCAGAAGTACGCCGCTGGTTCGAGTCTCACGGTGCCGTCTCGCTGCACGTAGTCGCTGCCGAGGATCATCCCACACGAGATCTGCAGCGCATCACTTATGATCCGATGGATGGGACCGATGTCGACGAGGGTGTGGGCGCTTTCGCGCGCGGTCTTGAGCACATCAACCTGGGATGGGCCTTTGCCGGAGCCTGTCTACGTCTTCCGGGAATCAAGCATCTGGTTCAGATAGTCCTCGACGGTAGCGGGCTTGGGCCACGTTCCATCCCAAGGCGATCACGCAAACTGCCGTTGGCTGCCCTCGGGCCGAGTTGTGCGGTAGAGACTGCGTCAGATGATCAGTCGGTTCATGTTGCAGATCGCAAATTGCGCGCGGTCACAACCTACCTCACTAGCCTAGAAAACTCCGCTAAGTCTTTCGCAAGAAGCTGTCCGTATCGGTAGCAGACCCAAAAATATTTTCGATACCTTTTCCCTACTACATGTTCCTTACATACATAGAGGGCAAAATTTCGCCCGAATCTATGGAACCACCTCGCTAAAGAGGCGGGCGGTTGAGTGCGGCCATTGCTTCTGTTCCCGTAGATTCCCCAAACGTACCTAAAAGCACTTCTAGGCGCTTTAGGCACTTTAAGCAGTTGTTGAGAAGTTTGTTCGAAGTCAAAAAGAAAAAAGATTCTTTGAAGGGAAGCAACAAATGCGTCTTGTACGGTTTCTATACGAATAATGTTCTCGTCCGCCCATGACGCGAAGACTAACGCCAGCCGAGTAGTGAATGGGCTCGAAATCTGTCGGACGAAGTCGGACGCCAAAGCCGACCTTCAGACGACGCGGTGATTTCAGCCCGGTCTCGACTCTCGCTGCAGGAGATTTTATGAGCGAGATGCACGAAGTAACGCCAGTCAGCCAGCCGTTCCCTCATTTCGAGAGGTTAGTCGATTCGCGCGAGGCGGCAGCCTTGCTGCAGATCCACCCGAAAACACTTCAACGACTCGCCCGCAAGGGCGAGATACGCGCCATGCGGATCGGAAAATTGTGGCGCTTTCGCACATCGGATCTCGACGCGTGGGTGCATTTGAGGTTAAAGTTAGCCAGCTATCCGTACCGTCCCTAACCACGGAGGATCGTGATGAGACGGACGAGATTTCAGCAAGGCAGCCTTCAGATCGTGAAGCGTGCCGGTGGCCGGAAGGCTTGGGAGTACCGATGGTACGAACTCCAGGCGGATGGCAGTCGGACGCGACGCAATCTAATGGTTGGATCGCTCGAACAATATCCGAACGAGACGGCGGCTCAGAAGGCCGTCGCCGCACTTCGGGCAGACATCAACGCTGAGAATCCGCGAACCAGCTTGACCCCGATCAGTGTTCAAACGCTTGTCGAGCACTACCGGGAAAAAGAGCTGGGGCCGGACTGCACCAAAACGCGGAAGACGCAGGTCACCTACGTAGGCTATTTCCGAAAGTGGATTTTGCCCAGGTGGGGAAGCTATCACGTAACCGAGGTCAAAGCAGTCGCGGTGGAGCAGTGGCTTCGTTCGCTCAAGTATGCGAACGGAAGCAAAGCCAAAGCTCGAAACATCATGAGCGCGGTTTTCAATCACGCTGTCAGATGGGAATGGCTTGATGTGAATCCCATACGCATGGTGCGTCAAAGTGCCAAGCGGACCAGGATGCCCATTGTGCTTTCCATCGAGCAGATTGCGGCACTGCTTCGCATCCTGAAGGAGCCCACGCGCACGATGGTATTCCTCGCCGTGTTCACGGGCCTTCGGGTTGGGGAGTTGCTAGGCCTCAAGTGGAAGGACATCGATTTTCAGAAGATGGAAGTCCATGTCATCCGCTCGATCGTGATGCAACACGTCGGGGACTGCAAGACCGAAGCCTCTCGCAAGCCGGTTCCGCTCGATTTGCGACTGTCTAAGGTTTTGTGGAACTGGCGGCTGCATAGTCCATACCCAACCGATGAGGACTGGGTATTCGCCAGTCCGCACAGCGGAGGAAAACTGCCGTACTGGCCGGGTTCGCTGTACAAGGCGCACCTGGAGCCAGCGGCGAAAGAAATCGGAATCGTGGGCCATTTCGGTTGGCACACGTTCCGGCATACGTACGCGACGCTCCTCAAGGGGAACGGCGAGGACGTGAAGGTTGTGCAAGAGCTAATGCGGCACGCAAACATCTCGGTCACTCTGAACGTCTATGCGCAAGCAATCACGCAAACCAAGCGAGACGCGCAGAGCCGAGTTGTGAGTTTGCTGCTCGACAAAAACGAAGAAAAACCAAGCACCGAGGCTTATCGGACTGTAACGGACCTACAAAATTCTGGAGGGGATTTGCAAGTGGTTGATAAGGTTGGCGTCCCCGACGGGATTTGAACCCGTGTTACCGCCGTGAAAGGGCGATGTCCTAGGCCAGGCTAGACGACGGGGACGGTTCCGGGTGAGATGAGATTGGTTGTTTGCCGCCGAACATCATAGTAACAGGGCGTTTTTGCCGCGTCAAAAGTTGATGGGCGCACACCAACTTGACCGTCGAACCTTACCCGCCTGCGATTTAGAATACAGCCATGGCCGATTCGCTTTATTTGAGCCTGTGGTTTCCCAGCTTTGGTGAGTCCGAGATTCTGCCACGAACGGTCAGCGTACTCCGGCAAATTCCGTTTTCTCCGGTGCGAGACGGGGTGACCTACGCGGCGATCCAGCCGGTCTCGTGGAGTGAGCCGACGATTCTGGAGCGCCGCTTCCGTCCGGGCGTTTCTCCGGAAGAAGCGGCGGAAGTGGTCGCGGAACTTCTCCACGACGACTATGCCTACGTTTTCGAGGCTTATTGGGATCTGTGGACCCCTCCTCGGAGCACGGAAAAATGGGTGCTGGAGCCGTCGCTGGTGCGCCTGATTGCGCATGGCATGGAATTTGAAGAGCGCGCTGCGGAAGATGCCGGGCACATTCAAATTGATTTCGGTTTAGATACGTCCTTCCTGCACGAAGAAGTCGAATTTACTTCCGAGGCGGAGCGGAACGTCCGCAGCAATGTACATAAACTGGTCGAGTTCACCGCCAAAGTGGAAAAGAACTCCGGGGCAACCGGGCGCTTGCTGTGGTCTGAGTCGGAGGAGAATCTGGCACAGAAGCTGATCGCGCGGCTACAGCGGGTGAACTGAAATGATCAACGCAGAGGTCGCAGAGAAAATCCTCGCGGAGGTCGCCGAGAGAGGCGGAGGAGAAATCATGCGATCTGGATTCGATCTCTCCGCGTTCCCTGCGGCGGTTTCTCCGCGTCCTTTGCGTTAATCATTTTGTCGGCATCAAAATCCATTTACCAGTCGCGTGATGCCATCTTTCAACCTATCAACGTGAAAATTAATCAGCAGGCCCAGCCTTTTCCCTCCGAGACTTAAGTAAGAAAGAAGCTGGGCTTTGTGAACTGGCAGAACAGTCTCGATTGCCTTAAGTTCCACAACAACTTCATTCTCGATGAGAAGATCCAGCCGGTATCCGAGGTCAACGCGCACTCCATCGTAGCTGACGGGAAGCGCGAATTACGTTTCGACACGAAGCCGCCGTTTCCGCAGTTCATGAGTCAGGCACACTTCGTACGCGCCCTCGAGAAGACCCGCCCCAAGAACGGTATGAACTCGCATGGCCGCATCAACAATTCGCCCGGTGATCGCATTAAGCCTTGCTCTATCTTTCTCAGCGACCTCAGCGCGAATTGTCTCCGCGGCATCTGCATTGATCACTTCGTCCGTCCCGCGTCAATCTGCAGCTTCTCGCTGGCCGCAGCCTGGGCCGCAGCGAGCCGCGCGGTTAGCACACGGAACGGGGAGCACGACACATAATCCATTCCCACCCGGTGGCAGAACTCGACCGACGACGGCTCGCCGCCGTGCTCGCCGCAGATGCCCACCTCCAGGTTCGGACGCGTCTTCCGGCCTCGTTCGATCCCCATCCGCACCAGTTCGCCCACACCTTCCTGGTCGATGGCGGCAAACGGATCCTGCTTCAGAATCCCTTCCGCCAGATACGTCGGCAGCACCTTGTTGATGTCGTCGCGGGAGAAACCGAACGTGGTCTGGGTCAGGTCGTTCGTGCCAAAGGAGAAGAACTCCGCTTCCTTGGCAATCTCGCCCGCAACTATGCAGGCGCGTGGCAACTCAATCATGGTGCCTACCAGATAGTGCACGTGCCTTCCTTTCTCCTTGAACACTTCTTCCGCCACGCGCCGGACAATCGCTCCCTGGTTCGCCATCTCCTTCACGGTCGCGGTCAGCGGGATCATCACTTCCGCGTGGGTCTTGATGCCTTCCTTGTCCACGGCCACGGCCGCTTCAATAATGGCCCGCGCCTGCATCTCGGTGATCTCGGGATAGGTGATCCCCAAGCGGCATCCGCGATGCCCCAGCATGGGATTGAACTCATGCAGCTCTTCCACACGCGCCAACAGCTCGGGAAGAATTTTCTTCAGATCCCCGGCCCCTTTTGCGCCATACTCGCGGTATTCCTCCACCAAAGCTTTCTTCTCCTTCGTCGTGGCGCTGGGCAGGCTGGCGATGGCAACCATGAGTTGCTCGCGCTTGGGCAGAAACTCGTGCAGCGGCGGGTCGAGCAGACGGATGGTCACCGGCAACCCTGCCATCGCCTTAAACAAGCCGATGAAGTCCTCGCGCTGCATGGGTAGTAGTTTCTTCAGCGCCGTGCGCCGGTCTTTCTCGTTGTCAGCGAGAATCATGGCGCGCATATGCGGAATGCGGTCATGGGCAAAGAACATGTGTTCGGTGCGGCACAGCCCGATGCCCTCGGCGCCAAAGGCCCGCGCCTGAATCGCATCGCGCGGAATGTCCGCATTCGCGCGCACCCCGATTTTGCGGAACGGCTCCGCCCAGCCCAGCAGTTTCTGCAGGTCCTCATCATCGGCCGAGGGCTCCAGCGTGTTCAGCTTCCCCTTGATCACGCGCCCGCTGGTGCCATCGAGCGAGATCCAGTCTCCCTCTTTGAACACCTGCCCCTTGGCGCGCATTTCACCGGCGCGCTCGTCGACTTGAATATCTCCCGCCCCCGCCACGCAGCACTTCCCCATGCCGCGCGTGACCACGGCAGCATGACTGGTCATGCCGCCGCGCGAAGTCAAAATGCCGGCGGCAACTTCCATGCCTTGGATGTCTTCGGGAGTGGTTTCCGCGCGCACCAGAATCACCGGATTCTTCTTCGCGCCATGTCCGGCCTTCTGCACTGCTTCTTCTGCGCTGAAAACGATCTGTCCGACCGCTGCGCCCGGTGACGCCGGCAATCCCGTCGCCAGCACTTCCACCTTCGTGCTCTTCTCATCCAGACCCGGCACCAGGAAGTCATAGAGCTGGTTCGGTTCCACACGGAAGATCGCTTCTTCCTTGGTGATCAGTCCTTCTTCCACCATCTGAATCGCCACCCGCACTGCGGCTCGCCCCGTACGCTTGCCGTTGCGCGTCTGCAGCATGTAGAGCTTGCCATCCTGGATGGTGAACTCGAAGTCCTGCATATCTTTGTAATGCTTTTCCAGCCGCGTGGTGATTTCGCGGAGCTGGTCATACACCTCGGGCATGATCTTCTGCAGTTCGAGAATCGGAACCGGCGTACGCACGCCCGAAACCACATCTTCGCCCTGTGCGTTCATCAAAAATTCGCCGTAGAATTCCTTCGCGCCGGTCGCGGGGTTGCGCGTAAAGCCGACGCCGGTGCCGCTGGTGTCGCCGAGGTTGCCGTACACCATGGCTTGCACGTTGACCGCTGTGCCAAGCATGTCATCGATGTTATTGATGCGGCGATAGTGTTTGGCGCGATCGTTCTGCCAGGAGCGGAACACTGCGTCCCGCGCCAGGACCAGTTGCTCGTGCGGATCCTGCGGAAAGTCGCGCTTGGCGTGCTTCTTGACGGCTTTTTTGTACTCCGCGATCACCTCTTGCAGCGCCTTGGCGTCGAGGCCCGTGTCGAACTTGGTTTTCCTCTGTATCTTTTTGGCGTCGAAAATTTCCTCGAACACCGATTTCTCGATGTCGAGCACCACGCTGCCGAACATCTGAATCAGGCGGCGATACGAGTCGTAGGCGAAACGCGGGTTGCTGGTGCGGCGGGCGAGGGCTTCGACGCTTTGGTCGTTCAGGCCGAGGTTGAGGATCGTGTCCATCATGCCGGGCATCGAGAACTTCGCGCCCGAACGCACGCTCACCAGCAGAGGGTTCTCGCCTTTGCCGAGCTTTTGGCCCTGTAGGCTTTCGAGCTTGGCCAGCGCTTCTTCCATCTGGCGGTCGGCTGCTTTCGACACTGCATTGAGGCGCATGTATTCGCGACAGGCCTCGGTCTGTATGGTGAAGCCAGGAGGCACCGGCAGGCCGACGTTGGTCATCTCGGCGAGTCCAGCGCCTTTGCCGCCGAGAACGTCCTTCATCTTGCCATTGCCATCGGCCTTGCCACCGCCGAAGAAGTACACATATTTTGTGGTCGTGGGTTTCGTTTCGATGATTTCAGCATCAGGGAGAGTCGTTGTTGCCATATATAGGTCCTCTATTCTAGATTTTGCAGCGCGCGCACTTAATCGCGGAGCGGCTGTGGTGCTTCTTTATTTTCAAATCCCTTTTCATCATCTTCAAAGTTTTTGTCATCCCGAACGAAGTGAGGGATCTGCAGTTCCACCTTCTCACCCCATCCGTCGGCTAGATCCTGCCACGTGGGGTTCAGGCTTTTGATCAATGCAATTCGTTTCGCTCGCGTCCACGCTTTCACTTGTTTTTCGCGGGCAATTGCGTTTCCGATGTACTTAAACGTCTCGTAATAGACTAGCCGATTGATGTTGTATTTCTTGGTGAATCCATCAATTTGCCCGCTCTCGTGCTCGAGCGCACGACGGTAGATGCTGTCAGTTACGCCGGTGTAGAGGGTCAGCGACCTGCTCGCCATGATGTACACGTAATAGCGTCGTTCACCGCGCAACTGCAGATCCCTCGCTTCGCTCGGGATGACAAAATCTTAAAGAGTTTCAAAAATAAGAGTACCGTCAACTCTTGCCTTCGGTCACGATCTCGGAGAAGTCCGCGATCGTGGAGAATTCTTTGACCAACGGTCTGCAACAAAGCCAGACGATTGGCGCGGAGATTGTCATCGTCCACCATGACCATGACCTTGTCGAAGAACTTATCGATCGCGGGGCGCAGCGTCGCGATCTCGCGCAGCGCCGCTTCATAATCGTGCGCCGCTCGCAGCTTTTCGACCGTCGCGACGGTCGGCGGGATCAGCGTGGCCAGTTCTTTTTCCGATTCTTCCCGCAGGCCGGCGGGATCGACGCGAAGGGCAATAATTTTCGTCTTTTCAGCCGCCTGGCGCAGGATATTCTTCATGCGCTTGAAGGCGCTCGATATGGATTCGAAATCGGCCGAGTCGCGCACATTCTTCACGGCTTCGGCGCGGGCGACGGCGTCCACCACATCGTCGGAGTCGACAGCGAGTACGGCGTTCACCACGTCATACGCGTATCGACGTTCATGCGCATCCTTCAAGTAAAATTCAAGCCGCTCGCGGAAGAAACTGCGGACCGATTCAGCGTAAGCGGCATTCGAGAATTTCTTCTCTGCCTCGGAACCCTTATAACGAAAGCGCGCATCGGCCATGATCTCCGAGAGACGAAGAGGCAGCTTTTTCTCGGCAATCGTCTTCACGATGCCGTTCGCCTGGCGGCGCAGCGCGAACGGATCTTTCGATCCACTAGGGATGAGGCCGAGCGCAAACATTCCAGCGATCGAGTCGGCCTTATCGGCGATCGACAGAACCGCTCCCTCAATGGTCGCGGGGGTGCTGTCTTCCATCGACTCGGGCTTGTAGTGATCGTAGATGGCCCGCGAGATCGCCAGTTGCACGTCGGGCCTCATGTCCTCATCGAGCTGCTGCACGCGCGCGTAAAGGCCGCCGACAATTCCCTGCAGTTCGGTGAACTCCTTTACGAGTTCCGTGGTCAGATCGGTTTTGGCCAGCAATGCGGCTTTGTGGACTACGCCGGGCCGAACGGCCATGCCGCTTTGTTTCACCGTCTCGGAAAGCCAGCTGGCCATGTGTTGCACGCGCAGCATCTTGTCGTAGTAGCTGCCGAGATCTTTCTGGAAAGTGACATTCCGCAGCAACTCGACCCGCTGGCGGAGAGTCTGTTTCTGGTCCGTTTGCCAGAAAAAGCGGGCATCGTTGAAGCGGGCGCGCAACACGCGTTCGTTGCCGTGCCGGATTAAGCCCAAGCCATCGGAGTCGGCTGCCGTGTTGAGCACCGCCAGGAAGTGCGGCAGCAGTTTCCCATTTGCATCTTCGATGGCGAAATATTTCTGGTGGTCGCGCATCACCGTGACCAGCACCTCTTCAGGCAGATCGAGAAATTCGGGATCGAAGCTGCCGAGGATGACGGAGGGAAATTCCGTCAGATTGACGACGGACGCGACGAGCGGCTTGTCTTCGCGCCAGCGCGCGCCGGGGATGGTGCGCGTAGCCGCGTCGAGCGCTTTGCGAATCACCTGCTCACGCTCGGCGGCGCCGAGAACCTTCGCGCCGCGCAGCGCTTCCACATAGGCGCTGGGCTTGGCGACGGCGACGGCTTCGCTGCCCGTTTCGCTACCAAAGATGCGGCGTCCGCGGGAGGTCTTGCCGGCTGCGATGCCGAACAATTCCATCGGGACGACCTGCTCATCGAGCATTGCCACCAGCCAGCGCACCGGACGAACGAACACTTCCCCGCGCTTGCGCCAGTACATGGCTCTTGGGCCAGTAGATAGTGGAGACTTCCTTGGGAAGCGTCTCGGCGAGAATCTCGGCGGCGGCGCGGCCTTTTCGCGTGACTGTGGCCGCCAGGTATTCGCCTTTGGGAGTGCTGACTTTTTCCAGCTTGCCGACCTCCACGCCGACCTTCTTGGCAAATGCGTGCGCTGCCGGAGTCGGCTGCCCATCTTTATATGCGACCTGCGCGGACGGGCCGTTCACCTGCTCGGTAATGTCCGGCTGCGAGGCGGGAATTCCGGAAGCCAGAACGGCCAGACGGCGCGGCGTGTCGAGATGAGAAATCGCGCCGGCGGGTTCGAGGCGCTCGCGCTGCAAGAGCGCGCTCATGCGTTGTCGCAGCTCCAGGGAAGCGGCGTCAATCATCCTCGCCGGAATTTCTTCGCATCCGATTTCGAGTAGAAAGTCGGGCATCGGGCAATCCGTCTATGCTCTCAGAATTACAGACAACGTAAATGTGAGCCCCGTCACAATCGGAGTGTGATCGAATCGGCAAGCGAAAGAGCTCACAAACCTCTGTGAACCTCTGTGTCCCCTGTGGTAAAGCACTCATCCCACCGGAGCCAGCTTGCCTTTCTTTTCCTTAACCTCCAGTCTTTGGAGCCTCGCCACTCTTCTCACTTTTTTTTTCAGTCGAGTACTGCTGATCCATCCAGGCTTTGGCGATCCCCACAGCTAACACCCGCACCCGCGCAATCACCCCGACGCGCTCGGTCACAGAAATCGCGCCGCGGGCATCGAGAATATTGAAATAATGCGAGCATTTCAGGCACAGATCATAGGCGCCCAGCAAGGGAAACCGCGCCTTCTCGCGGACAACGTCATTGCCATCGCCTTCGCTCTTATCGCTTGCTTAAAGCAGCATAGCGCTCAATCAGGTTCTTACACTCGTCTTCGCAGAGTTCGAAATGCTTCCATGTACTCTGCACGTCCGCCGCTTCGAAGTTGTAGACCGAGAACTGCTGCTCGTCGGCCAGGCGCACTTCTCCATATTTCACTTCCTTGCCCGTTTCGGGATCGCGCGCCCACACGATGTCGTAAATCGAATCCACGTCTTGCAGGAAAGCGCACAGCCGCTCCAGTCCGTAGGTGAGTTCGGCGGAGATCGGGTCGAGATCCACGCCGCCACACTGCTGGAAGTAGGTGAACTGCGTGACCTCGAGGCCGTCGAGCATGACCTGCCATCCGATGCCCCACGCGCCGAGCGTCGGCGACTCCCAGTTATCCTCTTCGAACTTGATGTCGTGCTGACGCAGATCGATACCGATCGCGCCCAGCGATTCGAGGTAGAGATCCTGCACATTCTCCGGCGGCGGCTTCAGGATCACCTGCAACTGCAAATGCTTGAACAACCGGTTGGGATTCTCCCCGTAACGCCCGTCGGCCGGACGCCGCGAAGGCTGCACGTAAGCAACCTTATAAGGATTCGGCCCGAGCACGCGCAGGAATGTCTCTGGAGCCATGGTCCCGGCGCCCACTTCGACGTCGTAGGGTTGCTGAATGACCGCCCCGCGCTCAGCAAAAAAAGTCTGGAGCTTCAGGATGAGCTGCTGGAAGGTCGGCGAATTGGATTTGAGTGAGTTCAAGTAATTAGCTCTTAGCTTTTAGCTCTTAGCTCAAAACTTAACACCCGAAGCTCGTGATGTGTCCAGCAGGTTTGTCGCATAAATCCAAACTGTCATCCTGAGCGAA
This sequence comes from uncultured Acidobacteriaceae bacterium, assembly GCA_963794365.1. Classification (GTDB taxonomy): domain Bacteria; phylum Acidobacteriota; class Terriglobia; order Terriglobales; family Acidobacteriaceae; genus Acidiflorens. The sequence continues at coordinate 12,658 of CAWCDV010000013.1, forward strand.
GCGAAGGACATGTGTATTCGCCGCGGGATGCATAGGTCTTTCGCTTCGCTCAGGATGACAACTCTTACCGAACGACGTTAAGAGCGAAAGGCTAAGAGCCAAAAGCTAACCGCCGATCTTCTCCAGCATTCCCGCCGTCACCAGCTTCTTCTCGATGTGCCGCTCCAAGATCTGGAGAAGAAACTTGCGCAGATCCGCGCACACCGCTTTCGGCCAGGCGATTTCAGAAAACTCGCGAAACCCGCGAGCGCAGCATCTGGGCCGCAATCTTTCTCGATTCCGGCGACAATTCCGACGACGCCACGCGCTTGTCGTCCAGGCACATCAAGCCGTCGGCGAGCGCGTGATAGAACGCCCGGCTGCCTCGAGCGACGCGTCCGCAGACCACGCACTCCGAAAACTCCGGCAGAAATCCCATGAGCCGCGTCATCCACAGCTCAAAGTAAGTGAGCGGCATCCACAACGCCGGGCCGCGCAGTTCCTGCAAAACCGCCAGACTCAACCGAAACACCGCGTCGCTCGCCTCGCGGTCGGGCATCAACTCGTCGAGCAACTCAGCGACGTGCGCCAAAGCTGCTGCCCGCGGATAACTGACCTCGCTGGCCATCGGCGACTCGATCACTTCACAGGAATCAAGCCGCGCTAGTTCCTGCCGCTCACGGTCGTCGTAAAACGCCCGCACATACGTGAGCGGCTCAAGCGCGCCTCCGAAGCGGCGTCTCGACTTCATGGCCGCGCGCGCCACGCCTTTCACCTTGCCTTCCATGCGGGTAAAGAGCGTAACCAGCAGGTCGGACTCGCGCAGCGGATAAGTGCGCAGAACGATCGCTTCCGACTCCTTCAGCGCCATGGAAGGTCAACAGGTCAATTAATGATTGTAATGGAGAAGGAGCTGTCAGTCGTCAGGTTGTCAGCTATCAGCTGTCAGCTACGAATCAAGGGCCACCTGACGCTCGCCTGATCCGGTGTTCTACTGACTGGCTCGAAAGCTGAGGAGCTGAAAACTGACCTCTACCGCCCGAAGTACTTCGCATTCCGCTCGGTGTACTCTTTCCACTTTTCCGGCAGGTCGTCGAGCGCGAAGATGGCCGAAACCGGGCACACCGGCACGCAGGCGCCGCAATCGATGCATTCCACGGGATCGATATACAGCATCTCTTCCGTCGCGAACTTGTCGGAGTCCTTCTTGGGATGAATGCAATCCACCGGACAGGAATCAACACAGGCGGTGTCTTTGGTTCCGATGCAGGGCTCGGCAATTACGTAGGCCATAAAATCTCATGCTCCTCGGGCGGACGGTGGGTGAGCCCGCTTATGATTTTACCAAGAACGCAGCGATCGGTACAGGCCGCGGAAGCGATGCGAAGATGGATGCGAGGATCCGGTTAGAAAACTCCCAGCCAGCGCACGGGGAAGCGGGTTCCGAGGGCGTTCACCAGGCGCTCGTCGGCGGTGATGAGATATCTACCCGTGGCAGCGGCCATTGCTACGTAGGTGCTGTCGTAAATGGTTCGGTCGAAATCGCAGGCGATCTTGAACGCTTCCGGCAGAAAAGCTCGGCTCGGCACAGTGGGAAAGTCGCGGTTAAGCATCGCTTCGAGAGCGCGTTGCGCCAACAACTTTGTGATGGCGCCGCGTTTGGCGGCCTTCCAGAGAAAGCTGCCGATCTCGAGCCAGAATAAATCCGGGACAACCACCTGAATCGTTCCCTCCACGTAGGCGCGAAGAAAGCGATGGGCTTGAGTGGCAAGAGGGTCAATGATCTGGGGCGTTGCCCACTTCGCGCCGACGCTCGCGTCCATCACGAACGTCTTCACCGCTCACGGTCCTCGCGGATCATGTCTTCGGTCGAAGGGAACAGCCCTTTGCCGGGGGGCTTGTGCCCTTGAATTTCCATCAATTCATCATAGAATTGACGGCGTCGTTTTAGTTCGGCTGCGGTGGGCACGTTGTCTTTCAGCAGCGCGATGACTTCGGCGGCGATGGAGCTGCGGTTCTTACGGGCGCGGGCGCGCAGGGCTTCGTAGAGGTCCTTGGGCACGTTTTCCACGTATAGGGTAGGCATAGGGATAGTCTAGCATAGCCCTATGGGTAATGTTTCTGAATATAGATTTCGCCGAGGGACGGCGCGCTGCGCTCTCCGGATGGTTCCGGCGCTAGCCGTGCATCATGGCCGACTCCACAATTTCCCTTGGATCTTCGACTTTGGCGTATTCCCACAGGCAGAGTTCGTTACCGTCGGGGTCGCGGAAAAATGCCAGTCTGCCGTCTTTTTGCACTTTGATTTTGCTGGTTGGTATTCCGCGGGCGTGTATTTGCTCCAACGTCTCCTGCAAGTTCGCGACCGAAAAGCAGAGGCGGGCGTTGCCACTGCCGGGGACTACCGATCCGGGTGGAAGGGGCACGAGTTCGATGAGCACGCCATCGAGATCGAAGCGCGCGACGTAGTCACGCGAAACCATGGGGAGTCCGAGGGTTTCACGATAAAAGGCGATGGACGCATCCATGTCGGTGACGTAGTAGAAGACGCTGTCGAAGGAGAGTTTCAGTTTGCTGGAAGAAGATGATGAGGAATGCATGGCAGGAATGCCTCCTTTTTTCCGCTAAGGGGGAAGCTGTGGACTTGTTTGCGGCGGCAGACAAATTCTAGAGGAACGGCGGCAGCCTTGTCAGTGAGGTTTGACACGGTTGTAAGTGACGGTGGAACGGCACCGCTGGACCTGGGGAACGAAGCCATCGCTTCCGGTGCCGGACTGATGCGTCTTCCGGTAAGCCTTGCCAGTTCATCACATTTCCGACCATTCTCGCGATAGACTCTCCTGATGACCACCGGCTCCCACAACGCCCTCGCTCGCGCTTCTTCTTCCTATCTTCGGTCGGCTATGCATCAGCCTATTCAGTGGCATGAGTTTGGGGAGGAGGCTTTTGCCGCGGCGCGCGCGGCCAACAAGCCCGTGCTTTTGGATATTGGGGCGGTTTGGTGCCACTGGTGTCATGTGATGGATCGCGAGTCTTATGACGATGCCGAGGTGGCGGCGATCGTTAATGAGCATTACATTGCGGTGAAGGTGGATCGGGACGAGCGTCCGGATATTGACAGCCGGTATCAGGCGGCGGTGGGCGCGCTCACAGGACAGGGCGGGTGGCCGCTTACGGCGTTTCTTACTCCCGACGGCAAACCGTTTTATGGGGGGACGTACTTCCCTCCGGCCGACCAGTACGGACGGCCCAGTCTTAAGCGTGTGCTGCTTTCGATTGCTCAGGCTTATCGCGAGAAGCACGGCGAGGTGCTGGAGCAGGCGCAGATGGTCGAGAGCGCGATCTCGCAGGCGGAGTCTTTTTCGGCGGACGGCGGGAAAGTATCTGCAACGGTGGTTGACGCGATTTTGGAATCGGCGCGGAAGATGTTTGACGAGGTTAACGGCGGATTTGGAAGCGCGCCCAAGTTTCCGCATCCGGCCGCGCTCGATCTGGTGATGGATCAGTATGTTCGCACGAAGGACCGTGGTGCCAAAGATTCGGATGTAAACAATGAAGAACTGCGCACGATTTTCGTCTACCACGCTAGAAAAAATGGCGCGCGGCGGCGTCTATGACCAGTTGGCAGGCGGCTTCCATCGCTACTCGGTGGATGAGAGCTGGATCGTGCCGCACTTCGAGAAGATGTGCTACGACAACTCGGAGTTGCTGAAGAACTATGTGCACGCTTACCAGGCAACGGGGGATGAGTTCTTCGCGGAGGTGGCGCGCGACATCATTCGCTGGATGGATGAATGGCTCAGCGACCGCGCGCACGGCGGCTTTTACGCTTCGCAGGATGCCGACTATTCGATGGACGATGACGGCGATTATTTCACCTGGACTTTGGCGGAAACGAAAGCGGCGCTCACCGAGGAGGAGGCTGCGGTGGCGGCGCTGTACTACGATATCCAGGAAGTCGGCGACATGCATCACAATCGGGCGAAGAATGTGCTGCATGTTTCCTCTGCAACTCTAAGCTCGGTGGAGGAGATCGCGCGGCGGCTCAATATTGAGGAAGAGCGAGCGCGCACGCTTGCTGGCGGCGGCTCAGAAGAAGATGTATGCGGCGCGGCGGCTGCGTCCCACCCCGTATGTGGACAAAACGGTTTACGCGGGTTGGAACGCGATGTGCGTTTCGGCTTATCTGGAAGCGGCCAAGGTGCTGGATCTGGCGGAGGTGCGCCACTTTGCTTTGCGCTCGCTGGATCGTCTGCTTTCGGAGGGATGGAATGCGGAGCGCGGGATGAAGCATGTGATTGCGTACTCGGAAGCTTTCTCAGAGACTCAGGCGGAGAGGCGCGACGTCGCTCGCTGTTCCTGTTCCTGTACCCGGCGTGCTGGATGACTATGCTTTCGCGGTGATTGCGTGTCTCGACGCTTACGAGGCGACGGCGGACCTGAGCTATTTCCGCTTTGCGCGGTCGATTGCGGATGCGATGGTGGCGGGGTTCTTCGATACAGTGGCGGGCGGATTCTTTGATACAGCCGCGGGGCGGCACGGGCGGAGCCGAGGCAAATCGCACTCGGAATTTTGGGGACGCGGCGGAAACCGTTTCAGGATTCGCCGACTCCGGCGGGAAATTCGGCGGCGGCGATCGCGCTTCTGCGTCTGCATGGTTACGCCAACGATTTGTCGCATAACGATTTGGCTTATCGCGACAAGGCCGAGCAGACGCTGGAGGTCTATGCCGGGGTCGCGGGGCAGCAGGGCATTTTTGCGGCGACTTACGGGCTGGCGGTGGTCCGCTTCATCCAGCCGCACACGCAAGTGGTGGTGGTCGGGAAGGATGCAGCGGCCATGGAGCTGTATCGGGCTGCGGTGCGGCCGCTTGGCTTGAGCACGGCGGTGCTGCGTTTGGACGCCGACAAGGTTGTCGCGCAGAACCTGCCACCGGCCTTGGCGGAGACGATCCCGAATCTTCCCCAGCTGGGCGGAGGAGGGTCGTCTGAGACGATCGTCTGACGGGCGATCGTTCGCGGTCGTGTGCTCCGGGTTCGCATGCCAGCCGCCGATTTTCGATGTGCAGGAACTCGCCCGCGCTCTATCACCTCAAGTGCGCAAGGCCGGCGAACCACCGATTGGGACGAGTCTCGTGATTTCCGTCACTGCGGAGGGGGGTGCAATGGTCTATCAATATAGATGGACGATGGCTACACCGGGGGCACCCCATGGTGATTGCATCCGAATTGAAACCGGGAATGTTCCTTCGCATCGAGGGGGAAATCTACAAGGTTCTCGAGGCGGAATCGAAAGCTGGGTCTGCCAAGTTGGGCGGAGTGGTGAAGACCAAAATGTGCAATGTCACAAGTCGCCGCATGTGGGAACCGCACTTTCGGCTCCAGGAGCGGCTGGAAGAATTAGAAGTTGAGCGGCGCATGATGGAGTTTCTGTTTGACGACTCGGAAACCTGTACTTTCATGGATCCCAACACATTTGAGCAGGTTGCAGTGCCACGCGCCATCCTGGGACCGGCCTACGCATTCCTCCAATCGGGGATGGAACTGCCAGTGGAGTTTTTTGAAGGCCGGGCCCTCAGTGTCGTATTTCCGGATATAGTCGATGCCGCCGTGGCCAACACCGCGCCGGCGACCCACTCACAACAGGATAGTGCCTGGAAAGACGCAACCCTTGATAATGGCCTTCGCATTCAGGTGCCTTTGTTTATCGCTCCTGGGGAAATTGTGCGTGTAACTGTGAGGGACGGTCGCTACGTGGAGCGCGCTCGTGAACGCAAACGGACTGCGTAGCAGCCACCAGCGCCACGAGGAGACAAATGCCGGAGCATCTCACTACCGTCAACCGAACAAACTTCCAGCCCGCATATCTAGAGCTGTGGCAATCCGGGGAATTGGCGCGTCGTGTCAAGCTCGGCTTGGAGAAGCTGGCCGACTGCGTCCTCTGCCCACGCAACTGCCACGTCGACCGCATCGAGAACAGGACTCAGGTCTGCGACACCGGACGTTACGCGATCGTCAGCAGCTCTTTTGCCCACTTCGGCGAAGAACGCTGTCTGCGCGGCAACCGTGGTTCTGGAACCATGTTCTTCAGCTGGTGCAACCTGCGCTGCGTTTTCTGTCAGAACTACGAAACCAGCTGGCTGGGCGAAGGCCGCCTCGCCGAACCGGAAGAATTGGCGGGGATGATGTTGCGCTTGCAGGAACAGGGCTGCCACAACATCAACCTGGTGACTCCGGAGCACGTGGTGCCGCAGATTCTGGAAGCGCTCTTGCGTGCAGTGGAGCGCGGCCTGCGTTTGCCGCTGGTCTACAACACCAGCGCCTACGACTCGCTGGATTCCCTTGCTCTCATGGACGGCATAGTGGACATCTACATGCCTGATTTCAAGTTCTGGGATCCCGAGAGTGCCCGCCGCTATATGAAGGCTCCGAATTACCCGGAAGCGGCTCGTCGCGCCATCAAGGAGATGCACAGGCAGGTCGGCCCGCTCGTCACCGATGAGCAAGGTGTGGCGCTGCGTGGAGTTCTGCTCCGCCACCTTATAATGCCCGGCAGTGTGGCCGGAACGCCGGAAATCATGAACTGGATCAGCCGCGAACTCGGTCCCGAAACCTATGTCAATCTGATGGCGCAATACCATCCCGCCTGCCGCGTCACCGGGAAGCAATACCCCGAGATCAACCGCTGCATTAGCCCGAGTGAACTCGAGCAGGCGGTTACTGCCTTCCGTTCGGCTGGGCTGTCTCGGCTCGACCACGAGCCAGCGTTTGTCCCACTGTTCTGAGGTCAGAGGTTAGAGGTCAGATTGCAGAAGTTAACCTCAGCAATCTGACCTCTCTAACCTCCTGACCTCGACACCTCGATCTACCCCTTCGCCTTTTTCACTTCCTCGATCAGCGCGGGCACGATGTCGAACAAGTTTCCCACGACGGCAACATCCGCAATCTCAAAAATCGGCGCCTCGGAATCTTTGTTGATGGCCACGATGCTCCGGGAACCCTTCATGCCGACAATATGCTGAATCGCCCCCGAAATTCCCAGCGCCAGATACAGTTTTGGGGCAACCGTCTGTCCCGACGATCCGACCTGCCGATCCATGGGCAACCATCCGTTGTCGCAGATCGGACGCGACGCCGCGAGCTCACCGCCGAGCGCATCCGCCAATTGCTTCGCCAGGTCGATGTTTTTCTGCTCCTTGATCCCGCGCCCCACCGACACAATAATCTCAGCCTGCGTCAAATCGACCGCCTGCTTGGCTTCCCGGAAAACTTCCTGCGGCTTGTTGCGCACGACGCCATCCGGAACCTCGACATTTACCGTCTCAACCGGCGCCGGCGCTGCGCCCGCTTCGACTTTATCGGCGCGGAACGAGCCATTCTGAAAGGTCGCGAAGTAAAGCCCCGAGCCCGCAAAACTCACGTCGGCCACAAACTTTCCCTGAAACATTTGCCGCGTGAACAGCAATTTTCCGCCTTCATACCTGAGCCCCGATCGCGTCGCTGATGGCCGTGGTTTGCAAGACCGTCGCCAGCTTCGGCACAAAATCCCGCACCTGGTAGGTATGCGGCATCAACACCAGCTTCGCCGGATGTTTCTCCAAAAAAACCTGCAATGCATACGCAAACGCGTCTGGAGTGTAGGGCTCGAGTCTGGCCGACTCGACGTCATACACTTTGGCGACTTTCTTCTCCGCTACCTCGCCCGCGATCGCAGCTACGCCCGAGCCCACCACCGCGGCCTCCAGCGTCCATCCAGTCTGAGCGGCAATCGCCTGCCCAGCCGCAATCGTCTCCCATGAGACGCGGTTCAGCTTTCCTTCCCGTTGTTCAACGACTACAAGAATAGTGTCCATAGAGTCGAGTTCTCAGTTCTCAGTTCTCAGAAAAAGCCCGAGTTCCCAAGACTGAGAACTGAGAACCGAGAACTGAGAACTGGTTTTTTCAAATTACTCGCAGTTCATTCTTCAGCTTTTCCACCAGCTTCTTCGCCACTTCCGCCGGCGGCCCTTCCAGAAACTCTGTATTCTTCGACTTCTGCGGTGCGTACAGCTTCTCGATCTTCTGCAAATTTGCGCCCATTGCCGACTGTACTTCCCCGAGCGTTACCTTGCGCATCGGTTTCGTCTTCGCCTGCTTGATCCCGATCAGCGTCGCATAGCGCAGCTTGTTAATCCCCGACTGGATGGTCAGCACCGCCGGCAAAGGCATATCGACAAACTGAAAGAACCCTGCTTCCAGTTCCCGCTTGACGCGGATGCCACCGTCGGTTTTTTCAATGTGCATGATGATGGTCGCGTGCGGCAGTCCCAGAATCTGCGCCAGAATCACGCCCGTTTGCGCATATCCGCAATCATCCGATTGCAAGCCGGTGAAGATCAGGTCGAATTTCTCATCCTTGATGGCCGCCGCAATCGCTCGCGCCGTGTTGTAGGCATCGAGTCCGACAAAAGCATTGTCTTCGAGATGGATCGCGCGGTCCGCGCCTTTCGCCAGCGCCTCGCGCAATACCTGCATCGCCCGCGCCGGGCCCGCCGTTACCACCACCACCTCGCCGCTGTGCTTTTCCTTCTGCCGCAACGCCTCTTCGAGCGCGAATGCGTCCGGCTCATTCACTTCGTAGGAAACATCTTCGCGGATCCACGTCCCCGCATCATTCAGCTTCAGCGGAGCGTCTTTCTGCGGAACCTGCTTCAAGCAAACCAGAATTTTCACGGATCGACTCCCATCCTTCACAGCGTCAACTGTTGCAGATCAAACTGGCTAGTATAAACGAAGGGATGGATAACGAATGTGATGGGACAATGGAATGACTGCCAATGAATAACTGAAAATGAGGGACTAGACGCGAGAATGAAGCGCGGAGAGCGTTCTCAGTTGGAGCGACGGGCGTCCCGTCCACAGGCGCAGCGAGACGGGCGGGGACGCCCGTCGCTCCACTAACCGCGGTAACCTCGCTTCACTGCTGTGGAGGGCGCTCCGGCGTTTGGTTATTAGCTCTACTATCTACCCCCGGATTGGGAGTTCCTGCCCCTGGGTCCGCAGGTCGAGGCGCTGCCGGCTTCTCAACCGGATGGTATGCACTGCTCTCAGGCTTGCCTTCGGAATCTGCCGGTTGCATCGAAACCACCTGATAGGCTAGCTCCTTGTTTTTTCCGTCGGCCACTCTCAGGAACATGCGGTCCTTCTTGATTTTGAATTCAGCTTCATGACCGACTGGGAGAACCACCGCGTGTTTCGTATCGAGAGGACGAATGTGGTAATCCATTTGGTCGGTGCGGAGCAAGTACTGGGGGCACAGCTGCTCATGCGAGTTCACGTGCGCCACCCCCACGCTGGCGACCATGCTACCCAGTCCCGTGAGGCCCCTTTCCTTGGCGCCACAAGGAACGGATTGCATGCTTTCCAACATGCCCCTCTGACCTTTCTTGTCCTTACCTACCGCGATCGAGGACACAACCAAAATCAGCGAGAGCACAGCGATGAGCGATTTCTTGACCTTCATTAGGACCTCCCTAAAATGCTTCACCCTAAGTGTTCCACAGCAGAGGAGCCGCAAACTGGAAGGGTCGATAGAAATTGGAGGCCGGTTGTTTCGGCCCCCATTTCTGCTTCTGACCATTCTCCCTTTCGTCTTTACCCGTGATGCCCTATTGATTCGGGTTAGACTTCGGCTTCGCCGTCGGGCTTGCAGGCTTTGCGGTGAAGCCGCCGCCTTGCTGCACCCAGTTCGAGCCCATAACGGCTTGCGGGTTCTCCGTCAGTTGTTGGTTCATCGCGGGATGAGCTTTCAGATATTCATCCAGCTCTGGATGGCTGGACAGGTACTCCTTGTTAGTGGCCAACGAAGGATCTTTGGAAAGCTCTGAGGCAACGTTGGAGTGACCGCCAAGGAATTGGCCAAAGTTCGTCAGCTCCCCACGGTTACGTTCGTCGCCACCGCGCTCGCCCATTCGACCGTAACGATCGCGATCGCCCTCTGTCCGCTCGTACCGGTTTTCATCCCGCATGAATTGGTCGGGGTGGTCGCGGAACGCATCGGCGACCTGAGGATGCGTCTGCAGATACTCTTGCAGTGCCGGATGATCCCCAACCCATCGACGGTTATCGATCAGCGAGGGATCCTTGCGGAGCTGCTCGGCGATCTCCGGGTGCTTGTCCAGGAACCGGTCCATTTCAGTTACGTCCCGGCGACTGATGTTGCGATCCCGGTCGCGATCTCGATCCCGGTCGCGATCTCGGTCACGATCACGGTCTCGGTCCTGGTCGCGGTCGGCCTCGGTTCTTTCGTAGCGGTTTTCATCCCGCATGAAGGCGTCTGGGTGGTCGCGGAACGAGTCGGCGACTCCCGGATGCTTCTGCAGATACTCGTGCAGCGCCGGATGATCCCCGACCCATCTACGGTTGTCGATCAGCGAAGGATCTTTGCGGAGCTGCTCGGCGACCTCCGGATGGCTGTCCAGGAATCGGTCCATTTCGGCCACTTCTCGACGGGTGATATCGTCACGCGAAGGTGCCGGAGCAGGTTGGTTCGGTTCTTGGGCCGGCGGGTTCGCGGCCGGCTGGTTCGGCGTTGGAGCAGGAGCGGGCTGCATGGTTTGTGCGCTTGCCGCTATGCCGAGCGACAACAGCAGAGTGAGTAATGACGCCAGCAGTGGCGCCAAAGAAGCACGGCTGTATCGTTTTGTCTTGATTGCCATATCCACAAAACCTCCTACGATGAGCATGTGGCCCATCAGCCAGAAGGATGCAACCTGCCTGCCAAATGGGACCTATCGGGGAACATCTCGGTTAGGCTCAGCGGCTTGCAAGAATCGATCGGAAATTCCAGGAACTCCCTGGCAGGCAAAATCTGCCATTCTCGGGAAAATTCGCGGTACCGGATGGACCTTAGAAATTTCTACGCGCGAGACCAATTTGGAGGGCAAGCGAGCGCCGGAAGAAGCCGGGGGCGAACAAATTGTGAAGTAAACACGGGGACGCCCCCAGGCCTCTGAGATCTGGCAGATCAATGATCTGAGATCAATGACCCGCGATCAACGACCCGCCGGCCGGCAGGCCATCCTGCAGAAACGCGACGCTCTGCACGCCCGTAATCTCAAAGCGCTTGCGGCAGCGCATGTTCTTGCACATCATCATGTCGTCGCGCCGCAGCATGTAGGACTGCGCCTTGGCGAACTTGGCGCGGTCGCGCTCGTCCGCCCGCGGCGGCAGACTCTTCTTCTTCATGCGCACCAGCCACTGGATCTCATACTCCGCCGACTGATGGCAGTGCGGACAGCTTAAGTTTGCCGGCTTCTTATCGGATCGTTCGTCAAAAAATTCGCGCTCATCCATAAATATTAGGGCCTCGGCCAACGCGGCGAGTCCCCCGGCCCTTCGCGTCTTGCGAAAAGCCTAACGGCCGCGCCAACCTCAGATTATTGCACTTTTGCGGGTTGGATGTGCGAAGATGCGGGCATCCCGACCATGCCGCGCAAGCGTAAGAAAAAAATCTTTTCCGCCGCCAAGGTCGTCCGCGAAATGGCCCGCGAACGCGTCGGCAGTCCCAAACCCTCGCGTCTCGTGCCGGCGAAGAAGACGAAGCCGGAGAGACACAAGCCCACGCTGGGCAAGTTGCTAACGGATGAGTAGCGAGCAGGAGTTGTCGCGCGCTCAGTTCGGTTACGGAGAAACGTCGCTACCAGCACCGACTCCGCCGGCTGGGATCGTGACGGTGCAGATGTTCCCCGTACGACGTCGTGCAGCCCGTCCAAGTTACAACAGTGGGCCCGAATTGGGCGTAGCGGTGAGTGCGACCGAAGCCCCCACCGGGAACCACGGCAATGCATGTCACCGATGGACAGTTTATCGCGTGCTGACAGGCTGGTTACCGTCCCACCCCCGTTGTGACCTGCACGCTTAACGTGGCTTCCGTGTCGCCGCCCGGGCAAGTCGCCACGGTCGGATTGTTCACGGTCACGGTCGCAAACGCGATCATAATGTTCGACGCCCCGCCCGTGCCCTCAGGAGCCGTTGCTGAGATATTTCCGCCACCGCAGAAGCTCCACCGCCGTGAGTGACACCAGGCCGCGGAGTCTCATCGTAACCACTCCGGTACATCAATCTTCCAGGTCACCTGATTGGTGACGTCCTTCGTCGCCGGAGGATGGATGTAGGTGCCGATCGCCGCGTACTGTTCGGTCAGCTGTCGTCGGAGACGGATTCAGAAAAGTAAATGCCCCGGGTTGAACCTCAAGGCTCACCAGCTTCTGGTCGTGCCCGCAACTCGGCAGGCTCAAAGCCGCTCCCACTGCCACCAGCACGCCCAACGCGAGCCCAATATAACTCCGCTTCATACCCACTACTCCTGGAGGCAAGTTTACGGTCTGCCCGCTCGTCAGATCAATGGTCGCTCGTCAAATCAAAGGAAACTTGGAATAAATTAAAGGAACTTGAAATCTAGCGGAACCGCCCCCAAAAAGCAAGAAACGGGGACAGCTCGCAGCCGTCAGTGGTTAACTTGGGCTTCGATCTGGCACAGCGCCATCGTTGCGTCAGGGCGAAGGCTTGCTCGTACCTGGCTGGGGCAAGAAGCCGCTACGGACCCTGCACGACCTGCAAAGGTTGAGGGGTCTGGAGTCGCCGGCGAAGGATGGCGTTCCGGGCGGGGATTTCGGCAATGGCATCGGCATGGATCACGTAGGCGCCATAGGGGAGCGTGTTGCCAAAGGGAATTTGAAAGTCGGTAGTGCCCGCTTTTAGCGGAAAATGCTGGTAGCCGATTGCCGTCGCCCGCCCATTTTCGGCGACGGCCACGATGATAATGGTCAGATCGAAGGCTTCGCTGGAACCATTGGAGACCTGGACGATGCCGTCGATCCGGTCGTCGCGGACCTTTGGAGGTTGAAGCCATTCGATCAACAGAGAAGCAGTGACCACGCCCCGGAACACTTTGTTGATGGTGTGCGCGGGATGGCCGGAATCCACGACCTTTAAGGTGAGCGCGAAAGCCCCGGGCTTGGCGGGGCGTCCCGCCAGCAGGCCTTCCGGGCTGAGCGTGATTCCTTCGGGAAGAGCTCCACTGGCGACGCTCCAGACATAGGGCGGAACGCCGCCGCGGGCATGAAGAAGAACGTGGAATTCCACGCCCGCGACAAGCGATGCGGAGCTTCGTCCACAATCGCAAGTGGGAGAACCTGCGCGGTAAGCAGAGTGCGGAAACAAATCAGGATCGCAATGAGCCGGATGACTTGGGCCGTCTTACCGAATCCTCTTTCCTTCGACATCACTCACCTTCGGTGTGCAATCAATAAGCATCAATCTCTTTAAACAGCAGGGTGGTGGACACTCTTTCGTTGCCATCGGCGTCAAAAAACGGTTGCCGATGTGAAAAGCTATTTTTTGAAACAAGATAGTAAAGGCCGCTCTCGATAAAAACCTTTGAGTAATCCTGTTTGAACGAGAACACCCCGTCTTTGTGATGATAGGGACGTTTATGCCTGTGTATGGGGTCGAAATCGGTAATCGCGAGGAATCCGCCAAACTTCAGAACTCTGTCAGCCTCTGCCGTTGCAGCGAATAAGTCCTGACGGTCGAGAAGATAAAGGCAAAATCCAAAATATACAAAGTCGAAAGACAGTGATTCAAAAGGCAAACGCGAAGCCGTGCCAACGTGAAGCTGTGTTCCGCTCCGTGAAAGCCTGCGATTTCCCTCATCGACAGCTTGCTTTGAGGGGTCGATGCCTTGACCTTTCGCGTCAAGCAAGCCGCAAATCTGTTCAAGCTTGGCGCCGTTGCTGCAGCCGATTTCCAAGACCGTGTTTATTTTGTCTTTGAATGGAGATAAGGCTTGGCCAAGCCATGTGATTTCACTCGCGCCGCTTCTCACTTCAAGGGCCGCTTTGTTCCTCAGAAAATAGTTGTCGCCTTCCCCTTCAAGGAATATCGCAGACTGATTCATAATTTTACCTGTCAAATTTGGGAGTCGAAGCAATTTGCTGTCGATTCTATCGTCATCCAGCCAATAATTTGGGTGAAATTCATCCCGGTTGGTTTGATTTTACGCTGGGCACAGCGTAAAAGAACTGCAATATGTCCTTTCGTGTGTCGCAAGTTCTTGTTGGCCTTTTACTCGTCTGCTCGCTGATCTGTTTGATGAGCGCGGATCGCTCTGGCGCAGGCTTCAGCTTCCTCCAAGCCGAAAACGAATAACGCTAACTCCGAAGAGGCCGCGGTCTTCGAACGAATCTTGAATCGTGTCCACTTTGAAAACGACGGAACCGAAGTGAGCGAGACCGAGACCGTGGTTCGGATTCAAAGCCAGGCGGGCGTGGAGGAATTCGGCCAGCTGGTTTTCGGATACTCATCGGCGACCGAGAAGCTGGAGGTCGAGTATGTCCGCGTGCGCAAGCCGGATGGGCAGGTGGTGGTGACGCCGGAATCGACGGCGCAGGATTTCGCTCCCGATGTGCTGAAAGAAGCTCCGATGTACAGCGACTACCGGCAGCGGCATATTTCCGTGGCGGCGCTGCAGCCCGGGGACACGCTGGAATACCGCGCCGTGACGCGGGTTCTCACGCCGCTGGCTGCCGGAAACTTCTGGTACGAACACACATTTCCGAAGGGTGTGGTGGTCAACGAAGATCGGCTGGAGATTGACGTCCCGAAGGCGCGGGAAGTGAAGCTCAAAACCCCGACGCGAAAACCGGAGATTCAGGAGACCGGAGACCGCCGCATTTATACCTGGGTGGTGAAGGACATCCGGCCGGAACGCGACAAAGAAAAAGAAGAGACGAGGCGGACGAAGACGCCGGTCCCGATGTGCAGCTGACGACTTTCACCGACTGGAAGCAGGTCGCGCAATGGTACGCCAAGCTGCAAGGCGAGCGCATGACGGTGGACGACAGCGTGCGAAAAAAAGCCGACGAGCTCACCAAGGGAGCGGACACGCCCACTGAAAAAGCGCGACGGCTCTACGATTTCGTGGCGCGGAACGTGCGTTACGTGAGCATCTCCCTCGGAGTCGGCCGGTATCAGCCGCACTCGGCCTCGGACGTACTGCGGAGTGACTACGGCGACTGCAAGGATAAACACACGTTGTTCTCCGCGCTGCTGCGGGCCGAGGGAATTCAGAGTTATCCGGTGCTGATCGGCAGCGCGCGCAAACTGGATGCCGACGTTCCCTCGCCGGCACAGTTCGATCACGTAATCACGGCGGCTCGACTGGGGACGGGAACCGGGCTGACCTGGCTCGATACCACTCCTGAAGTGACGCCCTTCGGGCTGATTCTTTACCAACTGCGAAACAAAGAAGCAGTGGTGGCGTCGGAGGATAGCGAGGGAGGCTTGCAGCGGACGCCGGCGGATTCGCCGGTCAAGACCTTCATGCGCTTCACTCTCGACGGCAAGTTCAGCGAGTTCGGCGCGCTCGATGCGACCCTTGAGTTCACGGCCCAGGGAGATCGCGATTGGCCGATGCGTTCAAGCTTCCGGCGATTTCCGCAGGCGCAGTGGAAGGACTTTGCGAAAGTCCTCTCCGCGAGTTGGGGCTTGCCGGGTGACGTCGATGACGTTCAGCTCAGTTCCATCGAGGACACGAGCAAGCCGTTTCATCTGAAATATCACCTGCACCAGGACCGGTATTTTGTAGTGCCGTCGGCGAGTGTGGATTTTCGCCCAATCCCGCCGTTGGGGATGCCCGCGATTCGAGCGTCGGAAAAGAGCACGGAGCCGATGAACATCGGTCCCGCGGGTGAAATGGACTACCGGGTCCGCTTGCAGTTTCCCTCCAACTACACGGTGCACACGCCGACCGCGGTAAAAATGACGCGAGATTATGGCGACTATTCATCGACCTATTCGCTGAGCAAGGGAATTCTGGAAGGCGAACGCAAACTTGTCGTGAAAGTGAACGAACTAACGCCGGCGCGGCGCGCGGACTACGAATCGTTTCGCAATGCAGCGCACAGCGACCAAGACCAGCTGTTGTCGTGCACGATCCTGACGCCGTCGGGGCAAGGGGAGAAGACGGCGGCTGCGAAGATGGAAGGAACTCCCGCGGAGCTGCATAAGGCGGGAGTGAAAGCGCTGCAGAGCAAGGATTATCGCACGGCGATCGACCTGCTGAAGCGCGCGCTGGACGGGGATGCGAGCCCGGCGAATCCTGCTATGGCGAATTCTGGTCTGGCGAATTCGGTTATCAAAAACGGCTGGTATGACCTGGGACTGGCCTACGCCGGAGCTAATCATCATGCGGAGGCAATCGCGGCGTTCCGCAAGCAGATCGAGCTCGATCCGAATCATAAGCACGCAAATGGCGACCTGGCGATGGAGCTGCAAGAAACGGGGAAGACCGACGAGGCGATCGCGGCTTATCGCAAGCAACTGGAGACGGCTCCGTACGAGAAAGCGGCGCACAAAAATCTCGGCTTGTTGCTGGCGCAGCTGGGACGCGATGCCGCCGCGCGCACGGAACTGGAAGCGGCCGCCGCAATTCCTCCGGACGATCCGGAAACGAAGATGGCGCTGGCCCAGGTGTATGGACGATTGGGAGAAAACGCGCAAGCTCAAGAGTTGATGAAGGGATTGACGGGCAGTGCGGGTGCGGATTCGGGTCAGGACATCTTCGCCTCGGCGTTGAAGCCCGACATTGATCCGACCAGACCGGGAACGCCGCGCAGCAGGTTCTGTACGACATTGGAGGACAGTTCGACTCCGGAGAGTTAGACCGGCTGGGGCCGTCGGCATTTTCGTCGATGCGACTGGTGGCGCTGGCATGGGCGCGGATCGGATGGGCGAAATTTCAGCGCGGCGAAAATCTGGCGGCGATGCAGTTTCTAACGTCGGCGTGGCTTTTGAGCCAGTCGGGAACGGTCGCCAACCGGCTGGGGCAGGTGCTCGAAAAGCAAGGCCAGCCGGAGAAGGCGCGCCATACATATGCGCTGGCCGTGGCGGCGGGCGGAAGCGCTAATGAAATGCAGGATTCGCGGGCGCGCCTAGAGAAGCTGGCGGGCGATCCTGCAGCGGCTGAGAAAGATATCGCGCTGGCGCCAGCCGAGTTGGTGCAAGCACGCACGGTAAAGCTCGGCGCGATTACTAGCAAGCCGGCTTCGGCGCGGTTCAACCTCGTGTTCGACAGTTCGCCGCGTCCCGAGCGCGCCGAGTTTGTTGATGGCGACGAAAGTCTTCGTTCAGCGGGCCCGCAACTGCGGGAGAAGGATTTCCCCGTGAGATTTCCGGATGTGTCGTCGGTGAAAATTGTTCGGCGCGGGCTGTTGAGCTGCGGCGGTTCGGGATGCAGCATTGAGCTGCTGCCCATCGAGAAGGAATCGTCTCGCTGAAACGCCTCCTGGTTTCCTCCGTAGAGACGCGGCTTGTCGCGTCTCTCGCTCCGAGTCGAGGAAATGATGGCGCGAGCGGAGATGCGGGCAAGCCGCGTCTCTACAGTTGATTTGCGAATTGAATTTCCGTGTGCCCGACCGCGAACTCCATCCCCTCGACGCATCCGCATGGACTCCGATAATCTGGTGAGTCTTGTAAGGGAGGTCCTGCCCATGCGGGAGGCCGTCGAACGACTGTGGCCGGAAATTCAGTGGATCAGCGATCCCAAACTTCGAGAGCAGGTGACCGAAGTCTGGATCAAGGCGCTCGAGCGCAGTCCGCTGAAGCCTGATGACCTGAATCAAATTCCTTTTACTCTGCTGGTTCCAAATTGTCCGATCAGCTTCATGGAGCACAAGCGCTGTGTGGTGCATATTGCGCGCGACAGCGCGAAAGCAATGACCGACTTCATGGGGCGGGCACTGCCGATCGACGCAGACGCGGTAATTGCAGGCGCGATCCTGGCGGACGTAGGCAAATTGCTGGAGTATGAAATCGGTCCGGACGGGAAGAGCCGGCAAAGCGAGCGCGGCGAAGCATTGCGGCATCCCTTTACGGGAGTCGCGCTGGCGATGGAGTGTGGTGTGCCGGACGCAGTGTGCCACATCATCGCCGCGCACGCCGCCGAAGGCGATCTGGTGAAGCGCACGACGGAAGCGTTCATTGTGCATCACGCCGATTTCATGGCGTTTTTGCCATTCAAGAATCCGAAGAACGTGAAAGTGCAGTGAGTGTGTAACCAGCATCACACTCAGCTTTGTCATCCCGAGCGAAGCGAGGAATCTGCTATAAAGGTTGCCGGTGAAAATCCAGATCCCTCGCTTCGCTCAGAATGACAAATTGGGAAGTGATTCTAAAGGAGAAGCATTGTCCAGCCAAAGAAAGCTTCCGCCACCAAAGAAACCATCACCGCGAAAATGGCCCGCTGGGCCGCGGGGCTTGAATACAAGACAGCTCTCGCAAGACGCGGTCTATCAGGCGAAACGCTTTCTGCTCGATTCGGTGGGCTGCGCGCTCGGCGGATATCGGCAGCATGACGTGATCATCGCGCTCGAAGTGCTGAAAGAGATCGCCGGGCGCGGGCCGGCGACCGTGATCGGCACCGGCCAAAAGATGGACGCGGTTTCGGCGTCGCTGGCGAATGCCCTGATGATCCGCTGCATGGATTACAACGACATTTACTGGAAGCAGGACCCGTCGCATCCCTCGGACATTTTTCCGGCCGCGATGGCGTGTTGTGAGCGCGCCAAAAGCGATGGCAAGGAACTGATCGTTGGATTTGTGCTCGGCCACGAGTTCGAAATGCGCTTCTGCGAGGCGGCGTTTCCGGGCATCCGCGAGCGCGGCTGGCATCACGCGACGCTGACGGCGTTTGTCTCGCCGATCGTGGCGGGACGCGCCCTGCATCTGAGCTGGGAGCAGATTCAGCATGCCATCGGAATTTCCGCTTCGCGGCATTGCACGATGGGCGCGGTGACTGCGGGCAAGCTCACGATGATGAAGAACACCGTCGATCCGATGGCCACGCAGAGCGGCGTGCTGGCGGCGCTGCTGGCCGAGAAGGGCTACACCGGTCCCGAGCACGTGATCGACGGCAAAGAAGGATTGGCGCACTGTTTCGGTCCGGAGTGGAAACTGAATTTGCTGACCGACGGACTCGGCGAGTCGTGGCGCATTACGCAATGCGGAATGAAATTTTTCCCGACCGAAGCGCTGACGCACGCTCCCATTTCGGCGGTGCTTGACTTCGTCAAGAGCAACGACCTGCAGCCGGAGCAAGTGGAGAAGGTTCAGATCCGTTCGCTGGCGCGCGCGGCCGACATTCTTTCTGACCCGAGCAAGTACGATCCGCATACCAAAGAGACGGCGGACCATTCGCTGCCCTACGTGATTGCGGCGGCGCTTGTGGACCGGCAAGTTACGCCGGCGCAATTCGAGATGAAGAAGATCATGGACCCGACGATTCGCGCGCAGCTGAAAAAAGTGGAAGTCGTGGCGGATCCCGAGATCGAGAAAGTTTTCCCGGCGTTGCAGCGGGTGATCGTGAACATCACGACCACCGACGGGCGAGAATTCACGAAGCAGCTCGACTATCCAAAGGGCGATCCGCGAAATCCGCTGAGCGATGCCGAGATCGAAGAGAAATTTCGGGCGTTGGCGGAGGGCGTGCTTTCGGCGAAGGCGCAGGACAAGCTGATTGACGCGATTTGGAATCTGGAGAAGTGCGAGTCGGTCTCGAAGCTGATGGCGCTGATGAAGGCGGATGTGAAAAAACCGAAAGCAAAACAAGCCAAGGCGACGAGCAAGAAACGCAGCCAGACGAAGAAGACGTCGGATCCGGCGAGCAGGAGTAACTTATGACGGATCTAAAACAGACGATTGCATCAGACCTTACGGCGCGTTACACGAAACTGGCGGGCGTGGTTCGCGAACTGGCGGCGCCGCTGAGCGACGAGCAGTTTTGGGCCAAGCCCTTCGCCTTCGGCAACAGCTTTGGCCACCTCGTGCTGCACCTCACGGGCAATTTGAACTACTACATTGGAGCGCAGATTGCCGGAACGGGCTATGTGCGGGATCGCCCGCTGGAGTTTTCCGAAGCGACGCGGCCATCTAAAACAGAGGTGTTGAAGAAATTTGATCAGGCGATGGAGATGGTGCTCGGCGCGATCAACAGCCAGACGGCGGAAGACTGGTCAAAGGAATACACGGCTGTCGGTGTGGATGCCCGCGACCGGTTCGCCGCGGTGCTGCTATGCGCGACGCATCTGCATCACCACATCGGGCAGATGATGTATCTGGGATTCGAGTTGAAGCGAAAAGGTTGAGTTACACGGAGTCATCATGGGCCAGACCATCGTTGAAAAAATCGCGCAGAAACACATGACCGAAGGGCCGGCGCGGCCGCTTCGGACGGGGGATTTCCTGTCGATTCGTCCGCACCGCTGCATGACGCATGACAACACATCGGCGGTGATGAGCAAGTTCAAGGGCATCGGCGCGAAAGAAGATGAAAGATCCGCAGCAGCTCACATTCGCACTCGATCACGACATCCAGAATCAGGACGAAGCGAACCTGAAGAAGTACCGCGCGATTGAAGCGTTCGCGAAAGAGCAGGGCGTGGATTTCTATCCTGCGGGATCGGGCATCGGCCACCAGATCATGGTGGAGCGCGGCTATGTGGTTCCCGGTTCGTTCGTGGTCGCGTCGGATTCGCACTCCAATATGTATGGCGCGCTGGGCGCGATCGGAACGCCGATTGTTCGCACGGATGCGGCCGCGGTTTGGGCCACGGGCGAATTCTGGTGGCAGATTCCGCGGTCGATTCAGGTCGTGCTCGAAGGCAAGTTGCCGGACGGCGTCACGGGCAAGGACGTCATCATCACTCTATGTGGGCTTTATAACCACGACGAATGCCTGAATGCGGCGGTCGAGTTCACGGGGCCGGGAGTGGCTTCGCTCTCGATGGACGCGCGGCTTTCGATTTCGAATATGACGACGGAGTGGGGTCCGCTGGTGGGCTGGTTTCCGGTGGACGAGGTCACGATCCAGTATTTGCGCGGTGTTCACCCGCGGCTCAAAGCGATGGGCGCGGGCAGAGCGTCCGATTCTCAGAAAAAGACATCGCAGATTGGGAGAAGAATCCTGCGGCGCCGGATGCGGACGCGGTCTATGCGGCGCGGATCACGCTCGACCTTGGTCAAGTGACGCCGCACGTATCGGGGCCCGATACGGTGCAGGTGATGCAGTCGCTGGCTGAAATTGAGAAGAAGAAAGTTGCGATTCAGAAGGCGTATCTGATTTCGTGCGTGAATTCGCGGCTGGAAGATCTGGCGGCGGCGGCGAAGGTGCTCAAGGGCCAGAAAGTTGCCTCGGGCGTGAAGTTCTACTTGAGCGCAGCCAGTAAGTGGGTGCAGGAAGAAGCGGAGCAGCGCGGCATCTGGCAGACGCTGATGGATGCGGGCGCGCAGCCGCTGCCGTCGGGCTGCGGGCCTTGCATTGGGCTGGGCGTGGGATTGCTTGAAGCGGGCGAGGTCGGGATCTCGGCGACGAATCGAAACTTCAAGGGCCGCATGGGATCGCGCGATGCGAAGTGCTACCTGGCGAGTCCGGAAGTAGTCGCGGCGTCGGCGATTGCCGGCTATATTCGCGGGCCGCATGAGTTCGCGAATCGCGCGCCGCAGCGCGACTTTCACCGAATTGGCGTCGGCGTCGGGCGCCGCGGAGAAAGTTGAAATCCTGGCGGGCTTTCCGCAACGCGTGAAGGGGCGGCTGGTGTTCATGCCGCAGGATAACGTCAACACCGATGCGATTTATGGCAAGGACTACACCTATCGCGACGACATGACTCCGGAAATGATGGCGAAGGTGGTGATGGAGAATTACGATCCACAGTTCGCCGCGCGCACGAAGGCGGGCGACGTGATCGTCAGCCAGTTCAACTTTGGCACCGGGTCGAGCCGCGAACAGGCGGTCACGTGTCTGAAGGCGAAAGGCATTCCGCTGGTGATTGCGGCCAGCTTCTCGCAGACTTATCTGCGGAATGCGTTCAACAACGGATTCTTGTGCATCGAAGTGCCGGAATTTGTGGCGCGTGTGCGCGAGCAGTTCGCGAGGGAGATCGCGGCGAAGGAGAAGACGATTATTCCCGGCGATGAGATCGACATCGATTTCACTTCGAGCACGATCACGTTGGCGCGGAGAGAAATTTACGTTCCCGGCGCTGGGCAGCGTGCCGCAGTCGCTGGTGATTGCTGGCGGAGTGGAGAATCTGGTGGCGAAGCGCTGGGCGTGGTTGTTAACCGCCGAGAGCGTACAATCTAAGTAAGATTGTCTTCCTGAGCGGCGAAAATTGATTTTCTCGGCGTCCTCGGCGTCTCGGCGGTCAATTTGCGCATGTTACAAGGAGCACTCATGGCGAAATACACAGTTATTACCATGCCGGGAGACGGCATCGGAAACCAGGTTTTGCCCGAGTCTTTGCGGGTTTTGAAAGCGGTCGGCTTTGACGCTGAGTACATTCATGCCGATATCGGATGGGACTGCTGGTGCGCGCAGGGCAATGCGCTGCCGGACCGGACGATCGAGTTACTAACCAAGCATAAGTTGGGTTTGTTTGGCGCGATTACTTCGAAGCCGAACAAGGCGGCGCAGGCGGAGCTTAAGCCCGAGCTACAGGGAAAGGGTTACGTTTATTACTCACCGATCGTGACCATGCGGCAGAAATTCAATCTGGATATCTGCATGCGGCCGTGCGTCAGTTTCACGGGCAATCCTCTGAATTACATTCGGAAGAAAACGGACGGCGGCTATCGACGAGCCGCGAAAATCGACACCACCGTATTCCGGCAGGGCACAGAGGGCATGTACGCAGGCGTGGAGTGGACGAATCCTCCAGAGAACGTGCGCGCCGCGTTGAACAGCCATCCCGCGGTTCAAAGCTTTTGCCAATGTGCCCGGGCCGGAGATCGCGGTGAGTTGCCGCATCATCACTCGCAAGGCGGCCCAGCGCATCGTGACTGCGGCTTTCGAATATGCGAAGAAGCGCGGGTTCAAGGGCGTGACGATCTGCGAGAAGCCGAATGTGGTGCGCGAAACTTCGGGCATGATGGAAGAAGTGGCAAAAGAGGTTGCGAAGAATTATCCGGGGATTGCGCTTTGGTCGACGAACATTGACGCGCAACTGATGTGGCTGAACAAGAATCCGGAGGACTACAACGTAGTCGTGTCCTCGAATCTGTTCGGCGACATTCTTTCCGACGCGTTCGCGGGGCTGGTAGGCGGGCTGGGATTCGCGGCGTCCGGCAACATTGGGGATGACGTGGCGGTATTCGAGCCGACACACGGATCGGCGCCGAAGTATGCCGAGCTGAATCCGCCCATCGTGAATCCGATTGCGATGATTCTTTCGGCGGCGATGATGCTCGATCATGTTGGCGAAGAGCAGAAGGCGAATCGCATCCGCCAGGCAATTGCGGATGTGGTGCGTGAAGGAAAAGTCCGGACTTACGATATGATGCGCTTGACGGGTGGTCCGAAAGCGATCAGTCAGGGTGCGGCTTCGACGGTGCAGATGACGGACGCGATTTTAGAGAAACTGCGATAAGCGGCCAGTTGGGATATCTTCGAGTGAGGATCCAGAGTTTGAGGAAATTATGAGCGCTGTCGAGACTACGTCCCCGCGTTCTGCCGAGGCAGGCCATTGGGGCACCGAAGTTCGGTCGGACGCGCACGTCGCCTTTGAGGCGCGTGACCGCGGCGGGGTCGAGATCTCACTGGAGTCGCGCGTTGCGCCCTATTACGGCTGCGGCGATCATGGAACAGACGCGAGAAGTTCTGGGCGAACTCGGAGTGAAGCACGCGCGGGTTG
This sequence comes from uncultured Acidobacteriaceae bacterium, assembly GCA_963794365.1. Lineage (GTDB taxonomy): Bacteria > Acidobacteriota > Terriglobia > Terriglobales > Acidobacteriaceae > Acidiflorens. The sequence goes on from CAWCDV010000013.1 coordinate 36,363, forward strand.
CGATTCATGATGAAGGCGCGCTGCCTTTTGTCATCGCGGCTCGCATCGAGGCCGCAGCGCAGGCGCGCAGGGATCGCGCTCGGCAAACGCTCGCTGCCGGAGCAGCATCCGCTGCCGGCGCCGTCGCAAAAGGACCGGCTGCGTCGATCGCGTCTGTATCTGCCGGGCTCTGAACCGAAGTACTACATCAACGCCACATTGCACGCGCCCGATGCCGTGATTCTCGATTTGGAGGATTCGGTGCATCGCGGAGAGAAAGATGCCGCTCGCATCCTGGTGCGAAATACTTTGCGGGCGGTCGATTTCGGATCGTGCGAGCGCATGGTGCGCATTAACCAGTTGCCGCTGGGCCTCGAAGATCTGGCGGAGATTGGTTGGCGAGAGTCCGGACCTGATTTTGATTCCGAAGGTCGAGGAGCCGGAGCAGGTGCGGGAAGTGGATCGAATGATCGGCGAGATCAAGGCGCGCCACGGAATTATCCGGCCGATCTGGATCATGCCGATACTGGAGTCGGCGCTGGGAATCGAGAACGCATTTGCCGTCGCGACGGCGAGTGAAAATGTGGCGGCGCTGACGATTGGGCTTGAGGATTACACCGCCGATCTGGGCGTGGTGAAGACCGCGGAAGGGCGAGAGTCGCAATATGCGCGGTCGCGCGTGGTGAATGCGGCGCACGCCGCGGGGGTGCAGGCGATTGACTCGGTCTTCAGCGATGTCGCCGACATGGACGCTCTGCGACGATGGGGAGAAGCCTCACGGGCGGCGGGATTCGAAGGCATGGGATGCATTCATCCCGGGCAGATTCGCGTGATTCACGAAGCGTTTCAACCCACCGCGATCGAAATCGAAAAGGCGCAGAAAGTGGTTGCCGCTTTTGAAGAAGCGCAAAGCAAAGGATTGGCCGTGGTGAGTCTGGGTTCGAAGATGATCGATCCGCCGGTGGTGCAGCGGGCGTTGCAACTCGTGGAGCGGGCGAAGGCGATGGGAGTGATTTCGTGAGTGTGAGTGCGAACGAGAAAGAGTAGAACTGGCGCATAACGCCGCCGGCCGTGCGGTGCCGACGATGGTGAACGGCAAGCCGCAGATTCCGTTTCTGGGCGCGGGAAGATACCAGCCGCGCGGCCGGAAGGCGGCGCCGGTAATCTGCTCGAATAAAGATTATCCAGATACTGGTGATAAGCGCGTCGCCGATCTGGAAACGGCGCTGCGCCAGTGCGGACTGCGCGACGGGATGGTGATCTCGAACCATCATCATCTGCGCGACGGCGATCGAGTCGCGCTGATGGCGCTGGAGGCGGCGGCCAGGATCGGCGTCAAGGATCTCATGTGGTTCCCGAGCGCGTCGTTTCCTTCCCAGGAGGGTGCGATCGATCTGATGGAAAGAGGCGTGATCCATCACATCGAAGGCTCGATGAACGGGCCGCTGGGCGACTACTGCACGCAGGGGAAGATGCGCGGCATGGGAGTGCTGCGTTCGCATGGCGGACGCTACCAGGCGATCCAGGATGGAGACGTTCACATTGACGTCGCGGTGATTGCGGCGCCGACCGCCGATTCTTTCGGGAATGCGGATGGTTCGCATGGCAAGTCGGCCTGCGGGTTGCTCGGCTTTGCGCTGGCGGATTCGATCTACGCAGACCGCGTGATCGTGGTCACCGATAACCTCGTGCCCTTTCCCTGCGTGCCCTGGCAGATTCAGGGCAACAACGTGGATTTTGTAGTGGAAGTGGAATCGATTGGCGATCCGGAAAAGATTGTTTCGGGCACGACGCAGATTACGCGCTCGCCCGACCGGCTGCGGATCGCGGAATTGGTGGCGCAGTTTCTGCGGGTAGCGGGAATCATGAAGAACGGATTTTCGTTCCAGGCCGGAGCGGGCGGGATCGCGCTGGCCTTCGTCGAGTATCTGAAGCAGATGATGAAACAGGATGGCGTCAAGGCGCGCTTCGTTCGCGGCGGGTCAACTAAATTCCTGGTTGAGTTGCTGCAAGAAGGACTGACGGATTACATCCTGGATGGGCAGACGTTTGATCTCGACGGCGTGAAGTCGATCGCGAACGATCCGCGGCACGTGGCCACTTCGCCGTTCACCTCCTACAACTATCACGGTAAGGGGAACTTCGCTTCGCTGGTCGATGCCGTGGTGTTAGGTGCGACGGAAGTGGACGTGAACTTCAACGCCAACGTGGTGACGCACTCCGACGGGCGCTTGCTGCATGGCATTGGCGGATGGCAGAACTGCCTGTTTGCCGGCTGCACCATTCTCGCGCTGCCTTCGTTCCGCGATCGCATTCCCGTGATCGTGGACGAGGTTACGACGATGACGGGGCCGGGCGAGATGATTGACGTGGTCGCGACCGAGCGTGGAATTGCGATCAATCCGCGGCGCACGGACCTGCTCGATGCAGTAAAGGGATCGAAGCTGCCGATTCGTCCGATTCAGGACATCAAGGCGGAAGTCGAGAAAATCTGCGGCAAGCCGGCGCGGCCCAAGTTGGGCGATCGTCCGTGCGCGGTGGTGAAGTGGGTCGATGGGACGGTGCTGGACACGGTGTGGCAGGTTAGCTGACGGCGTTTCCGGTGCGGCGACCGGTTGGCGGCAGAGATCGCTGAGTTCGCGGAGAAACAGCTTCCGCTCGAAAGGAAGTTAAATCCTGCAATGCGACAGTTTTTTCGCATGTTGCTTTTGGCTCTGGTCCTAATGACGGTGGCGCTGATTTCGGCGCTCACGGCCATGCACTTGGCCATCCACGGGCGCGAGGTGGCCATTCCGAAGCTGGTGGGCATGAGTCCGTTCGAAGCCGAGCGCGCGGGCGCGGCTTCAGGACTGCTAGTGGTGGTCGAGCGGCAGTTCTACAGTCCTGACATTCCCGAAGGAAAAATCATGACCCAGATGCCGCCGCCCGGAACGAAGGTGCGGCGAGGCTGGTCGATCCGCGTGGCGCAAAGTCTGGGGCCGCAGCGGGTGACGATTCCCGACGTGACGGGAGGGAGCGAGCGCATCGCGGAGTTGAACATACGGCGCCGCGGGCTCAGTCTGGGTTCGGTCGCGCACGTCAATTTGCCGGACGCGCCGCTGGACCAGGTGATCTCGCAAAGCCCGCCACCAAATGCCAGCGGCGTATCAGCACCAAAGATCAATCTGTTGGTCAGCGACGGCGCCGAGCCGCCAACCTATGTAATGCCGAACCTCACCGGACAACCGCTCGGCAGCGCGATGCTGGCGCTACAGGATGCGGGCATCAAGGCCGGCAAAATTAGCGTGCTCGCCGGCCGCCGTTGCCCGGCGAGCCGCAAGCCGTGCCAGTTGCGCCTCTGCGGTCTCCGAGCCCAGCGCAGCGAGCATGATCGTGACCCAGACTCCGGCGCCCGGACAGAAAATCACGGCTGGCAGCGCGGTGAATTTCGAAGTCCGCTAGAGCCGGTGAGTTTCGCTCGCCCGCCCGGACGAGGGCGTCCGGGCCTACGTGATTTTCGATTATCTCCGTTCGATCATCGCGGCGAAGAATCCGTCGCAAGGATGCACGCCGGGAATTGTTCTCAGATAGGGCCCAGCGAGAAGCGACGCGATATCCTCCCAGCACATCTCGCCGCACTGCCGCAATTGCTCCAGCTCTCCTTTCAAATCGGCGACTTTGAATTCCGCCGTGCCCTCGAGGGCAGCTTCCACCACTGCTTCGTTTTCCTCGTGCTCCAGCGAACACGTGGAATAGACGAGCCGCCCGCCAGTCGCAAGCTGGGCAAGCGCGGACTTCAGGATGGCAACCTGCCGCGACTGAAGATCGTGCAGGTCTTCAACTTTGAGCCGCCACTTGATCTCGGGATTGCGGGCCAGAGTGCCGGTGCCGGAACAAGGAACGTCGGCGAGAATGCGGTCGAAGGCGACGGAGAGAGAGAAAGGCAAATGACGAGCGTCCGCGGCAACGACGTGTACGTTCGGCAAGCGATTGAGGTTCTGCAGTAAGCGTGCGCGGTGAGGATGCAACTCCGTCGCCAACACTTTGGCGCGCGGGTTGCGCCTGGCGAGCAAGGCAGTCTTGCTGCCGGGAGCGGCACAACAATCGAGAATCGTAGAATCGACGACCGTACAATCAACGATCTTTTCTCCACGACCAACCAGCAACGCGACCAGTTGCGAAGCTTCATCCTGAATGGAGATGCGGCCTTCCTGATAGGCGCGCGTTCCGGTTACGTCGCCCGAAAGAACGCGTCGTGCAGCCGATAGCAGCCGGCCCGGCGAGAGCTGCACGCCTGCTGCGGCAAGTTCGGCATCGGTCTGACTAGTTTGACTAAATTGATCACCGCGAGATTCATCGTCGTGAATGTGAATGGCCGTGCCCGGCACAGTCTGATCCTGGATGCAGATCTGCCGCGTTGCCTCAAGTCCATAGTGCTCGATCCAGCGAGCCACCAGCCATGGGGGATGAGCGGCGTTCTGAGCGAGCGTGATCGAGTCGGGCGATTTGCCGATTTCCGCGAAGATGTCTTCCGCGCCGCCCCCGGCAATTTTCCGGAGAACCGCATTGACGAACGGAGCCGCCGAGCGCTTGCGCGCAGCTTTGACGAGTTCCACACTTTCAAAGATCGCCGCGCGCGCCGGAACTCTGGAGAGAAACTGCAATTGATACACGCCGAGGCGCAATGCGGCCAGAACCTCGCCGTCCAGCCGCTCGAGCTTCTGCGACGATGCGGCGGCCAATCGCCGATCGAGCAGAGACTGCCAGCGCAGAACTCCCATCACCAGTTCAGTGGCGAGCCCGTGATCACGGGAGGAAAGCTTTGCGAGGCGAGCGGAATGGAGCAGTTCGGCGGCGTAGGATTCTTCGCGCTCGACTCGCAGAAGAATTTCGAAAGCCACGGATCGAGCTATAGAAGATCGAGCGGGAGAAACGGCCATCGCCAGCCTATTCTCCCAGATGGTCGCCGGATTTGGGCCGGTAGCCGTTGATGAATTCCTGCGCGGTCATGCGGCGCTTGCCCTCGAGTTGAACTTCGATCAGCTCCAGCGCCGTGTTAGTGTCTTTCTCGTCCTTGTTCTTGCCGCAGCCGACGAACAGGCGCATTCCCTCCACTGCGACTTCTCCCGGAGTCAACTTAGCCGCATGTTGCACAGGTTGAGCGCGGTGCACTTGCAGCGTCTTACCCTTAAAAGTCGTGAACGCCCCAGGCCACGGCTGAAACCCGCGCAGGCGGTTGAACAGATCGCTTGCGCTGCGAGCGAAGTCCATGCGGCCATCTTCTTTTTTCAGAATCGGCGCGAGCGTGGCTTGCGAATGATCCTGCGGAGTCGGGCGAACTTGGCCCGTCTCGAGTCCGCGCAGGGTCTCAACCATCAAATCCGCGCCGATGGACGCCAGCTTCGGGCCTAGCGTCTCGGCTGTGTCTTCCGGACCAATGGAGATTTCGCGCTGCATGAGTATGTCGCCGGTGTCGAGCCCGGCGTCGATGCGCATGGTGGTAACCCCGGTGACGGATTCACCATTGGCGATCGCCCACTGGATCGGCGCCGCGCCGCGATATTTTGGCAGCAGAGACGCATGCAGATTCAAATTTCCGAGCCGGGGAAGATCGATCATCCACTGCGGAATGATGCGGCCATAGCCGACGACGATGATGCGCGTCCGGGGACGAATTGCCGCAAGCTGGTCACGGAATTCGGCGTTGTTCTTGATGGTGACGGGTTGCACAACGGCAATGCCCAAGCGGATTGCCGCATCTTTCACGGGAGAAACGGCCACTTCCATCCCGCGCCCGCGAGGCCGGTCGGGTTGCGTCACCACCAGCGGCACGGAATGACCAGCCTCGACCAATCTCTCCAAGCGTCGGGACAGCGAAGCGAGGCGTGCCACAGAAAACCAGAATCATAGACGTGCGGTCACAATTGCGTTCGCTGGCTTTGTCATCCCTCGCTTCGCTCGGGATGACAATTCATGAAGAGGAACCGTGAATCGGGCGACCAAAACGGCATCTCGTCCACGGCCTGAGATTGGAGCAGGAGTATGGTGTGTACTCCTAATTTGCGCATCGCAGTACCAAGCCGGTCTGCTCCCGGAGGATCAGAAGTGGCCGGGTTGGTTTGAGAGGCGAGCGCTATCAAACCGAGAAGCATTATGCAGATCAGCCGCAGCACATGTTTTTCCGGAGACCTGAGACCTGACACCTGAGACCTTCGTCCTTACCACTCTCCCGCCTTCACCATTTTCTTGATCTTGCGCTTGATCAGGTCGCGCTTCAGTGCGCTGATGTGTGAGATGTACAGCTTGCCGTTCAAGTGATCGGTCTCATGCAGGAAGGCCCGTGCCAGCAGGTCTTCTCCGGTGTGCTCGAACAACTTGCCGCTCAAGTCCTGCGCGCGTATCGTCACTGTCTTGGCGCGCGTGACATCCTCGCGAAATTCGGGGAGGCTCAGGCAGCCTTCACTGCTTCGCTGCCGGCCCTCTTTGTTAATGATTACCGGATTGATCAGCACCAGCCTGGCGCCGGGGTCTTCCTTAAAGGTTACATCCACGACGGCGATGCGTTTCGAAATGCCGATCTGCGGAGCCGCCAGGCCGACGCCGCGAGCCGCGTACATCGACTCGAACATGTCTTCCACCAGCTTCTTGAGCGCGTCGTCAAAGCTGGTCACCTCCGCGGCAGTTTTCTCCAGGACCGGATCGCCAAATTTAACAATTGGATAAATCATTTTCGGATTAGTAATTTTCGAGTACTGGTTTCGGATTAGTAGTTCTTCAGCTGTTCCAGATAACCTTGAAAATTTCGTTTCGTTTCTTTCATCGAGTCGCCGCCGAATTTCTCGAGTGCGCAGCGCGCCAAAGTAAGCGCAACCATGGCCTCGGCGGCAACGCCGGCGGCGGGTACCACGCATACATCCGAGCGCTCGTATGCCGCTTTCACGGGCTCGCGCGTCGCGAAATCCACCGACTGCAACGGACGCCGCAGCGTGGAGATCGGTTTCAGATAACCGCGGACCCGGATCTCCTGCCCATTGGAGACGCCACCCTCCAGACCTCCGGCATTGTTGCGCGTGCGCGTGAAGCTCGCGAATCCCATGCCGCTCTGATATCCGATTTCATCGTGCACGGCCGACCCCGGCGAATGCGCTGCCTGAATCCCGCTTCCAATCTCAACCGCCTTTACCGCCTGCAACGACATGACCGCCGCGGCCAACAGCGCATCCAGTCGCTCGTCCCATTGCACGTAACTGCCAAGACCGGGCGGAACATTGTGGCCCACCACCTCGAAGACTCCACCCACCGAATCGCCCGTGCGCAGAACTTTATCGACCTCTTCCTTCATGCGCTGCTCGGCATCGGCGTCGGCGCAAGCCAGCAGCACCTCGTTCTTACGCGACAGCGGCTCGATTTGCTCCCAGGCGATTTCCCGATCCGCAATCGAAACCGCGCCCACCGCAATCACGTGACTCAGGACTTCCACGCCCAACTCGCGCAGCAGCAGCTTGGCGAGCGCGCCAATCGCAACCCGTGCCGCCGATTCTCTGGCCGAGGCGCGCTCCAGCACATAGCGCGCTTCGGTGAAATCGTACTTCAAAGCTCCGGCTAGATCGGCATGGCCTGGGCGCGGCGACGCCACGCGCTTGTGTTTTGCCGGATCGCCCGTTTCCACCGGCAGCGATTCTTTCCAATTTTGCCAGTCGCGATTCTCGAGCATCACCGCGATCGGCGAGCCGATCGTCTTGCCGTGATGCACGCCCGAAAGAAAGTGCGCCCGGTCGGTTTCGATCTTCATGCGCCCGCCGCGTCCAAAGCCCTGCTGGCGCCGCCACAGTTCGCGGTCCACAAATGCCTGATCCACCGCCAGCCCGGCAGGCAGTCCCGAAAGGAATGCAACCAGCGCCTCGCCGTGCGATTCTCCGGAGGTGAAGTAGCGCAGCATGTGGAAGAGGCATTGTAAATGAATAAGAAAAGTTCAGCTCTGGTTGATTTTTCAGCAACCGTTTTTTGCACGAAGGCGTGCCATATGCGAAACTGATAGCTTACGCCGCTAATTGCTGGACGACCCAGGTTCTATACGCATCGCGTCCACTACGTCAAAGTCCGCGAGGATTGTTTTTCATGTTGACCACCAAGACCGGTCCATTACATGCGGAGGTTGCGGAGGGCATCCGCTGTGTGATCGCCGACGATCACGAAATGCTGCGCTACGGTGTGCGCCGCCTGCTGGAAGACGCTCCCGACTTTGCCGTTGTTGGCGAAGCGGGCGATGCCGCCGGGGCGCTCAGGTTGGTCCTGCAGCACCGTCCCGACCTGGTGCTGCTCGATATCAGCATGCCCGGCATGTCGTCGTTCGAAGCCGGACGCCTCATCGAAGAACACTGCAAACAGACCCGCATCGTGTATCTGACCATGCATGAGGATCAAGAGTATGTGCAACAAGCTCTGCGTTCGGGTGCCAGCGGGTACCTGCTGAAAGATACTCCCGGGCCGCTTTTGTTGAGCGCGCTCCGCGAAGTGCATCGCGGCGAACAGTCATTGAGTCCGCAGATCCAGGCCAAATTGAGAGACGAGGCGACCCTGCGGAGCCAGGCCGTGCGGGTGCCGCTGCGGAGAAGTACTCTGACTCTGCGCGAACGCGAAGTGATGAAGTTGCTCGCCGAGGGCAACACCGTGAAGAAAGCGGCGGCGGTTCTCGGAATTAGCGCCAAGACGGTGGAAGCGCATAAGTTCAATTTGATGCGCAAACTCAACATTCACAACAAGGCAGAACTGGTCACGGTCGCCATACAGAAGAAGATCCTTCCGCTGCCGATCCCGATGTAAAAGCGTCAGTCTCGCGCACCTTTCAAAACTGCTGCGGCAAGGCCGGCAAGATCGGGAACCTCCAGGTCCGCTCGCCTCTCTGAGTCTGGAAGCGCGGAGGCTCGCACCGCGCCAATCCCGGGACGCGCCGACTTCCGGTTCACCCACGCCGTAGAGATGCCCAGTGACCGCGCCGGCGCCACGTCGTGATAGATGCTCTGCGCGGCGTGCAGCAGCCGATCCGGAGAAATCGCAAACCTGCGTAAGGCCATCTGAAAATTGTTGATGGAAGGCTTGTAGCTTCTCGCCTGTTCCGCCGTGATCACGCCATCGAATTCCACCTCCAGATGCTTCCGCGTTTCTGCAAATAGATCGTCATCGATATTTGAAATCACGACCAGCCGGTAGCGCTTCTGAAGCTCGCGCAGCGCAGGCACTGTATCCGGAAAAGGCGGCCACGCCCGGACGGATTCGTGCAGCGAGCGGATTTCGGCGGAACTGGCCTCGAAATGGAAGCGATCGGCAAACCCCCGCACCACCGATTGCAGCACATCCCGGTAGCTTTGGTACGGGCCGCTTTCCGCCTGCGCCTCAAATTCCCCATAGAGTTCAAGAAGTGTCGGCGTCGTGCAGACTTTGACCATGATTCGCGAGATCATGATTCGCGAGCACGGTCCGCAGAGTGGGCAAAATCCCCGACTCCCAGTCAATCAAAGTGCCGTAGCAGTCAAAGCTGATGGTGGTGAAGCGTGAGAAATCCATAGGCCAACGCAGCGGGACAATTCGACGCCCCGATTCAACATCCGGGGGCGGACTCTAGGTTTTATGTTTTCTGTTCGCTGAACAGGTCTAGCACCGGCGTTGCGGAAGTTGGGTGTTCCGCTGGTTCGGGCGTGACCGGCGGCGCGCCGGAATCATCCGCACCGGTTTTCGCCGCCGGCGCTTTCTCCCCTTGCATGAACTTCCTCGAATCGAACAGCGGGCGCCCCAGCGACGCGTTATAGCTGGTCCACGGTCCTTCCAGTTCAGCCTCACGCGCGAAGTGGGCGCGCATCGCTTCCATCTTGGAATCCAGATCGTCGAGATAGTGCAGCATGAGCGCCTCGGGAAACATCGGCAGCTTGGGCGATCCGAAGTCGTACTGTCCGTGATGGCTGATGATCATGATGTTCAAGCAGAGTTTTCAGTTCCGCGGGAAAGTCGGGCAACTTGGCGAGCTTGGCCTGCAGCATCTCCAGTTCGATGATCATGTGCCCGAGCAACTGGCCGCGCGTGGTATAGGAAAACGCGCGGTTGTAGGTCAGTTCCTGGATCTTGCCGATGTCATGCAGGAACGCTCCCGTTAGCAGCAGGTCGCGATTGACTTGTGGATAGTTCTGGCACATCAGATCGCAGGAGCGGAACAGCGACACCACGTGATCGAGCAATCCGCCGATGTAGGCATGATGAAGGGTCTTGGCCGCGGGAGCATTGCGGTAACGTTCGGCAATTTCCGCGTCCGCCATGAACAGTTCCACCAGCGACTTCAGGTGCGGATTCTGGAACGTGGCCACAAACTCCGTCAGCGTTCGCCAGAGTTCGCCGATGTCCTTGGTGGTCTTGGGCAGGTAGTCGGTGAAGTCGATCTCAGCTTCTTCCATGCGCCGCAGCTTGTGAATGGTGAGCTGAAAACGATTCTTGTACTTGTTGATGAGCCCCTTGATCTTGAGAAAGTCGTCCTGCTCGAAGGCGAGGATGAATTCTTCGACGTTGTCCCACATTTTGGCTTCGATCTGGCCGGTGCGATCTGCCAGGGTCAACGCCAGGTAAGGCTCGCCATTTTTTTTTGCCTTCACCTGCTTCGACGCCACCACGAAGCTGGAGGTGACGACCTTGTTTTCCTGTTGGCAACATTCGGAGATGAAAAACTCTTTCATGAGCCCCGCGAAACCTAAGTTCTTCCGCAGCGGCCCGGTGAAGTCGTGCCCTTCCTAACGACCTGCCCAAAGCCACTTATGAGACCAGTTAGCCTAAAACACGCCCAGCTTCTTCTTCTTTTTCAGCTTCTTCGCGCCGGCTTCTTTGTCGGCGGTCTCGACCGGCTTGGTTTGCTTTGCGCTCGCGCCCGTGTCGATATAACCGGTCTTGTAGTCGATATAGGCTTGTTCGCGCAGCGTGGTCAGATAGGCGCGCAGTGCGGGCTGCAGTTTCTCCATGTACAACGCATCCTGGATGCGCGGCTCAACTTCCTTCAGGGTGGGAATGCCCGCCATCTGATGCTCGGCCGCCTAGCAGGATCACATAACCCTGCTTGGTGCGAATCACATCCGATGACTTCGCCCGCCTTCAGCGCGAAGACCTTATCTTCCAGTTCTTTCGGCATGGTGCCGCGCTTGAAATAACTCAGGTCGCCGCCGTCTTTCGCCGACGGTCCATCGGAGTACTTTTTCGCCAGGTCTTCAAACTTTGCGCCCTTGTGAATCTGATCGAGCAGATCCTCCGCTTTGGCCTTGGCGGCGGCCAGCGCTGCCTCCGTCTCCGCCTCCGATGGCGGCTCGGGCTTCGCGCCTGTGCTGGCCGCGGGTTTGGCCGGTGTTTTGGGCGCAATCAGAATTTCGCTCAGGCGAACCTGCTCGGGGTGCTCCATCTCCGCGCGGTGCTGCTCATAGAACTTCTTCTCGTCCTCCTTGTTCATGGCCAGTTTCGAACCCACTTCCTGCCCAATCACGCGCTGCGTGATGATCTGGTTGCGCAGGTTCTGCTTGAAGTCTTCATACGAAGCGCCCTGCGCCTCCGCCGCTTTCTCCAGGTCTTCCATGGTTTCGAGGTTCATCTGCTTGCGCATTTCATCGAGCCGCTTGATGAGCTCGGTGTCCCCGGTGATGCCCAGGTCTTTGCCTTTTTGCAGCAGGAGTTGCTGGTCAATCAGATCGCGCAGCACGTCGCGTTGCTTTTCGGCGAAAATGCGGTCGGCGTTGGCCGGGTCCTGCTGCTGAATTTCCTGCTTGAGCTGATCGCGGCTGCGGATGTATTCCGTGCGCGTAACGATTTCGTTGTTTACCCGGGCGACAATCTCTTCGACCACGGTATCGGCCGGCGAAAGGGACGGCGAGCAACAGCGCGTAGCCAACAGTCAACAGCAAGGGAAGTCTGGTCTTCTTCATTAGAGCTCTCTGAATCATTCTCTCGAAACGTTCTCGAAATCTCGAAACCTGGGGTAGCACCCGAGGAATTTGTTTTTCTATTTTACGCCGGGAGCGGCCACGGAGGCCAATTGAGCAGGTGGGTTGGGCGCGCCTAAGCTGCTCGTGTGAGCGTCAGTGCGGTCACGTCGTTGTGCTTCGGAGCCATGTGCATGAAGTCCTGCACGCCCTGCAGGATGTTCCGGGAAAGATCTTTGGCCGAAGAAGGTCCCGCCTGCATCACGCTCTTTACTCCCGTCCAGACCAAATTCCACGTTCTTCGACTCGGCCTCCACCACTCCGCGGGAGACCACCGCCAGCGAACCCTTTGGTCCCAGGCCGACGATGCGGGCGTCGGTCGGGGCCAGCGAGAACAGCCCGAGCGGCAGGCCGGTTGCGGGCAGTTCGACGACGCTGGAGTCATCGCGCAGCAGGCCGGGCGTGTGGCCGGCATTCACGTAGCAAACCGTGCCCAGTTCCTCGTTGTAGCAGCCGGCGAAGGCAGGGCAACTCCGCACGCCTCCGGCCGCGCGCATGATCTCGAGATTCAGACGGCGCGACAGTTCGATCATCGCGTCCGATTCGTTCAGTTCGCTCGGTCGCGAAGAGTTGCTCGCCCGACGTCCGGAAACAAGCCTGCGCGGCTTGCAGCACAGGGCCGCTGGTTTCGCGCTTGCCGGCGACGTCGAGCAATCCGAAAAGGAAACGTTGCGGGCCCACTCGCAGGAAATCGTGAAGGTCGCCTCCGGCGCGCGAGGAAAAATAGGCGACCGCGAGGTCAGCGCTCTGGAGCGCGGGGGTTTCCGCCTGGACGATTTCGGAAGCTTCCTCCGTCTTTGAGCCGAACCCGAGTTTTGAAAGGAGCGACATGAGGGGCGAAATTAGCACAAACCTTGCGGGCGGGGCAATGAGCAGGAAGTGCTAGCCTGCCGATTAGCTGGAAAGAGCCAGGGAAAGAGCGTTCTTTCCCCCGGGTTTAGCTATTTGGTGTTGTTCTTCCCCTCTTCGGGTTGGGCTGCCGGAAGATCGCGGGCACGCGGACGAGGGCGTCCGCGCCACACTTACTTATTCGCCGTATCTCCCTTTTAGCTTGCTGGTCATTTCGTCGCGGAGTTGGCGGTAATCGGAGTGGACGGTAGCGCGCAAAGCGGCTTCGGTGGAGCTGCCTTGCGACAGGCGTTCCAGGATGCGCGCGATTTCGCTCATGCCATAGGCGTCGCGGATGTATTCGGTGGCGGCTAAAGATTCAGCGTAGGCAAGGGTAGCTTCGGGAGCGGAGAAGCTCATGAAACTGCCTTCGAGCACATTGAAGGGGATCTCATTTCCGGAGGCGAAGAGCTGAGCCAACTGGCGTCCGTTGGAAGCGGACGACTTGCCTTCTTCAATTTGTGCGATGCCTTCGTTCAGCCAGGTGGGGCAGCGGTTGCTCGACATCTGCGAAACGAACGAGTGAGTCAGTTCATGCTTGAGGACGCGAGCGAGCTCGGGCGTGACGCTCGGGACGCCGCTGATCGGGATGCGCAGCTTGCCATCGTTAATGGCGCCGCTCCAGGAAGGCGCTCGGGTAACGTCGAAGAACGCCTGCTGTGTGTAGAGCGTGACGGCGATGGTGTTGTGGGGCGAGTACCCGAGATCGCGCGCCACGTCGTCGTATTCGGAGTCGAGGGTGGCAAGCAGGTCGCGGCGAAAGCTCTCGGAGGTGTCCTTGCCTTCGAAGTGGAGGTTGAAGTGGCTGCTTTCGCGCTGCGAAAAATCGGATTCGGCGGTCGATTCCCGCGTGGCTCGGGCCAGGTACTGGCTGACGGTGGCGTCGGGACGCAGGGCCAGCGACTTCTTCCAGGAGCGAATGGCATCGGGCGTATGGTCGCTGGCGAATTGAACGAACCCCAGCATGGCGATGGCATCGGGTGAGTCGGGAGCAATGCTGGCGGCGTGTTGCGCGTAGGCGAGAGCTTCCGCGGCATGGCCGGTGCGCATCAGCGTGGCGGCATAGTAGATCAGCAAGGTGGAGTTGTCCGGCTGGAAGCGGAGCGCGGATTCGTAATAGCGCTTGGCCTGCGGGAAGTTGCCGTGATCGGATTCGTGCTTGCCGGCCAGGAAATACGCGGTGGCAGCGAGTTCGGGATTGGATGCTTGTCCCAGGCTCGAGAGTGCCTCGCTATCGACTTTGCCGTCGCGAATGACTTTTTCGGCTACGTCGGCTTCGTGGTTGAATGAAGGCACGGGTGGCGTGAAATCCGGGACGTCGGTCGATGTTCCGGCGGATGCTCCCGAACCAGCGTGCACGGGCGCAACGCCTCCCGCCTCTATGCGCTCGACCGAGGATTTCGGGATAGCGTAAGTGTCTTCGCCGAGGTCATACTCCACGCGGTCCTTGTTCTCGCGGACCTCGTCGGCCCAGATGACGCGTCCATTCTTAAGATGGATGACGGCGGCGGCCGAGGGCATCGCCGACAGAAGCACTAGAATGAGGACAAGGGCTCGCACTCCGCTGATTCTAACAACGGCGCGCAGGCTCGGTAAGATGACCAAGGTGCTGGAACCGGCCTGCCGAAAGAGGCGCCGAGTCTTTGCGGAGAAAGAGGCCCGAGTCTCTAAGTGGTGTACATACCAGCCCCGGAGGGGCGAACCAGCTTAGCCCAGCGCTTCAGTGCTGGGTCAAACGCAGAAATGAGTCAAGTCCCGGAGGGACGACCCACCTATGAGGCCAGGGTCGGTGCGACGATGGCGCATGATCGGGTTGGCATGGTGCTTTGCCGCTGCATCCTACGCGCAGGCAGCGGAGCCAAGCACCGCTTGTCCGCAAACCACGAGCGCGCTCTACGCGCGCATTCGTTCGGTCGGACTCGATCCGCAACGCGTGTACCACGTTCGCGACGCCTCCATTGACCGGCCTAATCTTCACATTGATTTGGACGACGGCACGCTCGCGTTTACGGAAGACATTTGCGGGCGGATCACGGGCGCGTTCTTCGACGGTGAGGGCGAGATACGCCTGCGGCCCCCGAACCGCGTGGAGCGCGGATCGCTGGCGCTGTTCACGGGAATGGCGATTCTCGAAGAGCAGTTCACCTCGGGATATCTGCGCTTCAACGACAACACGGCGGCGCTCTTGCAGCGTTTTCTTTCGCCGGCGCCCGAGAGCGCGGAATTCATAGAAGAACGGAGCGATGCGAGCCGCAGTCTGGCGGAGTTTGATGCCCTGCGCTTGCTGCTCGACTTCAGTCATTTTCTTCCCGCGCCGGGTGGAAACCAGGGTGGAAGCGAATTGGCTCGGAAATTTCCACCCTTGCTGCACGCGCATTTTCTGGGCAAGAAACTGGGCGGCTTCGAAGTGGTCTGGGATGCCGACGGCGCCGAGCCATTGTGGGCGGGGCAGCCGCGGGTGAAAGACGGCATTTCGTTTTTCGATATCTGGACTTTGTTTGCGCCCAGTGGGCCTGGCAGCGCAGCTCCGTCTTCACTGGCGAGCGATGCCAAGATCACAGGCTTCCGGATTCGGGCGTCGGTGCAGCCTCCAACTATGTTGCGAGCTTCGACGGAGGTGAAGGTTCGAATTCGCAGCGGCGGAGAAAGGACACTGCTGTTTGAGTTGTCGCGTTATCTGAAGATTGATGCGGTTGAGAAGGATGGGCGCCCGGTGGACTTCATCCAGAACCCGGCGATTGAAGGCTCTGAGTTGCGGCGAAAAGGGAACGATCTCGTGGCGGTGGTGTTTCCCTCTCCGCTCTTGCCCGGGCAGGAATTGAAACTGCGCTTTACCTATGCGGGTGAAGTTCTGTCGGAGGCGGGGAACGGATTGCTCTATGTGGGCGAGCGCGGCACCTGGTATCCGAATTTCGGTTTGAGCCCGGCCCAGTTCGAGATGGAGTTTTACTATCCGGCGAATTGGACGCTGTTGGCTACGGGAAAACGTATATCGAGTGCGGGAAGAGAAGAAGACCAAGGCGAAGCGCAAACCAACCGTGAAGCAGGGGCGGAGAATGTTTCGCGGTGGACATCAGAGCGGCCGATTCCGGTGGCAGGATTCAACCTGGGCAATTACGTTCGGGCCGAGGCGAAGGCGGGGAACATTCTGGTGGAGGCATACGGCACGAAGGGGGTGGAGAAATCGTTTCCGAAGGCGCCATCGGAGGTGATTGAGCGGCCGGCTATTCCCGGTGTTAACCCGCGGATATCGAATCCAATCGTGATGACTCCGCCGCCTCCGTCGCCGGCCCGCGATCTGCAGGCGGTGGCGGACAGAGCGGCCAAAGCAATCGGAAGTTTCTCGCAATGGTTTGGGCCGTACCCCTATGCTTCGCTGGCGCTGACGCAGATGCCGGGGAATTTGAGCCAGGGATGGCCGGGGCTGGTATTTCTGTCGAGCTTTGCGTTTCTCAGTCCGCAGGAGCAGATGGATCTGCGTCTGGACCCGGTGACTCGCGAGCTCGACAACCAGGTATTGGTCCACGAGACGGCGCATCAGTGGTGGGGCGATCTGGTGCTGTGGAAGAGCTATCGGGATCAGTGGATATCGGAAGGACTGGCAAACTATGCCGCGCTGATGATCCTGGAGCAACAGAACCCGGCGCAATTCCGGCAGATTCTGGAAAAGTACCGGAGCGATCTTCTGAGCAAGAACAAAGATGGAGAGTGGCTGCGCGACGCCGGACCGGTGACCCTGGGGCAGCGCCTGGAGTCGTCGCATTTCCCCGGAGGATACGAGGCGATCAGCTACGAAAGAGGCACGTGGCTGTTTCACATGCTGCGATCGATGCTGCGCGATTCCATGCTGCGCGATTCCGAAGCGGCATCCCGTTCCCGGAAAGGGCACGCGAATCCCAGCGCGAATCCAGATGAGCCCTTCTTCCACGCGCTGCGGAAAATCAGGGAGCGGTATGCGGGAAAGAGCATAAGCACGCAGGAACTGGTCCAAGTTTTCGCCGAGGAACTGCCGCGCCCACTTTGGTACGAGAATCGTCGCAATCTGGACTGGTTTTTGCAAGGTTGGATCGAAGGGACTGCGATACCGCAGTTCGCAACCCGAGAAATTCGCATCACGGAGAAAACTGGCGTGACCACGGTTACGGGTGTGATCGTACAAAAGGACGTACCCGACGATCTAGTGACGGCGGTTCCGGTGTATGGCGAGATGGCGGGCAACGCCCTGGTTTTCTTAGGCGAAGTGCTGGCGGATGGCCGCCAGACTGGGTTTCGGTTGACCGCGCCGAGCGGCGTGCGTAAGATTGTGCTCGATCCGAAGAAGACCATTCTTACCGCGCCGAAGTAGATTCCCCACAGTCTCCCGAACCCATTTCGAACCACAGAGACCTTGGTGCGGACCGCGCCGATTTTAGGAAGGCGTCGAGGCTGTGCAATTGCTGAAGAGGCCTTGTAAGCAAAGTGAATTGGAGGTTGATATGACTCTTCAGCCATATGCATACCCGAAGAATCGTCCCCGGCGCATTATTTTACTGGTTGAGGACGAACCTTTTGTGCGGGAGGCGACTTGCAGCATTCTGGAAAGCGCGGGCTTTGAAGTTCTGCCGGCCGAGGATGCGCAAGACGCGATAAAGGTTTACGAAGAATGCAAGCGGGGAATCGATCTCGTGATAACGGACATGGGCCTTCCGGGAAGGACAGGACAGCAGTTGGGGCAGGATCTGCACGAGCATTCACCAGAACTTGTGGTCCTGGTAACGTCGGGTTACCGCAATCCGGAAGATGACGCGGAAGTGCCCGGCTCGCACACGTATTTTCTGCCGAAGCCGTATTCGAAGCGAACGCTGGTCGAGAAGATTGAAAGGATTCTTGGGGCGGCCCCGCTGGGCCGGGCGGCAAAGCAAGCGGGCTAAAGTTCTGGTTTTGTCTTGAAGAAGCGCGGCTTCACAGGCTGCGGAAAACTCAAGTTCCGTATCAGGACATCGCTTCAGCGATGCCGTAAGTTCTTTGAAATGGAGATGCCACTTTACGGGCTGTCCGCCGAAAATCGACTTCTTCCGCAATCTGTTCAGCCGCGCCGTAAGGGCAGCAAATCAATGGCGGCTTTTATATAGCCGCTGCGTCGCCGTGTCTGTCCAGCGCCGAGCCCGCATCCACAGTCTCTCAGCGCACTTCTCTGGCCTAGCCTTTACTCAGCAGCGGTCGGCTGCGACGGTTATAATCCTCCGTTCCACACATAGGTTGCCAGGTTGGTTTCCTAAGCATAAGGAGCGCTCATGAAACTCGAGGGGCGAGTAGCGCTGGTCACAGGAGCGTCGCAGGGCATAGGCCACGCCTGCGCGCTCGCCCTAGCGCGGGAGGGCGCGACCGTAGCGGTGGCGGCGCGCAATCGGCAGAAGCTGGAGGAGCTCGTCGGTCAGATCGCGACGGCGGGAGCGAAGGCGGCGGCTTTCGTCATGGACGTCTCGGACGAACAGCAGGTGAAGTCCGGCATCAAGTCGGCGCTCGGGCAATTCGGCAAGATCGACATCCTGGTCAACAACGCCGGCATCACGCGCGACCAGTTAGTGATGCGCATGAGGCGCGCCGACTGGGACGCGGTGCTGAACACGAATCTGACTTCAGCGTATCTCTGCATTCAGCAGGTGATTGGTTCAATGCTCAAGCAGCGCTGGGGACGAATCGTCAACATCACCAGCGTCTTCGGGCAGATGGGTCAGGCAGGCCAGACGAATTACGCGGCGTCAAAAGCCGGGCTGATCGGGCTGACGATGGCCATGGCGCGCGAGGTAGCGTCGCGCAACATCACGTGCAACGCGGTGGCTCCGGGTTTCATCGAGACCGGCATGACGGCGGTGCTGAGCGAGGAATTCAAGCAGAACGCGGTGAAATCGATCCCGCTAGGCCGGGTCGGCGTGCCGGAGGACATAGCCAGAGCAGTGTGCTTTCTGGCTTCCGACGATGCGTCCTACATCACCGGGCATGTGCTCAACGTGAACGGCGGCATGCTGATGGGGTAAGTGTAGGGCGGACACTCCTGTCCGCCGCCCTTGATCTTGGTGTTGATTTTGATCTTGGTGTTGATTTTGATTTCCCCAACCCCGCAAAATCAAAGTCAAAGGCAGCGGACAGGAGTGTCCGCTCTACACGCGAAAGTAAACCTTCTTTCGTGTTCAGCCGTCACTGACAGCGGCATGATTCGCGCCTTCAATAGATTATGGCCGACTTCCCTTGCCCTCAGCCGCAAGCGAACTGGCGGGGCTCGGTGAAGGGGATAGACTCGACGAACTCCTGCCCCGCCCCCGCTCAGGCATGCACCAACCGCACCCGCGCTTTCTTGCATGCGCGCGCCAAGTCCTCGTCCAAGGTAGCAAGTGGCAAGCCGTTATCCAGAGCGAGATCGAGGTAAGCGGCATCGTACGCAGTCAAGCCGTGCTCGCGGCTGAGGCGCTGAAGCCTGCTAAAAACAACTCCGGCCGGAAATTGTTCCGGCACGATGGGGAGCTTTGCCAGGTCGTCGAGGAAGCTTTGCACCAACGCTCTAGAGATGCGCTTGCGTTTTTCTCCCGCCAGCAAGGCGTTCAGAACCTCGTGCGGCCAGAATGAGGGCGCAACCGCGGTGTCGCCTTGCTTGAACAGGCCGGCGACATGCTGCGCCATGGCGGCATTCTCATCGGGAAAACACCAGGTCAGGACGACGGAAGCGTCCAGGACAAATCGGCTCACCGGCGTCCTGCGTCGATCAGATCTTTGATTTTGAGCCCACGCAAAGAGAGCCGGTGTCGCTTGCCGAAACTCGCCAGTCGCTCCGCCGCTTCCGCCGCAGATCCGCCCTGCACCGACATGCGCTTCTTCAGCAACTCCCCGAGCAGCCGCGAAACGCTGGTATCATGGCGCGCCGCCTCGATCCGGGCCCACTGGGCCACGTCTTCTTCCAGGGTTACGGTTACGTTGCGTAAACGACGAGTGGATGACACGAATGTAGTGTAACACGAACTTCGTGTCCACGAAACACCAGGAATTTGAAGCTTGTTTTAGACCGGTTGCCGCGTGCCCGATTTACCTCAAAGCTCTGCTTTGAAGGGGCGCGGCCTAACAGGCCGCGGAAAAACTAATGTTTCGTATCCGGGCATCGCTTTAGCGATGCCGTAAGTCTTTCGCAATCAGACGCCCCTTTAGGGGCTGGGGCGCGAAGTTAGACTTTTTCCGCAGCCTGTTCAGCCGCGCCGTAAATCCCGTAAAATCGGTCTTCGAGGGGAGAAATGCGAATGTATACCGGAGTTTTTCCGAGCCTGTAAAGCCGTGCTCTTCCCAAATCGATTCATGGAGATAGCCTGGCGGCCGTTTTGCCGGTTTTCGGCAAGAGCTGCATCACAAGCCGGCTTCACCAGCTGCCTGACCTCAATTGTTGGCGGCCTACTCGCACCCGGAAAAATCGCCTCCGAAAAACAAAAGGCCGGGCGATTGAGCCCGGCGCTTCGTCCTGAGAAACTGTCAATCGCTGAGTTAAGCTAGATCAGTTTCCCGTTAACCTCGTTGCCGCTGGTTGCGCGAAACCTCGCATACCAGCGCGAAACCTCACATCACCAGTGCGAGCCCTTCCAGTTCGCGCTCCAGTACCGGCAGAGAACAGCCCGCCATCTCCACCCGTCCGGCGGCGTCGATCGCAGCCGCCTGCGAAACGCCATAACCCCGCCCCGCCAAAAAAACTTGCAGCAGTTCCGCTGCTTCGCGGGAATCCACCATGCCGCCCTGGATAAGGTCGTTTCTGCAAGGCGCATAGCTCCGTCACCGTAAATCTCTCTTTCATGGCCATTCTCACCACCGACCTCCCCACCGTTGCCACATTAGATTCATCGGCAACCCGACCCGTTACTTGCAATCGCAATGCCGTAACTTTGGTACCCCGTCGGATACTGCCTATCGGATCCTTAAGCTCTTAGAACCCAAGATATTGCAAAAGGTTGCGCCGGAGTAACCCGCAGGCGAGCGGAAAGACATAACAACGCCACCCGGTGCCAGATTGACACTAAATGTCGTTTCGTAACGGGAGAAAACCGAACTTTGTCGGTTGAACGGTCGGTTAATCGGTCGGTTGATGGGGCGTTTCCGGGATCAGGCCGCGTCAATCGTCGCGGCATCCACCAGCATGATCGGGATGTCGTCCTGAATGGGATAAACGCGGCGGCATTCGCCGCATTTCAGACTTTCCCCGTTTGCTTTCAGGACCACCGGCTTCTTGCAAACCGGGCAGACGAGCATGTCGAGCAGATCCTGGGAAATCATAGCCGCTCCATTGTAGCGCGAGTGAGGACCACGAAGTGAGCGCGCGCATCCAGCCCTGCCGGAGGCGAACCAGCTTAGCCCCGCGCTTGAGCGCGGGGTAGGAGGGAAAAATGAGCGGAAGTCCCTCCGGAGGGACGACCCACGACTCACGCGGGTTCGCGATGCGATAGAATCGCCTTTCAATTTACTGCAAGGCAACGAGGTTAGATGGCCGCCAGAATTCTTGATGGCACCAAAATGGCCGGTGAAATCCGCGCGGAAGTCACCGCCGAAGTGAAAGCGCTGGCATTATCGGGCGTCCGTCCGGGGCTGGCCGTGGTGCTGGTCGGGCAACAACCCCGCTTCGGAAGTCTATGTTCGCGGCAAGGTCAAGAGCTCGGCAGAAGTCGGCCTGTACAGCGAAAAGCACACGCCCGCCGAAAGCGTCACGACCGAGGAATTGCTCGCTTTGATTGCCGGCCTGAACGGGCGCGAGGAGATCGACGGCATCCTGGTGCAATTGCCGCTTGCCCGCGCAGGTGGATGCGAAGAAGGTGCTGCTGGCGGTCGATCCGGCCAAGGACGTAGATGGATTTCACCCAATGAACGTGGGATATCTCTCAACCCAGCGCCCCGGCCTGGTGCCGTGCACGCCCGCCGGGGTCATGGAAATCCTGAAGCGCAGCGCGATTCCAGTGGCGGGGCAGGAAGGCGGTGGTGGTGGGACGCAGCGACATTGTCGGAAAGCCCGTTGCCATGCTGCTGCTCAACCAGAATGCCACGGTCACCGTCTGCCACTCGAAGACGCGCGACCTGCCCGGAGTTTGCCGGCGGGCCGACATCCTGGTGGCGGCAATTGGCCGCGCCGGGATGGTCACGCGCGACTATGTGAAGCCAGGAGCAACGGTGATCGACGTCGGCATCAACAGAGTCAGCGACCGGAAAGAATTCGACCGCTTCTTTCCGGAAACGGCCGGAAACAAAAAGCGCGAAGAAACTTTTCTGGCGAAAGGATCGACACTGGTCGGCGATGTCCACCCCGAGGTGGCGGAAGTAGCCGGAGCCATCACGCCCGTACCCGGCGGAGTGGGGCCCGCTGACCATCGCGATGCTGATGGCGAACACGGTGAAAGCGGCGAAGTTGCGGAGAGGGAAGTCAGACAGCCCGGAGTTGAGTCGGGCTAGAAGTCTGCGATAGTCAGAATGTACTCAGGCCGAGTCGCGAACAGCGATAGCGAACGACTCAGCAGCTTTTACGACTGCAACGACTTCTAACTTCTGACTTCACACCGGTGAGCACCCATTGCTAAAAACTCGGCCTCACCGGCGGCATCGCGAGCGGCAAATCCGTCGTCGGCGAGATGTTTGTCAAACTCGGCGCGCACCTGATCCACGCCGATGCGTCGCGCAGTGGCTCATGGATCCCGGCCGCCCGGTTTATCGAAGAAGTCGTCCGCCGCTTCGGCCGCGAAATCCTGAATCCCGACGGAAGCATCAACCGGCCCCGGCTGGCCGAAGCCGCATTCGGCGTTCCCGGCGGCGCGCCTCCGCGCGTCAAGGAACTCAACGAAATCGTTCATCCCGCCGTGATCGAGCAAGAAAACGAATGGATGGAAGAGATCCGCCAGCGCGATCCGAAAGCCATCGCTATCGTCGAAGCTGCCTTGATCCTCGAAGCCGACGCCGCCGAGCCGTTTCGACCGATTAATCGTCGTGACCTGCCATCCCGAACAGCGCATTCTGCGTTTCGCCCGCCGCCACGGAATTTCGGAAGACGCTGCCCGTGCCGAAGTAACGCGCCGCATGGCCGCGCAGATCCCCGACGAAGAAAAAATCAAAGCCGCCGATTTCGTGATCGATAATTCCGGCTCGCTCGATGCGACCGAAGAGCAGGTGCAGCGCGTGTTCGCCGCGCTCCGGGGCCCCGCCTTATAATTACAATCTCAGTTCTTTGACAACCAGCAAAGTTCGTGTGGGTGCAGGTTTGTGCGGGGACGGGCTTGTGTGGGGACGGGGCTCTGCCCCGTCCAAGCCGAGCGCACTGGGCCCCCGTCAAGCCCGGTGTTGGCTTGACGGGGTGGAGCAGCTCGGCCGCTCGCCACGCCTTCAAAGCTCCTAGCGCGCGCTGCGGCGCGGCATGACCAGCCACTGCAGCACCGAACTCACGATGCTCAGCACGATGGCGCCAATAAAAGCCGCGACAAAGCCCCGCACCTGGAATCCTTGCACGAACGCCGCCGCCAACTCCAGCATCAGCGCGTTGATCACGAACCAGAACAAGCCGAGCGTCAAGATCGTCAGCGGGAAGGTGATTATCTTGAGCAGCAATCCGATGGTTGCGTTGACGAGCCCGATGACCAGGGCCGCGATCAAGGCCGCCGTCGGGCCGCTTACACTTATGCCCGGCACGATGTGGGCAACGATCCACACCGCCAGAGCGCTTAGAACCCAATGCAACAGAAGACGCACGATTCCTCCTTCAGAGCCTCAAAGAGTGATTGGACACTATACAACGTGAAACCGGTTCAGAAAACTGCCGTACCGAAGACCAACGCCGCGCGCCTGCTTGATCGTATGGGTATCCGCTACGAACTCCGCGAGTACGAGGCGGATCCCAACGACCTGGCTGCGGAAACGGTTGCCGCCAAGATCGGTTTGCCGCCGGAGCAGGTTTTCAAAACTCTGGTCGCGCGCCCTGACCGCAGCAAAGATCGCAGTAAAGACCGCAGCAAAAACAAAGACCGCAACGGAATTTCCATGGCGGTGGTCCCCGGAAATCAGGAACTCAACCTGAAGGCGCTGGCGGCCGCCGCGGGAGAAAGAAAGATTCAGCTCGTCCCGGTGAAAGAACTGCAAGCGCTCACCGGCTACATTCGCGGCGGAGTGACCGCGCTCGCCGCCAAGCGCGACTTCCCCGTGTACGTGAACGAAACCATCGAATTGTTCGACGTAGTTTCCATTTCGGCGGGCATTCGTGGGCTGCAGATTCTGATTGCGCCAGCCGATTATCTTCGCGCGACCAAAGGGACCCTCGCCGCGATTGGACAGGCGAAGCATGAGCCGCCATTAAAATGAGAATGTCGCTTAGAATCAGACACCCATGCCCTCTGCTACAGACAAGTTGATTGAATCCTTTGCATCCAAGCTGAGATCGTTAGGTGTGCCGATTCGAGAGGAAGATAACCAATCGCGACTCAGATTGTTCGAAGAAAAGTTGCCCAAGCGGCTGCCGCCGTCGTTCACTTCATTCTTGTCGCGGTACTCATTTCCAGCGTTCGACGTAGGGGGAATTGCGCTGTTTGGATGGGAGTCCGACTCGAATGCTTTCACTGAGGAAGCGCGCGCAGCGAAGGGCAGCCTGTCCGAGTTGCTACTTCCGAAGGGGTACGTGCAAATTGGCCGTCCCGACACCGGCGATTTTGACGCCGTTTGCTTCGACTTGAATAGTTACAGTCAAAATCGTGAATATCGGATCGTACGCGTTGATCACGAGGAGATTCTCTGCAATTTCCGCGTTCGTGTTTCGGGCGAAGTGTGGCCCTCTTTTGTTAAGCTCGCTTATAGAGTGGTCGGTAGCGCCGAGGCTCGGGTGCACGAAGACCCAATCGCGTAGCCGCTTACGCTGGAAACCGACCGGAGAGACGACCCATGCCCACTGCCACGCGCACCAATCCGCTTTCGTTCCTGACCGATCAACTCGACGAACTCAAAGCCAAGGGCACGCACTTCAAGCTGCGCGTCCTTGAAGACGAGCAGGCGCCGGTCTGCACCTTTGATGGCAAGCGGGTCATCAACCTCGCCTCGAACAATTACCTCGGCTTCACGACGCATCCCAAACTGCGCGAAGCAGCGCTCGACGCCACGCGCAAGTATGGCGTCGGATCGGGCGCCGTGCGCACCATCGCGGGCACGATGAAGATCCACATGGAACTGGAAGAGAAGATCGCGCGCTTCAAGAACGTCGAGGCCTGCGTGGTGTTCCAGTCGGGATTCACGGCGAATGCGGGGACGGTCTCCTCCTTTCTAAGCAACGCCGATTTCATCATCTCCGACGAACTCAATCACGCCTCCATCATCGATGGCTGCCGTCTTTCACGCGCAAAGATTCTCGTCTTCCGTCACAAAGACGTCGCCCACGCCGAAGAGCAACTCGCCAGCGTGAAGAACCAGCCGGGAAGGAAGCTGCTGATCTCCGACGGCGTCTTCTCGATGGATGGCGACATCGGCCCGCTGCCCGGCCTGTGCGAGGCCGCCGAGAAATACGGCGCGATCATGATGGTGGACGACGCGCACGCTTCCGGCGTTCTCGGCCGCAACGGACGCGGCACCATCGATCATTTCGGAATGCACGGGCGCGTCGACATTCAGGTCGGAACGTTGTCGAAGGCGATCGGCGCTCTCGGCGGATACGTTTGCGGCACGCGCGATTTGATCGATTTTCTTTATCATCGCGCGCGGCCGTTCCTGTTTTCGACGTCGCATCCGCCGTCGGTCGCGGCGACCTGCATTGCGGCTTTCGATGTTCTCGAAACCGAGCCGCAGTGGATGGAGCAGCTCTGGGCCAACACGCGCTTCTGGAAAAAAGAACTCGGCTTGCTCGGCTTCAATATCGGAGGCCAAACCACTCCCGCGAGCGAAACGCCAATTACGCCCATCATCATTGGCGACGGACGCCGGACCATGGATTTTTCTCGCGAATTATTCAAAGAAGGAGTGCTCGGAACCGGCATCGCCTTTCCCACCGTCCCCGAAGGCAAAGCGCGCGTGCGCACTATTATGACCGCCACCCACACGAAAGAAGAATTGCAGCAGGCGCTCGAAGTGCTGGAGCGCGTGGGGAAGAAGATGGGAATACTCCGATAAATATGCCAGCTCAGATCCAGTCCGGTGCTACTTGTGCTGACTTACGGAAAACACATTTCCATCGGGATCTTTGAACCAGGCAACTTTATCGCCGTTGGGCGCCGTCCAGATTCCCAGCTCTTTATCCTGGACGAAGGGATACTTCTCAAAAGCGACCCCTCGCTTCTGAAGCCAGGCGACGACTTCCTCGATATTGGAAGCTTCCCAGCCGAGCACGGTGTACGGCGGCGGAGTGAAATCCTTGGCCTTCGCAATCCGGATCATGGTTTCACCAGCTCTCATGACCAGGGCAAACATGTCGTCGCTGACGAATTGAAATCCCAGTTTGCCTTCGTAAAAGCTTCTTGCGTTCGCGGAATCTTTAGTAGGAACGAAGCCAACGAGCTTGCTGGAAGCCAGCATTTGCAACCCTCCATGCTACAAGTACCGTGATTGTGTGATCTCTACTACTGAGTCGGCCGATTGCGTTATAACTGTAGCGCCGCCGTGCGGCTGTCCGGCGGGCGTCCCGCCCGCCGCGCCGAGGGCGCGACGCCTTCGGGACAGCCGGCAAGATGCCCGCGCGACAATTCACCACCCTGGGGTAAACATCTTGAGGTACTAGTGTCCCGCCGGCGCGTCGTCGACGATAGCCTGGACTAACCCATCAATCGCGTCCGTAACTCGCTTAGCCGGCAGATTGAAGTTATTAGAAAGGATCGAGAAGGCGACCACTTGTCCGGCTATCGGTGGTGGCGTATCCGGAGAGCGCCTTCACTCCGCCCAGCGACCCCGTTTTCGCCATAATGCGGTTTCGCAGGCGGGGAGAGGTGAAGCGTTCGGTGAGTGAGCCGTCCACGCCTGCGACCGGGAAGGTCGACTTATAGTCGGCGCCCCAGGGTTGCGTCGAGCAATAACGCAGTAACTGGACAATGGCATGCGGAGTTACTAAGTTCTGGCGTGATAGTCCGGAGCCGTCGTAGAAAACATACTCGTCGCTAGAGACCCCGGCCTGAGTCAGAAATCCGCGAAGAACTTCGAGGCCGCCTTCAACCGTTCCGGCGTTGCCGCGCTCGCGTCCCAGCAGGCGCAGCAGAATTTCGGCATGCAGGTTCTGGCTGACTTTGTTGATTACGCGAATATCCTGCAGCAGCGGCTTAGATTCGTAACTGGCGAGCATGATCGGCTGATCGGTTTTCAGCGGACGCGGCTGGCCGTCGTTGTCGTTAACTTTGTCGTTAACTCTGCCTCCGCGCAACGGCGCGATGGCGTTCGCGCTGAAAGTGGAAAGGGTGGCGAGTTCGGTGTGGCGGGTGCGCTGGTGTCCGTAGATTACGATGCCGCGTTTCTCGAGTAACTGCCGGAAGAGCCCGGCCGCGAACTCGGCGGGATCTTCGATGGCGAGCGCTTCGTTGGCGCCGGCGTCATCGAGCGGCATGTTGCCCCACAGCGTAAGTACAGTAGATCCCGGCTCGCGGTTGACGAAGAACTTGCGCCCGGTGCCGGCGGGCGTGGTGATGATGCGATTGTCGAGGCGGTAGTAATCGGCGAAGGGCTTGACGCTGACGAAGGCTTTTTCGCCGGGGCGGTCGGCGGGCAGAATGTTGACGAAGACGACGTTGTCGTTGACAGTGAGCGCGGAAACGGGAGCGCCGTCGGCCCAGACGAGATCATCCTGGCTCCAACCTTCGCCATAGCGCTCGAAGGCGAAGTAGGAGTCATCCGCCACGATGTCGCCGTCGATGAATTTCACGCCTTTTTGCACCAGCGCGTCGGCCAGCGATTCCAGGGCCTGAATGGGATCGTCGTTGCGCTGGGTTCTGAGATCGTAGGGCAGTTCGCGTCCGGAGAGATTGGGATCGCCGTGGCCGACCAGAACGAGATCTCCGTTCAGGCGGCCGTAGCGGTCGAGAGTGCCGGTAGTTTCGACTGTGGTGCGGAACTTGTAATCGGGACCGATCAGCGCCAGCGCCGCGGCGGTGGTGACGAGCTTGGTGTTCGAAGCGGGCGTGAAGAGCTTGTCGGCGTTTTGCGAGTACAACGTTTTGCCCGTCGTTATTCCGGACGTTGTGTGGGGCGTTTTGTCGGAAGACAGAGCAACGACTTCGATTCCCCAGAAGCCGCGGGCAAGATCGGGAGCGCTGAGCACTTCCGCAATCCGATCCGATAACGGCCGAACCTGCAAGGATTGGCCGGGTGCGGCCAGCAGCCTCGCGACCAGCAGAAGGACGATGGGAACAAGAGGCGCAACTGACCGCCGGCGCAGCATGCAGTGGATTGTAACATCCGAAAAATGGAGAGCCGGGCGTCCCCGCGAGCCTGCCCTGAGCGAAGTCGAAGGGGCCGCCAAACTGCTGGACGGGCGAGACGCCCGTCGCTCCACTAGAATAGCCGTAACATGCGCGCGATTTTTCAGTGGAACGTGGGCTCTCGCGTCCTCGAGTTGGGGCGGCGCACTCTGATCATGGGCGTCGTGAATGTAACTCCCGACTCGTTTTCCGACGGAGGACTCTACATCGATGCCGAAAAGGCTGTGGTCCGCGCCGAGCAGTTACTGGACGAGGGCGCGACCATCATTGACGTGGGTGGGGAGTCGACGCGGCCGGGCGCGTCGGTGCCCAGTCGCATCGCGGTCGGCGCCGGCGCCATCGCCATCAAGCACGACCCTGCGCCGGAGGAAGTGGCGCAGACCGCACAAATGGTATCGGAACCAGTATCGGAAGAGCCCGTATCGGAAGAACCAGTGTCGGAAGAAGAAGAGCGGAGGCGGGTGCTGCCCGTGATCCGCGATTTGAAGCGGCGACGGCCCGATGCCGTGGTGAGCGTCGATACCTACAAGGCAAGCGTGGCCCGGGCGGCGGTGGAGCTCGGGGCGGAGGTGGTGAACGATGTGAGTGGGTTCCGGTGGGATCCGAAGATGGCGAAAACGCTGGCTGAACTCAAAGTGGGAGCAGTGCTGATGCATACCCGCGGGCGGCCGCAGGAATGGCGGTCGTTGCCGCCGATTGGCGATCCGGTGCTGATGGTGAAGCGGGACTTGCGGCAGTGGGCGGAAGCGGCGACCCTGGCGGGCGTCAAGCGCGATCGCCTGGTGCTGGATCCGGGCTTCGGGTTCGGGAAGCGTTTCGAGGAGAACTATCCGCTGCTGGCGCACTTCGCCGAACTGCAGCAGATGGGATTTCCGCTGCTGGCAGGAGTCTCGCGCAAATCATTTATTGGGCGGATGCTGGCGCGCGATAGAAAAAATAAAGACAAAGACGCGGAGCGTTGCCGAGCGGCTTTACGGGACGCTGGCGGCGGAAGCAGCTCTGATTTTGAAAGGGGTGCACATCATCCGAACCCACGATGTGCGATTTGCGGTGGAGGCGGCACGAGTGGCCGATGCGATTGTGGCGAGTGGCGGATAGAAAAAAGAGGATAGAAAGGCGATGCAGCACTAAGAAGTCAGATTTCAAAAGTGGCCGCGGTGCTTTTCAACCCGCGCGCGGTTTCGGCAAGGGGCGCGGCGGTTTTGAGCGCGGGCAGGCGAATCTCAAATACGGCTCCGCCTTCGGGGCGGTTGTTGCACGTGATCTGCCCCTTGTGGTCCTGGATTACGCCATAGGTGGCGCTCAGTCCGAGCCCGGTGCCTTTGCCCACCGGCTTGGTGGTGTAGAAAGGATCGAAGACGCGCTCGGGATCGCGCAGGCCGGGGCCGGAGTCGGCAAACTGGACGATGACTTCGTCGCCTTCGCGCCAGAGAGAGACCTGCACACGTCCGCCGCCGATTTCCTGCAACGCGTCCACGGCGTTTTCGACGATCTGAACAAAGGCCTGCAAGAGCTGGTTGGAGTTGCCCAAGACGCGAGGCAGCGGGGCATTGTCATTGCTTTCCACGCTCAGGCTGATCTTCTTGTTTTCGAGCTTGAATCCTTCCATTTGAACGGCGCGCTGCAAAAGAGGCTTCAGTTCGAGAGGACTTTTTTCTCCCGGAGTCTGCTGCGCAAAGCTGAGCAGATCGCTGACCAGTTCGCGAGTGCGCCGGGCTTGCTGGCCGATTTTCTGCGCGTTGGAGAGTTGCTCGCGGCTGAGGTTGCTGCTGGCCGCCATCCGTTCGGAGCTGCTCAAGATGGCCGAGAGCGGGAACTCCAGTTCGCTGGCGGCGAGCGCGACCAGTTCTCCGAGCGAAGCCAGCTTGGCTTGTTGAATCACTCTTCCCTGCAGCCGCTGGAGGTTGTCGAAGCTCCGGTGCGAACGCTTGAGCAACGCAGAAGCCTCTGGTCCAGCAGCTGTTGTTGGAGGAAAATGACAAAGGCCAGGAGGGCGACGCCGCCCATGGCCACAGCAAAACGGACCTGGCGCAGATAAGGCTGCTCTTGGCTCAGGAATAGTGCCCAATATCCCATGAGGGGCAAAGAGAGCAGGGCGAGTTTCGCAAGCAGAGGAGCGACCGGGCGACTGGCAGGTGCGATCGAAGGCATCACCTGAGTATCGCGAAGGCAGCGCCGCCCGGCGATGGCGACCCAGAAGAACCCGCAGCCCAGCGGCGAGGTACGGGAGGTCGTAGATGCCACCAGTCTTGTAGAGGCCGCGCAAGAAGGCGGCATTCATGGCTTCCGAAACGAAGGTGTAGAAAACGCTGGCGAAAAAAATGTTGCGATAGAGCACGCGCCACGATCCGGAACTGGTGAAAAATGCCGATGCTGACACGGCAATCAATATCAGTCCTTCGACGATATACAGGAGATTCCAACGCGGGCTGTAGAGCGCGATATTGGTGACGATGTATTCGTCGGGAAAAACAAAGAAGGCGTAGACCGCGACCCACCATATCAGCAGGATGAGGACATTCAGAGCGCTCGGCAACAACCCCTCGCGGTCATCGGCCTGATGGGGGCGGATGGCCACCGCCGCCATGATGGGGACAATGTGCAGGAACAACACGATATCTCCCTCGATAAGGGTCGGGTACCGGCTTGCGAGCCACCACTTCAAACCACACCCAGCATGCCTGGTTGAAGCACCACATGGCCATGCCCGTAGCCATGAGACTCCAGAACAGGCGTGTATGCCCACGGCTGTCGAAGGCGTTTCGGGAGGAGACGATGACCGCAGCCGCGATCGCCAGCAGTGGAGTCAGGTCTCCCATGGCCACACGAAAGAAGGGGTTGGGAAACACTGCGGGAGCCAGGGCAAAGGCCACCAGCAGGCCAACTCCGCAGACCAGCGCCGAGATGTGGGGCCTGGACATCACGTTGCATCATATGACGTTCGCCGCGAGATGTTTAGATCACCGACAGGTTACCGAAGGTTACTACGGTAACCTTCGAGCGCGGCGTTAACGATTTGGTCGATGGAGAGACGGGAGACGGGCGCCTCGCCGTCTGCCAGACGGGGACGCCGGCCTCTCCATATCGCCAATTGCACCCCGCGGCAGAGTTTTGGTTAGAATCGTGGCCGGTCCCCTGCTGGAATTGGCTGGATTTGAGGAGGCCCGATGCGAACTGTCACCCGGCTCTTTGCTTGTCGACTTGGATGTGGACCTGGATGGTCCGCTGCTTCGCTGTTGTGCATTTCCGTAATCCTCGCTCCGATAGTTTTCCCTCAAGCAGTCTTCGCGCAGACCAATCCTCCACCCCCCGATTCGCACGAGATGGTGACGCGCGAGCCGCGCACTCTGACCAAACCGGCGGATCGCTCCGCCGCACTCGATCTTCTCGATCGCGCTCGGCAAAACTTCAATCTTGGCGACATCGCCACTCCCTACGCGCTCAAAGTTTCGTTTGAAAGCAACGGCGCGGCAGAAATGGAGGGGGAATGGACAATGGATGAGATATCCGACGGAGAGTCGCACTGGCGCTGGATGGCACAGTTGGGAGATTCCGTCGTGATTCGTATCGGCGCTGACGGCCGCGTCTATGGCACGAATCCCTCCGAACCGGTTCCGTTGCGGGTGCAGTTGGTCCGTTCCGCTCTGCATTGGCCGATCATCCGGAACGCGGGTGCGTCCGCGATTCGCGCCGCGGATGTCGAGCGCGACGGCAAGGCAATGTCATGCCTGCTGCTCAGCGCTTCCATCCCGCCGAATCCCGCGCCGCGCTCGTGGGTCGAACGGGAATACTGCATCGATCGCGTTAGCGGCCTCTTGCAGATGTGGTCCGAAGCGCCGGGAATTTACGCGGTCTACGACTACGACGGCGTCGCGCCATTTCACGGGCACACTCTCCCGCGGCAGATTTCCATATTCGAAGACGGCCGCCCCGCAGTCCAGGTGCGCGTGGAAAGATTCGAAGACGCGCCCAACCTCGATCCGAATCTCTTTAAGCCGGCGCCGGAAATGGCGGACGCTGGCGAGTCGTTCATGCTGGCATCGCCCAATCGCTTTCCCATGCGCGTCGATCCTTCCGATGCGCCGACGTCGCCTTTCTTCCAGCCCGTAATCGTGCACGCGATTCTGGACGCCCAGGACGGCAGTGTGCTGGACGCGGAAGCGCTGCAAAGTTCCGACAAGGACTTGAGCCGCGCAGCGATAGAAATGGTGAGGAGCACGTCATTTCCGCCGTCGGGATTTCAGCAGGAAGCTTTCATCAACGTGCAGTTTCACATGCCCGCGGCGAAGCTGGACGGCCCGCCGATATTCCACTCTCGCGTGCATTGGATGATTTGGGATCGCCGCGGCAAAGTTCCTCCGGTAAGAAAGCCGCCGCACCACGGGAACTAGAACCGTCGCACGTAGTCCCAACTTGCTGGATATCTGGTCGGTTCGCAGTAAGGCCCGCTGCTGCTAAAATTCGTGTTATGGCCTTCCCCACTAACCGCATGCGCCGTTTGCGGCGCACTGAAACGTTGCGTACCTTGGTCCGCGAGACCCGGCTGACGCCAGAATCCTTCGTGTATCCACTATTCATTTGCCCCGGAACCGGAATCCGGAAAGAAGTGCGCTCGATGCCCGGAGTCTTCAACCTCTCGGTCGACGAGGCCGTGAAGGAAGTGCGCGCGACGCGTGCGCTCGGAGTGTTGTCGGTCATCCTGTTCGGGCTGCCCGAGAAAAAGGATGAAGTCGCCACCGGCGCCTGGGCCGAGGATGGCATCGTGCAGAAAGCCGCGCGCGCCATCAAGCGTGAAGTGCGTGACGTGTTGGTGATGGGCGATGTTTGTCTGTGCGAGTACATGTCGCATGGGCATTGCGGAATCGTAAAAGCGGAACCGCAATCGCTGGGCGCGGCCGCCGCGGCGCCACCGGCTACCGCGGAGTACGAGATCGTGAATGACGCAAGCCTGGAGTTGCTGGCGCGCACCTCAGTTTCGCTGGCCCGCTCGGGCGTGGACATCATCGCGCCCTCGGACATGATGGATGGAAGGGTCGGGGCGATTCGCACGGCGCTAGACGGCGCGGGCTTCGAAAATACGCCGATTCTTTCCTATGCCGCGAAGTTCGCTTCCGGTTTCTATGGCCCGTTCCGCGAGGCGGCCGATTCTGCGCCGCAGTTCGGAGACCGCCGTTCCTACCAGATGGACCCGGCCAACATTCGCGAGGCGATGCGGGAGATCGAGTTGGACATTGAAGAGGGCGCGGACATGATCATGGTGAAGCCGGCCATGCCCTACCTGGACGTGATTGCCGCGGCCCGCGACCGTTTCGACCTGCCGCTGGCCGCCTATCAGGTATCGGGCGAGTACGCCATGATCGAAGCCGCGGCCCGCAACCAGTGGATCGACCGGGAGCGCGTGATGATGGAATCGCTCGTCTGCATCCGGCGCGCCGGCGCAAGCATAATACTGACTTACTACGCCAAAGAAGCGGCGAGACTGCTCGCCTAGCAGGCTGCTGAAAAACTTTGCCTTGTATCAGATATCCAGCCCGGGACATATTAAAGGGCTGGGGCGCGAAGTTAGACTTTTTCCGCAAGCACTTGAAGAGCTGGGAAAAGTGGAAGTAATGATTCAAGTCCCGGAGAGCCTGCCCTTAGCGAAGTCGAAGGGATCCAGTTCTCACGCCGACACTTCAGCTCACAACGTCTGAAACCACCAATGCGGCTGCCTCAGCCGCCTTCTCTATTTTCTTTTTCCCGACTGTATTCACCAGCACCACGCCACCTAGCGCCACCGCGCCGCCGACCAGTGAGATCAGCCTCGGCACTTCGCCCAGC
Source organism: uncultured Acidobacteriaceae bacterium (assembly GCA_963794365.1). Lineage (GTDB taxonomy): Bacteria > Acidobacteriota > Terriglobia > Terriglobales > Acidobacteriaceae > Acidiflorens. Next base: position 70,444 of record CAWCDV010000013.1, read on the forward strand.
CATATCCATGCAATGCCGATGGCCGACGATCGGAATCACGTACAGCAGCGTCGCAGTGCGCCCGGCGGCGCCGTGTGAAAGCACGTAGGCCCAAGCCACATAGGCGAGCGCACCCGGAAAAATACCCAGATAGACGACCGCCAGCGTCGCCGACGCGGGAGCGGCGCGGAACGTGTGCAGCAGACCATTGCCGAAGGGCAGCATCATCGCCGTCCCGAACCACATCGCGTAAGCCGTAAATTCCAGTGCGCTGTACCTGCCCAAATAATGCTTCTGCAGAATAATGTAGAGCGCGTTGGCAACCGCAGCGACGAGAATGGCCAACGCCTGCAGTGAGAATGACAAGCGGATCCCTCCGCCTTCTCCTCTGGCAATCAGCGCGACTCCCGCAAAGCTCACAAACACTCCACACCATCCGATCGCAGTCAGTTTCTCGTGCAGCCATAATCGAGCCGCCAGAGCCGTCCAGATCGGCGTGGAAGCAATCAGCAAGCTGGCTGCGCCCGCGGTCACGCGAGTCTCTCCGTAATTCAGTGCCAGGTTGTAAAAGGTGATTCCAATGGCGCCGGTCAGGACCAGCCCGGGAACGTCGCCCAACAGCGGGCGGCGAAAGTGCGCGACCCCGGCATAGATGGCGAGCACCAGAGACGCGACCAGAAAACGCAGGATAGCGAGATTTGCGGGCGAATAAGCGCGCAGGCCGGCGCGAATGCCGGCAAAGGCAGAGCCCCAAATCACCAGCGCGAACGCCAGCGCGACAAAAGTGCGCGATGTAAAGCGTGGCATCGAGAGCGCCTCCTTCCAGTAAGAATCTCATAGGCTGCGGAAAACCCGGGTTTCGTATCAGCGCACCGCTCAGCGGCGCAGGATTCGTATCAGCGCATCGCTTGACGACGCAGGATTCGCATCAGCGCATCGCTTGACGACGCAGGATTCGTATCAGGGTATCGCTTTAGCGATACCGTAAGTTCTTCGAAATTAAATGCCCCTTTAGGGGCTGGGCATCGAAATCGGTCCGCACGCAAGCGCAGAGACACGGCAAGCCGCGTCTCTACGCGATAACGCTAACTTCGTCGCCGACGCGAATCGTTCCCGGCGTGAGAATCTGAGCCCGCAATCCCCCGCGGTGCAGCAGGCCCTTGATCACCGGCTTCCCAGTTATCTTCTGCAAGTGATCGCAAGGCTCGCACAGGCGGATGCCGCGAATGCGCACATCGCCGATGGCAAACTCCCTCCCTACCAGGTGATTCAGCGGGACGTTGCGAGTCACGATGTTGCGGCGAGCATCACCGGCAGCAAGCTCGACCTGATAGTCGCGCCGCAGCGCCTCAATCGCCTCCGCCTCAATCAGCGTGAGTTCGTAATCCGGCTTGGGCTTGTAGAAGGTGCCCAGCTTTAGCGCGTATCGATCCCCTCCAGCCCCGTGCCCGGAATCGCCGCCGCCTGAGCAACCGATTGCATCGGCCCTTGGGCGGCGGAGGCAAGATGAATCGATTCCACAGTTCCGTTCAGCATGCGCACCTCCGGCGATTACGCGTTCTTCTCCGCTTCAATGATCCTTCAACGATCTAAGTTTCAACGCTCGCGATCGACTCTTCCAGCGCATCCATGGCAACGTCGGCTTCGTCCTTGGTGACAATCAGCGGCGGCGCAATGCGAATCGTGCTCGGACCGCAGCCTAGAAACAGAATGCCGCGCTCGAACGCCCGCTGCACGATCCGATCGCGCTCGCTGGCGCCATACTCGCGAGTCGTCTGGTCTTTCACGATCTCGACGCCGATCATCAAGCCGCGTCCGCGGACGTCGCCCACAATCTTATGCTTCTTCGGCCAGCTGGCCATGTGCTTCAGCATGTGGTCGCCGACTTCCTGCGAGTTCCGCAGCAGCCCTTCTTTCTCGATCACATCCAGCGTGGCCAGCGCGGCGGCAATGCAGACCGGGTTGCCGCCGAAAGTCGAAGCGTGCGAGCCGGGGACCCAATCCATGATGTCGGCCTTGCTCACAGTGATGCCGAGCGGCATCCCGGAGGCGATGCCCTTCGCGATGCAAACAATGTCGGGATGCACGCCCGTGTGTTCGACCGCAAACCATTTGCCCGTGCGGCCCATGCCACTCTGCACTTCGTCCACCACCAGCAGGATGCCGTGCTTGTCGCAGATGCGGCGCAGTTCCTGCATGAAGATCGTGGGAGCGATGACGTATCCGCCTTCGCCCTGGATGGGCTCGACAAAAATGGCCGCGACTTCTTCCGGCGCGAGCACGGTCTTGAACAGTTTGTCTTCGATGAAGCGCGCGCAACCGAGAGCCAATCTCTCGGCATCCTGCGGACCGCCCGCACAGCCCCGATACACATCGGGATAGCGCACGTGCGTAACCCCAGGCACCAGCGGCGAGAAGCGGCGCTTCTGCTGCGGCTTGGAGGCCGTCAGCGAGAGCGCGCCCATGGTCCGTCCGTGGAAGGCCCCGAAGAACGCGATCATCTGCTGCCGCTTGGTGTGATAGCGCGCCAGCTTCAAGGCGCACTCGATGGCTTCGGCGCCGGAGTTTCCGTAATAGAACTTGTGCGGCCCCGGCATAGGCGCGATCTTCGACAGCCGCTCGGCCAGCGTCACCATGCCCTCGTAGTAGAAGTCGGTGCCCGACATGTGGATCAGTTCGCCCGCCTGCTTCTGGATGGCCGCAACCACCTCCGGATGGCAGTGGCCGGTCGAGGTCACGGCAATGCCAGCGGAAAAATCGAAGAACTCGTTGCCATCCACGTCTTCGACCACAATGCCGCGCCCGCGCTTGGCCACCATCGGATACGAGCGCGTGTAGGAAGGTGAAATGTATTCCTCGTCGCCCGCGAGAACGCGCAGGGCATTAGGGCCAGGAATCGCAGTATTGAGCTTGGGGCCGACGGTCAAAGTCTTGGTGGTCATGGAGTCCTCCAGATTAGTTCTCAGTTCTCGGTTCTCAGTTCTCAGTGGTTTTTCGGGCCGGATTCGAGCAGCGACCACGGAGATAGGCTGCTTGGGCTAGGAGCTAAAAGCTAAGAGCCAAGGGCCAAAAGCGATTAGCTGAGCAACGAAGGGAAAAAATTAGTCGCAGCCAAAGAGATTGGCGCGCACGTGCGAAGGCAGCACGGAAAGGTACCGGCGAGGACAAGCGCGTCCCTCGATCCAGCACGCCCCAAGAAGCGAAATGTAGCCGTTCGAGCGCATAGCAACTAAGAACAGTATATCTCGGGTTTGATCGCCCCGTAACCCCCAAAAGGACAAGCCCTAAAGCGCATCTCGGGAGCGTATGTGGGGTCCAAGCCGAGCGCACCGGGGTCCCCCGACAAGCGCCGGTGTTGGCTTGACGGGGTGGAGAGCTCGGCAGCTGCTAGGTAGAGATCGCAGCCGGCTTCGCCTCTGCCTCGAACACAAACCGGTCGCTGAGCAGGAAATTCACCAGCGAACAAATGACGATCGCAATAACATTCGAAGCAACATAGTTGAACTTAACCTCGCCGACCAGGAGCCGCATCAGCGCCAGGTTCCCGACCATCGAAACCGCCCCGTTGCTGGCGTTGAATTTGGCCAGCCTGAGCAGCGAGTGCACCCGCCGCGGAGCCGGCCGATCCGCCCAGGTGAAGCGCGCGTGCCACAGAAAGTTGTGGATCACCGCGATCTCGACCGCCAGCCCCGTAGCCAACAGATAGTCCAGTTTCAGCCAGGAACGAAAAATGGCCAGCGCCGCCAGCTGCACCCCGATGCCAATCCCGCCAACGGCATTGAACTTCATCCAGCGAAGAAAGGTCCGCCCAACGGATCCTCACTGAGAACTGAGAACCGGGAACTGAGAACTGCTTCATAAAATTCTCTCTTCCCGGTAAAGCCGCACCGTATTCTTCAGGGTGACGACCACCAGCATCAGCAGCATCCCGGCCAATCCAATCGCGCCGCCAATATCAAATAGCCGATAGCGCCCATGAATCACCCACGCCCAGCGAAACAGCGCCAGATTGCCCGCCGCCAGCAGAACACGCAACTCGGTCGGCCCAAAGCGCCACATCGAAAGATGAAATTCGCCAAGCGTATAGGTCGCCAGATACGACTGGATGGAAAGCAACAGAAACGCAATCAGCAACCCAATCGCAATCACCGGATGCATGTATCCGGAAAGCGCCAGCCCGCCCATCATCGCCACCGCGCCGATGGAATCGATGATGTGGTCCACATAGAAGCCGTAACGAGGCCGCTGCCGCTGGCGCACCCGCGCCAAAGTTCCGTCCAGGCTGTCGCCGAACCAGTTCACCGCAAGACACACAATGGCCGCCAGCAGCATGCGGCGGTCATGGGCAGCGAGGGCGTAGCAAACGCCAGTAGCGATCTGGGCGGCAAAGCCAAGCACGGTCAGGTGGTCGGAATTGACCCAGACAGGCATGCGCTCGGCCATCCAGACGAGAGCCCGCTTCTCGGCGGCAGCCAGGAAACTTCCGTGGACCCGCGTAGCCTGCCGGAACCCGGCGCGCCGAGCCTCCGCCAAAGTCTTAGGGTTAGTCTGCTCCGCAAAGTCGGCAAGTGAGGTGGCCATAATTGCCTCCCTTCTGGCGGCACTATGCGGCTAGCGGACGTGTAATGACAATGCAGCGCGGGTAAAACGGAGATCAACAGGCAAGTCTATATAGTTCAAATATGTAGAGGATGGTCTCGTCTGGAATCGTGTGGACGCGGGCGCCTCGCCCGCGAAAAGCCGGCGCTCGGCTCGGACGAGCGAGGGCGCCCGTCCCGACACGAACCCCGCCAGATGCGTTAATCTGCGAAGGATGCGTCTGTTGCGCTTTTTCCGCCCATCGCACCAGCACACCGCCTTCTCGGCAACGCTGCTGCTGATGACGACCATCACGCTCTCGCGCGTGATCGGATACATCCGCGAGGCCTACATCGCCTACGCCTTCGGCGCCGGTCAGCAGACCGATGCCTACGTCGCCGCTTTCACCCTCCCCGACTGGCTCAACTACATCGTCGCCGGCGGCACCGCCTCCATCACATTCATCTCCATCTATACCCGGTTTCTCGCAGAAAAGCGCGAGCAGGATGCCCAGAAAACCTTCTCGACCATCATTACGGTGATGACGACAGTGCTGATCGCGGGCACCATCGTGGCCGAGATCTTCACTCCGCAATTCGCCGGTTGGATGTTCCACGGGTTCACGCCCGAGCAGTTGCGGCTCTGCGTTCATCTCACGCGCATCCTTCTGCCGGCACAGATCTTTTTTTATGTAGGAGGAGTCGTTTCGGCGGTGTTGCTCTCGCACCGTCTATTCTTGCTGCCGGCATTCGGCCCGCTGATCTACAACGTGTTCATCATCGGCGGTGGAGTGATCGCCGGACGCCAGATGGGAATCGCGTCCCTAGCCTTCGGCGCGCTCGCCGGCAGCATTGCCGGACCATTTCTGATCAACGCTCTCGGCGCAGCCAAAATCGGCACCGGATACCGTCCCTCGTTCGATGTGAAGAATCCCGCGTTCCGCGAGTGGGTGCGCCTCTCCATTCCGCTGATGCTGGGCGTTTCGCTGGTCACCGCCGACGACTGGATCCTCCGTTACTTTGCCTCCAGCGGAATCGGCGACATCGCCAGGCTGAACTATGCCAAGCGTCTCTTCGCAGTTCCCATAGCAATTCTCGGACAGGCCGTCGGCCAGGCATCGCTCCCCTTTTTCTCGCGCCTGTTCGGAGAAAAAAAGTTCGAGGAATTCGCCGCCACCGTGAATGCTTCCGTCTATCGCATCACGGCTGCTTCCCTGCTCATCACCGGCTGGATGATGGCCATCGCCGTCCCGCTCATCGATCTCGTCTATCGCCGCGGCCGCTTCACCTTTGCGGATACCGAATCCACGGCCATCTACTTTTTCGTGTTTTCACTCTCGCTGGCATTGTGGTCCTGTCAAGCGCTGTACGCCCGCGCGTTTTATGCTTCGGGCAATACCCTGACTCCGATGATCGCCACCAGCCTCATCACTCTTGCCTCGCTACCCATGTACGCGCTGCTTTTTCGCATGCTGTCGGTTACCGGACTGGCCATCGCCTCCGACGCTGGCATTGCCGCAAATGCGGTGGCTATCGCCGCACTACTGCACTTCCGCGGCATGGTGCCGCTCGGTGGCATGAACTGGAAAGAATTAGGCAAGGCGGCGCTAGTGGGCGCCGTTTCCGGCGGATTGAGTCATGAGGTCATGCGCACCATCTCACTCGATGGCAGCCGCCGCGCCGATCTTCTCGCCCTCGCGCTCGGCTCCTTAACCTGGGCCGCAGCCGTCGCCGCAGGACTCTGGTTGTTGCGTTCGGAATTGCCGGCAGACCTGCGAAGGAAAAGATCCGCTGCTTTCCCAGGCGTAGCCGAGAGCGAAGCCGCGGAAACGATGGCCACAGGCAAAGAGCCGTGAAAGCGCTCGTGTGGTGACGTCCAAGCCGAGCGAAGCTCGGCAGTGCCAGTGGTCACAACAACCGTGGATTCGCCATGTCGCTCTTCGTCCGTCGCTTTTCGCTATGCGACAGTCCGCAGCCCTAAGCAGAGGAAAAAAAACGGACCCCAAAAAGAGGCCCGTTCCTAAACCTGTTTGCCGCGGTGTCGCCTTTCATTCGCACTGAGCGAATAGCGAACAGCGAACAGCGAACAGCGCTTCTACGCCCGCGCCGCCATCGATGGTTCCGGCGATCGCAGTCGCTGGACTCTTCGCCACTTCTTCCGGCTTCGAGTCGGTCTTCGCTCCCGCTGTTCCCGCTTTGCGGATGTCGATGCCGCCCTTGAAGAACGCGCCGTCTTCAATCGAGATGCGCGCCGCCACGACATCACCGGTCAATGAACCGTCACTGCGGATATCCACCCGGTCGCTCGCCGTCAGGTTACCCCGCACCTTGCCGAGCACCACGATTTCTCGCGCGCTGATGTTTGCCGCCACCACTCCATTGCGGCCAATGGTTACCCGATTGCCGGAGAGGTTGATCGACCCCTCCACCCGGCCATCGATATACAGAGACTCGGAACCGGTCACCTCACCTTTAATTACCAGCGATTTACCGATCGTGGCTTGGTCCGAAGTGGTGGTCGTAACCGGGCGCGGTACAGCCGCGGGCTCGCTCGTGCTCATGAGCGGTGCCGTCGTCGCAGTGGTCGTGCTCGGACGCTCCGGCTCACTTGGCCGGGAGGGCGTCGCAGGTTGAGTCGTGGGCTTCCACATTGTCGTCGAAATCCTTTCCTTATCTTAACGGATTTTGAATCACCGCCGCATTTCGGGGGCCAAAGCAAATTGTACTCCCGAGTGACCCCTACGCTTGTGGAAATCCAGCATTCTTATTGATTTTCATATTTCCCCTTGTGGTTCCTCCCGCAGAATTGCACTATCGAGCATGCATCGATCATGTAACCCCTGCCTGCCAGCGGTAATTCTTCTATCGCAATACTCCCGTCGCGATCATGTCGCGATAGTATGGAGCCGTGGGGCACAGCTGAATCGAGTGCCATCCCTGGCGAGGAATCATGACTTCAACTCAAACGACTCCAACCGCAACGACTTCAACCGCGACCGCCCGCCTCCGGCCCCAGCCCGGAGAATACTCTCCCTACCACGATAACTACATCTCCCTGGTCAAGGACAACGACGTGCTTGCTGCGCTCGATAACCAGCGCCGCCAGATGGTTCTCCTTCTCTCCGGACGCACCGAGGCCGACGGCGATCTCCGCTACGCGCCCGACAAGTGGAGCCTGAAGGAAGTGCTTGGCCACATCAACGATACCGAGCGCATCATGAGCTACCGCGCCCTGCGCGTTTCGCGTGCTGACCAGACTCCGATCGAAGGCTTCGAGCAGGACGACTACGTCCGCAACGCCCCATTCGCGTGCCGTTCGCTGGCCGACTTGATCGAGGACTATATCGCTGTCAGACGCGCCACCGTCTCGCTGTTTCGCAATCTCGACGAGCCCGCCTGGACCCGCCGAGGCGTGGCCAACAAGAACGAGGTAACGGTGCGCGCCCTGGCCTACATCATCGCCGGCCACGAACTGCATCACCGGAGAATTATTGAGGAGAAGTATTTGAAATAGGGATGGAGAGACGGGCGTCCTCGCCGCGTCCAGCCGCCTGACACCTGAGACCTCGCACGTGAGACCTTCCCTATAATGTTGTCCGACTCAGCCATCCTTCGCCACATCGCCTGCCAGCCCAAGAAGACGGCGAGCCATAAGCAGCTCTTGCGCGAACTCGGCGCAAAAGGCGATGCGCGTCGTGAGCTGACCGACCGTCTGTACGCGCTCGTAAACAAAGGCGACCTGTTGCAAGTCGACTCCGAACGCTACGCCATTCCGGAGCCACGCCAAGGGACGCAACCTGCTGGTAGGCCGCCTGAGCATGCATCGCGACGGCTTCGGCTTCGTGATTCCCGAAGCCACTTCGCTCGATGCCAGTCTGAAAGCCCGCCTCGCCGGCGATGTCTTCATTCCTCCGCATGCCACCGGATCCTCCATGCACGGCGACCGCGTCCTGGTCGAAGTCACGGCCTTCCGCACCGACGGCCGCGCCGAAGGCCGCATCGTCCGCTCCCTGTCACGTGCGCATCCAACCGTGGTCGGCATTTTCCACTACGGACACCGCCACAACTACCGTCAAGCCCATCGACGAAAAAGTAACGCAGGAAATCGTAATCCCGCCGGGATGGAAATCCCCAACGTAGCGCCGCCGTCCTCGGCGGCTGTCGCGGGGGCGTCTCGCCGACCGCGAGCGCAAGCAGACGGTAAGCCGCCGGCCCCGTCCGGCAAGTCGCTCCTGCGCGCTCGCTCCCAATCCAACTCGCGCGACCGTGTAATAGGCGAAGAAGCCGCGGTCCACACCGACTGGCAGGATCTCGACGGCGTAGTCGTCGACGTGGAAATCACCGACTGGCCGAGCGCCACGCAGAACCGCGCGGCCGCGTCATCGAAATTCTCGGCGAAGAAAACGACTTCGGAGTCGATGTCGAAATCATGATCCGCAAGTTTCACCTCCCCCACCGCTTCCCGCCCGAGGTGATCGAAGAAGCGCAGGCCATCGACTCCGACATTCCCGCCGACGAACTGCGCCATCGCCGCGACTACCGCGACCTTCCCATCGTCACCATCGACGGCGAAACCGCCCGCGATTTCGACGACGCCGTCCACGTCCGCCAACTCGAAAACGGCAACTACGAACTGCAAGTCCACATCGCCGACGTCGCCCAATACGTCACGCCCAACTCGCCGCTCGATCAGGAAGCCCGCCTGCGCGGCACCAGCGTCTATTTTCCCGACCGCGCCGTCCCCATGCTGCCGCTCGAACTCTCGACCGACATCTGCAGCCTGCGCCCCGCAAGTCGACCGCCTCGTGCTCTCCTGCACCATGGAGATCGACCACCACGGCGAGATCGTCGGCTACGAAATGAACGAAGGCGTGATCCGCTCCGCCGAGCGCATGACCTACACCGCCGTGAACGCCGTGCTCGAAGGCGAACCCGAGACCCGCAAACGAATATGCCCCGCTGGTCGAAAATTTCGAACGCATGCGCGATCTGGCAATGATCCTGAACCGCAAGCGCAAACGCCGCGGCTCGATCGACTTCGACCTGCCCGAGCCAGTCATCGAGTTCGACGAATTCGGCCTGATGAAGAGCATCACGCGATCCGAGCGCAACATCGCCCACCGCCTGATCGAAGAATTCATGTTCTCGGCCAACGAATGCGTCGCGCATTATCTGGAAAACAAACGCATCGCCTCGCTCTACCGCATCCACGAAAAGCCCGACGCCAAGCGCGTGTACGACTTCGAAGTCATCGCCTCGACCTTCGGATATTCACTAGGAGTGGGCGCGCTGCCCATCCAGCGCGTGCAACTAAAAGCCGACCGCCGCGCCGCCCACGGCACCGGCAAGCGCGTGCGCGAAATCGAAGTCCACAAAGAAGTCCACATCACCCCGCGCATGTACCAGAAGCTGACGGAGAAGATCGCCGGCAAGCCGGAAGAGCGCATCCTGAGCTACCTGATGCTGCGCTCGCTGAAGCAGGCCCGCTACTCCGAAGAGAATCTCGGCCACTTCGCGCTGGCCGCCACGACCTACACGCATTTCACCTCGCCCATCCGCCGCTATCCCGACCTGATCGTCCACCGCATCCTGAAAGAAGTGCTGCGAGATTCGCCGGAAAAGATGGACGGAGAAGTTCCGGTCGGCACATCGCTGGCACTCGACCGTCGCGTCGGCAAGCCTGCCGGCAGTCCGCGCAGGGCAGCTCCGCCCCGTCCCGACGAAGACGCGGGAAGGGCACGACTTCAGTCGTGCCGATGATCTCAACAAAAGGAGCGGGGCTTCAGCCCGCCGCGGGCACACCGCCATCCCCCTGGTCCAAGCGCCGCGACCACGACGCCCATCAACACTCTCTCGAACCCTTCGGCGGCCCCATCTCGCCTCGAAGAACTCCACAGCATCGCCGAAGAATCCAGCCAGTCCGAACGCCGCGCCGACGATGCCGAGCGCGAACTGATGGAATGGAAAAAAGTGAAATTCATGGAACGCCGCATCGGCGAAGACTTCGACGGCCTGATCGTCAGCGTCACCAAGTTCGGCCTCTTCGTCGAACTCACCGACCTCTTCGTCGAAGGTCTGGTGCCGCTCAACACGCTAAGAGGCGACGACCACTACACGTACCACGAAACCACCCGCCAGATCATCGGCCAGCGCTCGCGCAAGACCTACAGCCTGGGCAACCGCGTGCGCGTGCTGGTGGACCGCATCGATCCGGTGGAGAAGAAGATCCAGTTCGCGATCCTGGAAGAGCAGCCAAAGCCGTCAGGGAAAGGCCGGCGTAAGTGATCGTGTGGGGACGGGGCGGAGCCTGTCCTGAGCGGAGCCGAAGGACCCCGTCCAAGCCGAGCGCAGCTCGGCAGCCCATCGCGCATCGGGGGCATCCGATCTCCCGTAGAGACACGGCTTGCCACGTCTCGGGAGCGGAAGACGGGGCAAGCCCCGTCTCAAGGGCGGGAGATGCCATACAGGGCGGAAGATTGCCATGTCCCTGCAGCAGCGCCGCCGATCCCATATAGAATCAAGTTGTACCGGGGAGCAAATAACCATGCCCACACCGAGCGAACCGAAGCCCAAGCGAGATCCAGTCCAGGCGGCAGAGCACATCGCCAGTGCCCATAAAATTCTGAAGGAACTGCAGCAGAAGGTCGGTCATCATCCTGAACTCGGCGAGGCCATCACGAAACTGGAGATGGCGCTCAGTACTTTGGCGATAAAGACCGGCGGAATGCTGTAGCGGTGAGCCGGTCTGCACCGCCGACCTGCTAGAATTCTCCGTCACCATTCTTGGCGCCTGCCTAGGAAGTTTCGCTCCATGTCCAGCAATCCCAACTCCACGCACCCGCGTTGTGCGCGAACCGCAGCGCGCGGTTTACGACCGCGATGCCGTCAACCAGATTCTCGACGAAGCTTTCCTCTGCCACGTCGGCTTCGTCGCCGAGGGCCAGCCCTACGTCATCCCCACGTCTTACGGCCGCGACGGCAACGTGCTTTACATCCACGGCTCACCCGCCAGCCGCATGTTGCGCCATCTCGAACAGGGCGTCCCCGTCTGCATCACGGTCACGCTGGTCGATGGACTCGTGCTCGCCCGCTCGGTCTTCAATCACTCGATGAACTACCGTTCGGTGGTGATTCTGGGCACCGCGACACTGGTCGACGACCCCGCAGAAAAAATCGCAGCCCTGCGCGCCCTGAGCGAGCACATCCTCCCTCACCGCTGGGACGACTCGCGCCAGCCCAACGAAAAAGAACTGAAAGCCACGTCGGTCCTGCGGATTCCGATCGAAGAGTTTTCCGCCAAAGTCCGAGTCGGCCCACCGGTGGACGATGAGGAAGACTATGCATTCTCGACCTGGGCAGGAGTGATTCCACTAGAGATGAATTCCGGCACGCCCATCCGAGACGAACGCTGCAAGCAGGGACTGCCCGCCTACCTGAAAAATTATTCAAGAAAGAAAAAAACCTAACCAGGAAACGCCCACGTAGGGGCGGACGCATTCGTCCGCCCCGCCGGACGAAGTCCGGCAGATCGCGGAGGATGGTGTTCGACGCGATTTTGAGTGGCGCAGCGGTTTCACCGCTGCGATAACCGGCTCGCTCTCAGAATCGGCTTTACAGAGTGCCGAAAAACTCGATTTTGTTCTTGCTTTTGGGTGGCGCAGCGGTTCACCGCTGCGATAACCGGCTTGTTTTCAGCGACGGCTTTAGCCGCTTAGGGCGGCTGCGGCGCGCTCCACGAGTTTTTCCGCAATCTGTTTAGCCGCTGAGGTCAGCCACAGCGCTTATCCAAGACGGAAGCGCGGGCGAGCCAAGAACTACTTCCCTGCCATGAATTCCCGGAGAATCCCATTGCACTCCCTCCAAGCTACGTTTTCGCTGTGCGGACTATGTCGCCCATCCTCGATAAAACGCATCTCCGCGCCAGCGATCGTTCCGTGCGCCCGCTCCATCTCTCCCGGCTCGGTTCGCGGATCGCCTCTCCCGTGCACAAATGTCACCGGCACTTTCAACTCGCTCAGCCGCCCGTTATATAGATCCTCGCCCAGTCGCTCACTCTGGGCCGCCAGTCTCAACCAAACACGGCAATTCCGCTGTACCACCTTCCTCCATTGCTCCGCGCCATGATCCGCTACCAGCAACTCTTTTACCTTTTCACTTACCTCCTCCGGATGGGTAGCAAAACGCGTGAAGAAACTGCGCGAGCCCGGCTTGTTCCGATAGAAATGAAATGCTTCCAGAAGCAGGCGTGTGCACCGCTCGGGCGCCGCCAGCCCGATCATCGCGGCAATAACCGCTCCATCGCTGTGTCCCCAAAAAACCGCGCGCTCGATCCCCAGCGCATCCAACACCAGCAGGGTCTCCTCCTCCGCCCGGCGATGAAAGTCCGTCGGCATCTGCCTCGACAATCGCACCGAGCGTCCGTAGCCCGACCGATCCGGAATCACAAAGCGGACGTGCTCCCCCAATGCCTCGATCTGCCGGTCGATGGGATACACCCCATAACCCCACCCCCCATGTAAGAACACCACCGGCCGTCCGCTGCCCACATCTCTGTAATGAATCTGCACCGGTCGAACGAAAGGCGCATGCGGCGAGCTTTTCAATTCCACAAACGGCATGTGATCTCACAGGTTTCGTATCGGGGCATCGCTTCACAACTTGCGCAAAAACTCGACGTTGCACCTGACTTGGGGTGGCGCAGCGGTTTACCGCTGCGATAACTGCCGTATTTTCGGTATCGGCTTTACAGTTTGCTGGAAAACTCCGATTTTGACTTTGTTTTGAAGGGGCGCGGCTTTAGCCGCGCCGTAAGTACCACAAAATCAATGCGGCTTTAGCCGCTGAGGGTGCCTGCATCGCGCACCGCGAGTTTTTCAGCACTCTGTTTAGCCGCTGAGGTCAGACTGTGGTACAGAAGGTACTTTTTCCGCAAGCTGTTAAGCGATGCCGCAAATCGTGGCTTGTTCGTCAATCACGTCGCTGCCCAAATTCCTGTTCGACCATTCCGCTTCCGAATAAGCTTGAGTCACGGCAGCAGCAGCAGCTTCCCCGTAGTCTTCCGTCCTTCAAGATCCCTGTGCGCCTGCTGCGCCTGTGCCAGCGGATACAGGTGTTCGATCCGCAACTTAAGCTTGCCGTCGCGAATCATGCCGAAGACCGCCGCGGCGCGCTGCTGCATTTCCTGCGCACTGATGGTGTAATGCGCCAGCATAGGCCGCGTCAAAAAGATTGATCCCTTCAGCGTCAGCACCATCGGATCAATCGGCGCCGACCACCCCACCCGAACTTCCAAATAGCACCATCATGCCGCGCACACGCAGCAGGTTCAGACCCTTCTCGAACGTCGTCTTCCCCACCGAGTCATACACCACATCCACGCCTTTGCCACCGGTCAGCCGTTTCGTCTCCGCCTCAAAATCAGCCTGCGCATAAAAAATGACCTCGTCCGCTCCCGCCCCTCGCGCCAGCTTGGCTTTCTCTTCGGTCGAAACCGTCGCAATCACCCGCACCCCTATGTTGTGCGCCATCTGCACCAGCAGCAACCCCACTCCGCCGGCAGCGGCATGAATCAACGCCGTCTCGCCTTTCTTCAGCGGATAAGTATCGTGAGACAGGTAGTGCGCCGTCATCCCCTGCAGCATGGCGGCCGCAGCCTCGCGCTCTCCCACTCCCGCCGGAATCTTCACCAGACGGTCGGCCGGCACCGCAGCGTACTCCGCGTAGCTCCCAAGCACTGAGCAGTAAGCCACCCGATCGCCGACGGCCACCTCGCGTTCGCGTCGGAGCCCACCGCCGAAACCACGCCCGCCCCTTCTTGTCCCAGAACAAACGGCAGCGGCGCCTTGTAACGCCCTTCGCGGTTATAGACGTCGATATAGTTGACGCCCGCCGCCTGTATCTTCACGACGGCCTCGTTCGATTTCGGTTGCGGAACCGGCAAATCCACCAGTTCCATCACTTCCGGCCCACCTGTTTGCTTAATCTGTATGGCTTTCATATCCGCTTTCGATGAATCCAGAATCGCAAAAGACTCGACGGCTGCACCCGATTCTCGTCAAGCCTCAGGGAAAAAGTCCCATGCCCCGTCCGCCCCGCCGTCACTGCCCCATTGCATCCCCCGCCAGCCTCGGGTAACATGGCCCTCCAGTCCCCAAAGTAACGGGGTACATATGTCTTCTGTAGCGTTGACCAAACGAATTTTGCGATAGTACCATCTCATACTGAGGTATGCTGGATTGCATCCGGAAGCGTTGCGTAAGTTTTTGAAAATATGAGGTTTTATTCTAAGTCATATCTGGCGATCATTCTCTCCGCCCCATTGGCGGCGACGCTCGCGTGCCAGAGTGCCCAGAAACCGTCATCTTTCATGCCTCCTGCTCAGGCTCAGGCTCCAGCCGTGATAGCGGCCAGCAGACTGCCTGCTCATCAGCAGAAACCCATCGCAGCCGCCGCTGAGCCCCAATCGAAGCCGCAAGTGCCGCAGGCGCTCGAGGTCGATCCCATCGGTGACCTGATCGCCCGCGTCGAAAAGGAATACCAGGCAGGGCAGGATAACTATCGCGCCGGCCACCTCGAGGCCGCGAAACAGAATTTCGACTCCGCCTTCAACCAACTGCTGGGCAGCGGATTCGATCTCAGCTCCGATCTTCAATCATCCGATCATCCATCGGACGACCGCCTCCAGCGCGAACTCGACCGCATTCTCGACGGCATCAACAGCCTCGAACTCGCGGCCCTGCAGCAAGGCGATGGCTTTGCCGAGCAAAAGTCGGAACCGGCCCCGATCGACGAGGCCAACGAACTCACCCCCACCGTCGACCAAAACGTCAAGGCAAAAGCCGAGGCCGAACTTAAATCCACCCATTCCGACCTGCCGCTGGCCATGACCGACCAGGTCGCCGGCTACATCAATTACTTCTCCAGCCGCGGACGCGGCACACTAGAACGCGCTCTCGCTCGCTCCGGACGCTATGAGGACATGATCCGCCGCACCCTCCGCGAAGAGGGAGTGCCGCAAGACCTGATCTACCTGGCGCAAGCGGAATCGGGCTTCCATCCCCTGGCGGTCTCCCGAGCCGGCGCCCGTGGCATGTGGCAGTTCATGGGCAGCCGCGCCCACGGATACGGACTAGAGCGCAACTGGTGGGTCGATGACCGCCAGGATCCCGAAAAGGCGACCCGCGCCGCCGCGCACCATCTGAAAGACCTCTACAACGAGTTCGGAGACTGGTACCTGGCCATGGCCGCCTACAACTCCGGACCAGGCACAGTCCAGACCGCGGTCAAGCGCACCGGCTACGCCGATTTCTGGGAACTCTACCGCCGCAACGTGTTGCCCAAGGAAACCCGCAACTACGTCCCTATCATCGTGGCCGTAACCATCATGGCCAAGAATCCCGCGCAATACGGACTGGATTCGGTGGTGAAGGAAAAGCCCGTTCCCTACGACACCATCAAGATCGGCTATCCCATCGATCTCCGCCTAGCCGCCGAGTGCGTGGATGCCACCGCCTCCGACTTGCTCGACCTGAACCCCAGCCTGCTCCGGCTAACCACCCCGAAATTTCCCGGCAAAGAAGGAGATTTCGAGCTCCACGTGCCCGCCGGAACCGCCGCCAAATTTCAAACCGCGGTCGCCGCGATTCCAGTCGACAAGCGCGTCTCCTGGCGTTATCACAAAGTCCAAGGCGGAGAAACCCTGGCCTCAATAGCCCGCACCTATCACACCACGCCAACCGCCATAGCCGAAGCCAACGACCTGAGCGATAGTTCGAAGGCGGGTTCGAGCGTGAGTTCGACTGCTGCTTCGAAGGCTGGCCTGAAAATCGTTTCGAATCGGGGTTCGTACGGGAGTTCGTACGGGGGTTCGTATGGGGGTTCCTATAACGACGCGCTCGCGCCTGAGAGCCGTCTGATCATCCCCATCGCCCCCAGCAAACAAACGGATACCAGCACCTACGCGCACTCGACCATGCGCTACCACGTGCGCAAAGGCGATACGGTAGAGTCGGTAGCCGAGAATTTCGGCGTCTCCGCCAAAATGCTTCGCGGATGGAACCACCTCAAAGGCAGCAGCCTAGCCGGAAGAAAGGTCCTGTACGTTCACCTGCCCGTTGCGCCCGGAGCGCGAGAAACGCAGGTAGCCAGCAGAAGTTCAAACCGAAAGAGTTGTAGAGACGGGGCTTGCCCCGTCTCCGGAGCCAACCGACCGCATCACCCCGCCGGAACCCAAACTGCGTCGTCCAGCGCGGCCGCCCATGCCGCCGTGAAGCATCACAAAGTCAAGCAGGGCGAAACCCTGTATTCGATTGCCAACTCGTACAACACCACAGTCTCCGCCCTAAAGAAATACAACCGGAATATCGCAGCCCTGCGACCGGGAATGATTCTGATCGTCCGCGACGGACACTAGAGCCGACAATCCGGCAGCGTTCAAATTGTACGCATATGTTCCACGTGGAACACTTGTGCAGGTGTAATTGTACGTACATACGAGGCTGGACGTGATCCGCAGTCACAATTATCGCGCTCGGGTTAGTTGCAAGTCATTGATAATGCTAGGTGTCGGTTGTGGTTAAAGAGACACAGTCGGGTATTTATTACACTGTAATTCTTGCAAACCTCATTTTCTTAATGGGAGGGCAGCTTGTCTCCCGGGACGCGGCAATCTGTCCACCCGCCAACCCAGCCAGCACCAAGGTGGCCTATGTATCTTTAGTCGAGACTGGTAGATAATGATCCCGACTGTGGGGTCAGGGGGGATATGCCCGTGACCCCGCTTTTGCATCTACCCGAAATCATGACGGAACCTGACTCGACCAAAGACAAGGTAAGCGCCAAGGCAGCCCGAAAAGCAAAGGCAGCGGCCGAGAAGCGCCTCCGTGCGGAAGAACTTTCCAGAACGCGGCACCAGCAACTGGACATTGCACGGCAAGCGGTAGCGGGGCTCGGAGAGCAGTTGGGGGCGACTCGCAAAGATATCGAGAGGTACGAGGCGCTGAAAAGCCATTTGACAGGATTTTATGAAGAGATCAACAAGCTCGCCAAGGGTAGAACGCTATTTGAGGTCACGGATCTGGTAGTTGACCAAGCTAACGACATAGTTCGCGACTCGAAAGCCATGATTCAAGGTGACATTTACCTCGACCGGGTTAAAGAATTCGTGTCTGCAGGCGATAATCCACAATATCCGGACGTTCTGCTGACGCTCAGGACGATACAGCAGAGCATGGCGCGATTCGGGTTAGGCATTGCGGATCGCGAGAAGCGCGCCGCTGCCTTGCTCCGGGAAGGCAGAACAATCGTCAAGGCGCTCGAATGCTACGTCAACGGGAACCTCTTGCCTTCGTTCACTGACCTAAGTGAGCGATTCGTTGATGGTGCGCCGCAGGGAGACTGGTTCAAGGGTCCTGAGTACGGAGGGCCCAGATATTTCGACTTCGACAAACTAGATCGACTGGATCTCACGGAGCATCTTTCCAAGGAGCTAAAAGCCCGCGAGTGACATGAGCACTCATAATCCACGATCCCCGCTGATCTCGGGTGTTTCCCAGTATGAAGTTGACTTCGTCATCCCCCGCGTCGGCGTGGACCTTCCTCTCGGCATCGACCCTTTCCTCTTGTTTAAGAGCCGCGACCCGGCATACAGCGAGCTGCACAATCTATTGCTGGCGGCGTTTAACGCGGGGATCGACGCCGTTCGCACTGGCAGCATCACCATCGCCGAACGGATCTTTGATTTCCCAGAGGTGTCCTCAATCGGCCTAGGGTACACCCGTCAAAGCAAAAGAGGCTCGGGAGTTGGCACTCAGCTAAGAGGACTGATCTTGGAAACTCTGGCAGGTTCCCCGAGCTTGTTGCAGCGTGGCGTCCGTCACATCGAAGAAATGCAGCTCTTTTCTGCCGGGATTGGTCCTGACCGAATCAGCGACATCACGGCCAACCTCGTAAAGAGATTTCTAGTTGAGTACACGCAGCGCCAATGCACCATCTGGCAGCTGTCTCTTACACACGCGGTTCCGGTAAGCCACATTTACAACTCTAAGACCCATTCATGGGACGATTCTTATGTAGATCTTCCCACTAGCCCCTTCGACGGCTCTCCAATCCTTCTCGTCCCGCGACGGCTCGTTCGCGCCCTTCCATGGATCAACTATGACGATTTTATGCGGACTGAATTCTCCGCTTACTTGCGGGCACGTCGCGATGAAGCACGGCGTTCTCGTCCCCGCTCAAAAACCGGCGCGGATGCTCCCGCTGGCGAAGAAGCAAGAGTCAAAAGTGACGTCGTCACAGTCACAAGGAACGACATCGGCCTAGTTGAACGCTACGTCAAATCTCGCGAACAACAATCCGCTGATGCCCGTCCTGCCCTCGATTACATTGACGAGGACGCGTGCCGTGAGGCCGAAGCACTCAAGAAAAGGCTTGGCGATATTCTTCCGGGCCGGGAAGGTGCCGCTGCGTATCAGAGGGTCGTGCTGGAGGCGTTAAATTTTCTATTCAGTCCCGAGCTCATTGACGGGGAACCGGAAGTCCGAACGGTGGATGGAACAGAACGACGAGATATCATCTTCACAAACGACTCGGACGAATCTTTCTGGGGGTTCGTCCGTACTGAACACGGCGGCATACTCGTGATGTTCGAAGCGAAGAATAAGACCACTCTGGAATTAGCCGACATTAATCAAACTGCGACCTATCTTGGCGATCGGCTCGGGACGTTTGCTGTGATCGTTACTCGTCAAGCGCCGCCAGAGACGATCCAGCGGAAGCTGTTTTCCGTGTGGAATGATTCCGCACAAAAGCGCAAGGTAATTCTGACACTAAGTGACGCTCAGCTTCGGGAATTGCTTGACCTGCGGTGTCGTAACGGCTCACCAACGAAGTGGATGCAAAAGCACTATCGGTCGTTCCGTACTGCGCTCCAATAAATTTGACTTGAGGCACGCGGTTTCAAGTTTGTGGGAGAAGTTCGCGGAGTGCGGAAAGTCTGGACCGCAGCGGCTAAGGCCGGCGCTAAAAACGGGCTGGTTATCGCAGGGATGAGGCGCTGCGCCACCCAAGTGCGTTGACGGAGCACTCGGACGAGCTTTGGCAAGCATGGGAGGGAGTTCATGGCATTGCGTGACAATTTCGAACTGGCCAAGCAGCGGGCGAAGGAGCTCGAAGAGGCCGTTCCAAAGGCCGTTTCCGCGCGTTACGACCGCAAGAGCGGTCATATTGTGATCGGCCTCAGCTCCAGACTGATTCTGAGTTTCTCACCTCGCGATGCGCAGGGTTTGGAAAACGCCAAGCCATCGCAACTTGACGAAATTGAGATCACTCCATCCGGGTTTGGAATTCACTTTCCAAAGCTCGATGCAGACCTCTACCTGCCCGGCCTCCTGGAGGGTTTTCTTGGGTCGAGGAAGTGGATGGCGTCCAGACTCGGCCGAGTTGGCGGACAATCCAGAAGCAGAGCCAAGCGAGCGGCTTCTAAAGCAAATGGCAGGCTCGGCGGAAGACCCAGGGAAGCAGTGAAGGGCTAGCGCCGGGGCATCGATTACGTAGTCGCGATCTTCGGGCGACGAACCGCCTTGCCAAGCGGAGCTTGTGTGAGTAAAGCGGCGTAGGCTGGGCCGGCGTGCCGCCCACTCATTCGCAAAGAACGCGAATTAGTGGGGCACCCGCCACTGAAATTGCTCCGCGGGAACTTCACTTTGCGAGGCTCTCAACCGCCTTTTGCAGGGCCCGCGCGATTTCTTCGGGGTCGGTTTCCGGCGCAAACTGCACAGGTTTGCCGATGCGCACTTGAATCTTTCCGGGCGCGGCAAATTTCTTTCCGGCCTTCTTGATTTCAAACAGGCCATCAATCCGCATCGGAAGAATCGGAATGCGCAGATTGTTGGCGAGCAGGCCGACACCGGTGCGGAACGGGCAGAGCTTGCCGTCTTCGGTGTGCTTTCCCTCCGGGAAAACGAGCACGCTGTAGCCGCGATCGACGGCCTCTCCGGCATAGGCAAAGCTCTTGCGGAAGCCGGACTGCCGCGGCAGCGGGAACAGATTCAGCAGTGCGACGCCGAGCGTCCACTGCACGCGGTCGTAGATTCGGCGGAACCACGGCGCGATCCGGAGCCGGGCGAGCGCAGCATTTCCAGCGCCTCGCCGCCGGTTGCGGTCGCGAGTTTGTGGCGGATGCGCGCGGGCAGCGCAGACTGGATGAAGCCGACATCGACATCGGCAACATGGTTCGAGACGACCAGCAGCGGCCCGCGAACGCCGCGCAAGTTTTCGCGCCCGGTCACGCGCGGCCATCCCAGCAGAAACACGGCCGGGCGCGCCAGCAGATAATGCGACGCCAGGCGCAGCCAGGTGGTCGGCCAGCGCAGCGCCCAGCGGGGATAGTGAAACTCTGGCGCGGGAAGCCGGGTCTCGAAGCTTCCCGCGAGTCCGCTCGTTCGCTCTGCAACAGTTTTTCCAGATCGCCGACGGTGGCTGCATTCGCGAACTCGTTTCGCTCAGATCGATCTGGTAGCGGTCTTCGAGCGCGCTGAGCAGTTCGACTCGCTCCAGGAACTCAGCCCCAGCCCGCTTTCCAGATTCGCGTCCGGCGTCAGGTTGTGCATGTTCTGAACGCTGCGGCCGGTGATTCGCGTCAGCAGTTCGGAGAGCGGGCTGGCGGCGTTCGCGGGCGCTTGTCCGCGGAGGGCCGGCCTCGACCGCATCGCGAATCACGTTGCGGCGCGGCTTCTGCGTGGAACTCCGCGGAAAATCTTCTTCGGGCCAGACGAACCAGGTGCGCATGCGCTGATATTCGGCCAGCGTTTCGTTGGCGCGCTCCACGATGCTTCGCGTCAACGGCCTGTTGATCGCGCAGAATCAGCACCGCGCACGGCTCGGCATTTCCGCCGCGTTCCAGGCCGACGACCACGCAATCGCGAACTTCTTTCTGCTCTCGCAACGCCGCTTCCAGGTCCTCGGGATAAATATTCATGCCCGCGGGCGTGACGATCACTTCTTTTTTCCGTCCCTTGAAAAAAAGATTGCCTTGCTCGTCGAGCGCGCCCAGGTCGCCGGTGCGATACCAGCCTTCATCGCTTCCGGCGACCGGTTGCAGTTCGCGCCCGTTCCAGTAGCCGCTGGCGACGCCGCTGCCGCGCACCAGAATTTCGCCATCGTCCGCCAGCTTGATTTCGCGCCCGGGCAGAACCTTGCCGATGGAACCGCGGCTGGTGTGGAAGGGATGGTTCAAGCTGATCAGCGAAGTGGTTTCGGTCAGCCCGTATCCCTGGACCACGGCGTATCCCAGGCGATGCCAGAATTCTTCGGTCTCCCGATCGAGGGCGGCGCCGCCGCTGATCATGGCCCAGAACTTCCATCCGAAGCGGCCGGCGCAGGTCGCGGAAGGTCCACCAGCGCCGCAGAAAGTGCTGGCTCGTCGGCGGCGGCGTAGCGCGCGGCAAAATTCTCGCGTCCCGCGACCGCCATCGGCGCTGTCGTCCAGATCGCGTTCGATCTTCTGCTTCAGCGACTCGATCATGCGCGGGACCGCCACCAGCACCGAGACTCGTTCCCGGCGGATCGTCGCCATGACTTCGGTTGGGTTGAAGGTGTTTTCGAACACGACGGTCGCCGCCCAGCAGCGGAGGAAGAAAAATTCCCAGGAATTGTCCGAAGACGTGGCTCAGCGGCAGCAGGTTCAGGAAGCGAATCGGATGCACGAGCCGCTCGTACTTCAGGTATTTCCTGATTTCGGTTTCGATCGGGGCGATGTTGCCGACCACGTTGGCGTGGGTGAGCACGACTCCCTTGGGCTCGGCGGTGGTGCCCGAAGTGAAAACGATTTCGAGGGGATCGGAAGGCTGAATCTGCGCTGGACGAAAACGTTCGCGCCGAGTGTTCTGCGACTGCGGCCGCCAGATCGGCGGGATCGATGGTTACGATACCCTCGACTTTTTCGAAGAGCGGTGCGCGCTCGCGCGGACACAACACCAGCTTGGTTCGCACCTGCGCGCTGATTCGCTGGGCAAAATCGGGGCTGGCGGCATCGTCTACGGGAACGGCGATGACTCCGCAAAGCGCGCAGCCGAGGAACGCCGCTACCCACTCGGCACAGTTCGGGCTCCACAACAGCACCGCATCGCCCTTGGCGATGTTGCGCGCCTCGAGCTCGCGGGCAAACTGATACGCCACTCCGGCGACGCGCTGGTAGCTCCAACGCTCGTGCCGGTATCCTCGCGGAAACACGTAGGCGCAGGCTCGTCGCCATCTCTGCCCCAGCGCTCGAAATCGTCCAGCGAATCCAAAAGACTTGCCCGCACACCCTGTTTAGTAGCACAATTCCCAGAACTTTACAGGTCTGACTGGGCTCGGTGGGGTAGTCTGGGGCTGGATGACAAAGTTTTTTCTAGTTCGCGGCGTCATCAGTTCGCATCACAGCTCGTGCCGTTTTCGCGCTGGGGATATGCGGCCTGATCTCGTGCTCGCAGCCCGCTTCCACGAATGGAGCGAGTTCGGTGGCGACTTCCGCCGCCGGTTCGGCCAGCTTTCGGGTTGAGAGCCACCCGACGAGTGGCCCGGTGCGCGACCTCAGCCAGGACGAGGCTGCCGGCGGACACATTTTGCGCAAGCATGTGGGACAGACTGATGACGAACTGCGCGAGCGCCTGGAGCAGGAACGCGGTATTACCGGCGCGTCGACATACACCAATCGCGCGGTTGCCGAGCATGCCGTGGGCGCAGCGATCGCAGAATCGCACGACCGAATCGAGCGCTGGCTCAGCCGCTCGGGGGGACATCCGAACCTGGTGCTGGACTACGATAGCGAGACTCCGATTGGCCGCACCATCAATCGTGGCGATAGCCAGTCGCGTCCGTGCGCGCACGCGCTGGTCGTACTGAAATACGTTGGGCCCAACAACTACTATGTTTTGACTTCTTATCCGGAGTGCCGCTGATGAACCCGAAACCGGAAATCACCGCCGCCAACTTTCCCGCGCTGCATACGTTCCTGCGGGGCTACTTCCATGAGGATGTCGCCGACGAATACGGAACTCCTCCGGAAGCGGCCGATCAGTTTTGCGAAGACGCCGAAACCGACGAGCGCATTCCGGTTGCCCGGGAGTGGCAGCAGGTCGTGGAAGCGACCCACGGACATCCCGCCGCTCTGAATGCGGCGTTGAAGAAACTGGGCAGCGCGATTCAGTTGACTGAAGAGGAGATTCCGCAGGTCTCGGCGATCTTCGCCCGTTGCCTGGCGGTGAAATCGCACCGCCGGGTGGCCAACGAGTAAGGCCCTTACGCAATCGGTGCGCGGTGCTGTAGCATTATGGGTCGCCGGGGGATGCGTCAGCAAACATTCCTTTGTGACGCAGACTACTGCGTCCCCGGCCGGCGGTCGATACCATTTGCTGCGGGGAGCATCGTCCCGCGCTAGACTCTTTCATTTGCACTTGCTTTCGTTCTCAGGAGGGTTTGAATGCCGCAAAATACCGTAACGATCACCGATAACCGCACCGGACAGAGCTACACGCTTCCGGTCGAAAACGGAACCATCCGCGCGATGGATCTGCGCAAGATCAAGACGGGCCCCGAAGATTTCGGCTTGATGACCTACGACCCTGCCTTTATGAATACCGCTTCCTGCCGCAGCGCGATCACCTTCATTGACGGCGATAAGGGAATCCTGCGCTATCGCGGTTATCCCATCGACGTTCTCGCCGAACACTGTACCTATCTCGAAGTCGCCTATCTGCTCCTGTTCGGCGAACTGCCCAGCGCCAGTGAATTGCACAGCTGGGTGGATGACATCACGCACCACACCATGCTCCATGAAACCACCAAGAAGTTCATGGAAGGTTTTCGCGATAACGCGCACCCCATGGCGATGCTGGTGAGCACGGTGGCGGCGCTGTCGACGGTGTATCCGGAATCGAAGAACATTCACGACCCCGCGACCCGGCTGCTGCAGATCAAGCGCCTGATCGGCAAGATGCCCTCGATCGCGGCCATGTCGTATCGCCACAGTGTGGGATTCCCGTACGTCTACCCTGACAATGACCTCACCTATCCGGAAAACTTCATGAACATGCTGTGGAAGATGGTCGAGCCGAAGTATGTTGCCAATCCGGTGATTGCGCGGGCGCTCGACATCCTGTTTATTCTGCACGCCGACCACGAGCAGAACTGCAGCACGAACGCCATGCGCGCCGTGGGCAGCTCGCAGAGCGACCCGTATCTGGCCACGGCGGCGGCGGCGGCCGCTCTTTCCGGACCCCTGCACGGCGGGGCGAACGAAGAAGTGCTGCGCATGCTGGATGAGATCGGTTCCAAGAATAATATTTCCGCATACATCAAGAAGATCAAGGAAGGCAAAGGCAAGCTGATGGGCTTCGGGCACCGGGTTTACAAGAACTACGATCCGCGAGCCAAGATCATCAAGTGGGCGGCCGACCAATTGTTCGAAGTTACCGGACGCAATGCCAAACTGGAGATTGCTCTGGAACTGGAGCGCATCGCGCTGGAAGACGAATATTTCGTGCAGCGCAAGCTCTATCCGAACGTGGACTTCTACTCCGGCATCATGTACCAGGCGATGGGCTTCAATCCGGAGATGTTTACCGTGCTGTTCGCGATTCCGCGCACCATCGGCTGGCTGTCGCAGTGGCAGGAAATGCTGACCGACCCCGAACAGAAGATCGCGCGCCCGCGCCAGGTTTGGATCGGGCACGACACGCGGGAATTAGTGGCGATCGAGAAGCGCGGGAAGTAGATGTGGAGATTGTGTGGCGACGCGGGCGGAGCCTGTCCTGAGCGGAGCCGAAGGACCCCGTCCCAGCCGAGTGCAGTCCGGCAGACGCCGCAAGAGTCGCGGGAAAATCTTGTCAAGCCCCTGTTTTGACGATTTTCCCGCTAAGTCGATGAATAGGCGAGGAAAATAAAGTCGGAAAAGTTGGCGGTACAGGCGGGTTGAAATTGATATAATAGAACTATAAGGAACAAAACCGAGATCAAAGGGTGCGGGATAAACTCCTCACCCTTTTTCATTTTGGGAACGAACGGATCGCTAAGTTCTTATTCCGTAATATTTTAGCTGTAAGTCCTTTAAACTCAAAGATTTTGCGGGAATTTTTCTCTAAAGGTATAAATATAGGTGGCTGACCATTGCCGATGTTCAGCAATGTACTGCGGTGTCGTGTCATGCAGGGCCATGCGGTATATATACGCTAATTTTGAGCTATGATGATGATGAACTTACGTGTATCTTTCCGGCATCGGGGGATACCCGTTACCGCCCCCCCGGAATCGACCAAAGGCTTATGACTGACCGTCAAGAAACTTCGCAGAGTCCTGAATGGCAACGATTCGAGTCTGCCATGCGGCAGATCGTTTCAGTGCCACATACTGAAATCAAGGCGCACTTGGATGCGGAGAAGGAAGCGAAAAAACTCAAACGGACTCGGAAGTCAAAATATGCCGCGTTCCGTAAAGTAAACCGCGCGACAACCGATCATTAAAAGTGTAAGTCTCCCCCCTTTTAAACGAAAGAATTGACTGGCGAGAAGGACTAAAGGTTCTTAGGCGTTAGCGACGGAGAAAGCGGCAGGGAAACGCATGAGTGTAGCAGTCCTGATCGGTGTTCATGACGGCGTGGTGTTAGCAGCAGACAGCGCGTCAACTTTGTCCATTCCTGCGCCGCCCGGCGTTGTGCTTCCACCCGGAGTATCGGGCAACTTTGTCGTTAATGTATATGACAATGCGAACAAGATTTTCAATTTAGTGAAGGGCCTGCCCATCGGCTGCATTACTTTCGGAAGTGGCAATATCGGTAACGCTTCAGTCGGTACGTTGATAAAGGACCTTCGAAAAAAGTTGACAGAAAGCCCTAAAGAGATGGAGTTTAATGCCGATGCATACACGATGGAGAAGATCGCTACGATCTTGGCGAAGTTCTTAGGTGATGAGTGTGCAAAGCTGGAACCACCAGCAAAGCTCAATACGAGTATGGGAATTTTGTTGGGTGGTTATTCAAAGCCGGGGGACCTCGGCGAATCGTGGTCAGTCGGAATAGAGAAAGGAATCTCCCAACCACCAAAAAGATTAAGGGCGAATCATGAAGTGGGACTTAGCTGGGGCGGTATGACTGAAGTATTGCAGCGTATTATCGTTGGTTTCAGCCCAATGCTTTTTCCAGTCATGGCGCAAGTCATTCAGCCAACACAAAATCCGACGGTCCTCGCTAGCCAGCTTGGACCAGTGTTGGCCGCACGATTGCAAGCGCCACTAGTATCTGCACCAATGCCGATTCAGGATGTCATTGATCTTGCCCGGTTCTTGGTGCATTCGGCGATCATGTACCAGCGCTTCCTGCCGGGACCAAATATTGTCGGCGGCCCTATTGAGATCGCTGCGATCACAAAACACGAGAGTTTTAAGTGGATCAGCCGAAAACACTACTACGACCAACCATTGAATAAGGAGCCGTTCCATGTCGTTGTCGATAACTATAAATAAAGCCAAAGTCGAAGAATTGTTGAATTCCAGCGGCAACAGATACGTGGTTTCTACCTCTGATGTGCCAACGGCGGAGCCAACGATGGAGAATTGCAGTGTCGTCTATCCATCGTCTGAAGTTTCTGGGACAGTCTACGTCGCTCCTGTGGTTGTCGCGCCGGAAACAAGAGATGGCTTGATGTCGGCGCGTCGCAAGATAGAAGAATCCGGTGTCCCATTGAAGAGCGCTGATGAGTTAAGTAATGAAATCGAGAAAATGAGGGGCCGGAGCGGATAGCTCAGCCTTGTGCATCATTGACGCTCACCTACGTGGATTCAGGCGTGCTGATATTTGCGGCGAAAGGAACACACGAAGTAGCCGCCTTAGCATTGCCGTTTCTACAGGATGCGAATCGTGAGTTTGTTACTAGCGAATACGTTCGCCTAGAGGTTCTCCCCAAGCCAATCCATTTCCACAATGAAGGTGAAGTGGAATTCTATAACGCATTCTTTCGTCTAAACACACGCACGATACCAACCAGTGTGGCTCTTCTGGAGTTTGCAATGGAAGAGGCTTGTAGAACTGGTCTGAGTGCTATAGATGCCATCCATATTGCCTGTGCTGTGTTTGGCGGTGCTGAAGAGATCGTGACATCTGAAAAGACCACCAAACCAATGCATCGCACTCAATTAGTCAAGGTAGTCTCAATATTCCCACCAGAACCAGCGCCAGCGCCTAATGCCGAGGCACTGAAGTGAGGGAACAATCGTCACCGCTTTCCACGCCGTGAATAGTAAGGGTTATTGGAGGCGCTCCGCATTCTTTCCGGTCAGTTCATCATAATTGGAAGTGAGCGCTGCTGTAATCTGTCGGACGACTTCCAGTACGCTCGTCGCAACCACTCCGGCATGGGTGCCGGCAGAGTGCAACCTGCGCCTCCGTCCACCCTGGACGCTCTCGCCGAATGCGCTCGCGGGATAGTACCCGGGCAAACATACTCATTTCGAACGCCAGGAGCAGGCGTTGTTCTCCGGACATAGATCGCCGCACCTGTAGCTGAACAGCTAGAGCGGAAGAGCTTGTGTCGGTGATGGGCACGGCCAAAATGTTATCACGTGGCTTGTCGCTAGGATCTCGTTCTTCAACCTCTTCCAGCAAAGCTAGCCGCCGGCAATGGCTCCGATGACAATAAAGGGCTCCGCCCCGGACGCGACCGCGTCGGGCAGTGGGGCGTCGGGCGGCTCATGGGACAGATCCTGCTCGCAGGCGAAGAAGCGCAGGAATGGACGGCGCTGTTGCGTCACCTGGTCGCGGATGGTTCCGCGCAGCATCGGATAGCGGGCCTCGAGGGCATCGAGGATTGAGCGCTGCGTGACTGGACCCTCGACTTCGAGCTCCACCTCGCTGCCGACGTGCGCCAGCGTTCGCAGATGGTGCGGGAGTATGACTCGGATCATGGCAGTTCAAACGATAAAGAAGAGAGTGACGAAGCTTCAGAGTGTGAGCCGGTCACTCGCTCACTCCCGGGCGCAGCGAGTCTAATAACAATGGAGGACGGCATTCCGCCGAGTCGAATGCAACAGCTATCGGATGGTCGTTAAGCAGCGGGACTGGTATCGACCCGAGAACGCGCGCTTCGCCATTGCCCACAGACCAAGAAATCCAGCTGACAGAGCGCTTCTGACACTCAAGTGAGCAATCTGCTCGCATTAGCGATCTCATGGACGCGATTGCGTCAACGCTTGACTGAGAAGCGTCAATCTCCCTGAACTAATGGGCATCGGCATAAAAAATACGTAGCGCCACACCGCCAAAACCCCCGCAACGAATGCGGTGTGCCTTTAACTCGTCGTAAAGTTGAGCGGAACCATAGGATGCCTCTGAGCCAGATCGTTGCGGGGCTTTATTCTAATTTGATGCGGTGGCAATCTTTTCTTGGCCCGTAGATATTGATAGACCAGCATTTGGCGTCCGCTCGCCTGACAAGAACCTATGCTTCCAACAGGTCGCTAAGGCAGAGACTCCATTTCCGCGAGAGAACAATTCTAGGTCTGCAGTAGCCGCTTGCAAGGGCTTTGAATATGATCTTTGTCTGAACAATCCCATTATCTGCGACAGTAAAAACACAGGCATATGTGAAAGCCCAATCTATCCAAATCAGGTCACGGGAAAGTACGATAAGCCGAGCGGATGATCTGCGACCGTTTCCTCCAAAGGGATGAATCCAAGGTTGAGCTCCGCCACGAGATCAAGTTGACGGGTCGCCAATGGACACCGTATCTCCTTTCATAATCGCGAAATCCAGATCGCGTATAACCAATTACAACGTACCATCGCAAAGGTCATCTATGAATACTTACGAGTTCACTCTTCCGGGGCCGGAAAACCGGTTGAAGGTGATTGCTCTCCCTCTATCACTCGAATAGAAGCACAATTCCCGAAACCTGCCAAGCCTCGACGGCTTCAGAGATTTCATGATTAGAAGGATGGGTTTGAAGTAAATCTTGGTACAGCGTGGACGGTTCCCTTAGACGAAAACGCTGGGGTTGACTCTCGCAGTGTCGGCGGGGTTAATCATTTCAAATAACCATCCGATTGAACGTACTGGACCGAAACCAGCCACAGCATGTAACGGCCTACTTGCGGCTTCTTAACGCGAGAGGTATAAACTGCTCTCGTTTACCGTCCGGCTCTGTCGATTTTGCTGTTGGGGCGCGGAATCGAGAATGTAAGCTCCCTGTTCTGCCACCAAACAAATGACGTCGCACCGGAGTCACATCAGTCTATCCCAGGTTCACTGAAGGCCATCTTATCTCGCAATTGAACGGACTACGTCTTTGTACCGGGCCTGCGATCTCTATGTTGCATCGCCGATACGCGGAGCTTCTGTGCTGCTCGCGTTCACGTGTCGATTGCGTGAAGGGATTCTCTTCTCCCCCTATGAACGACTTTCCACAAGAATTGTTCGAGAAGCGACGACTTGCCTCAGCCATTCGCTCAGACACGGTATGTTTTCTGCCTTTTAGTCGCAATTAATAGCACGGTCCGATTGGCGCTGAGACCGAGAGCATGGTAATATTATCTGAAACTTGTCGAGTGTATCCCTCACCCCAGCGTCTGCACTTCAACCGAAAGCACGCCCGGGAGATCGCGAACAATCGGGGCCCAGCTGTCTCCGGCATCGGCGGAGGCGTAGACCTGCCCGCCGCTGGTGCCGAAATATACTCCGCATTTGTCGAGCGCATCGACGGCCATGGCGTCGCGCAGCACGTTAACGTAGCAGTCCCTTTGCGGCAGGCCTTTGGTGAGCGCCTCCCACTCGTTTCCTCCGCTGCGGCTGCGGAAGACGCGCAGCTTGCCATCCGGAACAAAGTGTTCCGAGTCGCTCTTGATGGGGACTACGTAGATGGTCTCCGGCTCGTGGGCGTGCACGTCGATGACGAACCCGAAGTCGGTCGGTAAATTGCCGCTGATTTCCTGCCACGAATCGCCCGCGTTGTCGCTGCGCATGACGTCCCAGTGCTTCTGCATGAACAGCACTCCCGGACGCGACGGGTGCATCGCGACATGGTGAACGCAGTGGCCGATCTCGGCGTTCGGGTCTGGGATGTACTGCGAACGCAGCCCACGGTTGATCGGTTTCCATGTCTTGCCGCCGTCGTCGGTGCGAAACGCGCCCGCGGCAGAGATCGCGATGAAGATTCGGCCGGGGTTGCTGGGATCGAGAATGATGGTGTGCAGGCACATGCCGCCCGCGCCCGGCTGCCATTGAGGGCCGGTGCCGTGGCCGCGCAGTCCGGCGAGTTCCTGCCAGTTCTCGCCGCCATCGGTCGAGCGGAACAGGGCGGCGTCTTCGACTCCAGCGTAGACCGCGTCGGGATCGGTGAGCGACGGCTCCAGATGCCACACGCGTTTAAATTCCCAGGGACGCTGCGTGCCGTCGTAATGCTGATGAGTGGTGAGCGGCTTGCCGGTTTCCGCCGACGCGTCGTAGACGAACTTGTTGCTTGCGGCCTGCGGAGGACCTGGGGCGGGCAGCGCCCCGGGCGGCGTTCCGGGCTGGTGCCAGGTTTTGCCGCCGTCGTCGGAGCGTTGAATCAGCTGTCCGAACCATCCGCTGGTCTGCGACGCGTAGATGCGATTGGGATCGGCGGGTGATGCTTTCAGGTGATACATCTCCCAGCCCGCGAAGTGGGGGCCGCTAACATCCCATTTTTCGCGCTTACCGTCGGATGTCAGGATGAATGCGCCTTTGCGGGTGCCGACTAGAACCCGGACCTGACTCATGTTGCGCTCCTTTTGCCCAAGATTTCGACCTCTTCTTTTTTTATAGTCATGACTCGCCGAGATAAACTTCAGTGCTCATCGGTGGGAGTAGCCTTCCCGTCCGACCCCTTGCACACCGAAATGATGAACTCGGCGATCGGCCCATTCTCTCGCGTTGTGGTGTGCCCCTACATGACCCCGTGCGGATCCGGCGTTCCATCCGACCACCAGCCCGCGGGAACCATGAATACGTCGATTGGTTCCGGAGCGCCACTGAACTGTGGATTCAGCATGACGGGAGAGTTGGGCAGATCTGCACCCCAAACGGCGCCGTCCATGAGCGGCGTGTAAAACATCAGGTGAGCCATCCAGTTGTGGTGGTCGCCATCGGTAAGGTACTGGTCCTTTGACATCATGTAGCTCATGGCTCCAGGCTCCAGGGGCGGCAGCTTTTGCTTCATGAATGTCTTGATGCCGTCGATGATCTGAGCTTTGGATTGACCGGCCAATACCATCTCCGTTCTTTTATACGTCAGCGGCAGGATGGAGCGGGCAGCCGGCGGATTGTAGCAGACCGGGCCTCGCAGTTTAGGGTTCCAAAAATTAGCGGCAACATCACCATCGAATGGGGACATCCACCCTCGCTCCACGACGCATACGAAACCGTTCTTGCCTTTGACTGCGGTTTCATAGCCATGCCGTCCGAGGACCAGGACCTCGGCATCGCGTGAGATGGACTCGGGGGCCGCGCTCCGCGCCAGGGCTATCTCGGCATTTCGGTCCGCTATCAGGTATTGGTCAAGCGGAGCCATGCTCGGATACAGTGCTTTGGCATCCTGTGCTAGCGCTGGCCACGCCGCGCCCAGCACGATAATGAGCGCGAAACTTCTTAGAGTGATCTTCCTGACTATTTTTCGCTTCATTCGTTTCTCCTGTTTCATTCACCTCGAGAGGCGCGCTTCAAGCCTTCAACGTCAATCTTGGTCATTTGTAACATGGCTTTGAAGACTCTTTGCGATTTCACAGGGTCTTTATCCTGCATCAGCTCCATCAAAGCCTTGGGGATGATTTGCCAAGACAGGCCAAATTTGTCTTTCAGCCATCCGCATTGCACTTCTGATCCCCCGGCCGAGAGCTTGTCCCATAACTCGTCGACTTCCGCCTGCGTCTCGCAGTCTACAAAAAGCGAGATGGCCGGAGTAAAGGTGTAGATTGGGCCGCCATTCAGGGCCATGAAATTCTGGCCTTCGAGCTGGAAGGTGACCATCATGATGGATCCCTTTGGTCCGGGACCGGCATCTCCATAGCGTGCGCTGTTCAGGATTTTCGAGTTCTTGAAAATGGAGGTGTAAAAGTTAGCCGCCTCTTCGGCCTTGCCGTCGAACCACAAGAAAGGCGTAATTTTTGGCATGCTCTCCTCGGCGTAAATGTGAGCCTGCGCCGCGGATGCACGGTTGTACACCCGGGGTCGCAGGCTCGCTCGTTGTTTAATGTTTAGTCTCGCGTCGTTTACTGTCGCGTCCGAGTCGGCTTCATGCTGCTTTGGCCGGCTGCGGGCGCATCTGCTTCATCCACTCGCGCATGCCGGCGATATTGCCAGGGTTGCGGCTTTCCATCCAGGCTTCGTAGCGTTGGGCAGCCTTTTCGAGGTTCGCCAGGAACTGCTTATTCATAAACTTCTCCCGAGCCTGAGGGAGAGCGGGCCGGACGCGATCCCAGACCCCGAAAAATTCGCCGCTGGTCTCAAAGAATAGATTTTCGTGGAGCAGACCGTAGTTGAGCATGGCGCAGGCTTGATCCCAATAGCTGAGCACCATCATCGCGAACGCGCCATTTTCCGTTCCGGGCGCCGCGAGTCGCATCCAGTCGTCGAGATTGTCCACGAAGTAGTTCTTGAAGAACCAATCGCGGGCTTGGCGCAGCCGGGCCTCGCGGCGCATGTCATAGATCTGCAGGTGGAGTTGCGCTTGTTCGTGCGTGGGTTTCGCGTCCATAGTTGTCTCCTTTTCTTTCTATTGTTTTTTGTGAATCGACTGGGTTTCAATTTCATCTTTTTCTCTGCATTGTCTTCTTTACATTGTCAGCGGCCTCGGTGAACGGCCATAATTCAGGCGTTGGGTAGCACGCTACCGGGCTGCATAGGATAAAGAATATCCCCACGGCCAGAGATCGTAAAACATATTACTTGTGAAATGCAAGCGAAAAATATATGCTCAAAATATGGCCCAGAAGCGCACTGCCAAGCGCCGGTCGGAGTGTCCACTGAACGCTTCGGTGGAGATGTTGGGCGATCGCTGGTCGCTGTTGATCATCCGCGACATGATGCTCCGAGGGTTCCGGACGTACAAGCAATTTATGGAGTGCTACGAGGGGATCGCAACCAACATCCTAGCCGATCGCCTGCGCCGGCTGACGGCGAATGGAATCGTCACCGCGGAACCAGACCCGCGGGACGGACGGAAGCTGATTTACCAGCTGACAGCAAAAGGGATTGAGCTGGCGCCGGTGCTCACGGAAATGGTCCTCTGGGCGGCCGCGCACGAAGATACGGGTAATCAAGCGCTGGTCCAACTCATGCGAGCGGACAAGAAGGGGTTTCTTGCGGGAGTGCGGGAACGCTGGGAAGAGCGCGGGGCCGGGGAGCGAAGGTCCATAGACCGCAAGTCCGTAGATCGCAAGTCTGTAGATCGCAAGTCCGTGGGGAGCTAGTCGTGGGAGCTAGTCAATGTTAACCAGGGAATTCTGATTACGTGGCGGCAAAAGGCATTAACCACAGGGTGCACAGGGGTACACGGAGGGGACTTGGTTGGAACTTCCGTCGAACCGGTTTGCCGATTCGTTGCTTCCATTTTGGCGCTTGAAGCGGGGGTTTTCCGGAACCGGACGTACACTCCCTTTCGGTAACCCCGGTAATCGTCGGTAACCATCGAACTGAGGGTGCGCGGCCTTACAATCAGCTTATTCCGCGATCCCGATTGCGCGGTTTGCGGGGTTTCGCCTGGGAATCTCCCGGCGAGGTTAGGACCCGTTGGGCAACGCTCGAGGAAAACGCGGGCGTTCGACGGGAAAAAGGCTGGAGTCCGCACCCTATGGCGTTTGGTTTTGGTTTCAATAAACAGAAGGTTCTTAGCGCCGCGGAAAAGTTTGTCCAGCAGGGCAAGCTGCAGAGCGCCATTGCTGAGTACGAAAAGGTCCTGAAGCACGATGTCAAGGATCTTACCGTCAACAACACCATCGGCGATCTCTACTCGCGTCTGGGCGACAACGCCAAAGCCATCGAGTGTTTCAAGACAGTGGGCGATGCCTATGCCGGGCA
Source organism: uncultured Acidobacteriaceae bacterium (assembly GCA_963794365.1). GTDB lineage: Bacteria > Acidobacteriota > Terriglobia > Terriglobales > Acidobacteriaceae > Acidiflorens. The sequence goes on from CAWCDV010000013.1 coordinate 105,056, forward strand.
GGGCTTCACCGTCAAGGGCATCGCCATGTACAAGAAGATCACCAAGCTGCAGCCGAGCGTGGATGGATCTTTGAAACTGGCGGAACTGTACACTCAGCAGGGGCTGTTCAACGACGCCCGCGCCCAGTACCTGCAAGTCGCCGAAGACTTCATGAAGGTAGGCGACCTGGAACAAGCGGTGCGGCTTTTCCAGAAGATCCTCGAGATGGACGCGGAAAATGTGCCCATGCGGGTCAAGCTCGCCGAGGTTTATGTCCGGCTGAAAAAAAAGAAAGAGGCGTGGGAGATTTTCAGCGCGGTGGCGGAATCGTTGCGCTCGCGCGGTTCACTCGCCGCCGCGGAAGACATTCTGAAGCGGATGCTGACGCTCGACCCAGGCAACAGTTACGTTCTGCTGCTGCGGGGCAAGGCCGCCCTGGAGAGCGACGATCCCAAGCATGCCATCGAGTACCTGGAGGGGGCTTCCGACCTCGATTCTCATCCCGAAGGCTTACGCGACCTGCTGAAGGCGTACCTGCAAATCGGGACCGTGACCGAGGCAGTCCCGCTCGCCGAGAAGCTGCTGACCGTGCACAACGATGCCGAGGGGGTGTTTTTGCTGGCGGAGGGTTGCGCCCGCCTCGGTCAATATCACCAGGCACTTGACGTTTACACCCGCCACGCCGATCGCCTGCTGGCGACCGACTCGACCAAGCTGCTGGGCAGCCTGCATACCATGATCGCCCATGTGCGCGACGATTCGGGCGCACTGGACGCGCTGATGCAACTGCTGAACAAAGCCGGCGAGAGCACGCACATCAACGAAGTCACCGAGCTTCTGGCTCACGCCTCCGTCAAGGACGGAAACCTGTCCCGCGCTCGCGACCTGTACCAGATGCTGGCCACCACCGAGCCCCAGAACGCGCTGCACATGCAGAACTATCAGCAGGTGGTGGGGCGCATGGCCGGAGCATCGCCCGCCATCGGGATCACCGCCGAAGAAGGGGCGGTCATCGTGGAGGAGCTGGAAGCAACCGCTCCGGTCATCGATCAATCTTATCCCGACCACATTGCCATCGCAGTGCGCTCCGCGGTCACCGATGCCGACCTATTTCTTTCTTACAATCTGCCGGACAAGGCGGTCGTGCCTTTGCTGGGCGTTCTGCCCCAGGCACCGTCCGACGTGCGCCTGAACCAGCGCCTGGCCGCGCTCCACACCCGCTTCCAGCGCTTTACCGAAGCCGCCGTCTGCTGCCGCACGCTGGAAAGCGTGTACCACGATGCCGGCTGTCCGGATGAAGCCGTGCGCTATGGAGAATTGGCCGCGCGCTACGAGCGCAGCGCGGAAGCCGCTGCATCGACTTCTGCATCATCGACGTGTGCATCATCGACGTTTGCATCGTCGGCTGCTGCTCCGTCGGCGAGCGCTTCGCCCGTCATAGGTTCATCGGCCGCCGCTCCGCCTGCGGCCCGCGCCGCCGCTGCGGCTTCACCCGCGCCCTGGCCGATGGCCGCGCCCGCGGCTCCCGATCACGAAATTGCCGCTGCCGCGCATCCGGAATTCGCGATCCAGGAATTGGGGGTGTACGCGCCCGCAGAGGAGCAGGAACCTTCCTCCGAGCCCTCTTCCGAGCCTTCTTCCGAACTCTCCTCCGACCTTGCCTCCGAGTGGGAGCATTCGCTTCCCGTCGACGAGCACGCTCCGGCCGCAGCACTATCGGCCACGGTCGAAGACGATGCCCCCTGCAATCCTGAGATCGCCGAGACGGTCGAAGAAGTCCGTTTCTATATCGAGCACTTCATGACCGATCAGGCACGAGCCGGGATCGAGAAGCTGGAAACCCTGACCAGCGATGCCCGCATTCTCGATCCGTTGCGCGCTGCCATCGAATCCGCCGGCCAGCCGCCGGCCGAGCCCGAGCCAGAAATCACCGAGATCAACGCCGACGAACCAGCGGGATTCGAAGTTGAAATGGAGACCCAGCACCAGTCCGAGATCGAAGCCTCGCCGGATATGCTGGCTTGCGCCGAACCCGCTCCAGCAGAAGCCGTGCCTGCGGAGGCAAGTGAATTGACCGCGCTGGTCGCGGATCTGGAAGCTTCGCTCGGCGATGCTTTCCCGCAAGCGCCGGCACCCGCCGATCAGCTTCCCGAGACCCAGCCACCGGTAGTCGAGCCATCCGACAGCCAGCCACCCGACACCCAGCCATCCGACACCCAGCCGTTGCCGGGTTGGCCGGCGGCGGCTGCACCCAAAACGCCCGAACCGGAAACGGAGACCGTGGCGAACGAGGCTGTGGCCCATATTGCAATTGAGATTCCGGCTGCCCCGGCGGCCATGCCTTCGATAGCGGCGTCGGCGGGAGGGGCGGCCACGGCCGCCGCTCCTGCCATGAGCGTTTCTGCGGTGGACGTTCCTGCGACGAGCGTTCCTGCGATGAACGTTCCTGCGATGAGCTATAGCCCCGCTGCCGTGCGTCCCCTGGGAGCCGGAGCGCAGGCCATGCATCCCTCCGATAGCGTCGATCTTTCGGAGATGTTCGGCGCGTTGAAACAGGAACTCGAAGAAGAGGTTATTGCGGGGGATGACGATCCGGAAACGCATTACAACCTGGGCGTTGCCTTCCGCGAAATGGGCCTGCTCGACGAAGCCATCGCGGAATTGCAGAAAGTCTGTTCCTCGATCGAGCGCGGCAAGAAATTTGCGCAGCCCGTGCAGACCTACACCTGGCTGGCCCAATGTTTCATCGATAAAGGAGTGCCCGAAGCCGCCATCCGCTGGTATGAAAAGGCGCTTAGCATCCCCGGACTCGATGAGGACGCGCGCATTGCCATTAACTATGAGCTGGGCTCGGCATGCGAAACTGCCCAGGACAAGCCGGCGGCACTGCGCTATTTCACGGGCGTGTACGGCACAAATATCGATTATCGCGACGTGGCCGAGCGCATTCAGGCTCTGAAGTCGTAGAATGCACCCAGTGGGTTCGGAAGCTTGCGCTGGGGATCCGACCCGATCCCGGGCCCGCCCCACGGCCTTACTAACGACGACGCGTGCAATGATTTCCGATCCCAAGCTACCCCTTGCCAGCGACTCCACCAGTGTCGGGGAACTCAGATCCCCGGCCAAAACAGCAGTCCACTGGCTCCAGTTCCGGTTTCCAGGCCCTCGCCTTCGGTCGCGCGTCTATGGCTCCGCCGCATCGGAGTGCTTCTGTTCGTATTTTTGTGCGCGACGCTTGGGGTGATGCTGATGATTCTACCCTGGCGTCCGGAGTGGTCCGACAACCCTCTGCTCTTCTCTTATCCCACGTTTCGCGCCGTAGTCGCCAGCGGCTTCGTGCGCGGCGTCGCGACCGGCTTGGGCGTGCTTAATGTGTGGATCGGATTTTGGGAGGCGATTCAATATCAGGAAGAGGAATGAAGAACAGTCTTTGGTCGATGGTCGTTGGTCGTTGGTCGTTCGCGAACAGCGGCCTTTGGCCGCAACCTCATTCATCGGCGAAGAACGACCGACGACCATCGACTAGCGACCGACGACTGATTTATTTATGACTGATCACAGACTCAAGCCCGCTCCGCTGGCGTATCGGAACGAACCATTTCTCAACAGTCCCGACGGCAGAATTCTGCGGCTGTTGTCCGAGTATAGCGAGCCGCTGTCGCGCTTTCGCCGCGAGCAGATTCAGGACACGGTCGTCTTCTTCGGCTCCGCCCGCGTCGACAGCCACAAGAACGCCGCGCACCGGCTGACCGAAGTCCGCGGCAACGGCGCTCAGTTCTCCGAAGCGCAGCAAGCCAAGGATATGAAGCGCGCCGAGGCCGCGGTTGATATGGCTCGCTACTACGAGGACGCGCGCCGGCTGGCCCGCCTGCTGACCGAATGGTCCACGCATATCCCGGCCAAGCGCCACCGCTTTGTGGTTACCACCGGCGGCGGCCCGGGCATCATGGAAGCGGCGAATCTCGGCGCCCACGAAGCGGGAGGAAAAACCATCGGCCTCAATATCAACCTGCCGTTGGAGCAGAATCCGAATCCTTACATCACGCCTTCGCTCAACTTCGAGTTCCATTACTTTTTCATGCGTAAATTCTGGTTCGCGTACCTGGCAAAAGGGTTGGTGATTTTCCCCGGCGGGTTTGGCACGCTGGACGAACTTTTTGAAATCCTCACCCTCGCGCAGACGGAGAAACTGGCCAAGAAAATTGTCGTCGTCGTTTATGGCAGCGCTTACTGGAAGAAAATCGTCAATTTCGAAGCCATGGTCGACGCCGGCACGATCTCGGCGGGGGACCTCGACCTGTTCAAGATGTCCGATTCGCCGGAAGAAAGTTTCGAGTTCCTGAAAGAAGGACTGACCAAATACCATCTTGCCCCGCAGCAAGCGAAGCGCGCCGGCGAACCGGCCGTCCCCGAAATCGCCAAGACTCGACCCTAACGTCAGCTTACTGGCCCATGAGTTGGCGACACATGAATTCGCGAAATAAGTTTACGGATAAACCTTTGATCTACGAGGGGACCGTTTGAATCGCGACGCCATATTGCTTTACTACATCACCGACCGAAGCCAGTTTCGCGGTGACGAACGCGCCCGCCACCGCGATCTTCTCGCCAAAGTCGCCGAAGGCGCGCGCGCTGGTGTCAACTATATCCAGCTCCGCGAAAAAGATCTGAGCACGAGAGAACTGGAAGTGCTGGCACGGGAAGTGGTCGCGATCGTGCGTGCGAATTCATCGTTGACCCGGCTGTTAATTAACTCCCGCACGGACGTGGCGCTGGCTGCGGGAGCCGATGGGGTTCATCTGCGCGCGGACGATGTCGGGCCTCGTGAGGCGCGACAGGCTGCCCACCGGCCGCTGACCACGGACCACTTTCTCGTGGCCGCCTCCTGCCATTCGAACGAGGATGTGATTCGCGCCGACTCCGAGGGCGCAGACTTCGCCGTCTTTGCTCCAGTCTTCGGAAAAAACAATGCTCCCGGAAGGCAACCGACTGGCCTCGCCGCCTTGCATGAAGCATGCCGGGCGAAGATCCCCGTCCTCGCTCTCGGCGGCGTCACGGTGGAAAACGCCGCAGCGTGCCTGGAGGCTGGAGCGGCCGGAGTCGCGGGCATCCGCCTGTTTCAGGAGAATAAAATCGAAGACGTCGTCCGCGCATTGCGGGCGCTTTGATACCATGGACCCGACCGACCCCACGCGACTGACGCAACTGGTCTCTTCGTCACTCTCTCCGTCCCGAGCTGAAGAATACGTTCCCGCGCTCGTTTGTATCCCCGCGGGATGGTTCCTCATGGGCTGCGACACCGGACAGGACAACGAAAAGCCGGTGCATCGCGTCTGGATTGACGAATTTCTGCTTGGCGCTCGCCAAGTTACCAACGCTGAGTACGGGCGCTTTCTGCGCGACAGGCGCGCTGCACTGCCTGCCGCCGCCGTTCTGGAGCGACCCCGCGTTCAACCATCCCGAGCAGCCCGTCGTCGGAGTATCGTGGTACGAGGCAATTCGCTACTGCGAATGGCTCAGCATAAGCACCGGCGGAGTCACGACCGGCGGAGAAACGACCGGCGGAGTAATGACCGGTGGAGTAACTGCCGGCAGAAATTTTCGCTTGCCTACTGAGGCCGAGTGGGAGCGGGCCGCCCGCGGAGGCCGCGAGGGCGCACTATTTCCCTGGGGCGATGCGTCGCCGCAATCCCTGGCCGGTTACGCCGATCGCTGCGCCGGTCATTGGAAGACAGGCCCCGAGCCCGTCGGCCGCGCGGAAGCGAACGCATACGACCTCTACAACATGTGCGACAATGTGCACGAGTGGTGCAGCGACTGGTACGCGCCCGCCTACTATGCGGCGTCGCCCGAGTGCAATCCGCGTGGCCCAGACATCGGCGAGCGGCGCGCTTCGCGCGGCGGCTCCTGGCGTCACCACATCAAGATGTCGCGCTGCGCGGCCCGCTCCAGCATCCCTCCGGAGTTCAAGTATGCGGACTATGGGTTCCGCGTGGCGTGCGACGTACAATTCGAGGTCAAAGGTTAGAGGTCCGATTGCAGAGGTCCAGCCTCCCGCAGAAAAAGAACTGCTGAAAGCTAAAGCCCTTACCTCTGCAATCTGGCCTCTGACCTCTGCAATAGGACTTCTATGACTGACCTCGCTGCCGACTACCTCGAAGAAATCAAGCGCCAGTTCCGCGGCCACAAGCGCATGGGCGAAGCTGCCATGGCTCAGCTTGAAGAAAAGGATTTCTTAGCTACGCTCGATCCGGAATCGAATTCCGTTGCTACCCTGGTCAAACACATCGCCGGCAACGCGCGCTCACGCTTTACCGACTTCCTCACCAGCGATGGCGAGAAGCCGGATCGGTTTCGCGATCAGGAATTTGAAGTCTCGGCGAAAACAACGCGCGAAGAAGTCCTGCGCCAGTGGGAGCAGGCTTGGGCGCATGTGTTTTCCGCGCTTGACTCGCTCAAGCCCGAGGATGTGCAACGCATCGTAACCATTCGCCAGGAGCCGCACAGGGTCATGCAGGCGCTCAACCGCGCGCTCGCCCATTACGCGCAACACATTGGACAAATCGTTTTCCTCGCCAAACACCTGCGCTCTGCACAATGGCAGACGCTAAGCATTCCGCGGGGCAAATCCGAAGACTACAAAACTGCGAGCCCGAAGACGCATAGTCGCGGAATGTACAAAACGTAAGCAAAACGTAGGTGTGATCTCGAATCCGGGGCCGTCCGGTGCACTGATCCGCATCCCAATAAAATGAGTACTTCGGTTCTCAGGCGTGACAATTGGGACTGTAGTAAAACTGTAGTAGTTCCGGAGAGGTGGCCGAGCGGTTGAAGGCGCCAGTCTTGAAAACTGGAGTACGGGAAACCGTACCGAGGGTTCGAATCCCTCCCTCTCCGCCAGTCTTTTAAGTACATAGGCTTACGAAGGTGGCTACCAGTTGCAGAGTATGCCCCCACCAGGTCTCCGAAATACACACCCATCTTTTCCGCCGAGCTCAGGCAAGGTCGTAGCGATCAAGGTTCATTACCTTGTTCCACGCAGCCGCGAAATCCTTCACAAACGCCCCCTTCGCGTCGCTACATCCATAGAATTCTGCGATTGCCCGCAGCTGGGAGTTTGAACCGAAGACCAGGTCGACACGCGTGCCGGTCCACTTGATTTTGCCCGTCGCGCGATCGCGCCCCTCATACACGCCTTCGGATGTAGAGGAGGGCTCCCACTTCGTATTCATATCGAGCAGGTTGACGAAGAAATCATTCGTCAGCATCTCGGGCCGGTTGGTGAAGACGCCGTGTTTAGCCTGCCCGAAGTTCGCATTCAGGGCGCGCATGCCGCCGACGAGAACTGTCATCTCGGGGGCAGTCAGTGTCAGCAACTGCGCCCGATCCACCAGCAACTCCTCGGCCGACAGGGTCTGTCCGCTGCGGAGGTAGTTGCGGAACCCGTCCGCGACCGGCTCCATCACGGCGAAGGAGTGCACGTCGGTCTGCTTCTCGGAAGCATCCGTGCGCCCCGGCGAGAACGGAACCTTCACCTTGTGCCCGGCCCTTTTCGCCGCTTCCTCGACAGCTGCGCAGCCGCCCAGAACGACCAGATCTGCGAGCGAGACCTTCTTCCCTTTGTTTCCGCCTTTGTTCCCGTTGGACTTGTTTCCGCTAGAGGGGGAGTTGTTGAACTCCTTTTGGATCGCCTCCAGCTTCTTGAGAACCTTCGCCAGTGCGGCCGGCTGGTTCACTTCCCAATCCTTTTGCGGCGCGAGACGAATGCGCGCTCCGTTCGCCCCACCGCGCTTGTCGGAGCCGCGGAACGACGACGCCGACGCCCAGGCGGTCGTGACCAGTTGGGAAATCGACAGTCCGGATTTGAGGATCTTCGCTTTCAGAGCGGCAATGTCCTGCTCCCCGATCAATTTATGATCCACGGCGGGAACAGGGTCTTGCCACACCAGAGACTCCTTCGGAACGAGCGGGCCCAGGTAGCGCGAGATCGGCCCCATGTCGCGGTGCGTAAGCTTGAACCAAGCCCGCGCAAACGCGTCCGCGAGCTGATCCGGATGCTCGTAGAAGCGCCGTGAAATCTTTTCGTAAACAGGGTCGAACCGCAAGGAGAGGTCAGTGGTCAGCATGGAGGGCGCATGATGCTTTGACGGATCGTGCGCATCCGGCACCGTACCGGCGCCTGCGCCATTCTTCGGTCTCCACTGATGCGCGCCGGCCGGGCTCTTGGTCAGTTCCCATTCGTAGCTGAACAGGTTCGTAAAGAAGTTGTTGCTCCACTTCGTGGGCGTCTGGGTCCAAATAACTTCCAGGCCGCTGCCGATCGTGTCAGCACCAAAACCTTTACCAAACTTATTCTTCCATCCGAGACCCTGGTCCTGGATGTCGGCGCCTTCCGGTTCGGGACCGACGTAGTCAGCGGGAATAGCAGCGCCGTGGGTTTTTCCGAAGGTGTGACCGCCGGCAATGAGCGCAACCGTCTCCTCGTCATTCATCGCCATGCGGGCGAAAGTCTCCCGGATATCCCGCGCCGCAGCAATCGGATCCGGCTTTCCATTTGGTCCTTCTGGGTTCACGTAAATCAGGCCCATTTGCACGGCAGCGAGCGGATTCTGAAGATCACGGTCGCCGCTGTAGCGCTCGTCCGCCAGCCACTTACCTTCGGGCCCCCAGAAAATATCCTCTTCGGGCTCCCAGACGTCCGCGCGTCCGCCGCCAAAACCGAACGTCTTAAAGCCCATCGACTCGAGGGCGACGTTGCCGGCGAGAATCATGAGGTCGGCCCAGGAGATTTTCCGGCCATACTTCTGCTTGATCGGCCACAGCAGCCGGCGCGCCTTGTCGAGGTTCACGTTATCCGGCCAGCTATTGAGCGGCGCGAAGCGCTGCTGACCGGCTCCGGCCCCGCCGCGACCGTCGCCGATGCGGTACGTGCCTGCGCTGTGCCACGCCATGCGGATGAACAGCCCTCCGTAGTGCCCGAAGTCGGCCGGCCACCAATCCTGCGAGTCGGTCATGAGCGCATGAAGGTCTTTGATCACAGCATTCAGATCGAGGCTCTTGAATTCCTTGGCATAGTCGAACTCCTTACCCATGGGGTCAGACAGCTCTGAGTGCTGGTGGAGAACCTGCAGGTTCAGTTGGTTCGGCCACCAGTCACGGTTCATGGAAGCGGAGGCTCCGTGGTGGAATGGGCACTTGGATTCGGTTGATTTGTTTTTGCCCTGGTCTTGGCCCCGATCTTCGGGGGAAACAGTACCCGATGAAGAGGCCAGTGTGTTTTCCATGTGTTTTGGATTTTCCATGATGTTTTTCCTTTGAATTAGTTCAAAACTGTAAGGATCTACGAACCCATCAGACTGCGGTTCGCACAATTAGCTACCCCAGACGCTTTGTCGATTGGCTGTCCAAAAAGTATCCACACATCTCCACCCTCAACGGGAAGCCCGCGGAGCGCACTTCGTGCAGAGTCCCCGGAAAATGAGTTCGCATTCGCGAAGAATTCGCTTACCGAGAGAGCGCGAGGCAGGCCTGGGTACGTTGCACCACTCAATGTCCTCAACATTGCCGCAGCGGTCGCAGATGAAGTGGTGATGCCGCATGCCTTTCGCATCGAAGCGCGCGGCGCGGCCCTCGACGGCTACTTCACGCACCAAACCCGCCTGCACCAAGTCCCGCAGATTGTTATAAGTCGTGGCCCTTGAAGAGCGCGGATCCACGCGATTCACAGCTTCGAAGACTTCCGCCGCCGTGGGATGCGTGTTGTGTTCCACCAAGAATGCCATCACGGCGTAGCGCTGCGGTGTGCAACGCAACCCGCTGCCTTCCAAGGACTGTTTGATCGCCTCGGCGTCCATGAACTGTTTAGATTATATCTAATATGACATTTTGTCAAAACTTCTGCTTTTGGTTCGACAACACCCGCAACCTGTTTACGATCGCCGATCTGTCGAACGTCTGGGTCGTCTGTGATGTCTACACCGCGGTTCGCCTCAACGCCTTCCCCGACAGCGTTTTCAAAGGCAGCGTCAGCGACGTCAGAAGGCGAGCACGTGGATTCGGTTGGTGTGGGGACGCGGCTATGCCCTATCCAAGCGGGGCGCAGCACTGCTCATGATGTAGCGGCCCGTGTAGTGGCGTGAGTTTACTTCGGCACGACGATCCGCACGGTCCCAAGTCCGTTACAGAACCGGCAGCGTTCACCCTCCATGAGCTTTCCCGACCCGCCGCACTCCTGACATTTGGCTGCGATCTGGAATTCGGCGTTGCTAGCGTCAGGCACGCTGCCGGGAGTCACCTTGACGACCTCGGCCCGGTGGTACTTTCGCAACCACGATGCCAGCTTTCCCTCAATCCGTTCGCGCTCTTCAACGCCGAGCCCCCTTGATTCGGAGGGCCACCAATCTGGAACGCAGCTGTAACAGACGAGCTGGCCGTAGTCGAAGAGTGCGCCGGGATCGGCGCTGCGGAAGAATTGCTTGCACCGCGAACAGCGCTTGACCCCGAGTAATGCCAAGGCGCCGATCACGTCATTCAGATCGTGCTCGACCCGTGCCAGGGTCGCAAACAAGGGGTTTTCCGCTGGATCGTGCGTTTCCACTGGTGAATACCCATTTCCTTCTCGTTGCATCTTATTCCTCCTCTGACGTTTATCTCAGTTAAGCTGCTTGGCGCGACCGCCGACCTTGTGACTTACCTGGAGCAAAGTTCCGCGATTGCGGGCCCGCTTGCAGTCGGAACCTTTACCCTCCTCGTAGCTGGTTGCGGGCAGCGCTGACAAAGCCGATAAACCGACGCGCCAATTCGGCGATGCGATCGGCTTGCCGCATTCGGATAGATTCCCTGGGGATTAAGTCCGCGCCAATGCCGAGTGCCATAGCGCCCGCCAGAATGAAACCGGATGCTGTCTGCTGAGTCACCCCGCCCGCGGCGATCAGGGGCACCTTTGGAAACATGGCCTTCAAAGCCCGGATGTAACTGTCGCCGCCCACCTGCGCGCAGGGAACAACCTTTACGAAGTCGGGGCCCAGTTTCCACGCCGTCAATATCTCGCTCGGACTCAATGTCCCTGGGATCATGACGACACCTTCTTTTACGGCGAAGGTCACGAGTTCAGGATCGAGCCCATCGCTTGCCAGGAACTTGGCTCCCGCATCCAAGCAGCGGCGCGCCGTTTCCACATCCGGGACGCCACCCGCGCCAACGATGACTTCGGGAGCATTCTGCACCAGGTGCGAGATCACTGTGTCCGCATTCGGCACGGTTAGCGTGACCTCCACAATGGGAATCCCGCCGTGGGACACTGCCTCCGCGGCAAAAAGAGCGTCCTCGGAGGAATACACACGAATGGCTGGGATAACTCCGATTTCCTCGATCCGGGCTCGTACTTCTTGCTGGTTCACGGATGCTCCTTTGGCGAATCGTTTATCCGGTTTGACCGATCACGACAGGTCTCTCACGCCCACCGCTTCGCGAAGCTGTTCGAGTGCAAGTAAGTACGACTCAAGGGCTTGCCGGTAGGCGAGTTGCGTGGCTCGATAACTGCGCTCGGCATCCAGGAAATTGAGCAGGCTGGCGCCGCCGTGCCGGTAAGAGTATTCGCTGATGTCGCGCGACCGCGTGGCCACGTCTAGGTACGTGGAAATATACAGCAGCACCACCTTGTCATTGCTTCGCAGGCCCTGATAGGCGTCGTACACATCGGTGAGGGCCTGACCGGTCGTAAATTTCTCCTGTTCCTGCGCCTGGGTAATGACGAAGCGCGCCCGAGCGATTTCGCCCTGATTGCGATTAAAGATCTGCAGCGGAATGCTCCCATAAAGCGAAGCGGCATTGATTCCGCCGGTGTGCGAGTAGTTGGCTTGTACGGTCACATCCGGTTTGCCAATCGCCTTTTGCAATACCAACTGGCTGTTCGCAGCAGTCACGCCTTGCTGCGCTGCGCGCAGGTCCGGGCGATTCTGCAACGCTTTCAGCTTCAAGTCATCAAGATTGGCCTTCACTGGTTGGTATTCGAAGGAGCTGACGACGTCGTAATCCGCAGACACGGATTCATATCCCAGTAACTGCCGCAGGTCCGACAGCGCCTGGACTCTGGCCAATTGCGCTTGTTCGACATCGCTTTCGAACTGCAACAACTGCAGCTTAATCATCAGGTAGTCGTTCTCGCTGATGCCGCCGGCCTTGTATTGATGTTCGCTGATGTCCACGGTCTGCTGAAAACTCTTGACGTCCTTCTCGGCCAACTCCAGCCACGATTCAGCCAGCTGGACGTTGTAAAACAGGGTAGCAACCTGAAACGTAAGACCGCGCCCGTTATCCGCCACCAGCGAGCGCGTCTGGGCCGTTATGTCCTTCTGTGCCTTAAGGCGGTCACGGCGCTTTCCGCCACGTTCAATCAGGTAGCTGAGGCCGATGTCGCCTTCGGTGTTGTTTTTCAGATAATCGGGTGTAGACACGCCCGAATATATGTCCGGGTTTTGACGGGAAGGGGAGCCGAGAGGTAAGTACTCCCAGTCCGCAAAGAGCGTGGGATTGGGGCGCAGGCCTTGCGTGATCTCTTCCGCCTCGCTCTGCTGGATCGTGGTTATCATGGCCAGCATGTTGTGGTTGTGCTGGAGCGCCAGTTGAATGGCTTCGTCGAGTGTGATCCTGACCGGACCCTGGGTCTGCGGAGCTTGGGTCTGCGGACTTTGACTTTGCGCTTCCGCCGCGGGTGCAAGCAGGACACCGGCGAAGAGGACAGCGGCTAGTCCGTACTTGCACACTCTTCTCGACGGCGAGTACTTTGAACGGGAATGTGATGCCTTAGCTGTCATCTTAGCTTTCAAAGGACGCCTCCGGTTCGGGAAGTTCATCGCGTTCACTGGCGAACCAGACATAAAGAGTGGGCAATAGAACGATGCTCATAACCAAGTCAGAGATAAGTCCTCCGACGATCACGATCGCGAATGGCCGCTGCGAATCGGAGCCAATGGCGTGGGAAAGAGCTGCCGGCAGCAGCCCGAGAGTTGCCACCAGCATGGTCATCATGATGGGGCGGAGCCTCAGGACGGCGCCTTCAATCGCGGCATCGACGACGGTGTAGCCGCGAGCGCGCAGCTGATTGATGTATTCGAGCATGATGACGCCGGTTTGAACCGAAACGCCGAACAGGGCCAGGAAGCCAACGCCCGAGGAGACGCTGAAGTGCGTACCCGTCACCAGCAGGGCCACCAGTCCGCCGATTCGAGCCATGGCCACGTTGGTGAGGATGAGAAGCGCCCACTTCACCGACTTGAACATGGTGTAGAGGATGATGTAGATCACGAGAATGGTCAGGGGCACGATAAGAAGCAAACGTGCTTCCGCGCGTTTTTCGCTCTCGTATTCGCCCGACGAACCGACGGTATAGCCCGGCGGCAACTTCACTTTCTCACCGATCTGTTTGATCGCCTCTTCGACCGTCGTCCCCAGGTCTCGGCCTCTCACGTTGAAGGTGATGGCCAGGTAACGGCCATTGCCTTCGCGGTAGATGTCGTATGCGCCGTCCTTGACCTCGATTTTCGCCAACTGCGCCAGAGAGACCCGCTCTCCAGACGGGGAAAGCAGCCGAACCCTCGCGATGGCATCTTGGGTTTTACGGTAGGGCTCCTGATAGCGCACGACCACGTCGTAGCGCGCTTCGCCCTGGAGCACTTGGCTCACGGCATTCCCACCCACAGCCGTCTGAACGGCGTCTTGTATGTCGGCCACATTGATGCCAAAACGCGCCGCCTGCTTGCGGTCGATGATTATGTCAAGATTCGGCTGGCCGAAATCGCGTAAGAGCTTGACGTCATGCATGCCGGCGATGCCCGACATGACATTGGTCACTTCTTCGCCCTTCTCTTCGAGCGTCTTCAAGTCGTCCCCGAAAATCTTGAACGCCAGCGCGCCCTTGGTGCCGGTCATGGTTTCTCCAACGTTGTCTTCGATGGGCTGGGAGAAGTTCCAGATCGCCCCCGGGTATTTCTGCAGGGCGCGTTCCATGGCGGCGATCAGTTCCTCTTTGTTCTTGTGAAATACTGGACGCCATTGGTCGTGCGGCTTCAAGTCGACGAAATACTCCGTGTTGCCGAATCCCCCGGTATCGGTTCCGTCGTCCGGTCGGCCCACTTCCGACACGACCGTCTTTACTTCCGGGAACGACGCGAAAACGTAGCGGCAGTTGGTCGTGAATTTCTCGCCTTCCGTGAGACTGGTGCTGTTCGCCAGGGTGCCACGCGCCCAAATGGCGCCTTCGTCCAGATGAGGCAAGAACTCCGAACCGATGATTCCGCTGAACCATAGGAATAGGCTGGCCGCCAGCGTCGCCACACCGACGAGGACCGTAAGACCACGATGCCCGAGACACCAGCGCAGCCGCTTTCGATAGTGCTTCGTCAGAAAAGCCATGACCGGGTTGTGCCACTCCCGAACTCCACCGCGAAACAATAAGCTGGCCAAAACCGGTGCGATCAAAATCGAGAAGGTCAGGGCTCCCAGCAGAGCGAAAGCCACGGTCAAGGCCATGGGTCGAAACAACCGCCCCTCGACTCGTTGCAAGGTGAAGATCGGAAGATAGGCAGTGATGATGATGGCGATGGCGTAGAACACCGGCCGCTGCACCTCGTGCGCGGCCTCGCGGATGGCTTGGGCGGGAGTCTTTATGATCGTCGTGATGCGCCCGGAAGCCGGGCCATTGCTTTGGCGGCGGCTCATGTGACGAACGATGTTTTCGACCATGACCACGGCGCCGTCCACCACCATCCCGAAGTCCAGCGCACCCAGCGACAGAAGATTGGCGGGAACTTTACTCAAGTCCAGCCAGATGGAGGCAAAAAGCAAAGAGAACGGAATGGTGAGCGCAACAATGAAGGCTGCCCGAGCATTGCCGAGAAAGAGGAGGAGGACGATCGTGACCAGAATCATCCCTTCCGCCAGGTTGTGCATCACCGTGTGCGTCGTGAAGTGAAGCAGATCGCTACGGTCCAGCATGGGAACGACCTTCACGCCGGGAGGCAGAATGCCGTGATTGAGCTGGTCCACTTTCTGGTGGATGGCATCGAGCGTGGGTTGCTCTTCCGCGCCTTTGCGCATCAGCACCGCGCCCTGAATGACATCGGGCTCATCGATAATGCGCCCGTCCTCCATGTGGTTCGCTCTGGCCATGTGGCCCAGCCGGATTTTTGGACCTTGGACCACCTCCGCGATGTCCTTCACCCGAAGCGCCGTTCCGGTTTGGGTTTTTAAAACAGTCTGCTCGATGTCTTGCACACTGCTAAAGAGCCCGAGCGCGCGAACATTCATCTGCTGGAGGCCTTCTTCCACAAAGCTGCCGCCGGCATTGATGTTGTTGTTGGCCAACTGCTGCTCGACCTGGCCGATGCTGAGTCCGTACGACACCAGCTTGTTGGGGTCCACTCGCACCTGGTACTCACGTACCGTGCCCCCGAAGTCGGAAACGTCCACCACATTGGTAACGGATTTGAATTGCTTGAGGAGAACCCAGTCTTCGATCGACCTCAACTCCATCAGGTCGTAACGGGGATTTGTGCTTCTCAGCGTGTACCAATAGATCTGGCCCGTGGTGCTCCAGTCGGTGCCGATTTGAGGTTGAAGGTTTTGCCCCGGAGGAAGATTGACCTGGGTGAGCCTTTCCAGCACCTTCTGGCGATTCCAGTCGTTCACGGAACTGTCGTCGAAGATCATGATCACGAACGACAGCCCGAAAATCGACTCGGAGCGCAGAAAGGTCATGTGCGGCATTCCCGACATTTGCATCTCGATGGGAATGGTGACTTGCTGCTCCACCTCTTCCGCGGAACGCCCCGCCCATTGGGTAATGACGGTCACGTAGTTGTCGCCGATATCGGGATAGGCCTCCACCGGCAAGTTGTGAAACGACACCACTCCCCAAGCGAGCAACAAGACGCCAACTGCCAACACCACAAACCTGTTGTTCAGGGCGTAATCTACGAGGGCGCGGATCATTTCCTGTTGACTATTTTCCTTCCCATTCCTCTAGGTTCGTGGAGGGACGGGCGTCTCGCCCGTTCCGCCGGGCGGGGACGCCCGGCTCTCCACTTAACCATCACTAATTAACCGTCACTGAGCCAGCACGTGGTCCAAGACCAGGGCGTTGGTCACTACCTGTTGCCCTGGTTGGATCCCACGTTTGATCTCTTGCAGATTCGTGTTGTCCGCCAATGGATCTCCGCTGACAACCTCCAAGCGGCGAAACTTCTTGTCGGGTGCGGGCACGAAGACAAAATCGCGATCGTGCATGTGCAGAATGGCTGATGCCGGCACAACTGTGTGCATCTCTTGGGTTTGACCGCGGAAGGTCGCCCTCGCGAACATGCCGAGCCGCATGATTCCTGGATTCTGAACTTCTATGCGAACCTTGGCCGTGCGAATACTTGGATCGAGGATCATGCCAACGTTGCTGACCCTTCCTTTGAAGGGGCGATCGGGATACGCGTTCAGGGTGATCTCCGCGGTATCCCCCAGCCGCACATGGGACATGTCATTCTCGTACACGTCGCAGACAATCCACACCGACGAGACATCTGAAATCGTGAACGGGCTGGGCGAGGAGTAGGCCTGCACGGTCGCTGCGTTCGTCACTTGCTGGTCGGTGATCACGCCCGTGGTGGGCGCAACGATGTCCACGATGCCCATGGGCTTGTCGGGATCGTTGCCCAGAAGCCGAAGATGCTCGGTCGCGGTCTCGAGGGTGACCTTGGCGTCATCTGCGGTGTCTTGCGCGACCTCGAGGTCTTGCTCTGCAATGGCGCCGTGTGCATACAGGTCCACGGCTCGATTTAACTGCTTGCGCGCCAGAAGCTCATCGGCGACGGCCTTGCGATAGGCGTCGAAGCCGCCCGCCACATCGTCGCTTCGAATAGTTAGTAACACCTGGCCCTTTCTGCACCGTGTCGCCAAGTCGCGCGTGAATAGCCACGACGCGCCCGGAGGCGAGCGAGACGACCGGGACATTGCGGGAAACGTCAGGAGTGACTGTCCCTGTAACCACTAACTCGGAGGCCGTGGGATGCGCAGTGGCGGCGGCCAGCGGGAATTGCTCCGGGTGGTCGACCGTGAAAAGGTTGAGATCCACGTCGGGAACGACGTTAGCGGGGGGTGGCGCTGCCGCCGCCGCATCGACAGGCCGGTTGCAGCCGCCGAGCATCGGCAATACGAACAAGCAGGCGAGAAAAAGACCGTTGGTAGGAATTCTATTGTTCATAAGGACTCGCTCTCCGCTGCGACAAACACGCCGCGACAACGAACGCTATGTTTCCGAACCCAACGGGGCGCATTCCCACGTTGTGTCGGGATGGCATGCGCGCAACCAACTTAGATGAATCGACAGTCCACTTCTTTTGGGCACCTAAGGAATCTGCTGGAACGGTGTCCCGTAGATCTGAATGCCGTGCCGTCGACGGGCGGTAAGAAGGGAGGGCCTGAGGAGCAGCGCCGGAGCTAAAACCAGGTCCGGGACGCTGCCCCTTTTTTGTTTCGCAAACATCGTTGCCTCCACACGAGTAGCCCTGGCCAGGTCTGAACTAGAACTTCACCATGATCGCGCTCCTTATACTGGGTTCATCTCTCCGCAGATCGGGACAGAATCCTGTGCTCCCGGGCACGCAGGTGAAGCCAGGCGTCGCGGACAGGAACGGGCCTGGGACGAATGTTGTGCCGGGGATCACAGACCCACCGCCTGGGTTTGGAATCGTGCTGGGAAATCCATTGTCGCCCGGGGTTATGCCGCCACGACCCGACCAATACGGAGAGTTGGCGTGGCGATACCCGAACTCGGTGAGGAACGTGATGTACTGCCGGGGCATCCAGTTGAATGTGATCGAAGTATCCCAGGCCTTGAACGGATCGCCAGGGTTCTGCGTAAAGTAGGGCGAGCCGCTGATAGCGTCGGCTCCATTGATCGGGGGGAGCAGGGTGAGGTAACGTCCCGGATTGGCCATGGCGCCCCCACCAATGGTGATGGCATACAAATCCTTCTTGAACCAGAACCGGTTATAAGCCATCCAACCCGCGAAAGTCTGCTTGCTGCTCGTAACAGTATTATGGTGGCAATTTACGTTGTTATTGATGGTTCGACCCTGTGCGCTGACAAAATTTCCTCGGCCGCCATACTCGCATCCCACGTCTCCCGTGAACGAGAACGCTATCTTGTCAAGGGTCCTCTCCGGATGGTCGTAATACTTGACCTCAATGCTGTCGTCGGTGTGTATACGCGAGCGACCAAACTGCCCATTTCCGTTGCCCAGCGTATCCTCGCCCATCCCGTAGTTATTGAAGACCAGCGACAGCCAGGGCTTCGGACGATACAGAATTTGGCCGCCCAGCCCAGGCTTGCTGCCCAACCTGCCGTACGATTGCCATCCATTGATGATCCAGGGTTCAATTTTCAGTTTGTCGGTGGGAAACCACTGGATGCGGATGCCATTGAAAAACCAGGGCGTGTTGGAAGAAACATACGAAGGCTGGTAGGCCCAGTTATCAAAATTGTAGTAACTGAACAAACCAATGTAAGAAACAAAGATTCCCGCATCGAGATTGAGCCCGTGGTTCACATCCCAGTGATATCCTCCGTAGGCCTCTGAGACGTACTTGTATGCTCCTCGAAGGTCCCATTGCCCGCGTCCAGGGCTGGCGTCATTGCGGGGAGTGGTGACGCCGAACATTCCATTCATGGTCAAAACCCGGCCGCGAACATTCTGCCAATGGAAGTCGCCGCCAAAGCTGATTTGCTCCACCTGGACTTCATCGGACCGAAAAATTTCACTCGAACCGCCCATGGAATCGTCTCGCGGGTGATTAAAGTCCACAACGTAATGAGTGTCGAACCGGACTTCCGGAGTGAAGAATTTCGAATCCCACACCACATCCTTGTTCCGTGGCGTGCCGTTCAGCCAGGTCCAGTCGGCATACGCAAATGGCTCCGTCGGCTTTGGCTTCTCGGGCAAGCCGGTGCGCGCCTCTTGCGGCATATCAGCGGTCGCGCTTGACGAAGCGGCATCTGCTTTAGCTCCTGGCGTCACGGCCGCGGCAGTTGCTGGTCCCGCTACAAGTGGCGGCCCATTCAGAGTACGGCTCTTCAGTTCCGCTTCGAGCAGTTCGATGCGCGCCTTCATGGCGGCCAGCTCTTTTGCGATGTCGGTCGAACTTGCCGGATCGGGGGCGGCCGCGGGTCGAGCGGGAGATACTTCAGGGGCAGCCGCGGGATCGTGAAGGGCTGCGACTTTCACCGGAGCATCCGGTTGCGCCGGAGCCTGCGCGTAACACCGCGGAGCCTGACCAACCGCGAGACTTAGAACAAGCATTGAAGGGAAAGTCGAAGCCACTACGGCCTTACGCAATAAAGTTCTCATAAGTTTCTTATCTCTACATCCCTTTCGGTTTGAAGTTACTCTTCACCGCATGACCGCACCGCATGATCGCCGCCTAGTGAAAAGCATTGCCAGCTCATTTACTGCCTAACTTACCGCCTAACTTCGTCTTTTACGGCTGCCGTTCATCTCCGCGTTCCATTCTTGTGAAATCATCGGAGTGTCTACAAACTAAGCGGAGCTAGTCGCCGCGTCCAATAGATAATTCTTGTCAGGACGATCACGTAATTGGCCAATAGGCAGTACTAATGATCAACATATGTGTCATAAGGTTAACCTTTGGCCTGCTCGCGCTTGTTTGCGTGGGGGACGTTTGTCATTGGATACCTAAGTGCACAAAGATCTCGTAAAGAGCCCATAAAAAATCTATTAAGGTTTGAAGAGGTAAGACTTGAAAAGCTAGATTCGCGCGAGTGCCAACCAGGCACCCGGAAAAAGCTCGCGATCGAGGATCAGCAGCGGGGCATTCCTGAATGATGTACGCGAAGAGAGTCTTGCGCCCCGTAACCCGCTCAACCATGGAGGGAGCAGAGCGTTGGTTACGCGTTCTGTAGCTTATAGCTGTGCTCCACTCAACTCCTGCAAACCATTGGCGACCTGCAGCCTGTTCTCATCGGACGGACATGCCGGCCCTTCCACGGAATGCGCCAGACGGTTGTCGGTTGCCGCTTGGATGGAAGCTGCCAATGCCGCTTCCATCATTACCCGGGCTCGATTGGGGGCCGTCGGGCTGCGAAACATTCCGAATCGAGCCTCGGGAAGCACAGGCAGCCCGGCGGCCTTGACCTCACAAATCCCCGGATTCCGGACTGTTTCCGGGAGCAGCGCCGATACCCCCAAGCCAGAGTCGAGCGCTGCCAAGGTTGCATCCAGGCTTGCGCTTTCGAACAC
The DNA here is from genome assembly GCA_963794365.1 of uncultured Acidobacteriaceae bacterium. Classification (GTDB taxonomy): domain Bacteria; phylum Acidobacteriota; class Terriglobia; order Terriglobales; family Acidobacteriaceae; genus Acidiflorens. Next base: position 125,339 of record CAWCDV010000013.1, read on the forward strand.
CACACGCCATTCCCACCCCGCTCTGCGCAAGGAAGAAAGGATCTTGTCGCGCCACCAGTTCGTGCTTTCACACAGTACGAGCGGCAGGCTCTTCAGCGGATCGGCAGAAAAATCTGTGCCGGCAAGCCAGGCTAAGCGGGATCTCCACTCGATGACGGGCCGGCCTGCCATGCGCGTGGGATCGCTGATGACAAAGTCCAGTTCCCCTTGCGTGAGCAGGAATTCGAGCTTTCCCGGCGCAGCGACGATAAGTTTCAGTTCAACATTGGGATGGATCCGCTGGAATCGCCTCAGGGCGGGCGTGAGTCCGGCGAGCGCCGTTTGCTCGCTGACGCCGAGGCGCACTGGCCCCGAGGCGGATTCTTCGCGGAGCCGCGCCAGCGCTTCTTCATTGAGGTCGACGGCACGATTGGCATACGTTACCAGCAGTTCGCCGTGGCTCGTCAGTTTCACGCCACCCCGGCTTCGGTAGAATAGTTTCCTGCCGATGACCTTTTCCAGGCGCAGCATCTGTTGGCTCACCGCCGGTTGAGTCTTCGCAACCGCTGCTGCAGTGCGTCCCATACTCCCGTGCTGAACTACTGCGAGAAACGTACGCAGAAGACTGAGCTCCAAATCCCCTCGATCAATCGTCATCGTCATGTGGAAACCTTGCCCGCTCGTTAACCTTGCATACTCTGCTCTTGCAGATTCTCGACGTCTTGAACGGTAGAGTGTGGGCCATGAAGAATTCATGAAGAATCTTTATGAAAACTTTGGCTGAGCTAAATAAAAATTTTGGTTAGCGGTGCGTGGTCGTAATGAGGCCCCGAAGAACTTGAGAAATTGACTTCTCCGATGGATGACGGCCGATAAGAATGGATGACGGCCGATGCCGACGAAGGCATTTCAGACGCTGCTGGTTGCCTCTTGTGCCCACCGCAGGGCCTGCCACCAGGTTGAGGCGACTTCTTCATCGGGCAGTTTCAATTGTTTGGCGAGTTCGCTTGATCGCGACCACTCACCCGATTCCTGGGCCAGCATGAGTTGATACAGGGGTCTGAGGCTACTGTTTTGGCCGAGCAGCGCCGTCTTCGTTTCGTGCTCCACGGGTAATTGTTCCAGGAGCACTTCCATGCTGACCTCAAGAATGGCGTCCATGATGGAGAGCAGGCCCAACAGGAATAAATCGGTGTTCGATTGCAGCCGGTCGGAGAGCAGTTCGCAAAAACGGGCGCGAGCCAATCCCATCAGCACCAGTTCGCTGCACCTCTGCTCGGCTGCGCCCACAGTGACAACGAGCCGGATCCAACGCCGCATTTCCCGTTCTCCCAGAACGGCGATGGCATGGCGGATCGACTTGATTTCGAGGGCAAATCCAAAGAGCGGGGAATTCAGGTAGCGGAGCAAGCGGTAACAAATCGAGGCTTCCTGCTTGAGCATCTTCTCGAGTTCTCGCATGTCTATTTCCCTGCGGGAGACCATTTCGAGCAGCCGTATATAGTGCAAGCGGCTGGCAGGAACTTCGCGGCCGATGACGATTTCGGGCCGGCAGAAGAAAATATCCCTGGAAATAGGACGAATCCCATATCGCGGGCCTGACGATACTCGTGGGGTGTTTCGAGTTTTTCCGCCAGCATCTTGCACTTCGGGGAGCAAACCGGCGCATCATGCCAGCCCGTTCCTCCGGCTTGGTTGCCCGGAAGTCGACTTTGATGATGTCGGCAAACTCGACAGCGGTATGCGCGGATCGTTGGGCGCGAAGTCATCGAGGGCGATGAGATAGCCGGCCGCTTTCAGCCGCTTGCAGGCAGCGATGACGCGGTCTTCGGCTCAACCGTCTCCAGAATCTCGGCCACGGTCTGGTTGAGGGGGCAGCAAGGTAATCAGATCTTTGAACAGGACCTCACAGGTGCAATTCACGAAAGCGCGGCGCTTATCGCAGAGCATGTTGATACCGTATAGCAGGGAGCTATCCAGGGTGGAGCGGGCCGCAAGTTCCGGATCGGCGTTGAAGTAGTCTTCGACACCATTGCGGAAAAGAAGTTCGTACCCGAACACATTCTGCGAACGGTCGAGAATTGGCTGGCGGGCAACGAAGCGCTGTCCGGGCAGCGCGAGCGAGTTCGACCGAGAGGTTTTCTCTTTGGCAGGAGCGGGTTTCACACCTCTTATATCGGCATAGCCGGGGCGGAACTTCAGGCGAAACGCGCGGCAGTTGGCTTCGGGAAATTGAGGATTTACCAACCGGCGCTGCGGTCGAACCCACAACCATGCATGCTTCCGGCCCGGTGCAAGCCGAAAACAAGGACGCCGGATTCCAAGGTAATGTCCCAAATGTGGAAAACTAAAGGCACTTCCCCCTTGCGCAGTCGGCGGTTTCATGAGTAACATCAAAGTGTTCCCAATGGCCATGCTTCCAGCCTGGCCGTTCGCGCCAATAAAACTCCAGGCGCCTAGATTAAAAGATAGTTTGAGCATCGTTCTCGAATAGCATCCAGCCGATGTGGGGTTTGGTCTGCCGGTAGCCGGTTTGTAGTGAGCCACGCGCAGTGAGCTGCGCGTTGCGCCACACGTTTAGAGGCGCTAACGTGCCGACCGCAAGGAAAAAGGAAAGACGAAACAATCGGGCCTGTGATCCAGGCCAGGGATTAACTTCAGGGATCAATTTCGAAGATTAACAAGAGAAAAATATGAATGCAGGACCCGGACATTCCTCCGCAGGAGGAGGGAAACACAAACGGCGCCGTGGACGGCGTCCGCCGAGACGAGGCGCGGGTGGCCCGATGGGCCGCGCCCGCCAGGAGCAGCAGGGAATTTTTACCGCTCCCATGGATCACAGCTACCGCGCCAACCTGGGCTCGGACACTGGCAACGGCAACCAAGGAAGAGGACCGCGACGGCCAGGCTTTTCCGCCTCCTACCCGGTAGCCGATCCTGAGCCTCTACCGGCTCCACGAGAGGATGCGGCTTCGCGCGTCTTCGCCTTTGTCGAGGACCTGTTCTTCCTGAGCAAGATTCAGGCCACCGGCCTCAAGATGAATGTGAAGGTCGAGTTCGTGAAGAACGAGAAGGAACTCACCGACCGCATGAAGGACAACGGCGAAGAAACAGCCGTCCCTGATTATTTTCGATCTGAACAATGCCAATGCCAAGCCTTTGACGCTCATCCCGAAACTGAAAAGCAAGCTGAAGAAGGGGACGTCGATCATTGGATTTCTCTCGCACGTGCAGGGCGACTTGAAGCAGAAGGCGCACGAAGTGGGCTGCGACATGGTGCTGCCGCGCTCGGCGTTTTCGCAGAATCTGCCGCAGTTGCTGCGCCGCCACGGTGCCGTCGAGCCCGCGTCCGGGGCCGCCGATTGAGATTGCAGAAGTCAGACGTCAGATTGCAGAGGTAAAAGCCTATGAGTCAAGGCCGTTTACCTCTGCAATCTGAACTCTGCCTCTATTTCTGCAATCCCCTGATACAATTTCGCCGTGTTCCCGCACAAAATTCTGATCCTGATTGCGGCGCTGGCGGCAATCGCTTCCGCCCAGCAGCCTCCGGTAAAAGTGAACGTGATCAACGTGTGCGCGCCTTCAGCCGATGAGCAGAAAGAGTTATCGTCGGCGCTCGCCAAAGTGCCGGGCAATCCGGCGTTCAGCAAGGATTACGAAGTGTCTCGCGGGCACTCCACACTCGACCCAAGCACACCGATCCCCGGCATGCAAACCTTACCGCCGGGCGCGGTCTCGGCGGCGGACTGGGTTCGGGTTCGGCGCGAGTTCCCCGGCGCCACCCTGTTCAGCAACGTCCAATACTCGTTCAGCGTGGATTCGAAGAATATGGTGGAGACACTCGTGCTGCGCGTGCGCGAGCCAAAGCCCAACGACCTGATGCAGATTTCGATCGAGGACAGCGCTTCCGCGGTGGTTTCCGCGGCCGCGATGTTGTCGACCAGCACGCCGGTTTCGCGCGTCAAGCTGGAGCGCTTTGGAAAATCGTCGGTGGTGCTGGCGCGGTGCTCGGGAGAAGAGGGAAATCCGGCGACGGATCAGAGCGCGTACGAGCCGATCTTTCGCTCCGCCTCTTCGATCATGGAGCGTTATCGCGATGCTCTGGGCGCGCGCAAAATGGTGCCCGAGGAACTGGCTCGCCTGGGCGTGGGAACCTCGGTCAGAATACGACCAAGGCGGGCGCAGGAAGCAAGAAGAACCCGTAGTTTGTCCCGCCGGATTGCGGTCTGAAGCGAAATCTGTTCTTCGGAATCTATTTAGTGTGGCGTCTCGCAAGTTCGTCGCATAAGTCCACACTGCCATCCTTATGTCGCGATCTTGCGGGAAGCGATATCAGCAGTGCCGGTTTGTTTAACGCGATCTCTTTAGCACATTTCTTACCACTATGGACATACGCAATGTTGTGATCATAGGCTCCGGGTGCGCCGGTCACACCGCCGCCCTCTACAGCGCCCGCGCCAACCTCAAGCCGCTCGTGATCGAAGGCCATGAACCGGGCGGACAATTGTCGCTGACCACGCTGGTGGAAAATTTCCCCGGCTTTCCCGAAGGCATCCAGGGGCCGGAACTGATCGAGAACATGCGCAAGCAGGCGGCGCGCTTCGGCGCCGAATATCGCATGGGCCACGTGGTCAAGGCCGATTTGAGCAAGCATCCGTTCGAGTTGAGCTTCGGAAAAGAGACCATTCAGACCCGCACGCTGATCATCGCCAGCGGGGCGTCCGCGCGCTGGCTCGGCCTGCCGAACGAGCATGCGCTGATCGGCCACGGTGTTTCTTCCTGCGCGACTTGCGATGGCTTCTTTTTCTCGGGCAAGGAAATCGCGGTGATCGGCGGCGGCGACTCGGCCATGGAAGAAGCGACATTTCTGACGCGCTTCGCGACCAAGGTGACGCTTATTCATCGCCGCGAGCAGTTTCGCGCTTCGAAAATCATGCTCGATCGCGCCCGCGCTAATCCGAAGATAGAGTTTCTCACCGATACCGTGGTGGACGACGTTCTCGATGTCAACAAGAAGGAAGTCACCACTCTGCGCCTGCGCAATCTGAAGAGCGGCGAAAGCTGGGACTTCCCTACGAGCGCAATGTTTCTTGGGATCGGCCACATTCCGAACGCCAAGATATTTGAAGGCCAACTCGAAACCGATGCGGATGGCTACCTGGTTACGCAGAAGAACGTATTCACGCGAGTTCCGGGCGTGTTCGCGTGCGGCGACGTGCAGGACCGCCGTTATCGCCAAGCCATCACCGCCGCTGGTTCCGGCTGCATGGCGGCGCTGGAAGTGGAGAGATTTCTGGAAGAGGAAGGCCACTGAGGGCGAGTTTCGACCGAAAGTTAAAAAAATCTTCACCACAGAGGACACAGAGGTACACGGGGGAAACCCAAGAATCTGGTTGCCCCTGCGTACCTCTGTGTTCTCTGTGGTTAAGGTTTTGTGTCCGCGCGCAGCACGCGCTGCCGCGTGGCAACCGGCAGCGTCTCACAGGCAGTCCGCAGCACCAGTCGCGGCGCGTTCTTGCGGATCTTCATCAAGTAGGGCACGGTGCGCTTCGGATCGGCCTTGGCCGTCTCGCGCAATAGCCAGCCCAATCCCTTCTGCACCATGTCGTCTTCGTCATGGTTATGCAGCAATTGATTCGAAAGGCGCACAATCTGTTCAAAGAACCGCCGCTCGCGCGCTCCCCGGATCAATGCCACACACGCCGCGCGCCGCCGCCAACGATTCCGCGATTTCGCCCACTGGAAAACCTGGCGGCACCGGGCAGGGCTGGCTGCCACCATCGGCGCCAGCAGATAATGCGCCAGCGCGTCGTGATCGGCCCAATTGGTGACGCGGTCGAGCCAGGAGGCAAAGAGTTGGAATTCCCTGTCGCCAAAATTCTTCGTCTGCTTTTCGAGCAGGAAAACAGCCATCACCTTTTCTTCAAGAATCCGGCCGGAGAAAAGCTTGTCGGCGATCTGCACCAGGAAATCCATGCCCCGTTCGCGGGCGATGCTGCGCCGGAACCGGATTGCAAATTTTCTCAGTTCGGCCGTGTACCAGCCGCGCGATTGTACTTCCTCTTTGAAAAAGCGTTGCGCGTCTTCCGAGTGCGGCGCCGACCCGCCATCCTTCAGCACGCGCCGGATGTGGTCGGCGATGTAGTCGGGTGTGATTTTGCGTGCGGGCATGTTCTCCTCAAGATATAGAGATGCCTGTCTCCGCTTGGCCGCTTGTCAGGGACGCGGAGAGATACTCAGGATAAGATAAAAGGAGTTTCAATCGAATGCTGTGACCTAGCGTCACGGTTGACTGTGATCAGTGTGAGCGAGGAGCCATTGGTCATAAATCCAGAGCATACCTGCCGTGGCGAGGCCGACCCCCGTCACGCTCCACCAGATCCGCTCCGGGTGATGAGTCACTTCTCCGAAGTGGTGAACCAAGTTTCCGCCAAACCAACCACCGATGAGCGAGCCAATTCCGATGGGCAGGAACGCGAAGCCCATGTAAGTGCCCTGCTGTCCGGGAGGCGCGAGCCGTGAAATGTATTCGTAGTAACGCGGAGACAGAATGATTTCGCCGAGCGCCAGCACAAACAGGGAAAGCACCGCGCCCCAGAGCGTCGGCCGCAGCGCGAGGATCACCCA
>CAWCDV010000014.1:0-87657 GCA_963794365.1 uncultured Acidobacteriaceae bacterium
CTGCATCGTCTGTTACCAGCCTCTGATGCGCACTCTGCCAGTCTATGAGCGGCGTGTGACGAGCGGCTGCAACCCCGGGCCAGGGGGGGGACAACTCGCCGATTTCGTCACGCGCCTGTCCCGACCGGCTATCAATTCGCCGGTGCCATCAGACATCAGTACATGAGTTGGGACACGTATTGCGTGCGATAGTAATCGGAACCGATGGACTAATCGGCGGCGCGCTTGCCGGGGCGCTGCGGGGGCGCGGTGACTTTGTCGTTGGCACCACACGCCGGGACAAAGGGGCTGGGCCAAACGAGCTGTATCTCGACCTCGCCGATCCCACGAGAGTGGCGCTGCGCTTCCCGAGGCCGAAGTTTGTTTCCTTTGTGCGGCAATGTCGAATTTCTCCGATTGCCGCGCTCGACCCGATCTCGCCCGGATGACAGACGTGCTCACTCCGGCTAAGATCGCTGCTAGGCTGGTCAGTGCGGGCGTGCGGACTATCCTAATATTCCACCAGCGCAGTGTTTGACTGCAAGGAACCTGGCATGAGCGCTGAGCGCCCCCGTGCGCCGGCAAGCCTCTATGGCCAGTTCAAAGCTGAAGCCGAGGAAGCAGTTTTGAGGCACGGCGAATGAGCGGTCGTGCGCCTGACCAAAGTGCTAACGCCAGATATGCGCCTCATAGGTGATTGGATCGTGACGCTGCACGCAGGGCGGAGATTTCCGCGATCCGTGATCTATAGGATCGCTCCTCTAACTATACGGCATGTCGTGGGAGCGCTAATCGGTCTCGCAGATACCGGGTCTGGCGGCATTTGGCAGATCTCGGGCGCGAGCGACATCGCCTATGATGGAGTTGCGCATTATCTCGCGATCAGACTTGGCCTTCCCGCCTCGCTTGTGCGGTCGATTACAGCGGCCGAGAAGGGGATTTCTGCCGAGGATGTCACAGCCTATACCTCTCTCGATTGCTCCCGTTTGCGCGCGGCGACCGGCTTTGTCCCGCCTGAGCCGGAAAAAGTGATAGACGAGGTTTTCGGTCAAAGGCTACGTCCGGCCAATGATTTGCGGGGAGACATCTCATTGAGCGAGGGCAAGCTCTTCATCCGGAGGTTGTCGGCCCATTGCCACCAATGTCCGGCGTCAGCGCCTTTGAGACAGTTTTGGCGGGTTGAAGAACGGAGGATTTCTGGCATCGTAACCATCAAGGAGTGGAGATGAGCCGCGTCCTCCACTAAATCACGCCGCCTTCTGTCTCAAATTATCTGACGACGGACAAACGAAGAGCATATGATCAGGAATGGCTTACGCAGTCAGTATCCATCGCAAGAAGCCGAAGGGCAAGCCGATGCCGGAAGCCGTCGCAAGAGCCAAGGAACAAGTCCAAGGGTCCGGGCCGGCGTCGAGCATGTCTTCGCCAGGCAAAAAGAGCCGATGGCGCTTGTCATCCGCACCATTGGGGTGACCAGGGCGAAAATGAAAATCGGCCTCGCCAATCTCGCTTACAACGTGAAGCGGATGCTCTGGCTGACGACCCGGCCAACAACGGCATAAACAGGCCGAGAGGCCGGCTCAGCCAAACGGCGCGCCGTACGCCATCAAAAGCAGGCCGCGGAGCAGCGACAATCCAGCGGCCCGCGTGAGCATGGGTGTCAACCGAGAATCAGCCCGCCAAAACACGGTTATTGGAGGTGTCCAGCTGATATTTGATCGAGCGCGCCTGCTTCTCCGATATCTCAGCTTTGAGAAGATCGCCGACAAAGCGCTGCGGCTCATGCTTGCGTTTGACCGCGGTGGCGAAGGCCTCATCGTAGGCATTCCTCATCCCATAGAGTTTGAGTTCGCCCATCATGTCGAGGAGTTCGGTTCGTTCCATGATCACGCGCTCCTGAGTTGATCGTATCGGGTGCAGTTGGCGACCGGTGCATGCCGCAGCGTCAGCGCATCTGGTGTAAGGATGGTCGCCGCCGGTCCGGGGTCGCGTTGCCGCGTGAGGATGTTGATGAACGATGTCTTATGAGTGGACGCCCTCGGACATCGCCGGTGCACAGGCAGATTTCAACCGCCGGCAATCCATCGGTGACTACGGCTGCAAGGATCGCGACCATCTGGCGATCGCCATCGTCAGACCCGGCGAGCTTGCGCCGTACCCGTTCCAGAGCGGCCGACAAGACCCAATCCTTGAACGGGTGCCATTGCGCAGCGCGCCCGGCTTGCGGGCCAGGACCGGTACGTAATGCCACGGATCGTAGATCGTCTCGCCTCGGCCATAGCTGCGGGGGTGTTCCGCGACGATGCGCCCATCCTGGCGGATCACGATCCGATCGGCATAAGCATGGATTTCGACCGGGCGGCCGACGGTGCTGGCGCTCACCGAGTACTTGTTATTGTCAAGGCGCACGAGACAGGTTTTTGACACTGAGGCCGGCACATAATGCAAACCTCCAATTTTTCTGGCACAACTTCCTCTCGACGACGCGATCGGGGACTTGCGCGATGCCTAAACCGGAGGCACGGGTAATTGGCTGTAATTTTTTCCTTCCTGCGCAGTTTCTTATAGCCGAGGAGACACACACGTTTGCGCACCGGGCATTCAGGGCGAAAACCGCCCTCCGGTCTCATTCGACCGTAGCGGGCGCCGCAGCCTTTTTGGCCCGGGTCTCAACATCATCACCGCCATTGCGGATCTTTAGTCGCCGCCACCAGCGGGCTGTCCCTGTAGATTTGCGTTCAGGCTTTTCGACCGGCACGGCTGCCCTGATCAGGCAATTTGCACAGGCCGAGTTTAAATCAACGCCCGTCTTCAATGAGTGCCGTAGTTTCTGGTACTTCTCATTTTTCAACACACCTTCGATCTCGGCTTTTGTTTTTGCAATCCCCATGACCTCGCCGCGCGTACAGCAAGCAAAGACTTGCCCTTTCGGGTCTAAATAGAACTCTTCCCAGGGGCTAGCGCAAGCTCTAGTATATCCCTCAGGCAAAATCGCCGCTTCGTTGTGAATGTAACACTCGGCTGTCGGGGTCGAATGCCGTTTCAACGGCAGACCGAACGATTCTCCCCGTCGCACAGCTTCACGCCTGGCTTCGAATTCCTTGGCATTTCCGCCAAGTCCATAGCTATGCCGTAACGTTCCGCCAGCCGCACAGCCTGTTCCACCTGAGAGGCAGCTCGCTCGAAAACCTCCCCTTCCTGGTCAACAATATTGAGACCGCGCGCAACTGCACCATCGTAAATCCCAACTTCGTTAAAGTGTAATGTCTTAACGCCACAGGACGAAGCGTAGGCGACAAACTCTGGAAGCGTATCAGCCACATTTATTGAAAGAACGCCAGTCCAGGCAAGTTCAGGCAGAGGTAGATCGTGCAAAAGGCAATAGGCCCTCACAAGATGAAAATTATGCACGATTGTGCGGACATCTACCTTTTTACGAACCTTCTTAAGGATTTCAACATCGTGCGTGTCAATGCTCCACTCAATATACTTAAAGCGTGCGAAGGTCGCAACCTCCTCAGGTGACAGTAGTGTCGATCCATTTGTTGTGGCGATAGCCTTCACGCCGGCGTCAAGGATCCTTCTGATTGGTTTCCACCAATCATCGATCATTGTTAGCTCACCGTAATAACCGAACCCTGCTTCCTCAAGCTTATGATCTAGAATAAAGGCAAATATTTCTTCAAAAAACTCGGGCGTGAGATCCGCATGATACTCGTCCGGGTGCGATCCCTGAGGGCAATACACGCATCGCAGGTTGCAACGATTTGTATTGATGAAATTTATCCGCTTGAGCCGGGCAAAGTCGTCTGACATCCCATTTTCCGTCCGCATCCGGAGATCCCGCATACTTCTCTAATGAAGAGTATGCCACAAAAATCGAAAAAAATTAAGGCCTTCAATATTCCTCCAAAGCCCTGCACAGGAATCATTTGACCCTTGTGCCGAAAAAACAGCGCTCGCCAAACGCGCAAAGCCTCTACGTTTGACTTGCTCTCTCTCCGCCTCCGCCGGGATTATCGGGTTGAAGCGCGAGATGCAATAACAAACCCGTTTCTTCCTCAAGCTCAAGCCATCTCTTGTCTAAATCATGAACGTGCATTTTGATTGCGTGAGAAAACATATATCGATGAAACGGTTTTACATTCTGAGCATATGCAGTCGAGCGAAGAGCGTTTACGCTGCCGGGCGCATTCGTAGGCTCCGAATAAAAGGCATCATCAGGCGTTATGCTAAATATACCTAAGTTGTCAGAGTTTCTGCTCGATATGGATATCCGCCATATGCCTATCGCTTGGCCGATGAAATCGCCGTCAACGTATCGCTTTGCATGACATCGATCGGTCCGATACGAGAAAAGTCGACCATGAAGGCATGAAGGTGAAACCCGCGTATCAGAAAGCCATCGCTATCAACACGCCACCAGCAAGTCGAGGGAAAACTAGAAAAATCTTCCAAATCCCAGAAGTATCGAGACATTTCAGGGTGAAGAATGGGTAATATGGTCTTGAGCATATCCCGTGGCGAGATAGGATTTTCAATGCGAATGAGAGGTTTCAAGTGTAGCTCCGCTTCTCCTTCTGAAATTCGCGGACCAGGGACCATGACTGCTCTCTTCCCCTGCTCGGCGAGAAAAACAGCCCTTTCGAGTGAGCCGTCTGCCATCACGCCATCCGGACTGTAGAAGATCACCTTAGCCCCAAGTTGTTTCGCTCTGGCTGCAGCATGATGATGAGCCCGGCCCATAGCCACATATGTACTCGTATGTAACTCGGAGCATTTTCAGGATCGATATGGACTATCTCTACCTCACATAGGTTTCTTATAAGCTCAAGTGCTGGGATTTTGTTTATTGTTTCCTCTTCTTCTTCCTTGCAATATAGAACTAAAACACATTTATGCCTGCCTGCGACGGAGCCTAGGTTGTTTGCGTATAGGAGAGATGGGAGCGCGTAGTCGCGCATCAATCCGATATATTTTTCGCTCCAGACAGCGATAATTATGTGAATCAACATAGCGTCTAAACCTTATTACTCCAGATTTTAACAAGCGATTTATGCAATCGGAACTTTATTTCAATGACGTCTAGCCAGAATTATATTGATTGCCAACTTTCCCTCCTGGTGCCTCTTTATAGCTGGGGCGTTCCACATTTTCGTGCAAATCTAGTTTGTGGTTGCGGGTGCTCATCAGTAAGGCGCGGTGGCGACGCAGGAATGCACGGCCGATACAAGAGGAGGCGTGCCAACAATAGTGATGAGGTTGGATGAGCGCGCGAAAGCGCGCTTGCAGATCGGCGTCATCGGCCTTGTCCTCAACGTTTCCGTTGAGCCTATCCAGCATTTCTATCGCTAGTTCGGCTATTTCTTGCGGCGTGTTGTCGACTTGTTTAAGACCACGCTCGACGAATTCCGGGGCCAGACGAAACTCGGAGGCTTCGTCAGCGAAGGCCTCGGGCAAGGGGAGAATCCGGCCTTGCACATCCATCAGTAGTTTGGGAATAGAGATATCGCCTGGAAATTGCGCATAAACGCAGCCGAGCGGCGTCATGTTCGCGAGTGCGGATGGTTTGCCGAAAATCCCCGCAAGACCGAATAGACCAGAGGTATTGCCGAGAAAGAAACGGCATCGAGCGCAAAGAAACAGATCCATCCAGTCGCTCTTCGAGGATGACCTCGCGTAATCGATGACACCAGGCATCGGATCGAGCGGCCGCATGGTCGGATCACCAACGCGAATGCACCAGCCGCCGTGCATCACGATCGTACGCATGGCTTCCATGTAATCTAGGATATTCGTGTTGCGGAATGAATTCGCCCACTCGTCGCCTGGCGCATAGCCGCCTTCGCGCGAGTGAACGCAGACAAACCAAGCGCCTTCTGGAATTCCCAGCACTCGCAGTTCAGCTTCGCCCCGTGCAATCTCGGCCTCGGACAGGCGAAAAAGCGGCTCTCGACCCGCCCAGCGGCTCTGCACGTCATAAACGCGCGAGGCGCCACGCAGGACTGAACAATAACCCCGAAGCGAATCGACCACCTCGGGAAACGACAAGAAGGGCCGAAGCAACCAGCAGATCCATCGACTTCGAATGATGCGGATATTTCGCGGCCAATGCGCGAGAAGCGCCTCATTGGCAGGCTTGCGGCCAGCGGACAGGAGAACGGGAATAATTTTCCGCTGCGAAAGGATTTGATCCTTGAAGTAAGAATCGAAGTCCATCGCGAGATGCCCAACTTGTTCGGTCACATTGATGGGCGCATCAAGGAATCGGACACCGGCCTGACTGAGAGCCCGCGCAGGGAGGACGTAAAGCGGATAAAGAAGCACCCTCCAAAGTCCCAATCGGTGTTTATAGGCACTCCCGTCGTGGAGAAAACCCAACCCCACTGCACGAGTTGCGGTCCAATAGAATTCCTTCAGTTTCTGAGAAAAAACAGCGGAATTGGTGAAATTCATGCGCTTGTTCCAATTGTGGACATTCGAGTCGGTCTTCGACCTTAACTGACGTTTGGGCCATGAGATACGCATCCGACGAGATACATCACCCCGGCCTCGCAGCCCGAATGAGTTCGCGATTGCGGGCGCTCATCAGCAACGCGCGGTGGCGACGCAGGAACGCACGGCCGATACGAGAGGACGAGTGCCAACAATAGTGATGAGGTTGGATGAGCGCGCGAAAGCGCGCTTGCAGATCGGCGTCATCTTGTTCATCCTCGACGTTTCCGTCGAGCCTATCCATCATTTCTATCGCCAGTTCAGCTATTTCTTGCGGTGTGTTGTCGACTGGCTTCAGACCACGCTCGGAGAATTCCGGCGCCACAAAAAGCTCGGAGGCTTCGCCAGCGAATGCATCACGAAAAGATAGCATCCGGCCCTGAGCATCCAAGAGCAGTTTGGGAATAGAGATATCGCCTGGAAATTGCGCATAAACGACACTGAGCGGCGTCATGTTCGCGAGTGCAGATGGCTTACCGAAGATCCCCGCAAGACCAAATAGACCCGAGGTATTGCCGAGAAAGAAACGGCAGCGTGCGCAAAGAAACAGATCCATCCAGTCGCTCTTCGAGGATGACCTCGCGTAATCGATGACACCAGGCATCGGATCGAGCGGCCGCATGCTCGGATCGCCAACGCGAACGCACCAGCCGCCGCGCGCCACGATTGCCCGCATGGCTTCCGTGTAATCTGAGATATTCGCGTTGCGGAAGGAGTGCTGCCACTCGTCGCCTGGCGAATAGCCGCCTTCGCGCGAGTGAACGCAGGCGAACCAAGCGCCCTCTGGAAGCCCCAGCACGCGGAGCTCAGCTTCGCCACGCGCCATCTCGACTTCGGACAGGCAAATGATCGGCGCTCGATCCCTCCAGCGGCTTTGTACATAATACGTGCGGCAGGCACCGCGCCTCAAGGCAAAATCATGTGGCGCATCGTGCGCAAAGGCCTGCCACCCAACCATATTATACCCCAGAAGCGAATCGACAACCTCAGGAAACGACATGAGGGGCCGAAGCAACCAGCAGATCCATCGGCTGCGAATGACGCGGACATGTTGCGACCAATGCGCGAGTAGCGCCTCGTTGGAGGGCGTGCGCCCGGCGCAGAGGAGAACGGGAATGACTTTCCGGTGCGCAAGGAGCTGATCCTTAAAATAGAATTGAAGTCCATCGCTAGATGCCCAACACGTTCGAGCATCAAGAAGGGCGCATCAAGGAATCGAACGCCCATGGAACTGAGAACCGGCGCAGCAACGGCGTAGAGGGGATAAAAAAGCAGCCGCAAAAGTCCATTTCGGTACTTATCGCGGCTCCCGTCGTGGAGATGGCCAAGCCCGACAGCGCGAGTCACGGTCCAATAGAATTCCTTAAGTTTTTGAGAAAAAAAACCAGTATTAGAAGACTTCACGCGCTTGCTCCCGTTGTCGCTTGACTTGAAATTAGGCCGATTTCTTAGCCGCTAGCCCCAAGCACAAGGCTATAATATAGGGCGCTATCACGAAAGCAATCCGTTTGGGATTGTCGAGATAGGCTCAAAGCGAAATATGGCACTATTGTGAATTGTAATGCAAAAGCCTTTGAGGCAAACTTATAATCGATCTCCATCGCTGCAGTAGTAAGGCGTTCTTGTAGAGATTCCAAAGGAACGCTAATTACAAAAAAGGCCGGGAGCGAGCCGCCATCCCACATGGGCTAATCGCGGCGGCTCACCTCAAAACTGGTAGACCCGACGTCGGTGTCGAACCAAAGGAGAGCAGCCATGGAGACGTTTGTTGGATTAGACGTGTCGCTCGGGGTAACCAAACCAGCGTTTGCATCCTCGACAAGGACGGGACGCGAATTTTCGAGGGAAAGGTGGCGTCTGAACCGGCACCTATCGCCCGCCTGATACGCAAGCGAGCGCCTGGCGTGGTGCGGGTTGGCCTTGAGAGCGGGCCAACCTCCGTATGGCTGACCCATGCGCTCACGGCCGAGGGCCTTCCGGTTGTCTGTCTCGACGCCCGACATGAACAGGCAGTATTGTCGGTGCAGACCAACAAATCCGACCGCGGCGATGCGCGTGGGTTGGCTGAAATGATCCGCGTCGGCTGATTTAAGGCGGTGCAGGTCAAAAGTCTGAATGCGCATGAACGAAAAGCGCTACTGATCGCTCGGCACCAGCTGGTCGACATGCGCGTTCGCATCGACAACCAACTGCGCGGTATCCTGAAGACGTTCGGTTTGGTGATTGGCAAATGTGGCCGCGGGCAAATCGGACAGCGGGCGCAGGAGCTGTCCAAGCGGCAACCGGGAATCGATGGCGTTGTTGCCTCTATGGTAGCTGTGCGTGACAGCCTGCTTGAGCAAATCATCGTTTGCGATCGGGCGATCCGCAGATTGGCGAAGAAGGATGACACGGCACCCTACCCCTCTACTCGTATCGACCTCGGAGAGAACCATGATCCCGGCAGGGGTGTGACAGATGGATCAACAGGACCACTTCGTCGATGACGAGGACAAATCGGTACGACGCGGGCGAGCCCAACCTGCTTCAGGGGCAGCACCGTGCTCAGCACCGTCAATGACGCTGCGCGCCGGCTGCGCCGGTGGCCTACGGCCATCATTGACCGCGGATCCGCGCGGCGCTGCTGGAATTTCGGTCGGGACGAAGAAACGGCCCGCAGTCAAACAAGAAACGGATGCGAGCTTGACTTTGACGCCGCGATTAGAGAACGTGTGATAACAACTGCCCTTCGCCTCCCGATTGAAATGCTCATGCACCCGGTCTCGAACCGCAGTGTAGCGAGCCGGGGTAATGATGACCTGAGCTTAATTGAGCCTATGTAGGTCATCGCCAACGGGCAGCCTAAACCTATGGAACGCGGATAAGCTCGACCTTAATCATGGATATGTAATAATCTGTAACATACAATTTGTAATTCGTTCGGGAGGAGGTAAATCCTGCCTGCCCAGCCATCGCGAGTACGGCTGATAAGATCGTCGTTCTGTGCGGCTCCGCTGCAGGGACATGCAGATCGACGATTGGCAACCGTTAGGAAGTGGCCATGATATGGACGGATGAACTGCGAGAGAAGTGATCTGATCTCTGCAAGGCGAAGTATCATGCACCTGCAGGCGGTGTTACAGATCATTTTGTGAAATTAACCCTGGACGGCGATCGTGCCGGACAAAGCCGTGATCTTTGACGCGAAAAGCATCCCAATCGGATAATGGCTGGCTATTACGGCCGCCTTTTACTCTCTGGTGAAAGCACTTGTCGAGGTGTAAGGAATTCCCCATTTGGCGCACCATCTAGTGACACCGGATAGATGTTTGCAATCGACCACAATCGAACGCTTCTTGCCGCGAGGGCGCAGTCCATAGATGTAGATGCTGGCATCGCTGACGCCGTGCCAGCGGCACACATCTGCAACGGAGACGCAGCCTCGTGCACCTTCTATATCCCGATCTTCCGTTCTATTGAAAAGCAGCTCTGCTTTATGCTCTGGTCCTTTTGCTGGGCCAGAGCGAACTTCACAAAAGGGGCAAGGTCAATAGTTATACTCCGCAACATATGAGTTGGTCGGGGAATTCGTAATTCCGCTCGTTGCCACAAAACGCTGGGACAAAGGATGCCAATGCAGCAGTTCCGATCTTAGCTGCCAGTTGGTTCGATTTCCGCGGAGGTACGAAAGGAGTCGATGCTTTCAATACTATAAGGATCTTTGGATGCGGTTTCACGAACATGAGAGAACGTCGAGTGAACCTGATCGGCCCCCAGTGCAAGCCGCGTAGACAGGCCTATTCGCCAGATACAGATTGAGTTATTCGCAAAGCTGGCGTCCGGAATGAATGCGAGCCGTAGTTTGAAGTACCGGAATTCGATTAGTAAAGGCTTTCATAACTGACGATGTATGCCCAAATCACAACATTGGCCGGAAACTGATAGCCCAGCTGACATTGGCCGCATCGTGTTGACACCTTTCTTGCTTGTGTGGTTGACAATCGCCGGTATGATCTGATCGCTATTATTGATTGACGCAGTTTCGCCGTTGACGATGGAGTGGCGATGCTGATAGGCGAGCATACCGCGGTTAGCGTCGGCTGGCCAAAGAGATCGAAGCCGCGTCCTTGGGAAGCCATTAAGCAGGCAGGCCCATTTTCGAAACGTAGAAAACGTAGAATAAGGACAGAATGCTTTCTCAGCCTGACATTCTTGCGATCAAGGGCGGCCAGCCCGTCCGGTCCGAAGCTTGCCCCCCCGCATGGCGCTCGGCCCGGACGAAGAAAAGATGATCGCTGAATGCCTCGCATACTATCGCGGGCGCGGAGAGGATCCGGGATACCAGGGGCCATTTGAGCAGCGCTATTGTGAGGCCTTCGCAAGATTGCAGGGGGGCGGTTATGCCGATGCGGTCGCCACCGGCACGGTTGCTGTCTATGTAGCGTTAGCAGCACTCGGACTACCCCGAGGAGCCGAGGTAATCTGTTCGCCCATTACAGATCCGGGGACGCTGTCCGCTATCATCCTAAACGGCCTCGTGCCGCGCCTGGCAGACTTATCACCGAATAGCTTTAATATGGGCGTAGAGGAATTCCAAGCTCGAATTACTCCACAGGTCAAAGGAGTCGTGGTCGTTCATTCATTAGGCAGGCCTGCCGAAATAGAGGCCATCTTTGCCTGCGCAGCCGTCCATGGCATTCGCGTAGTGGAGGATTGCAGCCAGGCCCATGGCGCTCGCATCAATGGACGACCGGTAGGGACGTTCGGTGATATCGCTGCATTCTCCACAATGTACCGCAAGGCCCATATCACGGGGGCCTCGGGAGGGGTGGTGTTCAGCCGCGACGAGGAACTTCACCGGATGGCATTGGCTCATGCCGATCGCGGTAAACCACGCTGGACTGAGGGTTTCGACGACCGCGACCCCGCTGGGTTCCTGTTTCCGGCGCTCAACCTGCACACGGACGAGCTGTCATGCGCCATCGGAATTGCATCCCTGGCTGCTGGTGACACTATAGCTCGCCGCCTAGCCTTCGTACGCGCGGTCACTGCTACGATTGAGGCGGCATGTAATATTTGCCGTCCCTACGGGTACACTGAAGGCGATTTGCCTTTCGTCTATCCAATCATGGTCGACTCGGCGCGTCTAAGCTGCTCTCCTGCAAGATTCGCGGAGGCTGTGCGTGCGGAGGGTATCGGGCTCAATCCTAATTACCGATATTTGGCCGCGCAATGGCCATTCGTCCAGAGGTATCTCGCCGACACCTTCGATACGCCGAATGCGCGGGCTGTCCGGGACAGGAGCTTCTGCCTCTATCTCAATGAAAATTACGGGGATATAGAAGCTGTGGACTGCGCTCGCGCGATCTCTAAAGCCGAAGCGGCTTTAGCGTTGCGATAAGCGCGGTGATTAAGTTTTTCGCATCCACGCAGCGGTGTAAGCTACTCGTGGCACCTCTAAAGTGACGGCCGTTATCCTAGGGGTATGTCGCCGATCCGACAGCAATATTTGGGGAAGCATCACGGCATGGATATCAATAAACTTCCGTGGTTGGACCGGCTTCTGTGCGACCCTTATCCTACGGCTATGCGCCGCTTCCTGGCATGTCATCATCCTGCGTTGGCAAACCTGCCTTCGCGGATCGCTATTCTGGGCGCGGCAGAAGAAGGGCAACGCCTGGTCAACATCTGCGACCGCCAGGATATCGACATTGCTGTCATCGTCGATGACGCCCCAGAGCGGCAAGGGACGATGATCGGTTCCCACCCCGTCTACTCCCGTGCGGTGCTTGATAGTCTCGACCGCAATACTCCCGTTATTATTGCCTCACATCTCACGCTCAATGCGTCGCAGTCGCTGAAAGCGCGGGGTTTCCGGAACGTGTCGCCTTTCCCAGTGCTGCAGATCCTTCATGGAGATCTGTTCGCGCCCCATATGTTCCACGCCGGGTGGTCTGAAGATCTTCTGGCGAATTGGCAGCATTACGCCGATCTCGCGAGACGTCTTGCTGACGACGCATCCCGCAGGGTCCTTGATGCTGTTCTCGCCTACCGCCAAACTCTGGCGCCCGAGACACTGCAGCACGTCATTCGGGCTGAGGACGCTTATCTGGCAGCTGATTTGTTCACGTTCCGCCAGGACGAGATTTATGTCGATGGTGGGTCCTTCGATGGGGACACGATCCGGCTTTTCATCAAACGGACCGGCGGACATTTCCGGCGAATTCTCGGTTTTGAACCCGACCCCACAACTTTCTCACGGCTCGCAGCGAACTTCGCTGAAGATCAACGGGTCGTTCCAATCAATGCTGGATTATGGAGCCGGGCCGACACATTGCATTTCCGTAACAACGCCGGCCGAGCATCGATCCTCGACAGTACGCCACCGCCCACGGCGCCGGTGGCCGCCGCGCTCAGCCGCAAAGCGTACTACTTCGTGCCGCTCACCGTAACCCAGGGCGATGAGACCGTGATTGCCGACCGCTACGACGTTGCGCTCAGCGACAACGCGGTTTGCCATCGCAACCTGGATCTCGGCGACTCGCAGTGCGTCTTCATCTCCACCCGCTTGATGGAGGACAAATTTTCGGTGGCATTCGAGTTCTACATCAACGTCGGGCACGCGCTGGTCGAACGCGCCGGCGTATCCCAGAATTTCGCCGACTTGGCCTGGCAGCAAGTGGAGTCCGGGGTACGCGGCGAAACTTCACTGGACGCATGGGAGGCGCGCAAACTCGCCACCGCCCACGGTCCCGACGCGGAGAGATTTAAGAACGATTATCTTACAGCCAGCTTCGCGGATGCGATTTCCATCTACCTGCTCTCGCTCTACCTCGACGTCGATTACTACGATTTGCGCGAGCGCGACTATCCGCTGCTGGCCCCGGCTCCGATGGCCGAACGCCTGCGCAAGATCGCGGAGATCTTTCCCGCCGAATCCGGGATTTGAATTCAACATTTACTATCGGCGCAGAGCTTAGCAATAAAAAACAATGCGGAGGCCGGGTGTCGTCGATTGGGCCCTCGTTCTTCGATCTCTACAATCCCACGCTCGGGGTAAAATAACCTGGAGTCGCCTATGAAAAATTCCGTCATGTCCCGCCCGCTCTATGAAGTTGATCCGCAGATTTCGAACGCTATCGACAACGAGGTCCGCCGGCAGCACGAAGGGCTGGAGCTGATCGCTTCGGAAAACTTCGTGAGCGAGGCTGTGCTCGAGGCCGCCGGTTCCGTGTTCACCAACAAATATGCGGAAGGCTATCCCGGCAAGCGCTATTACGGCGGATGCGAGTTTACCGACGTGGTGGAAGAACTGGCGCGCGAGCGGGTCAAGAAACTTTTTGGCGCGGAACATGCCAACGTGCAGCCGCACTCGGGATCGCAGGCCAATCAGGCCGCTTACGCGGCGGTGCTGCAGCCCGGCGACACGATTCTTGGTTTGAATCTGGCTCATGGCGGGCACCTCACGCATGGACATCCGCTGAATTTCTCGGGCAAGACATACAAGATAATTCCGTACGGCGTGACCAAGGAAACGGAGACGATCGATTACGACGACTTGGAGAGGATCGCCACCGAGCAGCGCCCAAAGCTGATTATCGGCGGCGGCAGCGCTTATCCGCGGATCATCGATTTCGCCCGCATGCGTCAGATTGCGGACAAAGTTGGCGCGATCTATCTGGTGGATATGGCGCACTTCGCGGGCTTGGTGGCGGGTGGAGCGCATCCATCGCCGGTACCGCACGCGCAAATCGTGACTTCGACCACGCATAAGACGCTGCGCGGGCCACGCGCGGGCATGATCCTGAGCAAGCAGGAATTTGCGGCGCCGATCGATAAGACGGTCTTCCCCGGAACACAGGGAGGACCCCTGGTGCACATCATTGCCGCCAAGGCGGTGTGCTTCCTCGAAGCGTCGCAACCGAGTTTCCGCGACTACGCCCGGCAGGTCGTGGCCAATGCGAAGGTGATGGCCGAGACGCTGGCGGCCGATGGCTATCGCATCGTCTCCGGTGGAACGGACACGCATCTCATGCTGGTCGACGTGTTTGCGAAAGGCATGCTGGGAAGTGAGGCGGAGAAGGCGCTCGGCGTGGCCGGCATTACGGTCAACAAGAACGCGATTCCGTTTGATACGAATCCGCCGATGAAGCCGAGCGGCATTCGCATTGGCTCTCCGGCCGTGACCACGCGCGGCATGAAAGAAGGGGAGATGCGGCAGATCTCGCACTGGATTGCGGAGGCGCTCGATCATCGGACGGACGCCGCGGTACTGGGGAGAATCCGCAAGGAAGTGCTGGCGCTGGCGGAGGAGTTTCCGCTGTATGCCGAGCGGCGAGCGCGGGCGCAGGCCGAAGTCAGGGCCTAGACCTTATCTGAATTGTCATCCAGGTCGGAGCGAGGGATCCCGACTCTCACGAGAACGTGTGCCGCGAGTAGGGGTCCTTCGACTCCGCAGCACGACCCGCTTCGCGGATCGTGCCGCTGCGCTCAGGATGACAAAATTGAGCGAATTCCCTGTGTTCCCTGTGTCCTCTGTGGTTAAATTCCATTCGTGAAAGTAGCCATCGACATCCGTCGCATGACGGAATTCGGGGTTGGCACGTACATCCGGAACGTGGTCCGCACGCTGGCGCAACTGGACCGCGACAACAAGTATTTCCTCATCGGATCGCCGGCGAAGGTGGCGGAATGCGGCCCACTGCCGCCGAACTTCCACGCGGTCGCGCTGGACGGCGGCGATGACACGCTGAAGGGGAATCTCGCTTTCCGAGCGATCGTGCGGCGCCTGGAGTGCGACGTGGTTCACGTTCCGCACATGTTCTGGATTCCGCGCGGGCTGGGTTGTCCTTATGTTCTGACCGTGCACGACCTGTTGGAGCACATGTATGGATCGCGCAACGCTTCCAGTTTGCGGCGCAGCCTGCACTTTTATCTGACGCGGCGGGTGTTGCGCAAGGCGGCGCGCGTGATCGCGGTATCGCAATTCACCAAGAACGAAATCGAAAAGCTGCTGGCCATTCCGGATGCGCGCATCGAGGTGGTATACAACGCGATTGACGAGCGTTTTCTGCACGGCCATGCCTCCGAAGCGGATCGTGAACTGATTGCCCAGCGCTATCTGGTGAACTATCCGTTCATTCTGTATGCGGGCGCGATTCGGCCCCACAAGAATGTGGTGCGCATCATCGAAGCGTTTTCGGCGCTGAAGAGCGAACTGCAGAAGGAGCAGCAGTTCCCGGATCTGAAGCTCATCATCATCGGAGACGATCTTTCAAGCCATCCGCGGCTGCGGCGCACGGTGGTGCGCAGCGGCGTGCAGAACGACGTCCGCTTTCTCGGCTTTGTGCCCATCGAAGTGCTGCGCATTTTTTATGATGTCGCCAAGATTTTTGTGTTTCCATCGCTCTACGAAGGATTTGGATTGCCACCACTGGAAGCGATGGCGCACGGAACTCCAGTGGTCACTTCGAACACTTCGAGCCTGCCGGAAGTGGCGGGGAACGCGGCCTTGCTGGTGAATCCGGAAAACGTGTTTGAAATCCGGCGAGCTTTGCAGCGAGCGCTGCTGGACCCGGCACTCCGCGCGCGAATGAAAGAACGCGGCTATGAGCAGGCGCAGCGATTTTCCTGGACCACTTCGGTGTCGAGAATCCTTGAGATTTACCGGGAAGTGGCGGGCGCCCGTGTTTCCCGCGGGGTCGCCGCGGACTGAAGTTGTGTGGTGGCGGGTTCCGCCCCGCCCGGACGGGGCCCTTCGGCTCGGCTCAGGGCAGGCTCCGCCCCGTCCCCACACTCCCGTATAATGAAATTCCCGCGATGAATTCTGGCGCTGCCCGCAATCTCGAACCGCCGGCAATTGAGACCAAGCTCCATCCGACAATGCCCCAAACAACGCCTCGTCCGAGCCGCTTGCTTTCTGACTGGCGGATTTCCGTGCTGGTGCTGATCGGGCTGTGGGCGGTCATCTACATGGTTGGGCTCTCCTGGCCCGCCTTGCTCGACGATGCCGACACGGTGCATGCCGAGGCGGCGCGCGAAATGCTGCAGCGGCACGACTGGGTGACGATGTACACCGACGGCATCCGCTACCTGGAAAAAGCTCCGCTGCCATATTGGAGCTTGGCGGCCAGCTACCGCATCTTTGGCGTCGGCAACTGGAGCACGCGTTTGCCCCTGATGCTCGGCGTGCTGGGACTGCTTTTCGCGACCTATAAGTTAGGCCGGTATGCCTTCGGTGAAGCGGGCGGCCTGTATGCCGGGGTGGTGCTGGCCACATCGCTCGGCCTGTATATTTTCACGCGCTTTCTGATTCCCGATGTACTCGTCGGGCTGTGGCTTACGATCGGGTACTACTTCTTTTTGCGGTCGCTCGAAGAAGAACGGCCCTCGCGTCTATCCTGTTGGGGATTTGCCGCGACGTGCGCCTTGAATGTGCTCACGAAAGGCCTGATCGGCCTAGTGTTTCCTGCCGGAGCGATTGGGCTTTATCTGCTGCTCACGGGGAATTTGAGGCACTTGCTGAAGGTGCGTCTGGTTTCGAGCACGCTGGTGTTTTTCGCGCTCGCCGCGCCGTGGCACATTCTGGCGGCGTTGCGAAATCCGGCGCAGGGCCAGGTGCGCGGATTTCTGTGGTTCTACTTCATCAATGAACACGTGATGCGCTTCCTGAACAAGCGCGTGCCACCGGGGTATGACACGGTACCGCTCCTGATCTTCTGGGGCCTCCTGCTGGCGTGGCTCCTGCCCTGGAGCGTGTTCCTGCCGCAGGCCCTGCGCGACGTTCCGCTGCGGTGGCGGAAACTTCAGAGCAAGTCAGGGACTAAGTCTAAGCGCGCTAATCTGGACCGGCCTCAGCGCGCCAGTCTGCTCTTCTTCCTTTGGGCGCTCGTGATCCTGGGCTTCTTCAGTTTCTCGACGCGACAGGAGTACTACACGATTTCCGCGCTACCGGGCATGGCGCTCTTGGTGGGCGGTTGGCTGGCTCGCGAGTCCGGACCGGCGGCGAGCGAATCGGATCGCCGGGCGGGAAGAATTTCCTCGACCGTTCTGTTTGCTTTCGGGGTACTGGGGTTCGTGGCCGGGATCTACCTTTTGTCCGTTTCCCATCTGCCCGCTCCCGGAGCCGATCTGGCGGACCTGCTCAAGAAGAATCCTCAGGATTATGATTTCTCGCTGGGGCACGTGCTTGATCTGACGCCGCGGGCGCTGGGCGCGTTTCGCGGGCCGCTCCTGGGGGCATCCCTCGGACTGTTTCTCGGCACCGGATTTAACTGGATTCTGCGACGGCGCGGCCGCCCTTTTGCGGGCAACGTTGCGCTCGCCGTCATGATGGTCGTGTTGCTCGCATGTGTGCATTCCTCCTTCAGCACTTTCTCGCCGATTCTTTCTTCTTACAAACTCGCGGTGGCGATTCAAAAGCAGTTTCGGCCGGGCGATGTGATCGTGATCGATGGGCAGTACCATCAGGCCTCCACTCTGAATTTTTACACCGGAGTCCAGGTGCACGTTCTGCACGAGCCGAGCGGGAACCTGTGGTACGGCGCGAAATTCCCGGATGCGCCGCATATCTTCGAGACACCAGAATCGCTGGCGGCGTTGTGGAGAGGTCCGGCGGAGGTGTTCCTGTGGACGGACCAGGAGTATCCGAAAGAACTGCGTGGATTGACGTCCTTCTTATTGGCGCGCAGCGGGGGAAAATCCATCTACAGCAACCGGCCGCCTCATGACTAGCCTGATCACGGCTCATTCTGCTGGCCCTGCTTGCAGGGACCGTGGTCTATTCTCTGCTCGCGGTGGTTGCTGCGTATCGGTATCTCGCCGTCCCACGCCCGGCAGCCACAAGTTCCGAGCCCATCAGCATCCTGAAGCCATTGGCCGGCGCGGACCTCGACCTCGAATCCAACCTGCGAACATTCTTCGAGCAGGATTACCCTGCGTTTGAATTGTTATTTGCCGTGCGCGAGCCCGGCGACCCCGCAGTCGGCGTGGTGGAGAAGCTGCGTCGCGAGTATGCCCACATCCCCGCACAACTGCTGGTGACCGGCGAGCCGCCCTATCCTAATGCCAAAGCGTTCAGCCTCGGTCGCATGTTGCAGGCAGCCGCGAACGACCTGGTGGTCATGAGCGACAGCGACACACGCGTAACTCCGAGCCTGTTGCGTACCGTCTCGGCGGAATTTGTGGGCAAAAACCTGGGGGTGTCGACGTGCCCGTATCGAGCCGTGCCCGGTCCAAGTCTGTGGTCACGCCTCGAGGCCACCGGCATGAACACGGACTTCATCGCCGGGATTCTGGTGGCGCGGATGCTCGAAGGCATGAAGTTTGCCGTCGGGCCCACCATCGTCGCGCGGCGCTCGGTATTGCAATCCATCGGCGGCTTCGAGCGCCTGAAAGACTATCTGGCGGAAGATTTTGTGCTCGGCAAGTTTGCGGCGGAAGCCGGCCACGGGGTCATCCTGTCGTCTTATGTGATCGAGCATCACATCGGGGACTCAACTTTGGCCGAGAACATCGCGCACCGCCTGCGTTGGGCGCGCAGCACCCGCCGATCCCGGCCCTCGGGCTACGTGGGACAGCTTTTCACCATGCCCGTTCCCCTGGCATTAATCGCATGCGCGGTCGCTCCCCGCCTTTGGCCGGTTTCGCTGCTGACGGTCGCGGTCCGCGCGCTAGCCGCTTATGTTGTCTCCGCGCGCGTGTTGCGGGCCAGGATCAATTGGCTGCTCGTGCCGATAGAGGATCTGCTGGGCTTCATTTTCTGGATCTCCGGATTCTTCGGCAACACGGTGGTTTGGCGGGGCCGCAGATATCGTCTTCGCGCCGACGGGCGATTCGAATTGCTCTCACAGTAAAACCCAGGGTCGGATCAGTTAGTCCCGGATCATGGCCCCGGATCATCGCCGCCATGAACTCAGCTCGGAGCGATTGTCCGGATCAGCTTCCCATCCTTCAGAACAAACGAATCTCCTCGCCAGT
Source organism: uncultured Acidobacteriaceae bacterium (assembly GCA_963794365.1). GTDB lineage: Bacteria > Acidobacteriota > Terriglobia > Terriglobales > Acidobacteriaceae > Acidiflorens. Next base: position 19,432 of record CAWCDV010000014.1, read on the forward strand.
GGATGCGGTTGCCCCCAAAACTTGCGGCCCAGACGAGCGGCGCAATCAGGTCTCGCAACGGCAGCAAGAAAATATTGCGGAGCAATTCGCGGCGGAAAATCTGGCGATCGTGGAGCACGACCCGCGCAGCAGTGAATCCAACGGCCAGCCGCACGGCGAACGGTCAGCGCAAACAGCAGCCATGCCCACCCAGCCCCGTGGGCCGACAGCAGCGTCAGCAATGCCCATGGCAGCCCGAAGGTGAAAAGCAGTCCGGCGTATCCCCAGCGGCGGGCATCGCGAATGGTTCGCGACCAGCGCAGTTGATGGCGAAAAAACTGCCGCAGGGTGTAGGCGGGCAGAAATGTGTCGACGGTCGCGGCACTGAGTTCGACTCGCTTTCCGGTTGCGGCGATGCGCCGGCCGAGTTCATAGTCGTCGGCCAGATAGTCGAGCAACGCTTCGAAACCGCCGATGGCTTCGAGGTCACTGCGGCGAAAGGCCAGCGTTGAGCCCAATCCGAAGTGCAATCCTTTCTCGATGAACCAGGCGCACAGAACGCCAGGCACAAAGTCTGTGCTGATGCCCAGCGCTTCGAGGCGCGAGCCAAGGGTCGGGCTGGCGACAGCGCGGTAAAGGCAGGTCACCAGTCCCACCGAAGCGTCGGCGAGCGGCGTGATCACCTGCCGCAAATAATCCGAAGGGACGCGGATATCGCTATCGTTTACGAGCAGGAGTTCGTGGCGTGCCGCGGGCAACATCTGCACTAGATTGCTGACTTTGATATTTGCTCCCAGAACGCGATCGCACACGACTAGGTCGATCGCAAGGTTGGGATATTTGGCCTGGAGCTTGCGCACAACCTCGATGGCGGGATCGCCGGGATCGTTGACCCCGAAGACCAATTGAAATTGGGGATAGTCCTGTTCGCAATGACGTGCAAAAGCTCTCCCAGATTTCGGGATCGACGCCTTTCAAGGGCTTGAGGATGGAAACTGGTGGGAACTGGCTTTCTGGCGGCGGAACCGGCTGGAGTTTCTTGCGCCTGTCTTCCTTGCGCTTATCTTTCTTGCGCTTATCTCTGAGGAAACTGGCCAGCGAGAGCGCGGACAGGAAATAGAAAAACAGACTGCCGGCGGTTCCAATCACGGCCACGGCCTCGAGCACTGCTCTTGCTGTTAATGGCGGGGGCGGCATTAGTAGCATGTTACTCGTAGCGCAGCGACTCGATGGGATCGAGGTTGGCCGCTTTCCACGCGGGATAAATCCCGAAGATCAGTCCTGCCGCGGCCGAGGCAGCGAAGGCAAAGATCGACCGGCATTCCGCACATCGGAAATCGAGTCTTGCGTGAAGACGCCGATCGACGCCCCCGCCGTGGGCGAAGTCGAAGGGTCCCACGGGCTGGGACGGCCGGCGCTCCACCAGCCAGCGTGGATCGACAGACAGGCAACCTCATGCCCCGCGGGAAGCAAGGCGCATGGAGAGTTTCACGGACACAAACGTCACCAGCAGCGCCAGCACGGTCCAGCTCGCCGCACTCGCCAGATTCCACTGCAATCCCAATCCCAAGATGGGCGTGAGCCAGCGTGGTAAGGATATGGAAAAATGCTCGCTCGCTGCCGATCTGATTAACTGCACGGTGGCCGCAACCACCGTAACGAAAACCATTGCCAGCACGAATCCCCCAACCACCAGGCCAGGCAGAGCACGCTTCCAGGGAAACGGGATCGGCGGCGGTGCCGCAGCCTCGCGTCGAACCGCATCCATGACGGAGACGGCAAAGCCCGACGACGGGAGGATTTCATCCTCTCGGGAAAGAATGCGATTAATCTCGCCTTCGTCATGTCCAGTCAAGCGTCTCATTAAGCCTCCTTCAGGCGCGGCACAGCCAACAGTTGCGGAAGTTTACTGCGCAAAATTTCCCGCCCGCGAAACAATCTCGCCTTGACCGTGCCCTCGGGCAGTCCGAGACTCCGCGCCGCGCTAGTAATGTCCATATCGTGAAAGTAAAAGAGAATCAAGGCTCTCGCGATATTTCGCCGGCAGGGTAAGGACCGCGCGCCGCACCGCTACATCGCGGTCTTGATCTTCGAGGCCTCCGTCGGAATCGCGCGCGTCTGGAGGCTCGGGAATGTCTTCGAGCGACAACATGCGCGCCGGGATGCGACGCAGTTCCGAACGATAGAGGTTCGTCGCCAGCGCGAACAGCCAGGTGGAAAAGACTGCGTCCTTTCGCCACTGGGCGAGTGCGCGGTAGGCGCGAAGAAAGGCCTCCTGAGCCATCTCCTCGGCTCGGCCGCGATCGCGGCAGAAGCGGTAGGCGAGGTTGATCAGTGGTCCCTGCCAGCGCCGGACAATCCCTTCAAAGGCGGAAATGTCGCCACCCAGGACTCTTTCGACATCGGTCTGATCGTCTTTTGCGCTCACGCTGGACTCTGCCTCAATGGTATGACACGACGCCATCACGCACGGTTGCATTATTTCAAAAAGTGGCTGAACAAGAAAATGCAACCGGAACTGCGGCAGGCCGGTCCTACCCGACGTAAGCGGAAAAACTGGACGGAGGAGGATTTGATGGACACCAATATCGGAGAAGGCATGGTAGCCGTTGCTGCTCTTCTCATCCCAATCGTCGGGAGCATAGCGCTGTTCTCGTTCCTGGGTGTGGCGACGTGGTCGGACGCCCGGCGCAAAGAAAGAGTGGCGTACTACAGGAATGAAACCCTGAAAAAAATCGCGGAGAGCTCAGGGGAGGGAGCCAAGAGTGCGCTGGAACTGTTGCGCGAGCAGGAGAAGAACTTTGCAAAGCGCCGTCTCGAAGGCATGAAGATCGGCGGTTTGGTGACGGCAGCCGTCGGCATCGGTGTCATGGCGCTTCTGCGTGGGCTGGTGCACGATGAGCCGGTTTATCTCGCCGGACTGATTCCATTGTTGATCGGCGTCGCGGTGCTGATTTACCCGTTCCTGCTCGCGCCCAAGGAGCCAGAATAAAAGAGCAGGAGTAAGAGAAATGAATCTCCGGCCCGCACTCTCTGCCTGCACTATAATGAATCTGTTGGCAGCCGGACCGGACGGTCGCTCGTCGCACGGGGTCCCCGGCGCGCCTGCTTTAGGCGTGCTGGGGTGGCCGCGAGACGGGAGGAAAGTCCGAACTCCGCAGAGCAGTGTGCCGGATAACGTCCGGGAGGGCACCCGCGCTTTTATGGGCGGGATCGTTCGACGGAAAGTGCCACAGAAAACATACCGCCCGGGCCGCAAGGCTCAGGTAAGGGTGAAAAGGTGCGGTAAGAGCGCACCGCCGCCGCAGTAATGCGGCGGGCAGGGCAAACCCCACACGGAGCAAGACCAAATAGGGAGGGATTTCCTGGCAAGCCTTCGGGCTTCGCCGGGGAGCGTGCCGGCTCGGTGCGCCACAACCTCCGGGTAGGTCGCTTGAGCCCCGCAGTAATGCGTGGCCCAGAGGAATGACCGTCCTGCCGGAAACGGCAGACAGAATTCGGCTTACAGGTCCGGCTGCCACATAATTCCGAAGGGTCCTTCGACTGCGCTCAGGATTTCGGCAGCGGGCTCCCGCTTCGCTCACGCCCGCTATGCGCCTCAACTTACAGGTCCGGCTGCCACGAACTATCTAACCTGCGCACATCTGATCGCGTGATGACCACGAATTCAGCCGAGACGTTCCAGCAATTCGTAAGAGCCATCAATAATCACGACGTGCAATCCCTGACGGCGCTCATGACAGCCGATCATGTGTTTGTGGACTCAGTGGGGAATCGGGCACACGGCGAAAGCCGGGCTACGAGATCTTAGCGAAGCGGCAGCAGCACCGCTCCGCAACCGGTTGCGTTAACCACGCATTCGCGCATCCCTACGCGTGAAGTCTTGCTGCCGCTACCAGTGCCTGTCCCAGGCTCAAACCGCCATCGCCGGATGGCACTTCTTTCTGCGTGAACACCTCAAATCCAGCTTCGGACAGCCGCGCTTCGAGCCGCTGCGACAGGTAGATATTGTGAAAGGTTCCGCCACTCAGGCACACACGGTTAAGAGCGGTTTTCTCTCGCAGCAGCGTTGCCAGTTCGACGAATCCCTCAACCAGCCCATTGTGAAAACGCCGGCTGATCGCTGCCACGGGAAGGTTGCGGCCAAGATCGTCCAGCAGCGCCTCAAACAGCGGCCGAGTGCTGATGATCCAGTGGTCGTCTTCCGGCACGAGCTTCATGGGATAGGCCGTGTTCTTCGTCTGACGATCGCAATCTCTGACGATGCCATCGCCATCTCCAGTTCGATCGCAGCCTGGGCCTCGTAATTGACTTCTTGACGGATTCCAACTAACGCGGCCACGGCATCGAACAGACGCCCGCAGCTGGAAGTGAGCGGCGAATTCACGCCCTGTTCCATCATGCGCAGGAGCAGGTCGACCTTTGGCCGATTGAGTTGGCGCACGAACGGAATATCCAGTTCAGAACTGCTTCAGAAAATCGCGACGGAAATGATGTGCCAGGTAACTTACCGCCATCCGCCATGGCTCACGGATCGCGGCGGCTCCGCCGGGCAAAGGCACATACTCGAAATGAGCGGCACGCTCGAAGTCTTCATAGCCGGCGATGAGCACTTCTCCGCCCCAGATATTTCCGTCGGTGCCGTAGCCAGTCCCATCCAGGGCGAATCCGATCACGCGGCCTTCGAGATGATTCTCCGCCATACAACTGGCAATGTGGGCGTGGTGGTGCTGCACGCCAACCAACTTCATTCCACTCTGTTGCAGCGCCCATTTGGTGGAGAAGTAGTCGGGGTGGAGATCGTAGGCGATGATCTCCGGGCGGATTTCGAGAATCCGCTCCAGATGCTCGATAGCCTCGTGGAAAAAACTGTAACTTTCGACATTTTCCAAATCTCCAACGTGCTGGCTCAGGAAAGCGTGCTTTCCTTTGGTGAGGCAGATGGTGTTCTTGAGTTCGCCTCCGACAGCCAGCACCGAAGGCTGATCGTCCTTCAGGAAAACCGGCACCGGAACAAAGCCGCGGGAACGCCGCAACTGCCGGGTGATGCCGCCTGCAACTCGCACCACGGAATCGTCGCAGCGCAGCAGGATGTCGCGGTTATGCACGAGGAAATAGTCGGCAAGACTGCTCAATCGATGGATGGCTTCCCGGTTATCGATGGCGATCGGTTCCTCGCTCTGGTTGCCGCTGGTCATCACCAAAGCCTTGAAACCTCCCTCGGCGAGCAGGAGGTAATGAAGCGGCGTGTAGGGCAGAAAAATTCCCAGGTAGCGGTTGAAGGGCGCAACCTCGTCGGGAATTAGGAGAGCTGGGCGTCTCGTTCTTCGGACGCAGAACAATAGGCCGCTGGATCGACTGCAGAACCGTCCGCGCCGCATCATCCAATTCGCAGATTTCCTCGGCCGCCTGCAAATCCGGAACCATCACGGCGAACGGCTTCTCCACCCGGCGCTTCCTCTGCCGCAGCAGAGCCACCGCCGCGGGGTTTGTCGCATCGACGGCCAGATGAAATCCGCCCAGTCCTTTCACGGCCACGACCAATCCGGCATGCAGCCCTGAGACCGCTTCGGCGATGGGATCGCGGCATTCGATCCGCCGTCCAGACTTATCCCAGAGTTCCACTCGAGGTCCACACTTCCAGCAGGCATTGGGCTGGGCGTGAAAGCGGCGGTCGAGCGGATTCTCGTATTCCGCAAGGCATGCCGGGCACATGGGAAACATCGCCATCGACGTGCTCGGCCGGTCGTAAGGAATATCGCGAATGATGGTGAAGCGCGGCCCGCAGTTGGTGCAGTTAATAAATGGATAACGATAACGCCGGTCGTTCGGGTCGAACATTTCGCGCAGGCAATCCGGACATATCGCGACGTCCGGCGAAATGAGCGTGCGAACTTCTTCTCCTTCGCGGCTATGGACGATGCGGAAGTCCTGATCGTCCGTGCCGATCTGCATCGACAAGGCACGGGAGTTCATGTACGGTGAAGCCGGTGATCCGCGCCAGGGGCGGCGCTTCGGCGGGCAAGTGCTCAACGAAATCCTGCACGGTTTCTGCCGGCCCTTGGATTTCGATGGTGACTCCGGCGGATGTATTGCGAATCGTGCCGCTAAGGTGCCGGCCGGTAGCGAGACGATAGATGTAGGGCCGGAATCCAACTCCCTGCACGATGCCGGAAACTTCGATCTGGCGCCGGACCTCCATACATGGTCAGCTCATAGTCTCCTGCGTAGTCTGCTGCACCAGCGGTTTGCAGGCTTTGCGTCTCTCTCCCAGCCACATCATCCATTCGTGCAAACCGTTGCCGGTCAGGCAAGACACCTTCACAATCTCCATCCCCGGATGCACCTTGCGGGCATTTTCCGCCGCCGCCTCGATGTCAAACGGGACGTAGGGAAGCAGATCGATTTTGCTCAGCACGAGCAAGTCGGACTTGAAGAATATGGAAGGATATTTCAGCGGCTTGTCTTCGCCTTCGGTGACGCTCAACACTACGATCTTGGCCGCTTCGCCCAGGTCATAACTGGATGGACAAACCAGGTTGCCCACGTTTTCGATCAGCAGAAGATCCAGGTCTTCGAGTTTCCAGTCCGCCAAATGACGCTCGATCATGCGAGCATCCAGGTGGCAAGTGCCGCCGGTCGTGATTTGCTTTACCGGGAAGTGAAATCGCTTCAGCCGGTTGGCATCGTTTTCCGTCTGAATATCGCCCGTCAATACGGCCACGCGATCATGCCGCGGCAGCGTTTCCAGAGTGCGCTCCAGCAGACTGGTTTTGCCGGAACCGGGAGAACTGATGAGGTTCAGGCACAAAATGCCGTGCTCCTGAAATCGGGCACGCAACTCAGCCGCGATGCGGTCGTTCTCACTGAGAACTTTTCGCTCCAACGGTACTCGGTCCATATTCTTCCACCTCCAGATAGGCCAACTCCAACTCATCTCCACTGATGCATGTGGTTTCCAGGCTCGCGCATTGCGGACAGCGGGAATCGTAATCGCGCACGATGAACTCACGTCCGCAGACCTGGCAACGATGGCGGCGGGGACAGACCTCGATCCCCAGTTCAAGCGACTCCAGATCGGTCTCGTGAATGATCGCTTCAAAACAGAAGCGCAGCGCGTCCTGATCGATGGCTGCCATTTCGCCAATCCGGACACCGACTTTGCACGGATAGGTTCCCGGATGGAGGCCCATCTCGGTTCTGACCGCTTCCAGCACCGAATTCGCGATTCCCATCTCGTGCATAATCTCTCGTCCGGTACGCCGCGCTGCCGCGAACTTCGTCGCTCCAGAGACTGGACGGCCGCCCTAGCAGATGCGCGGCAATTGATCGCCTGCCAGCATGTCCACGATGCGGGTCGTGCCGAACGGCGTTCGCATCGTCACCAGCCCCGGGTTCTCTTTCTTCACCGTGCCAATGATCTGCGCTTCCGCTCCCAGGGGATGACCTCTCATCGCCTGCAGCACCGCGTCGGCGGCCTCGGGCGCCACGATTGCGATCAGCTTGCCTTCGTTGGCGACATAGAAAGGATCAAGCCCCAGCAACTCGCACGCACCTCGAACCTCTTCGTGGATCGGAAGAGAACTTTCCTCCAGTTCGATCCCAACCCGCGATCGCTCCGCGATTTCGTTCAGCGTGCTGGAGACGCCGCCGCGCGTCGGGTCGCGCATGCAGCGAATGTGCAGTTCGAGATGTTACGCCAAGCATCTCCGCCACCAGCGTGTGCAAGGCCGCACTGTCGCTCTGGATCAGAGTCTCGAATTCCAGCCCCTCGCGTTGCGCCAGAATCGCGATGCCGTGATCGCCGATCGAACCGCTCAGCAGCACTTTGTCCCCCGGACGCGCGCGGTCGGCGGAAAGGTCGATCCCTTCTGGCACCAGTCCAATTCCCGTCGTGTTGATGAACAGCCCGTCGCCCTTACCTTTCTCGACGACCTTGGTATCGCCAGTCACCACCTGCACGCCCGCTTCCGCCGCCGCCTGGCGCAGCGAATTCACCACGCGCCGGAGTTCGTCCATCGAGAAGCCCTCTTCGATGATGAAGGCGGCGCTCAAAAACAGCGGCGTTGCGCCGCCCATCGCCAAATCGTTCACCGTGCCGTGAACCGCGAGCGAGCCGATGTCGCCGCCGGGAAAGAACAGCGGCTTCACTACGAAGGAATCGGTGGTGATGGCGAGACGCTGGCCGTTCACATTGACGATTGCCTGGTCATCCAGCCGCGCCAGCACCGGATTTTCGAAACGCAGGCAGGAAGATGTCGCGAATCAACTCGGCGCTCAACTTGCCGCCGCTGCCGTGCCCCAGCAGGATTGTGTCTTTGGCCGGGAGCGGCGTCGGGCAACTGAGCTCGAATTTTATTTCGGCGTCGGTTTTCGTTGACACGCTCTCACCTATTTCGCGACTGCATGGCGCCGATAGTGATAGTAGGCGGCGCATGCCCCTTCGGTCGAGACCATGGGCGCTCCCAATGGATTTTCCGGCGTGCATCGCATGCCAAACACGGGACAATCCGTCGGCTTCTTCAATCCCTGCAAAACCAGGGCGCTGATGCACTCCGCCGGCTCGTCTACGGTAATTTCACCCAAATCAAAGACTCGATCCGCATCATAAGCGGCGTACTCTTCGCGCAAACGCAAACCACTCTGCGGGATCGACCCAATGCCACGCCACTTCTGATCTGCGATTTCAAACACCTCGGCCACGATCTGCTGTGCCGGCAGGTTCCCTTGGTAGCTCACCGATCGCACATACTGGTTTTCCAGCCGCGCCTCACCCGCCTCAAGTTGACGAACCAGCATGAGGACTGCTTCCAGAATATCTACCGGTTCGAATCCTCCGACCACAATCGGCACGCGAAAATCGCGAACCAGGGACTCATACTCCTTGCACCCCATCACCGTGCAAACATGCCCCGGCGCAATGAAACCCTGCACCCGGTTGTCGCCGGAAACCATCAAGGCGCGGATCGCCGGCGGCACCAGCACGTGCGAAACCAGCATGGAAAAATTGGTGAGACCTTCGCGCTTGGCTTGCCATGCGGCCATCGCATTCGCGGGAGCGGTGGTCTCGAAACCAATCGCCAGAAACACGACTTTACGATCGGGATTCGAGCGTGCGATCTTCACCGCCTCAGTCGGGGAGTACGCGATGCGAACGTCCGCGCCCTGGGCTTTGGCCCGAAACAGATCGGAATGCGACCCAGGCACCCGCAGCATGTCTCCGTAGGAAACCAGGATGACGTCCGACCGCAGCGCTAACGCGATGGCTTTGTCCACGGTTTCAAGCGGCGTGACGCACACTGGGCATCCCGGGCCATGCACGATTTCGATACCGCGCGGCAGCAATTCATCAATGCCGTAGCGCATGATGGTGTGGGTTTGGCCGCCACAGATCTCCATCAGCACCCAGGGCCGGGTGGTGCGACTGGACGATCTCCGCCGCCAGAGCCCGTGCAATGCGATGGTCGCGGTACTCGTCAAGATATTTCATAAACTGAATCCCAGCGCGAACCCCACAGGCATGACTCTACCAGAGGCAAACCGCCTATCGGTGATGGAGATCACACGTTAATGTGACCCGGAACCCGAATCGGAGCCGGAACCCGGGATGAAGGCCAGAAATCGGGATGGTTCGCCATCGAAGACATCTGCTTGCGGGACAATACGAACGATTAGTCCGACGGAAAGCCCGGCAAGCTTGGAGTGTGTGCGGGCAAGAACTACGCTTCCGCTGGCGGCAATTCCGCTTCCAGCGCTCCCATCTCTTCCAGAAGCTTATAGGTGCGCTCGGCTTCGGCAGCGTCCACGCGGCTTATGGCGAAGCCCACATGGACCATCACATAGTCGCCCAAGCCAGCCTCGGGAACAAAGTCCAGGGAAACCTGGCGCACGATCCCGCCGAACTGCACGCGGGCCGCACGCATCTCACCCAGCTTTTGAATTTCTAGGATTTTCCCTGGTATTGCAAGGCACACGGCAGCTATCTCCCAGGTCAGTACAGCACTGGTCGGTTACAGCGATCTGTGACGTGCGACACACCTCAGAGTGACGCAAGAGCGGCGAGGGCAACAATAGAGGGAAGCTGTCCGGGCTAGGCAAATTACGGTAGTGGGCTGTTTTGCTTGGCAGAGTTGGCGGGTTACTGGAGGCACCAAAGACAGAAAACGCGGCGTAAGGCCATGTACCAAATTGCTACTTTTTCCAATGGGCGGCATCTGTTAACATAAACACGGACGAGATTCAAGAGGGAATAAAAAGCGAAACTAGTATGCAGCTCAAATTTGACATCCGAAAGACAATTGCTGCCGTTGCTTTCCTCATGGATCGGGAGGGCGGCCAGCTAGACATGTTTCTCGGCTTGAAGATGCTCTACCTGGCGGACAAAGAAGCTCTCATTCGTTGGGGCAAGACAATCACCGGGGATTCCTTCGTGTCGATGCCGAAAGGTCCAGTCCTGAGCATAGTCTACAATTTGTTCAAAAAGGATGGACCGCCTGAATACCAGAGAGAGTGGGACGCTTCTTTCACTGAGCGCGTCAATCATTCCATTCGATTGCTTAAGCCCGTTGAAGTGGAGATTTTGTCTGAGCGCGAAATGGAGCGGTTAGAAGAAGCACGCAACCAGATTCACAAGTTTGCTCCTTGGGATGTGGCCGATTGGCTCCATGACACATGCCCTGAATGGAAAGACCCGCAAGGAAGCTCGATCCCAATTGATCCTGATGTAATTCTCAAAAATGCAGGGAGAACGGAAGAAGAAATCCGGATCATTGAGGAATCCAACCGCACGTACAACCAAACAAGAAGTTTACTGGGTATTCGCTGAGAGGTGTTTGCATGAATCTTGGCGATACCTTCCTAATGTCCGTTCCCCCTAATTTTGACCGCGACCATTTGTTTATCGTGATTTCCGACCCTACAATGCATCAGGGAACATTCATTATTGTCAATCTGACGACCGACCAGTTTCGAGCTGGAAATGAGTGTATCCTTGCCGTTGGCGATCATCCATGGATCACAAAGCAATGTTTTGTTACGTTCGCTGATGCAATTGAAATAACGCCTCAGCACTTGCAAACCATCCAAGCGTTCGTGGGGAGTCGAATTACTCTACAGCCGCCGGTGAGCCCTGCAGTTCTCGCCAAAATCATCGACGCGGCAAAACAGTCCAAAGCTATTCCGCGAGCTTTCAAGAAGTACCTTTGATTCCTTCATTTTTTCAAAACAGCCCACTATCCCAATTTACCCTATCGCTCCGTGAAAAAAAATCTCGCTGTACTGACGTGCGATCTCTTCGCCGCTTAGCGGGCCGCCGGGCTTATACCACTGATAGATCCAGTTGATCATGCCGACCAGGGCGAGGGCGGCAGCCCGCGGCGTGACCTGCGACTGGGAATTATGCTTGCGCTGGACGTCGGCGATGAGGTGCTCGACGAATTGCAGGTAATCCTTTTTGCGTCCGTTGATCTTGCGCCGGAGGGTCGGCGGCAGCGGATGGTTCTCGTGCAGCATGACTGTAATCTCACGGTCTTCGGGACTGAGCATCACCTGGATGTGCAGCCGGATCAGCGTGCGCAGGCGCTCTTCACTTACGTCAACGCGGGCTCCGGCAACGCTGCCTCCGTCGATGCGGCGCACCACATTGATGACCCGTTCCTCCGTGATCTCCATGGCGTGCGACATGATGTAGAACAGGATTTCGTCCTTCGACTGAAAGTGGTGATAGAGGCCGCCCTTGGAGAGTTTGAGAGCGGCGGCGACATCGTTCATGGACGTGGCATGGTATCCCTGCTGTTGAAACAGGCGCGCGGCGGTGCGCAGGATTTCCTGGCGGGGTTCCTGGAGGAGTCCCTGACGAGGTTTCTGGGTAGGTCCGACGGTAGCTTCGCGAAGCATCACCAGAGATGGTATCGCGGAACAGGGTCCGGGCTCTACAAGCGAATCTCGCGGCGCCGCTTGAAGACCACGCTGAGGCGGCCCTGACGCGAACCGGCGGCGGTCTAGAATAGACGCCGGGGAATCCAAGATTGACACCGGGAGGTAGAGGTGGGTAGCATCACTTACACCGACCGGCCGGACGGTTTATTGCCTTCAAAGATGGTCCAGCATTTTAGCCAACATATTTTGACTAACATATTTTAACGAACGTCTTTCAACGAACGTCTTTTAACGAACATCGATAAGGAGTTTTCCCGTGGCCACAGTCTTTTATCAAAACGATGCCAATCCTTCCGCGCTGCAGGGCAAGACCATCGCCGTTTTCGGCTATGGCTCCCAGGGACACGCGCAGGCGCAGAACCTGCGTGACAGCGGCTACGACGTGATTATCGGGCTCGATCCCGAGCGGGGCTCGGCCCTGCAGGCGCGCGCCGATGGCATGACCGTGGTCGCTCCGGCCGAAGCCGCCGAGCGCGCCGACTGGATACAGATTCTCACGCCCGACGAGACCCAGGCCGCCTTCTACGAATCGGCCATCAAGCCGCATCTGCGCAAAGGGAAGATTCTCGGCTTCTCGCATGGCTTCTCGATTCACTTCAAGACCATCAAGCCTCCGAAAGATGTGGACGTGGTCATGATTGCGCCCAAGAGCCCGGGCCATTTGCTGCGGCGCGTGTTTTCCCAAGGCGGCGGCGTGCCCTCGCTGCTGGCCATCCACCAGGACGCGAGTGGACGCGCGCATGAATACGCGCTGTGCTACGCGCACGGCATCGGTTCCACGCGTGCCGGCGTGTTGCAGACCACCTTCCGAGAAGAAACCGAGAGCGACCTTTTCGGCGAACAGGCGGTGCTCTGCGGCGGATTGACTTCGCTGATGCAGAAGGGTTTCGAGACGCTGGTGGCAGCCGGTTACGCTCCTGAGATCGCCTACTTCGAGTGCGTGCACGAGGTGAAGCTCATCGTCGACCTGATCTACGAAGGCGGGTTGAGCCGGATGCGCTATTCGATTTCGAACACGGCGGAGTACGGCGACCTGACCCGCGGCGAAATGGTTGTAGGAGATGCAACGCGCAAGGCAATGAAGAAAGTGCTGAAGCAAATCCAGAACGGCAGGTTCGCCAAGGAATGGATTGAAGAGAACAAAGAGGGCGGCAAGAAGTTTGCCGAGCTGCGTGAGGCCGCGAAGCAACATCCGATTGAAAAAGTAGGTGAGCAGTTGCGGGCGATGATGTCGTGGCTGCCGTCGGAGAAGAAGAAAGCAGCCGAAGTGAACCCGGCGGCGTCGAAAGTGGTGAATGCATAGAAATATCGGGCCGTCGGGTGCCCGGGCCATCGGGCGAACTGACAGTCAAAGGCGCTTGACCCTCGATCGCCCCGAACGACCAGTTGACCTGATCCTCGATTTCCGCATCACTCCCATGGACATCGACCTCAAACATCGCAGTCGCAGTATCACCGACGGGCGCGACCAGGCTCCGGCCCGCGCCATGTACAAAGCCATCGGTTTCACCGACGACGACCTAGCCAAGCCCCTCATCGCCGTAGCCAATACCTGGATCGAGACCATGCCGTGCAACTTCCACCTGCGTCGGCTTTCGGCCAAGGTAAAAGAAGGGATTCGCGCGGCGGGCGGCACGCCGATGGAGTTCAACACCATCGCCATTTCCGACGGCGAGACCATGGGCACCGAAGGCATGAAGGCGTCGCTCGTGAGCCGCGAGGTGATTGCCGATTCGATCGAACTGGTCTGCCGCGGACAGCTTTTCGACGCCGCGGTCTGCATTGTCGGTTGCGACAAGACGATACCAGCGGCGGCCATGGCGCTGGCGCGAATGAACCTGCCCGGCCTGGTGTTCTACGGCGGAACGATCGCCGCCGGCAAGTACAAAGGCAAAGACGTAACCATTCAGGATGTGTTCGAGGCCGTAGGCGCGAATGCCGCGGGCAAGATGAGCGACGCCGATCTGCTGGCGCTCGAGAACGTGGCGTGTCCGGGAGCGGGCGCATGTGGCGGGCAGTACACCGCGAACACGATGAGCACGGTGATGGAACTGATCGGCCTCTCGCCCATGGGATTCAACGGCATTCCGGCGATGGACCCGCGCAAGGACGAGGTCGCATTCCGCTGCGGCGAAGTGGTGATGAACCTTCTGAAGCAAGGCATTCGTCCGAGCGATATTTTGACGCACGCGGCGTTCGAGAACGCGATCGCAGGCGTGGCCACGACAGGCGGCTCGACTAATGCCGTGCTCCATCTGCTGGCGATTTCGCGCGAAATGGGTCTGCCTCTCGACATCGACGATTTTCAGCGAGTCAGTGAACGCACGCCGCTCTTGGCGGATCTGAAGCCTGCGGGAAAATACGTGGCGGCGGATGTGGACGCGGCGGGCGGCATTCCGGTGATCGCCAAGCGGCTGCTCGATGGCAAATATGCAAATGGTTCGGCGATGACCGTGACCGGAAAGACATTTGCCGAAGAAGCGAACGGAGCGCAAGAAACTCCTGGACAGACGGTGATCGCTCCTTTGAGTAAGCCGCTGAAGGCCACGGGCGGACTGGTGATCGTGAAAGGCAACCTCGCTCCTGGCGGCGGAGTGGTGAAGATGAGCGGCCATGAACGGGCGTCGCAAACCGGGCCGGCGCGCGTCTTCGATTCCGAAGAAGCGGCGATGCAGGCGGTAACCAGCAAGCAGATCAAGGCTGGCGATGTCGTGGTGATCCGCTATGAAGGCCCAAAGGGCGGACCCGGCATGCGCGAAATGCTGAGCGTGACCGCCGCGATTGTGGGCGAAGGTCTGGGCGAGAGCGTAGCGCTGATCACCGATGGACGGTTCAGCGGCGCAACCCGCGGTCTGATGGTCGGCCATGTAGCCCCAGAAGCGGCGCTGGGCGGGCCGATTGCCGCGATTCGCGAGGGCGACCGCATCACCATCGACACCAAGATCCGAAGGCTGGAGCTGGAGATTTCCGATGCCGAGATTGCAAGGCGGCTGGCGGCATGGAAGGCCCCGGCGGCGAAGTATAAAACCGGAGTCTTCGCGAAGTACGCAGCGCTGGTGAGGTCGGCGTCCGAAGGCGCAATTACCACCCCCCCGACTCACGCAGGGACGGGCCCAGCCCGGTCGGCCTGAATGCCGCACATTTTGTGACGAATGTTCCACGTGAAACATTGTACTGGCTATAGTGTACGTACATATAGGTTCGTGGCCGCGCGAGGGGGAGCACCCGGCGCTCGCGCATCCTCAATGAGCGCAACCCGATTTTAGCGACGAGCGGGCGCCCTTTCCAGTTCGATCCGCAGAGCGCAGAATTCAAGTCCAAAACAAAAACCCGAGCGATCGCGAACGATACCGGCGACACGGATCGTCCTGCCGGTGGTTCGGAACTCGACTTCCATCAACTCGCCGGGCTGCAGGTTGACCCCAGCGTAGAGCTCCATGCCGGTGCGGCTCAACATAGAAACCAATCCGGGCACAACTATGTTTGTGGCGCCGGGGACCGCGATGAAGACAGGTGTGTGCATACGATATCGGGTGTATCGGCGAGTGTTGGTCGAGTCCGTTTTCAAGGTAGTTAAGTCACACACAATCTACTTGAGCAAGCTGAAGTGCAGCAGGTATGCCGCAGTAGCCAGACCGATCATGAGCATGCCAACCAGTTCCGCTACCTTGAACCGCCAACGCCGCCGCTCGTTGTGCTGCGACGAGGCAGCGCGCAGCTTCTCCATCCAATCCGGCTCGGCTTCGTTCTGAGTTGAGCGCTGCCCGACGAGCGCTCCGAGGCGGCGGTGATCGTCGGCCGCAAGCGAAACGAAGCGGAAGGGCTGCAACCCATTGGTAACGGGGCTCAGCATCTCTGCGCCTCCGAGCACGGCGCCGGCTCCAGTCAGGAATATCAGTTTGACCTGCGATCCTTGGACGACGGGCTGAGAGAGCGAAAGCAGACCACCGCTGACAGAAATCACCTGGAGGTTGGCCCCGGTCGTCTTGCCATTTGCAAACCGAAGCACGGCTGGATTTTGACCCTCGAGATGAGTGCGCGGGAAACGCCAAAGCGGGCGGGATTGGGGGAGGTTAGCCATAATCTAGCGCCAGTATGTGGCGGAAGTGGTTACTAACAGAAGATTACGAAGGTGCCAGTCCGGGTGGTTACAAGCATTGGGGCGCGGCCCTCGTTAGCGCTCCACACTACCAATAGGGCCGCGCGACCAGCGACGCCCCATTACTGAAGTGACCGAAAGCCATGCACTAACGGTTCGATTTCTCATTTCGAAGCTAGGTCGCGAGAGAAATGTGAGCTGGAGCACCGGCCTGCCGCGTAGGGAACTACTTGAGTCTCTTTCGTAAGCAGCGTTAGCACTCAGAACCCCTGTCAATGAGCGATATCGGGAGTGGCTGTTGAAAAACTCGCTTTTCGTCCCCAACAGCCAAAATCAGGGGGATAGAAAATGTCTAGGCGACCCGAGAAAATCGATTGTAGGGCTTCCTGACGCAATTTTATTTTTGTGAATTTCGTGGAAAAGAGTTTTTCAACAGCCACGGGATGTTACGTCAACTGAGGACCAAGTTCCGAGTTGCCGACCAACCGCGAGTGATCTAGTTCTGGGGGCATTTGCGCGAAGGGTTCTGTCCTAATTCTTTGCCGCTCTGATCGTTTCGAGAGCTGGATCGACTTTACGGCGATAGGCTTCCAGCGTCACTGGCGCGGAAAGTTGGGGGACTGTAGCATCGCGCTTATCCCACGGGTACCAGTCCTGCCAGTGGTAGATGGACACACGAACCGTAATCCCACTGTTCGGCAATATGATTTTCCTTTCGATCCGGTCGGCTCTCCGACAAACGTAATGTTGGTGTACCTTTCCAACGCATCCGTGAGCATCTGCGCAGCCGAAAATGTTGCAGGGCCGATGATCCCAAATAGATGACCGCCACGATCGATGTTCTGTGACTGGATGACGCAACGGATAAGGGGAATGATTAGTGTGCCGTCGCCTCCTCGGTTTTGGCGTAAGTCGATCGCAACCTTTTCTGGAGCTGTAGCAGCGATTTCATCATGCAGACGTTGAGCAAAATGAGCGAGTGTCTCGTCTGGAGCATCGCCGACTTTGTTGATCTGTACGTATAGAAGATTTCCGAGATGTTCAAAATGGAACGGCACTTCGATTTCACGAAGCCACAGCGGGTCGAGACCAGGCGACGACTCGCGGACATCGGCCCATCCTTTACGGGGATAGAAGAGCGTTGAAGTATCCCCGGACATGACTTCCACAGGTGCGGAAGGATGTAATATCACCTGTACCTGTCCTTCTGTCATTTGCAGCGTGAGCGGCACATCATCAACGCGCGATGTAATATGCAGCGCCTCCAGAATTTCAGGTATACACAACAGGTATTGCGCCCAATAACGCGCAGCCCCGTCATTGTCGCTACCAATCATCGTTTTGACGGCGGCATAGGCCTGATCGATATTGAGGTTTCCGATCTGCAGCACCCTCGCTCCGAGTAGGCTTCGTTGCTGTGGCTGGGCGGCTCGTATGTAAAGGTCAGATCCGAAGAACGTGAAGATCACCGGCAGTGTGTGAAATCCGATTTTCGCGTCGCGCGTCGGGTAGATGTTGGTATGGCCATCCCCGACCGCTGCCACTATCCTCGCCATTTCCACAATTACCTGCGCCCGAGTGAGAGATGGAATTCTCGCGTTGAGTGCGGCGATCCGCGCAGAGAAGTCCTGAGCGGTAATGGAGTGATACAGATTCTTATGCTTTTCTTGCATCTGTTCGGCCATGAAGCGCAGGTCTTCCCTCCAGCTACGCGCCTCGATTTCAGTCATGGCCCATGCTGAACAAACCGAGAACATCATCGCCAAGGCAGTTCCGCGTGTGATTGTATGCAGAAAACGAAATCGCATTTGCTTGCTCCCACCGAGATCGCAGGAGAAGAACCTGAGTTTAGCGCATTCTTGGCAACAATCGTGGGGGGCGGCGGGTGACGGGCAAGCCGGAAGCTAAAGTCAATTGTTGAAACCAGGCGTGGGTGTTGAAAAAGTCACTGCGATTAGCGGGATGAGATTCAGTGGAAGCATGTTAGAAGAAAGCATTCGCCCATGCTCTGTTTGAATCTGATCGTCGGAGGCCTGCTGATCATGATGGGGCAACACGACCGCTCAGAAGCGTTGTTCTACTACTTCCGTCTGGAAGATCAGGTTCCTGAAAACCATCTGCTGCGGCTGATCGACAAGCACATCAGTTTCGAGTTCGTCCGGCAGCAACTGAAGGACAGCTACAGTGAGACGGGTCGGCCGTCGATTGATCCTGAGTTGCTGCTGCGCATTCTGCTGATCGGCTATCTGTACGGCATCACCAGCGAGCGCAAGCTGGTGGAGGAATTGCGCATGCACCTGGCGTGGCGCTGGTTCACGGGCTTGGGTTTCGATCAGGAGATCCCGCATCACTCGACGTTCTCCAAGAACCGGCACGGGCGGTTTCAGGAGTCGAAGCTGTTCGAGCAGTTGTTCGAGCAGATCGTGCGGCAGTGCGTGGAAGTGGGACTGGTACAGGGCAAGCATTTGTCGGTGGATGGCAGCTTCGTGGAAGCGAACGCGGCCAAGGAGAGCCGCATTCCGCGAGAGCAGTTGGCGGAAGCGGCCCAGGTGCACCACACCGTGCGCCAGTATCTGCGGGAAGTGGAAGAGCAGAACCCGGTGGAAGAGCCGGTGCATGAGCAGGATCAGGTATCGACCACCGATCCCGATTCTACCTATGCCACCAAAGGCGGCACGCCGGCGCGTCTGGGTTACTACGACAACTATCTGGTGGATAACGACAGCTGTGTGATCGTCGGAGTGCAGGCCACGGCGGCGCGCATGAGCCAGGAGACGGTGGCCGCGCAAGACATGCTGACCCGTTTCGCCGAGTGGCAAGGACGAGCGCCCGAATCGGTGGCGGCCGACACGACGTATGGGAACGGGGAGTTCTTGCAGTGGTTGGCGGATCGTAACATCACTCCGTATATGCGAACCCGCGACAGCATCCACAGAAAGAGAAGTCCATTCTTCGGTCCCGAGCGTTTCACTTACGAACCGGAAAACAATCGCTATATCTGTCCCGCCGGTCAGCCGCTCAACTATGGGGGGCGAGTTTATCGGAATCGCGCCTTCAACTACATCGGGACACGCAAAAAGTGTGGCCCGTGCTCGCTCCGGCCACAATGCACCAGTGCTGCCTTCCGGGGCCTGATCATCCACCAGAACGAACCAGCCCGACAACGTGCGCGGGAGTTGGTCAACACGCCAGAGTTCGCCAAAGCACAGCGGCAAAGAAAGAAGGTGGAAGCCCTGTTCGCGGAACTGAAGAATCAGATCGGACTGCGGCGCTTGCGTCTGCGGAGACTCAGGTTCGTGCGCGAGCAGTTCTTCCTGGCAGCGGTAGCTCAGAACATCAAGCGACTGGTGCGCTTCCTCAGCCAACCGACAACACCGGTTCTGCCGGCCACCACTTAGTCGAACGGAGACAAGAAAACCGGCAACGGCATCACTCGCAGATGAAAAGGCGTTCTGTTGAGGGACTTTTTCAACACCCACAGGCGTTAGCACTCAGAACCCCCTGTTAATGAGCGATATGGGATTTACAACCACAACGACATAGTCTGACGCTGGGAAGTCGGCGAGCAGCGTCTCCATGGGAAGGTACTCGCCCTGGAAATCCTGTATCCTGATCTCGCGGAGAACAACCTTTATGAGCGAGATCAACAAAGCACCTTCTTTTGTGCTTCTGGCAATCGTGTCCATGGCACTGACGTTTGGAGTTGTAGGATGCCAGAAAAACGCTACGCAGGACACGAGCAGCCAGAGTCAACCGGCGCAGACCGACCAGTCGCAGGATCCAGCAGCAGCGGCCAACCTGGCTCCAGTGGAAGCGACCCAGGCGCCCAGCACCAACAATCAGCCAGCAAACCAGGCGCCGCAGCAGAACTATCAGCAGCCTGCGCCGGAGCAAAACTATTCCAATGACTATTACGATGCCGGCGAGGAGGATACAAGCTACGGCCAGCCAGTGATGGAGGCCACACAACCCCCGCCACCGTTGCCGGAATATTCGCAGCCTGACTGCCCCGGCGATGGCTATCTGTGGACGCCCGGATATTGGAGCTATGCTCCTCAGGGCTACTACTGGGTGCCCGGCGCCTGGGCGCGGCCGCCTCAAGTGGGCTTCCTGTGGACGCCCGGATATTGGGGATTTGTCCGCGGTAGGTACCGCTATAACCATGGCTATTGGGGCCGACATATCGGCTACTACGGCGGCATCAACTATGGATTCGGCTACGTCGGAGTCGGCTACCAGGGCGGGTACTGGAACGGAGATCGTTTCGACTATAACCGTTCCGTCAACAATGTGAACATCACCAACGTTCAAGTCTATAACCGCACGGTAACGAATACGGTCATCGTCAACAACACCACCGTTAACATTACGAATAACCGTTCCAGCTACAACGGGCCGGGAGGCATCACTCGCCGGCCTCTGCCGACGGAAGTCGCCGCAACCCGTGAGCAGCGCATTCCTCCGATGACCACGCAGTTACAGCAGCGGCAGTCAGCAGCACAGAACCGTCAGCAGTTTGCCTCTGTCAATCAAGGGCGGCCCGCCGTTCTTGCAGCGACGAAGCCTATCCCCGAAGGCAAACCAATCGCTCCGGTGATTCCTGCTCGCCCCGTTCCAGCCGCGCGTCCGGCGCAGCCGAATCGTTCCCAACCGCAGACGCCTGCGACACAGCCTAAACCACAGGTTCAGACACAGCCGGCTCCGCAGCAACCGCAGACCAAGCCCGCTCCACAGCAACCGCAGACCAAGCCCGCTCCACAGCAACCGCAGACCAGGCCCGCTCCACAGCAACCGCAGACCAGGCCCGCTCCGCAGCAACCGCAGACCAGGCCCGCTCCACCGCAACCGCAGACCAGGCCCGCTCCACAGCAACCGCAGACCAAGCCCGCTCCACCGCAACCGCAGACCAGGCCCGCTCCACAGCAACCGCAGACCAAGCCCGCTCCACAGCAACCGCAGACCAAGCCCGCTCCACAGCAACCGCAGACCAAGCCCGCTCCACAGCAACCGCAGACCAAGCCCGCTCCACAGCAACCGCAGACCAGGCCCGCTCCGCAGCAACCGGCCCCGAAGGCGGAAGCCAAGCCGGCTACGCCGCAAACTCAAAGGCAGGCACCGCGTCCGGCGGCGCCGGAGGCTAAGCCGAAGACTCCGCCACCTCCTCCCAAGAAGCAACCGCCAAGCGAAAAGGACAAACAGAAGTGACCATGAACGCCACTACCGTTCGGCGGTGGCGTTCGCTTTTTTGCAAGTCGCGGATTCGACGGACGCTTCCGATGATGGAGTTTCCGACACCGGATAGTTGTTGAAACCAGGCCGAGAGACCGGTAGGTTGCCGACTAATTAATACATCACGAGTAAATACGAAAAAAACGCCGCTATAGCTCCAAGCCCCCGGACTTGGTTAGACTGCTCTTTCTCACCGAAGGAGAAACCATGTCCAAGCTAATCGTACGTTTCCTCGCCATCCTGGGCGCTCTGTGGCTGATCGGAATGGTCATCGTGCTGGTGGCCGTGATCGGCATGAAAGGCAGAGTTCCATCCAAGACGATTCTCGAAGCCAATTTCGAGCAGACGTTCATGGAGGACGTCCCGGACACGCCGTCGGCGCAGTTGCTGTTGAACGAGAAACAGACGCTGCGCGACGTAGTGGACGCCATCGATCGCGGAGCGAGCGACGATCGCGTGGTCGGCATGATTGCCAGGATCGGCGCGGCTCGGATGGGAATGGCGCAGACCCAGGAAATTCGCGATGCTGTCCAAAGATTTCGCGCGCACAAGAAATTTGCCGTCGCGTACTCGGAAACTTTTGGCGAGTTTGGTCCGGGCAACGGCGCTTACTACCTGGCGACGGCGTTTGACCATATCTATCTGCAGCCCTCGGGCGACGTCGGACTGACGGGCATCATCATGGAATCGCCATTCATCAAGGGGACGCTCGCCAAGCTGGGCATGACTTTTCACGGCGATCACCGCTACGAATACAAAAGTGCGCTCAATTTCTACACCGAGACCAAGTACACGGGTCCAGACAAAGAAGCGATGACCGCGATCATGACCTCATGGTTCAACCAGATTAAGGACGGCATTTGCCAGGCGCGGCATATCGCACCGGAGAAATTCCAGGCCCTGGTGGATGCGGGGCCTTATCTGGGCAAAGAAGCAGTTACGGCGCAACTGGTGGACGCGATCGCGTATCGCGACGAGGTCTACAACGACGTAAAGAGCAAGGCGGGCGACGGAGCGGAACTCCTCTATCTGGATAAATATTTGGGGCGCGCCGGGCGTCCGCACGATCGTGGGAAGACGGTGGCGCTGGTGTTCGGCGTCGGCGACGTTACCCGCGGCAAGAGCGATTACGATCCCGTGCAAGACAGCCAGAATATGGGGTCGGATACGGTGGCGGGCGCGATTCGAACGGCGGCGGAAGACAAGGACGTGAAGGCGATCTTATTTCGCGTGGATAGTCCGGGCGGTTCGTATGTCGCCTCCGACACCATCTGGCGGGAAGTGGTGCGGGCGCGCCAGGCGGGCAAACCGGTGATTGTTTCGATGGGAAATCTGGCGGGGTCGGGCGGATACTTCGTGGCCATGGCGGCTGACAAAATCGTCGCCGAGCCGGGAACCATCACGGCCTCGATCGGGGTGCTGGGCGGAAAGATGCTGACCAGCGGCTTGTGGGACAAAGTTGGCCTTTCCTGGGACGAAGTGCACCAGGGCGAGAACGCCACCATGTTCACCGGAACGCACGATTACACGCCCGCCGAATGGGGACGATTCGAGGCGTGGCTCGACCGCGTCTATGTGGATTTCACCAGTAAGGTTGCCGATGGGCGCAAGCTGCCCAAGGAAAAGGTGCTGGAGATTGCGAAGGGGCGGATCTGGTCGGGCCAGGATGCGAAGACCCTGGGCTTGGTGGATGAGCTCGGCGGCTACGATACGGCGCTGAAACTGGCGAAGAAAGCGGCGGGCGTTCCTGAAGGCGACGACGTCAAGATCGTGGTTTATCCGCGGCCGAAGACTTTTTACCAAAGCGTGATTGAGCGCCGCGGTCCGGATAACAGCGATAAGGAAGCCGTAGGGCAAACGCTGGCGAAGATTCTGGAGGTGGTACAGCCGGTGGCGCGTCAACTGGATGCGGCTGGGATAAAGGCGCAAGGATGCGGATCAGGACGATGTGCTGCGGATGAAATCAGTACCCAGCAGCCAGTAGCGAAGCGACGTAGGGACAGCCGCCCCGGCTTAGGCGCAGCTCGCCAGGGTTTCTCGTTAATCCGGACACTCAAGAGCGCGGCGAGGCTTCACCTCGCCGGACAGCGAGGGCGCTGTCCCTACGTGAACTACACTCCCAGCTTCTTTACTTCATCGTTGTAATACTTGCGGTAGAGGATCGACCATTCCTCCGAGCCCTCGATGATGGTACGGCGCTGGCTTTCGATTTTCTGGCGGGCGGCTTGGTCGATGCGGGCTTCCTGCATGAGGAGCTCTTCGAGAATCTTGCGGACTTCGAGGCGGATGGTGTTGCGGTCCTCGATGAAGTCGACCTCGTCCATTTCGGCTACGGCGTCGGTGACGGTGTGGGCGAGTTTGTTGACTTTGTCGCGGCTCAATCGCACGGCGGGGGCGTCCTCCGGGGCGTCCTCCAGTCCAACTAAAGAACAGCCTTGTATTTTTTCACCAGTTCGTTCTTCACCTTGCGGAACATTTCCTGGTAATTGGCGCCGCTCTTCTGCATTTCTTCGGAATAGGCTTCGAGAATGACGCGCACTTCGTCGTTAATGCGGTCCTCGAGCGCCAGTTCTTCGAGCAGAGCGGCGTGCACCTTCTCGGTAAGCGCAGGCACGGCTTTGGTCTCGATGAGACCGCTCGCCACCAGTTTTTTGGAAACTTCGCGGGCCAGATAGCCCACATATTCTTTGGAAAAGAGCATGATAAAAGCGCTGTTTTGTAAGCAGAAAGTTTAACACAAGCGAGCCAGTCGTTGGTCGCTGGTCGTTAGTCGTTCGGCAGAGTCGTTCGCCAGCCGCCTCAACTCGCATCGACAGGCCGAAAGCAACATTCCGCAGAAAGGTTTGCCAACGACCAACGACCAACGACTAGCGACCAACGACCGTCCTCGGCCGGGCAGTGGCGGCTGACTGGGCCAAGCCTTACAATGGTGATACTCCCATGTCTCCACACCCAGACGACCTGACGGGCATGAAAGAAGATATGACGGCCTTCATTGAAGGTCTGGGCATGCGCCGCTTCTTTGGCTATGTCGAGTGCGAAGAGATTCCCAGCGTGCTGTGGGACTCGGGACAGAATCCGGATGGCTGGAAGGATTTCGTGGAGCTGGCCAAGTCGACGGGCGCGCCCTTCCTGACCATGCATTCCTGGGCGCTCAACCGCGAAGAGTTGGACCGCTTGTCTCAGCAGCTCGCCGACAGCGATTACAAAAGCGAAGAAGATATGGAAGAAAGCCGCTGGCTGAAGAGCTACGTCGGGAAGACCGGTTTCGTGCAGCTCGGATGGGCGTACCAGGGATGCGTCTTTGTCTATGAAGCGGGCACGGAATGGTACGAACATTATCAGCAGCTGCGCGAACTGGCGGATGATGCCGGCGGATTCATGATCGACGAGCCGGACCAGGACGAGGAGCGGTAGCCGGATTGTAGAAATTTTCTGCTTGGGTGCTTTCGGAAATTCGGAACTGTGAGAATCATCCCGCCTCATTCGTTTTTCTTCTCCGCATGCGATGGATCGCCAATCCGCTGAATTCTCCAAAAGCCAGGGTCCTCGAAGCTGCGCTGCATGAGTCAAGACTAAGAGTCTCTCCTTCTGCTTTGCCCGTGCTTGCCGATCTGCTCGTCGGGCGTGGGATTGAAGAGCCGGAGGCGGCTGCCCGTTTTCTTTCGCCTGAACTTGGCGACCTCCATGACCCGCTGCAGATGAGCGGGATGAAATCCGCTCTTGATCGGCTGGAAGCGGCGTTAGAGCGCAAAGAGAAAGTTCTTATTTACGGCGACTACGACGTGGACGGCACGACGGCGATCGTTATTCTCAAGACGGCGATCGAGCTTTGTGGCGGGGCGGCTGACTTTCATGTTCCGCACCGCATCCGCGAAGGCTATGGCATGCGCGACGAGGTGATCGAGCGCGCCGCCGCCGATGGGGTGCGGCTGATCATCAGCGTGGATACTGGCATCCGCGCGTTCGACGCGGCCGAAACGGCGCGGCGCACCGGAGTGGACCTGATCGTCACCGATCATCACCTGCCGGGGATGGACGGCGTTCCGCAGGCGCTGGCCGTGGTTAATCCAAACCAAGAGGGTTGCGATTATCCCTGCAAGCATTTGTGCGGCGCGGGCGTGGCGTTCAAGTTGGCCCAGGGATTGATGCAGCGGCGGCTGGATGCGAAAGATCAGTCGCGCCTGCTGATGTCGTTCATGAAAGTTGTGGCCATCGCGACCATCGCCGATGCCGTCCCATTGCTGGGCGAGAATCGCGTGTTCGCGAAGCTGGGATTGCAGGGGCTGCGTCGTCCGGTGAACGTCGGGCTGAAGGCGCTGCTTGAGGTTGCGAAGCTCGGCGACGGACGGACGCTGACTGCGACCGAGGTCGCCTTCCGCATCGCGCCTCGCCTGAACGCTGCCGGACGCATGGACGTGGCTCGCGACGTGGTGGATCTTTTCAATGAGAAAGACATGGAGCGCGCGCGGAAGATTGCCGGCCGGCTTGACCAACTGAACGCCGAGCGTCAGGAAGAAGAGCGGCGCATCATGGACAGCATCGAGCGCCGTCTGGAAGAAGAGCCTGCTTTGCGCGAAGCCTATTGCGTGGTGCTGGATGGCGAAGGCTGGCATCGCGGCGTGATTGGCATCACGGCGTCACGGGTGGTGGAACGTCACGGGCGGCCAACGCTCGTCATCTCGCGTGAGGGCGACGAAGCGCACGGCTCGGGACGATCGATCCCGGCGTTTCATCTGCTGCATGCGATTGAATCGTGCCACGAGCTATTTTCCCGTTACGGCGGGCACGCGCACGCGGTGGGATTTGCGCTGCCCAGCGCCAACGTGGAGAAACTGCGCGCGCATCTGGATGGCTACGCGCGCGCCCGGCTTACTCCCGCCGATTTCGAACCGCAGCTGGAGTTCGATCGAGATCTGCCGCTGGGAGAAGTCACTCCTGAACTTCACCAGGCGTTGCTTTTGCTGGAACCTTTTGGGATGGAGAATCGGGAGCCGATTTTCGCCGCGCGGGCGGTGCGGCTGATGGCGCCTCCGCAGGCGGTGAAAGACAAGCATGTGCGGCTGCGGGTGGCGCCGGCCGTCAATGGAGCAGCTGCGGCGGCAGCGCAAGATTTCACTCCCCGTTGCCATCCCGACGCGGCGGCAATTCCAAAACGAGATGGTTTGGGGACGGGGCTCCGCACCGTCCCGGCTCCGCTCAGGACAGGCTCCGCCCCGCCACCACACCATCTTCATCTTCCTGGCGCGACAACATTGCGTTCAAAGCGATGGGCTGGGGCCTGAAGGAATCCTGCGACCGGTTGCAGTTGCTGGCCGGCGACCGCCTGGACATCGCCTACTCGCTCGGCATGAACGACCATCCTGAATTCGGCGGGTTGGAGCTGACTTTGCGCGACGTGGTGCGCGCGCGGTGAGTGCATTTGTTTCGATGACGGTGCAGCGAGCTACTTTTCCACCACG
Source organism: uncultured Acidobacteriaceae bacterium (assembly GCA_963794365.1). Classification (GTDB taxonomy): domain Bacteria; phylum Acidobacteriota; class Terriglobia; order Terriglobales; family Acidobacteriaceae; genus Acidiflorens. The sequence continues at coordinate 46,138 of CAWCDV010000014.1, forward strand.
GAGTCACGGAGACACGAAGAAACCCAACTGCTTGGCAAAACCCTCCCCTTCCGGCTTTTTGGAGGTTCAGGGTTTTCTCCGTGACTCTGTGACTCCGTGGTCACGAAAGGCAAGTTAGGACACCACCATCTCAGAGGTCTCGTTGCGAAAAGGGCTAAGCTCCGGCATAATAATGGTTTGTCTTTATCTCGCCGGAGTCTTCCGGGCAAAGGAACCGAAGTCAGTGTTAATGATCCGACTGGCGCGCTTTGGTGCGCGCAAACAACCGTATTACCGAGTGGTGGTGATTGAGAAGGAGCGGGCTCGCAATGGCCGCCCGGTGGAAGTGGTGGGCACGTACAATCCGCGCACCAATCCGGCCACTTTGGACCTGAAACGCGAGCGCATCGAGTACTGGGTTTCGAAAGGCGCCCAGTGCTCGGACCGCGTCAGGAAACTGCTTGCTCTCCCCGCGCCGGCTGCGGCCGCTTCGGTCGCCTAGCCGCTCCTCACTGCGCCAACTCAGGAGCAGTCGATGACAATCCAGGAGTAATCGATTCATAATGATCGAGCCCAGACGCCAGCCCACGCGCCATGATTGAGTACATCGCCAAGGCGATCGTCGATGCCAAGGGTGAGGTCTTCATTGACGAGTACGAAGACGGAGACGAAACCGTCATCGAGCTCGAAGTGGCCGAGGCCGACCTGGGCAAAATCATTGGACGCTCCGGCCGCGTGGCCCGCGCCTTGCGCAACGTGCTGAGCGCGGCGGGATCGAAGCTGAACAAGCGCTACGCGCTGGAGATCATCGAATAGCAGAGTAGCGAACGCGAGTCACATGCGGCACCGGACCCGAGCGGCGAATGGATTACCCTGGCGGTCGTCATCAAGACCCAGGGACGCCGCGGAGAAGTAGCGGTCGAATTGCACACCGATGTTCCGGACCGCTTCCGGCAAAACATGCGGCTGTGGGCGCTTGCGAAAGACGGCCAGCGCCGCGAAGTGACGGTCGAAGATCTTTGGCCGCACAAGAGTTTTCTGGTGCTGAAGTTTCAGGGCATCGAGACGATTTCCGATGCCGAGCCGCTGGTGGGCGCCGAACTTCAGCTTCCGCGCAGTGAACGCGCCGCGTTGGAGCCGGGCTGGACGTACCTGAGCGACCTGATCGGTTGCACAGTGTTCGATGGCGAGCGCGAGATCGGCGAAATTGAAGACGTGCAGTTCGGCGCCGGAGAAGCGCCGCTGCTGGTAGTGCGAAATAAAGAGCGCGGTGAAGCACAGAAGAGTGGAGTGCAGCTTCCCTACGAGATTCCCGTTCGCCGAGGCGTACCTGGAGAAGCTGGATCTGGAGCGGAAGCAGGTCCGGATGAGGTTGCCGGAAGGATTGCTGGAAGTAAATGCGCCGCTGGCAAAAGAAGAGAAAAGAAGTCGTTAGTCGTTGGTCGATGGTCGTTCGAAAGCAGCGCTCGCGATGGAAGGTCTTTGACTCAGCGACCAACGGCGCACTGACCAAGGACTGGGTTCCGCGATGAAGATCGACATTCTCACGATCTTTCCCGACTTCTTTCGCGGACCACTGGATTACGGAATTGTGCGCCGGGCGCGGGAAACGGGCCTGGTGGAAATCAGCATTCACGATCTGCGGGCTTTTACGAAAGACAAGCACCGCACCGTGGATGACCGCCCGTTCGGCGGCGGCGAGGGCATGGTCCTGAAGCCGGAACCGATCTTTGAATGTTTGGAGTCGTTCGGCGACGTGGCGTCGCGTGAACTCCGCTTGAGCCCGGGCGCGAAGCAGTCGGTGATTGTGCTTTCCGCACAGGGTCGCAGGCTCGATCAGGCGCTGGCGGCGGAACTTTCCGCGCTCGACCGGATCGTCCTCATCTGCGGACGCTACGAAGGCGTGGACGAACGCATCAGCGAGCATCTGGCCGATCGCGAGGTTTCGATCGGCGACTATGTGCTGAGCGGCGGCGAACTGGGCGCAGCGGTGATTGTGGACACGATCACGCGGCTGATCCCGGGCGCGGTGGGCAACCAGGCTTCGACGCGGCAGGAATCGTTCACGGAGACGCGCACCGAGTCGTTTACAGTAGGGGCGGAGCTGGCCGGCGACGGGCCGAGTTCCACTTGCGTTTCCGGCGGATTGCTCGATTATCCGCATTACACGCGGCCCGCGGATTTTCGCGGCATGGCGGTGCCGGAAGTGCTGGTGAACGGCAACCACGACCAGATTCGCCGCTGGCGCCGCAAGACGGCTTTGGCAAAAACGTTGCGCAACCGTCCCGACTTATTGGAGCGGGTTGCGCTGACGGCGGAAGACAAGGAATTGCTGGCCCAGATCAAGCGGGACCAGAAACTAAGCATATTGACGGAGACGGGGCGAGCCCCGTCTCTACAGGAGAGCAAGGGCAAGAGTTAGGAAGGAAACGTTATGCGCAATCCGATTATCGAAAAACTGTTGGCGAAATCGCGCCGCACCGACATCCCCAAGTTTGGTCCCGGCGATACCATCAAGGTGCAGGTCAAGATCAGAGAAGGCGAAAAAGAGCGCCTGCAGGCGTTCGAAGGCGTCGTCATTTCCCGGACGCGAGGCGCGCAACCCAGCTTTACGGTTCGCAAAATCAGTTTCGGCCAGGGCGTGGAGCGTATCTTTCCCATCGACTCCAAGGTCATCGACAAGATTGACGTCGTGCGTTCCGCCAAGGTCCGCCGCGCCAAGCTTTATTATCTGCGCGAGCTCAAGGGCAAAGCCGCTCGGCTGAAGGAAGTCGAACAACAAGTAGTCGGCGCTTACTCGTTCTTGTGTGGGGACGGGGCTTCGCCCCGTCCTACGCGGGGCGACAGCCCCGCTACCACACAGTCGTCGAACTTCTACTCTTGCTTCCCGCCTCTTCTTCGGCGAAGATGCTGAGCAGATCCCGTGTCCAAGTCCGACTCCAGATCGACTTCGAATGACGACGGCATTTCTGCCTCCGCCGCTCAAGTTGCGCCTGTTGAAAAAACTGCGCTGCACTCTTAAGTTTGAAAAGCGGGCTTGGGCTGCGGGCGCGGAACGCGTTGCCGGAGTCGATGAAGTCGGCCGCGGATCGCTGTTCGGCCCGGTAGTAGCTGCCGCCGTGATCCTCTATCAGAACGACGATCCTGCATACCGCATTCGCGGCTTGCGCGATTCCAAACTGCTCCCGGCCGAGCGCCGCGAAGAACTCGCGCTTCTGATTCGCAAGCATTCCATCGCCTGGGCCGTTGCCGCAGTGGATTCCGCCCGCATCGATCAAATCAATATCTACCAGGCTTCGCGCCTTGCGATGCTTCATGCCGTGCAGCAACTTGCGCCGGCGGCGGGCTATCTTCTGGTCGATGCCGTCCGACTCGATTGCGAGCTTCCCCAACAACCGATCATTCACGGCGACGCGCTCTCGGCCTCCATCGCCGCCGCCTCCATCATTGCGAAGGTCGAACGGGACCGCATGATCTCCGCCTGGGACCCGGTCTTTCCCGATGTACGGCCTGGCATCGAACAAGGGATACTGCACGCCGCGCCACCTCGCGGCCCTGCGCGAGCACGGCCCTTCGCCGCTCCATCGGCAGTCGTTTTCGCCGGTGTGGAGCGCGCCGATTCCGCAGGAAGTTCTGGGATTTATGCTGGACGAGGCCGCTCTCGAAGTTGTTTCGGGTGACGAAGGGCCGCGTCGCGGCGATTGCGGAGGGCTGAGAACGTAGCGACAGCTGCCCTCGGCTGTCCAGGTGAGCGAGGCTCGCCTGCGTTTTTCATCTGTCCAGATTTCACCTAAGGGCGTGGCGGAGCGGCGCTCGGGCGGACAGCCGAGCGCGGCTGTCCCTACAGTTCCAGCTTCTTATTTCGCCCGATAAATCTCCGTCAGCAGATCCGGCTTCGACTCGTCCCGCACCAGGTGCGGATATTTCTCGCCACCGTGATAATCCAGTTTCACGACCCGGAAGTAATCCGTGTTTTCCACGATGAGCTCAATCGGCGACGGATTGGTCTTTGCTGCCCGAATGGCGTCGTGCCAGGCATCCGGTGAAAACCTGCGGCCGTTCACGGCGACAATCTTCATCCCCGGCCCTATCCCGGCCTTGGCGGCAAGCATCCCCTCGACCGTATCCGAATCACGCCATCGCCCCCGTCCAACAGACCCACCGAGTAATGTGCATGGATCATCTTTCCGTCGCGATCCTGGGCGCGATCCAGTTCCGAAGGGAACTCGTCGTACACCAGTTTCCATCCGCTTCCTTCGACTCCGGCGAGCGGCGCGCCCGGGCCATGGTTGGACAGGCGCTCCGTCCAGAATCCGCGCCAGTCGTTGGGAGCGATTGGGGAGCGACCTGGTTCAGCGCGTTCACCACGTCGTCGAAGGTGTAAGTCTTCACCATGGGCGGACCGCCGGGCGCGCCATAGAACAGTTTGCAGAAATCGTCCAAAGATTTCGCGCCCTTCGTTTGCTGCCGGATGATCACATCCGCCCACAGCCAGTTGAGCACGTCTTCGTCGTAATAATCGAGCGGCCGGCGATAATCCTGCCAGGCGTGGGGAGCGTTCTGCATGGAGGGAACGCCGTCGGCCGTATCCTGCAAATTGCGCCAGACCCGTCCCGAACGATGATCCAGATCCGCCGCCATCTGCGCCAGCGCATCACGGGCCAACGCGGGCAGTGCGCTCGCCGCTGCGCGCTGCGAGCATATCTCCCAGATATGACGTCAGGCCCTCATACACCCACAGCAAGTCGGTCTGCATCGGCTGTTCGTAATCGGGCGTCGCCAGGTCCGCCGGACGCCGGTACTTCCCGTTCCACGAATGCACATACTCGTGCGGCAGAAGTCCCGCGGTCAGTTTCCTTCCGTCTTCTTCGATCAGGGAGCGCTCGTCGACGCGGCTGTCGTTCGATTCGTGATGCTCCAATCCGAAATGCGCGACGTTATCGCTCAGCGTCAGCAGGAAGTGGTAATCGGTGTAATGACGCGCGCCAAACAGAATTCCCGCTTGCTTCACCAAGTTGCGGTAACGTTCCCAGAGTTCTTCCGGAGCATCGAGCGCGGCGGGGCTGTCGGCCGCAATATCGAGTTCCGCGGGAGGATCTTGGGTGGGCGGCGTCAGGGGCACGACTTTCAAATATTCGCCCGCGATGACTGGACCATCCACCAGCATGGTCAAGGAAACGGGCGCAAAATGAATGATGCTGCCCACCTGATCGGAAACATGCAGCGACGTGCCAAACTTCCATCCCGTGGGCAGCCGCAAGCTTGCGCTATAGGTAAGTTGATCGGAACTATATCCCGCGGGATAAAGCAACAGCGTGTTCCAGTTGACGATGTACAACTTTTCCGTCGCGGACATTCCGGCGCTGTATCCGGGCTCATACGACGCGGGTGAAGCGTAGTCGAGATTCGCGATGACTTCGCTCTCGCCCGCGGGAACTTCCACGTGAAAAGTAAAACCGTCGAGCAGATCGCGCCGCCATTTCAGCGTCTTTCCGCTCGCAGTAAACTTCAGGCCCGTCAAATCCGTGATCGGACCGGTCGGCCCGTGCTCGCCGGGAATCCATTTCGGATAGTAGAGCGTGAGCGTCCCCGGCTTGGCCGGAATGCGCAATTGCGTGTGGAAGATCTTGCGCGGCGCTTCCGACGCGTCCACCGAGAGCGCGACTGTCGGACCATTCGCCCCAAAAACTGAAAACGATGACAACAGAACAATGGCGAGACAAAAAAAATTCCTCACCCCACAACGTGAGCCCATTCCCCCTCCGGATTTTCGATTCGCCCCCACAGCGATGCCGATAGAAGCGTAGGTTGAATATATCAGCCTGGCAGGCCGGTTCGCCGCCCAGCACTCGCATTTATTGCCTGCTCCCCACCGGTCACCGGTCACCGCTCGGAGCCACCGCCTGCTATCATCCCGACGTGCCCGCGCGCGGAAAATTCATTACCTTCGAAGGTCTCGACGGCAGCGGCAAGAGCACCCAGGTCGAGAAGTTGGCGCGTTCCCTGCGCGCCCACGGCCTCTCGGTCACCATCACCCGCGAACCGGGAGGCACCACCGCGGGCGAGAAGATTCGCGAAGTGCTGCTGCACTCGGCCACCGCGGGACTTTCTCCACTCACGGAAATGGCGCTCATGTTCGCTTCTCGCGCCCAGCACATTCACGAGGTCATTCTGCCCGCGCTCGCTGAAGGACGCATCGTGCTCTGCGATCGCTTCACCGATTCGACCGAGGCTTACCAGGGTGGAGGCCGCAAGCTGGGATCGAAGCCGGTGCTTGCAGATGCACGAAATCCTCTGCGGCAACCTGCAACCCGACCTGACCGATCTTACTGGACAATGAAGTGACGTTCAGCGTCGAGCGCGCCCGGCGTCGCAATCGAAAGCACAAAGGTGGCCGGCCGGAAAAAGGCTCGGAAAAGACGAGAACCGCTTTGAGCAGGAAAACCGGGCATTTTTCGGACGCGTTCGCCATGCGTATCTGGCCATCGCGGCCCGCGAGCCGCATCGCGTGCACGTGGTAAATGCCCGCGGCACGCCCAGCGAAACGCATGCGGTTATCATGGAGTTGGTGCGGAAGAAAGCTGAAAATCTAGATTTTCAACCGAGCTACTAGCTTCTGGCTCTTAGCTAGCTAGCTAGCGACGCCAAGTGAAAGCGTTTCTATGCCCTTTTCTGATTTCGTCGGCAACCCGGAAACCATCCATCGCCTGCGCGAGATGCTGGCGCGCAACCGCTTTCCGCATGCCGTCGTTCTTTCCGGTGCGCACGGATCGGGCAAGTACACGCTCGCTCTTATGCTCGCCCGCACCATGAATTGCCTGGAGCAGCCCATTGCAGGAGGCAGCCGACGGCTTGCCCGATTTCTGCGGACGCTGCTCGAACTGCACCCGCATCGCGCAATCCGAGGACCTCGACTCGCGCTTTGCCGAAGCCGTCGAGGCTCGCGAAAATCTGCGCGACACGGACAAGAAAGAGACCCGGCTCTTCGTCCAGACTCATCCCGACGTGCTCATCATCCCGCCCGATCCGCCGCAGATGATGATCAAGGTGGACCAGGTTCGCCACGTGATTGAGACCATCTACTATCGGCCCGCGGAAGCCCGCGAACGCGTTTATATCTTCACCAGTTCGGCCTTTATGAAAGAGGCCGCCAACTCGCTGCTCAAAGTTCTGGAAGAGCCGCCCGAATTCGCCACCATTTTTCTGCTCACCGAAAACGCCGGCGAATTGCTGCCCACGATTCGTTCCCGCTCTATGACCTTCAACCTGGGCGCGCTCGCTGTCCGCCGAGATCGAGAGCCGGCTCGCCCAGCTTCGTCCCGATTGGAATGCCCGGCAGCGCGCGCTGGTCGCCCGCCTCAGCGAAGGCGCCATCGGACGCGCCTTATCTTTCGATCTGGAAAGCTACATCGCGGCTCGCACCCATGCCCTCATCATGCTGAAATCCGCGCTCGGCGCGGAAATGGCAACGACAAGCCCACACCGAGTTGTTCAAGACCACCGAGACCTACCGTTCCGGCGCCGAAGGCCGCGAGAAAATCGAAAATCTTCTCCGCACTCTCTACTCGTTGCTCGAAGACCTGATGTTCCTGCAATCGGGCGCGGGGCAACTGGTCCGCAATACGGACATTCTGGGCGAACTCAAGAAAATGTCCGAATCCGCCGACTTCGCCTGGGTGCAGCGCGCCGCGGAGGGTCTCGGCGAAGTCGAGCGCGGGCTGCGCCGTAACCTGCTGCGCTCGCTCTCGCTCGACGCTTTCGCAACCGCGCTGGAGGGTCTCCTGACGGATCTCAGCGGTAACGACCTGATGATTCATGCGCGTGTGGAAGGGCAAGCCCTGGTCAGCCAGGCGGGGCGCGCACCACAGACTACTGTCTCGCCAGCACTGCACAAGAGATTGTCATCCCCTGCGCGCTGTGATACCGTAACCCTAAGTTCACACCTCTGGACCCACAATCACAGGCTCAAGTGTTGTGGCATATTCTGCCCGCCCGTGCGCGCAGGTGGTGCGATTTTGATGGTGCGATTTTGAAAGATACGCTCGACTCCATACCAGCCGAACCATCCGCGGACCAGGAAAGCTTCGCCAATCGCAAGCTGATCCGCCCGACCCTCAATCGCGACGACCACGCGCAGAATAACCACGTCCACAACCACCCGCCCGCCGAACGCAGAGATAAGAGATCGAGACCGCGACCGTTCCGCTGCTCCGGCCAAGAAGGCCGCGCCCAGCGAGCAGACCAACGCCGAGAATTATTATTATCAGAAGCAGATGCAGACCAAGACTCCCATGGTCATCGTGCTGCGCGACGGCGAGGAAGTCCACGGCTATATCGAGTGGTACGACAAACAGTGCATCAAGCTGAACCGCACCGGCGCCGCCAACCTGATGATCTACAAGCCCGCCATCAAGTACATGTTCAAGGAAGGCGAGAACGGGAAGAAGTAGAGGCGCGCAGCGTGCATCGGCGGCGATTCGGAGAAACTCTCCGCGCTAGCGGACCTCATACAGATAAGCGTCGTTAATGTACATCCCGCCGATCTGCGTGTTCCCCAGTCTTGCACCTTCCACCGATGCAGTTTCTCCAAATACAGAACGCAGAGCTTGATAGAACGGTAATCGTGGGCTGATAAGCTCAATTCTCAGAAGCTGTGCTGGATCCGCCGGAATGCGGCGTGTGATGTCCGCGAGTTCCTCGTAAGCTTTTCGCGGTCCCACTTCATCTACTCTTGGAGTGGCAATAAGCAGGTGCCATTTGTCCGAGTCAGACTGGAAGAGCCAGAGCGCCCCTCGAGCTGGGAATTTCTTGGCTCCGCGCAGAAGGTGCCAGAGTTCTTTTCCGAATTCGATGTCGTTTCCTGTCAGGGCTTCGACGTACACATCATCACCATCTTCCCTTAATCCACTCCATTAGGCCCGATCCAGCCTCGGTCACGGCATCGTACAAATTGTTGGCTTCCAACTCTTCAACAATAGAGTATCGCTTGCTCTCATCCCAATCCTTGACCACACTCCAATTGAAGTAAAGCTTCCGATCCGTTTTCATCTCAGTTTGTAGCCCGACCCAGAGCGCCCCGTTTAGCTCGAACAGCCTCTCCAAATCATGAGTGTACATCGCGTTGACAAAGTTTTTGTCTGGGAAGTCGTGCTCTTTTACTTCACCAGCCAAACAAGACTTCAATGCACACTCAACGGAGAGGCCAGCCATGTAGTAAGCGCCAGTCCAAAGGTTATTACCCAGAAGCACGCGAGCTTCTTCGAGCCTGCTTCCCGCAACAATCGCAGCGCGCCCTCGTTCAGTCGCGCAATATGCACGAACCATTCGACCCCCGTGGTTTAGGTCGTAGAACTAGAACAAAATTCTTGCGTCGCAAAGCCAGGATCCCCAATGCTGAGTACGGTTGATCCTACAGCTTCGGCAGCACAATCCCCTTCTGCGCCTGGTATTTTCCTTTGCGATCCTTGTAGCTGGTCTCGCAAACTTCGTCCGACTGGAAGAAGAGAATCTGGCACAGGCCTTCGTTGGCGTAGATCTTCGCCGGCAGCGGCGTGGTGTTCGAGATCTCCAGCGTGACGAAACCTTCCCACTCCGGCTCGAACGGCGTGACGTTCACGATGATCCCGCAGCGCGCATACGTCGACTTGCCCACGCAGACGGTCAGCACATCGCGCGGAATCTTGAAGTACTCCACCGACCGCGCCAGCGCAAACGAATTCGGCGGGATGATGGCCACGTCGGCATTAACGCTCACGAACGAGCGTTCGTCGAAATGCTTCGGGTCGACAATCGTGCAGTTGACGTTGGTAAAGATCTTGAACTCGTCGGCCACGCGCAGGTCGTATCCGTAGCTGGACACGCCGTAGGAAATCACGCCCTCGCTCACCTGCTTCTCGGAGTAGGGATTAATCATGTCGTGCTCTTCGCCATGCGCCGGATCCAGCGGTCACTCTTGATCATGAAACTCCTTGGGATTTGTAATTGCGTAATTTTGTAATGGGTAATTTAGCGGCGCAGATCTTGGAATCGGGAGCAGTGCACGGTTTTCAAATTACAAAATTACAAATTACAAATTACAAAATTTCTCTCGGCTGGTGCTGCCATATTACGAGATTGGTCACCCGGTTGACAATCTCGCCTATCTCCCTTAGCATCAATAACTTGAGGCAGGCAATGCCTCGGGAAGGACGGGAGACGACGCCGTGATTAAGCTCGACATCATCAATGAAGTAGTCAACCGCACCGGGATCACCAAGACCAAGGCGGAGCTCGCGGTCGAAACCGTCTTCGAAAGCATGAAGAAGGCGCTCGCCACCGGCGACCGCATCGAACTGCGCGGTTTTGGCGTGTTCAACGTGCGTCCGCGCAAGACCGGCATCGGACGCAATCCGCGCACCGGCGCCGAAGTTTCCATTCCGCCCGGCAAGGCCGTCCGCTTCAAGCCCGGCAAGGAACTGCAGTCGATTGACTAGCTGCTCTCGCGATTGCAGATTGCAGAGGTCAGATTGCAGAAGTAAAGCCACACCTCTGCAATCTGACCTCTAACCTCTGACCTCAGGTTCCGTATGTCCGAACCCACATCCCCTTTTCCGGCCACCCTCGAATGGGAACAGCAGCCTCAGCCGCAGGTCTGGGTCATCCGGCCGCCGCGCCCGCGCTGGTGGCTGCATATCCTGCTTCTGGCCGCGACCTTCCTGAGCACGCTGGTGGTGGGGCGCGCATCTATGCCAACTTCGCGCCTCAACAACCGGCTTTCTCGTTCAGCAACGACAACATTCCCCTGTTTCCAGCTGGAGTGGATGTGGCAGGCTCCGGCAAAACTGATGCATGGGCTCCCCTTTTCACTCACGCTGATGTTCATACTGCTCGCGCACGAGATGGGACATTACCTATACGCCCGACATTATCGCGTCTATGCGACGCCGCCGTTCTTCATTCCATTTCCCAGCTTGATCGGTACGCTCGGAGCTTTCATCCGTATCAAGGGTCCGATTCCCACTCGCACGGCATTGTTCGATATCGGAATTGCGGGTCCGATTGCGGGCTTTATCCCCGCATGCGCCGCTGTCCTAATGGGGCTCTCGCTGTCCCATCCGCTCGCTATTCGGCAGCGCGCCGATCGAGAATGAACCGGGATTCCCCCTCGCATTTCATCTTGCAGCCCGCCTGCTGCGCCTCGATGTGCCGCTAACCTCGCTGTCCTTGCATCCGATCGCAGTCGCCGGGTGGGTGGGAATGTTCGCGACGGCGCTGAACCTGTTGCCAGGCGGGCAACTCGATGGCGGACACATTCTGTTTTCGGTGTTTCCAAAATTGCATCGGTGGGTATCCCTGGTCGTCGTCTTCGCGCTCATACCGCTTGCCAAGTACTGCTGGATCGGCTGGTTGCTTTGGGCTGTGGTGCTGTGGCTAACCAGCCATCATCCGCCGATTCCGAGACGTCCGGGAATTTCGCCGGCGCGGAAGTGGCTCGCTGCTTTTGCGATTGCAATGTTGGTCCTGGCTTTTGCTCCTGCGCCCTTCACGCACAGCTCCGGACCGGGAAGTCTGGCCGCAAATCCGCGACGGAAGCCGAGACACGCTGCACGATCTCCGCGACGGCGTTCGCCACAAGCTCCATCGCAAGTAATCGCCGCCAACGCTTTCTCGCGGAGCGCGAGGAACTCTGCCGCTTCAGCGGCCCGCAAACGACCGACGACTAGCGACCAACGACCGTCTCTACATCAGCCACACCGCATCCACATCCACAATCACCTGCGTGCGCGGAATCTTTCGCGCCGCCGCTTCCGCCAGCATCGCCCGCAACAGCGCATTCATCTTCTCGCGGCTGGGAGACTTCAGAATGAAGTGATAGCGGTAATCGCGCTTCAGCCGCGTAATCGGCGCCGCTGCCGGTCCAAGCACGCGAATGCCTTCATGCCGCGTCTTCTCAAACCAGCGCCCAAGTTCGCCCGACCACGTCAGCGCCTCATCCAACTTCTCGCTGCGGATCAGCACATTCGCAATCGCGCTGTACGGCGGATAGTGCATCCAGGCGCGGAATTGCAGCTCTTTTTCGTAGAACCCGGCAAAATCGTGCCGCGCCGCAAACTGCACCGCGTAGTGATCCTGAAAATAAGTCTGCAGCACAACTTTTCCCGGAGACTGTCCGCGTCCGGCGCGACCCGCCACTTGCGTCAGCAGCTGGAAGGTTCTTTCGGCCGCGCGAAAATCCGGCAACCCCAGCGCCATGTCCGCCCCGACCACGCCGACCAGCGTCACGCCGTGGATGTCGTGGCCTTTCGCGATCATCTGCGTGCCCACCAGCATGTCGAGCGCGCCTTCATTCAGCGCGTTCAGCGCATGCTCGAAATCTTCGCGCCCGCGCACCGTATCGCGATCCAGCCGCCCAATCCGCGCCTGCGGAAACATGCCATGCAGCAACTCTTCCAGCTTCTCCGATCCCGTCCCGACAAAATAAACATACTCGCTGCCGCAATGCGCGCACTTGTCGGGAATGTGCTCGACATGCCCGCAATAATGGCATTCCATCTTGCGCTCGCGCTTGTGGTGGGTCATGGAGACGGCGCAGTTCTTGCATTGCAGCGTCTTGCCGCACGCGCGGCACAACACCACCGGAGAATATCCGCGCCGGTTGAGCAGCACCATGACCTGCTCTTTTTTCTCCAGCCGCTCGCGGATTTCCTCCGCCAGTTTGCGCGAGATCACCTGCTCCTGTCCCGTCTCCTGAAACTCCTGCCGCATGTCGACAATCTCAACTTCCGGCAGCGGACGCATGCTCCACGCGGTCAGGCAACTCCACCAGCGCATACTTGTTCTTCTTCGCGTTGTAATAAGACTCAAGCGAAGGCGTGGCCGAGCCCAGCACAACAACAGCGCCCGCTCCCGCCATCTTCGCCCGCATCACCGCCACGTCGCGCGCGTGATAGCGCGGCGTCTCTTCCTGCTTGTAAGACGAATCCTGCTCCTCATCGACAATGACGAGCGCCAGATCGCTGACCGGCGCGAACACCGCCGACCGCGTTCCCGCCACCACCCGCGCCTCGCCGCGCCGTATGCGATGCCACTGCTCCGCCCGCTCCGCATCCGACAGCCCCGAATGCAGAATGGCAACTTCATCGCCGAACACCTGATGCAGATCCGCCGCCACCGCCGGAGTCAGGCCAATTTCAGGAACCAGCAAGATCGACGACCGCCCCTGCTCCAGCACTTCGCGCATGCAGGCGAGATACACCGCCGTCTTTCCCGACCCGGTGATGCCGTGCAGCAGCAGACCGGCGAACTTGCGCGATGCCACGCTCTCGCCAATCTTCGCGAGCGCTTCTTTCTGCGCCGCGCTGAACTCGAACTCAAACGGAGACTGCCGCGGCTTGAGCTTTGAAACTGAAGCCGTAAAGTCCTGCGGCTCATCCACCAACTCAATCAACCCGCGCCGCACCAGCGTGCTAAGAGTAGTTCGCGGAACATCCAGCCCGCGCAAAGCCTCGACGGGCGCGCGCCCGCCAGAAGCAGTGAGCACCTCGATCAGCGTGCGTTGGTTTTCATTGAGTTTTTTCGCACTCGTGCAGGCTGGGCTCGTGTGGGGACGGGCGTCTCGCCCGTCCAGCGGAGGCGCAGCGCTCCCGCAGCTTCGCCGGCGAGCTAGCATACCGCGACCTTCACCACCCGCGCCGCATCCCGCGCCGCCGATACATCCTCGCGCCCAATCCACTTCTTCCGCGCCATCCCCGCGAGCAGCGCCTTCGAAACCCGCGTCGCCCCGCGCAAACTCTCTTCGCGCACGCTCTCCCGCTCCGCCAGATAATCGAGCACACGAAATTCGACCAACTGCTGTTCCGGCGTCCGCTTCGACCGCGCTGGAGACCCCGACATCCCCGCCAGATGCAGCGCCATCCGCCCCTCATCGGTGATGCGGTATGCGACCGAGCGTTTAAACTCGGCGGACAGCGGCAGCATGGTGCGAAACACTTCGCCCACCGGCGCAAGATAGTAATCGGCAATCCACTTCCCAAGTTTCAGCAGATGTTCATCGAGAACCGGCGAGAGATCGAGCGCTTCGATAACTTTCTTCGTCTTAACCTGCGGCGGACGGTCATGCAACTCCACCACAATGCCCGACATGCCGCTGCTGCCGGAACGGCACCAGCACCCGCCCGCCAACCACCGGCTCCATGCCCGGAGGGATGGCGTAGGTAAACACCATGTCGAGCGGCACGGCGAGGGCAACGTCGCAGAAGAGGGGCATGTGGCGTGAACAAGATTCCGATTGTCATCCTGAGCGTAGCAGAACGATTCGCGAAGCGGATCGTTCTGCGGAGTCGAAGGACCCCTACACCTTTTCCATCACGAGGTCGCGTCAGGGAATTCTCACCGCAATTCGTGACCGCCGCGACACCGCCCGGTGTCTAATGGAGTATGCGAACGCGGTGAAGAATCGCTCTGCCAGCCGATGGGCTCCAAAGACCGAGGGCGTCCGTCCCTACGTGGTTGCTTTTGCCGCCTTCATCCCCAACTCCTTCATCACCATCTGCAAGTCCTTCCACGCTTCGCCCTTTTGCCGCGGATCGCGCAGCAGAAACGCCGGATGGTAGGTGACCGCCAGCTTGCATCCGTCCCAATTAGGATCGTTGCTCCGCACGCCGGCTGGCCTGAAGTCGTAAAAGCGCCCGCGCAGTTGCATCATCGAAGCATTCATCGCCAGCAGCGTCTTCGCCGCCACCGCTCCGAGCGCCACGATCACTTTTGGCTTGACAACCGCGATCTGCCGCATCAGAAACGGCGAGCAGGTCGCGCACTCCTCGCGCTCCGGCGTGCGATTGCCCGGTGGGCGGCACTTCACGATGTTCGCGATGTATACCTGCTCGCGCTCAATCCCCATCGCTTTGATCATGTTGTTGAGCAGTTGCCCGGCGCGCCCCACGAAGGGCTCGCCCTGCGCGTCTTCATCGGCGCCCGGCCCCTCGCCCACGAACATCAACTCCGCCTTCGGATTCCCCACGCCAAACACAATCTGCTTTCGTCCCTGCTTATGGAGCACGCAGCGCGTACAGTCGCCCAGGTCTTCGCGGATTATCTTCAGCGCCTTCACCGGATCGCTCACACTCTGCTCGGGCTTCAGCGCGATCACCTCGAAAATATTCTCTTCCCAATCGCAACCGGCATCGCGACCGCCGCGGCTTTCCGTGGGCTCATCTCTTCTCCCGATTCTGGCTGATTTGCCGAAACCGCAATTTCTGCTTCGTCCACTACAGTCGCCGCCGCAATTTCCCCGGCGCGGCCTGACAGCGGACGCCGGTAAAAATCGTAGATCCCCATCTCGTTGTAGTAGCGGATGCGCGCCGCCAGCGCGCGTCGAAGTTCAGGGTCAAGAGTGCGTGGCATTGCAGAATAAGGATAACAAACCGTGTGGCGCGGACCTGCCCTGAGCGCAGTCGAAGGGGCCCTCGCCGCGAAGGCGGCAAGTCGAACTTTGTTTTTCGCTCGGAAAACTACTTCAACTCAATCTCCACAATCTGCCCCACGGTCGTGCCTTCATTGGCCAGTGAGTGCGTGACCTTGGCATCGACCCAATGAACGTCCCCCGGCTTCACTTCGTGCGTGAACGACTTCCCTTCGGGATCCGTCATCTTCAGCACCAGCGGTGTAGCCGCAATAATCAGGTAGGGACGCTCGTGGGTATGCATCGCCGACGTCAGCTCCCGGCGCCAGCGTCCACTTGTAAACCCGCGCGCTTGGATTCTCCGCTTCCACCTTCGCCGCGGCTGGACCCGAAGCCTTCGTCGGCCGGTGAAGCAGTTCCACATCCAACGCTTCAAACACGCTGGCGCCGGCGTTATGCACCTGGTGGGTGTAAGGCCCATTCGACTCCAACGCCACGACGCGTCCAACCTTCGCCGTCTCCGGGCCGCTTTCCGGCTCGCCAAGCTTTTGCCGGGTGATGGTGGTGTCGGACAAATCAACCGCCACGCGGTCATGCGAGTGCGTGTGAAACAGCGTGCTTTCACCCGGCAGCAGCTTCACCCGCAGAACCATGACAGAATCATTTTTCAGCACCAGATGATGGTGCGGCTCCTCCTCGGCCGGAACGGGCGATTGCTGCGAGGCAACGAGCGTGGACAAAACAAGCATCAAGGACGCCGCACAAATAAATGTTCACGGATTTCTCCCAACGGACAACTAACGGACAACCGCGCCACGGAGTTTTCGCAGCTTCACGACCTGGTCCAGCACGCGGTGCGCAACTTCCCATTTCGAGGTCTCGGGAACCTCGACTACTTCGCTTTGCGAGATGATCGTGGCCGCGTTACGGTCGGAATCAAAACCAACGCCTTCGCGCGAAACGTCGTTCACTACGATCGCGTCGAGCGACTTCGACGCCAGCTTCTTGCGCGCATTTTCCAGCACGTTTTCCGTCTCAGCGGCAAATCCGACGACAACCTGGGAAGTCTTGCGCCGCGCCACCTCGGCCAGAATATCCGCGGTCGGCTCCAGTTCGAGCGTCATCTCGCCCTTGCGCTTGATCTTTTGCGCCGCCGCCGCTTTCGGCCGGAAGTCCGCCACTGCCGCTGTCTTGATTACCACTGTACTTTGGGGCAGCAATCTCAAAACCGCCGCCAGCATCTCTTCCGCTGTCTCCACCCGCGTCAGTTCCGCCGCGCCCGGAGCGGCTATCCCAGTCGGCCCGCTCACCAGCAGCACGCGAGCTCCGCGCCGCAGCGCCGCTTCCGCAATGGCGTATCCCATGCGCCCACTCGACCGGTTCGTCAAATACCGCACCGGATCGATCTTCTCCCGCGTCGGTCCCGCCGTCACCAGAACCGTTTCGCCCGCCAGATCCTGCGATGCGCCAAGCGCTTCCATCACCGCTGCTACAATCGTTTCGTTTTCCGCCAGCCGCCCCGCCCCGGTCATCCCGCAGGCGAGATAGCCCTGGCCAGGCTCCACAATGCGAACGCCTCGCTTGCGCAGGATTTCCAGATTCGCTTGCGTGGCCGCGTGATTCCACATGTTGACGTTCATCGCCGGAGCCACTACCACCGGAGCGGTGGTTGCGAGATAAAGAGTGCTGAGAAAGTCGTTCGCAATCCCCTGCGCGAACCGCGCCAGCACATCGGCCGTGGCCGGAGCCACCAGCAGCGCGTCAATCGCTTGCGCAATCGCAATGTGCTCGATCGCCGACTCAACGTTGGCCTCGTCTCCGGAGCCAGACCCGAACATGCTGGTGATGACCTTTTCTCCGGAGAGCGCCGCGAAGGTCAGCGGACGAACGAACTCCTGGGCCGCAGCCGTCATCACGACTTGCACGTGAATGCCGCGGTCTTGCAAAAGGCGCACGATTTCCGCTGCCTTATAAGCTGCAATGCCACCGGACACGCCCAGCGCAATTTTCATAGGAGGAAGACGTGTAGCCGCGGACTTCTTGCCCAGCTCCGCCTAAAGAATTGATGCCGCACTCTCGGTCGGGAGATTCAAACCGCGACGGGCGGCGTCTGGACAGCGACCAGTGTCCAGCGACTAAGTCCCGAAGAAACGCTGAGTAGTCTACGCGTCTTCCGCGAATACCTTGTCCAGAGTCTCGGTCGCAGCCACTACCGGCAATTTGGGAATCTCGGGAATCAGCCATTTCACTTTGCCGGCCTTGATTTCATCCTGCGCGATGCGGCAGGGTTTGCGCGATCCGGTATCGATCACCGGCGGTGCGCCGCCTTGCAGTTGCCGTGCTCGCCGCGCCGCTACCAGAATGTAGCGGTAGTTGCTGTCGAACCCTTCAACCAGCTTCATAATGCTCTCCCCTGAAAGTCTACGTGCCCTTTACACCTGCGGGTTAAACGAGGCCAGAATCGGCTGCACCCGCTCGCGCGTCTGTTCCAGCCGGCAAGCTTGTGCGGTTGCCACTCGCCGCTTTTCCTCACCCGAAAGTTCCGCCCCGCTTCGCTGCGCCCGCTCCGACAGTACGATGTCCTTTAGTTGGTCGGCGGATCTCTCAAGCACGTTGTTTACTAATATATAGTCGTATTTCGAGTAATTCTCAATCTCTCGTCGGGCCGTGTCCAACCGGCGACGAATGACTGCCTCCGAATCCAACCCCCGGTTCCGCAACCGCCATTCCAGATTCTCCCGGTCGGGCGGAAGAATAAAGATGCTCACCGCCTCCGGGATCTTCTCTTTAATCTTACTCGCTCCTTGCACATCGATGTCCAGCAGCAGGTCGTTGCAGCGCGCTTCGGCCTCGCGCAAAAACCTCTTGCGCCGTGCCGTAATAGTTTCCGAAGACTTCCGCGTACTCCAGAAACTCATCGGCCGCGATCATGGCTTTAAATTCTTCCCTGGAGACGAAGAAATATTCCTTGCCGTTCTGTTCGCTGCCGCGCGGCGGGCGCGTGGTGTAGGAAATCGAGAAGTCCAGGTTACGAACCATTTTGAACAGTTCGTTCACCAGCGTGGATTTGCCCGAACCCGAAGGCGCCGAAACAATGTAGACAATGCTCATCTAAAGAAGGCTCATTCCAGGTTCTGCACCTGCTCCCGCGCTTTCTCGATCTCCGACTTCATCAGCAGGCCCATCTCGGTAACATTCAAGGCCTCGCCCGCCAAGCCCGAGGTCTTGGAAAGCATCGTGTTGGCTTCGCGATTCATTTCCTGCAACAGGAAGTCCATCTTCTTGCCCACTTCGCCGCCCTGGTCGAGCAAACCGAGGAAATGCTTCACGTGCGCGTTCAGCCGGACCAGTTCTTCCTGGATGTCGCTGCGATCGACCAGCACCGCGACTTCCTGCAGGATGCGTTCCTTGTCCACCTGGGCGCCGAGCAATTCGTGCATGCGCGTTTGCAGGCGTTCCGAGTAGCTGCGCAGAATGGTGCTGCGATGGGCTTCCACCCCCGCCGCCGCTTTTTCCAGACTCGCCATGCGAGCGCGCAACTCGGTGCCAATGCTCCGGCCTTCTTCTTCGCGCATCTCATTCAGCCGGGAAAGCGCTTCTTCCACTCGCGCCATCACCGCGGTCTCCAGTTCGTCTCCCGATTTTTCGGCGCCGGAATCCATCGCGCCCGGCATCCTCAGAACCACGTTCAGATCGGGCTCACCCTCGATCGCGAATTCATCCGCCGCCGCGCGGAACGCCTCCACGTAGTCGGCAATCAGTTGCCGGTTGAGCGCGACCCCGTTCGGGCCCGAGCGATCCAGGTTGAGGATCACTTCCACGTGGCCGCGCGCCAGTTTCTCTTTCAGAATCCGGCGCAGCTTCATCTCCAGCGAGTCGGTGTCGGACGGCAGCCGGAAATGAAGATCCAGGAAACGATGGTTCACAGATTTCAGCGACAGCGCAAACGCCAACTGAGCAGCGACCTGCCCTTTGACCTGCGCGAATCCCGTCATGGAGCGAAGTGGCATAAGCTCATTCTAGAATCACGTAGGGACAGCCGCCCTCGGCTGTCCGCCCGCGCGAAGCGCGGCATTAATTCCCGATGGATCCAAAACCTTGGCGGAGCTGCGCTCCGCTGGACAGCCGAGGGCGGCTGTCCCTACGTGGGCATTTCCGCAAACTGCAATTCGTAAAGCCGCCGGTACGTGCCTAACTTTTGCATCAGCTCTTCATGCGCGCCGATGTCGGCGATCGTGCCGTTTTCGAGCACTACAATACGACTCGCGCGCCGCACCGTCGAGAGCCGGTGCGCGATCACAAACACAGTACGCCCGCTCATCAGATTTTGCAGCGCCGATTGCACCAGCGATTCTGACTCGCTGTCCAGCGACGACGTGGCCTCATCCAGAATCAGAATCGGCGCATTTTTCAGGATCGCCCGCGCAATCGCGATGCGCTGCCGCTCGCCGCCCGAAAGGCGCACCCCGCGCTCCCCGATCATCGTGTTGTACCCTTCCGGAAGCCCGCGGATGAATTCCAACGCATGCGCCGCGCGCGCCGCTTCTTCCACCCGCTTCTGCGATACATGCGGCTGGCCGTAGGCGATATTGTTCCTTACCGTGTCGTTGAACAGCACCGTCTCCTGCGTGACAATTCCGATCTGCGAGCGCAGCGACTCCAGTGTCACATCTCGCACATCGCTGTCGTCAATCAGAATCCGCCCGCCGCTGACGTCAAAGAAGCGCGGGATCAGGTGCACCAGCGTGCTCTTGCCCGCGCCGCTCGACCCCACCACCGCCAGCACTTCGCCTGCTTTCACCTCTAGATCGATACCATGCAGCACCAGCGGCGAATCCTCGGCGTTTTCATTGGAATTGGAATAGGAGAACGACACGTCCGCAAACCGGATGGCCCGCGCAAATTTTCCCATCCGCTTCGCGCCCGGCTTTTCCCGCACTTCGTCTTCCATATCCATGAAACGGAAAATTTCCGACGAGGCTCCCACCGCTTGCTGGAAATTGTTGTTGAACTGCGCGCACTTGCGGACCGGGTCGTACAACTTGAAGACCGCAACAATAAACGCCGAGGAATATCCCGGGCGTGAATATCCCCTTGACAATCTGGTCGCGTCCGAGCAGCAACAGCAGGGCTATGGCTATCGAGCCCAGAATGTCCATCAGCGGAGAACTGATCGCGAACGCCGCCACCAGCCGAAGGTTTGCGCGGAACAACCTCCGCGCCGCTGCGCGGAAGCGATCCACCTCCCAGTTCTCCATGCCAAACGCCTTGACGATCCGGTTCCCCGTAATCGTTTCGTGCAGAATATTCTGGATATCGGCCAGCTTGTCCTGTCCGCCTCGCGTCTTGCCTCGTACTTGCCGCCCGATTTTTCTCGACGAGTACAAAATCGCGGGAACGAACAGCAGCAACACCCACGCCAGCTTCCCTCCCAACCGGACCACCACCGCCGCGGTAAACAGAAATGTAAAAAACTGCTGCAGGAATTCCGCCAGCACGGAAGACATCGCGAATTGCACCTTCTCGATATCGTTGACCATAGTCGAGAGCAACGTGCCCGTGCTGTGTTTCGTGAAGAACGCCGCCGAACTCCGCAGGATCGCGTTATACAAATCGTCCCGCAGGTCCGTGATCATCCCAAAACCCGCGTAGTTCACCAGGTAGGTTCCGGCGTAGTCGAAGATCCCTTTCAACACCGTGGCTGCCACCAGCGCAAACGCCACCACCGTCCATGGGTTGTGAAAGTGGGACGGAACCAGTTGCTGGAGGTTCAGAAAGCGTTCGCGTGCCCGGCAGCTTGAACAACGGGATGGTCTTTTCCTGGGAGCCGGGATTCAATACGCGATCGAAAATCGGGCCGATCAACAGAAGCCGGCCCGCATCGAGCAGCCCCACCATCGCCATCAGCGCCACCGAGACCAGAAACTGCCACCAGTACGGCAACACATAGCGCAACAGGCGGGCGATGGGACGAGGTGGACGGGGCTTGGCCGGTGTTCCCTCACTCTTCGCGCCCGCCACTGTGGAAGTTGCCATGCGAGTAAGGCTCAATTCTACATGCGATTTCCCGTAGAGATTGTGTGGCAGCGGGGCGGAGCCTGCCCTGAGCGGAGCCGAAGGGCCCGCGTTGGGACGGGGCTGAGCCCCGTCACCACACAATTTCAGCCGGCGACCTACTTCGGGCTGTCCCGATGCACGACCTTCACTTTGTATCCCGCTTTCCGCAGCCGCTTGTTTACATCTTCGGCGATCATCACCGAGCGGTGCTGTCCGCCGGTGCATCCGAAGCTGATGGTCAGGTAACTCTTGCCCTCGCGAATGTAGTGCGGCAACAGGTAGATCAGCAGCTCGGAGATGCGGTTAATGAACTCCTGCGTCTGCGGAAACGACCGGATGTATTTGGCGACCCGAGGATCCCGTCCCGTCAGCCCACGAAACTCCGGCACGAAATGAGGATTGGGCAGAAAGCGCACATCGAACACCAGGTCGGCATCTTCCGGCACGCCGTGCTTGTATCCAAAACTCACGCACGAGACCAGAATGGTCTGCTGGCTCCCCGACTGCTGCTTGAAGCGGTCGGTCAAGTGCGCCCGCAGTTCATGAACATTGAACTTGGAAGTGTCGATGACCAGGTCGGCAATCTTGCGAATCGCCCGCAGGTGCCGCCGTTCGGCGCCGAGCGATGCCCGCACCGTCGTGCCCGTCCCCAGCGGATGCGGCCGCCGCGTCTCGCTGAAGCGCCGCAGCAACGCGGCATCGCTCGCTTCCAGATAAATTACCCGCGTGGGGATCGTCCGCTTCACCGACTTCAGCATCGCCGGCAGCTTTTCCAGTTGCGAACCCTCGCGCACATCCACCACCAGTGCCGTGCGCGGAATCTCTCCCGACTGCAATGCCAGTTCGGCAAAGCGCGGAATCAGCTCCACCGGCAGATTGTCGACGCAGTAGTAACCAAGATCTTCGAAGGCCTTCAGCGCCGAAGCCTTCCCCGACCCGCTCATGCCGGTAATGATGACCAACTCCGCCGCGGTATGGGGCTCGCCCTTACGCCCGCGAATGGGCCTTCCCAACGCGTGCGTGACTCTCTTGAGTTTGCGGCGCAGGGGCATGCCGGAAATCTTAGCATTTCAGAGGGAACGGAGCCGGGAAGGTCGGGGCTGAGAGGGCGCGCAAGCTGAATGTAAGGAATCGTTTCGCAACGGGAGGGACGCAGGGGACGCCCATCGAACACCGCCATCTTTTGTTGGTATGATTTATCAGGTTGTGAGTAACTATCTTCGCACTTCAATCCGTGGCATCTCGTTTATTTTTGCCTCTTCCCTGCCGCCATTCACGCCGATTCGGCACGCCCGGTCAGTGCAATCGACGCTTTTGCGACGGCGCCGGTCATCGTCATCGGTTTCGTCGGCGGATTTGTCAAGCACGATGCCATGGTCCATAGCGAGGTCCAGGTCGCTGCCCATCTGCGCCAGGATTATCCGTCCGGAGTGTATTCAGAGGTTCTGGAAAATCGTCGCCGGGAAAAAGCCCACGCCAAGATCATTCGATTGCTGGACACCGATCACGACGGCACCCTCTCGATCGAAGAAAAGCGGAACGCCCGCATCATCCTATACGGACATAGCTGGGGCGCTTCGGGAGCGGTTGCGTTAGCGCGAGAATTGGGAAGAGAAGGCATTCCCGTGCTGCTCACTGTTCAGGTGGACAGTGTCTCCAAGCCCGGCCAGAATGATAAAGTCATTCCCGCCAACGTAGCCGAGGCCGCAAATTTCTATCAACCGAATGGCCTTCTGCACGGCCAACGCTGAGATCCGCGCTGCCGATCCGGTGCGCACGCACATCATCGGAAATTTCCGCTTCGATTACAAAGCCCATCCGATCCCATGCAAACACTATCCGTGGTACGACCGGCTCTTCTTGAAGTCTCACACCGAAATCGAGTGCGATCCCAAGGTTTGGGCTCAGGTGGAATCCCTGATCCAGTCGCGACTACCCCCGCAGCACCAATGAAGCAATGAAGAATGTTTAGTGGCATTGTCTGCGGTGAATAGGAGCCCCGAAAAGAGGGAAGGCTACTGCGAACTAGCCTTGGATTGAGCCCGGTCGTCATTCGTGGAAGACGGCGTGACGGCAACGTCTCGCGGCTGGAGTTTGAGAAGTTGCTGGAACAGCGCCAGATCTTTTTCCACGTCGCTGGGCGAAGTCTTGCGGGCTGTGGCCGGCCGCAATTCCTGGCGGAGTCGCGCCTCCAGAAGTCGCGCGGCTAATTCCGGCGAGTCGGAAACGCTCAAGATGTTGGCTCGCGAAACGCCCACCTGAGCCCAATCATCCCCCACGCGCAACTGCAGGACGGGTTGCCCGGAAATGTCGGTCCCAGGCGTGGCGCTCGCTTGCAAACGCTCCCAGCTTTTCACTTCCTTGGCCGTTACCTCCTTGGCCTTTCCCTCGTTCGACTTTGCTTCGTTCAGAGGATCAACCACGCGAGGTTTGGCTCAGCTCGTCCATTCGACTCTGGTAGCGAAGACGCTCATCGCGCGTCATGGGCGCATCCAACTGGCGGTCCGAATCCAGTATGAGTGCGTTTCGTGCCGGATCGAAGCGTCGATGGCCAAAATACTCGACCAGCACGCCGCCACCGATATAGGGATGCAGCACGACCAGCGGCAGCATATATTTCTTGGCTGCCATCACGGATTCCAATACTCCATGGACGGGCTTGCTGCGCCGCACCGTTCCCGGGACTTGCGGCACCAGGAAATCCGAGCTCTGTAACTCAGGATGGTGCCGGCTATATTTTGCAAGCATCTTCGCGATCTGCTTGGGAGTGGTGACGCCGAGATCGCCAATCACACTGCGATGCAGCGCGTGGGGGTAATAAAAATCGATCACCTCGCGCACAAAATCGGCGCAGTTTCTCTTCACGAAGTTATAGCGCTCGCGGTTGGGCTGGCTGTTGAACTTGGCGATCAGCAGCGCATCTTGTTCCGGGCTGGTCTCAATCTCGAATCCATAGATTGTCCGGTCATAAGATGCTCCGACCAATTCATACCAGTTTCCCTCGGGCATTCCGCCGTCGGGGCGATCCGGAGCAAGCGCTTCCAGGTAATCGCGACGGTATTGATCTCTAAGGAAAGCAACCAGCTTGGCGTCGGCGAACAGCGGCACGGCTTCCGGCCGGTCAACCGCATACAGGTAGGGGATGAGAGGGATCGCAATCCAATCGTATCCCGCGATCCCGTCGTACCGGCTCAGGACTACTCCGGATTCGCCCTCGGCACACGGACGCAGGATTACCGGAGACACAGAGCAAACGCGGCTCAGATACACAGCCGCGTGGCCAGTTCCGGCGAAAGCGCCATCGTAGCTATACGGCTCTTCCAGAAAGAGCGTCGCTCCCGCATGCGCGCGCGAAATGCTGCCGAGGCAAAACAGCAGAAGGATGCACAGCCTCCCGAGTCTCCGAGAGCCTATGGTCCCCGAGCCTATGGTCCCCGAGCCTATGATCCGCGCGAACGGTTTGACAAAAGCCGGCATTCTTATTTGATGACTAGAAGCTCCCTGTGGCTGCCCGGCGCGCTAAGATCCACGACCCGAGGCACAAACTCCCTCACTTCATTGCTCATTAAATCATTGCTCATTGCGGTGAAGTTCCCGCATCGCGCCTCGCCGAAGTCGACGGCATGTTGGTCTCGCCTTTCAGTAATGGCTCGGCGACCGGAATCTCGCTCTTGACCAGATCGGTCTTCACTTCCACCTTCTGCCTTGGCCGGGGGTTGATATCGCTCTCGAAAGTTTCATAGCCCGGAAGTGCAATCCGGATCCGGTGTGCCCCCGGAACTACCAGCATGGATCTTCCCACGCCTCCAAACTCGCCGACGTGGCCGACGAAACGTTCGTCCACAAACACTGCGGCCCTGGAAGGATTCACATCGATCCGAACCGTGGCCAGTTCATCGTCGGCAGGCATCGGCCCGGTGGCGGCCTTGTCCATCGTCACTCGAACGATTTGCGTTTGCCCCGGCTGGAGAACAACCGTCTGGACAAAATCCTGGTACCCACTCTGGCGCACGCTGATTACGTGTTCACCAGGTAAAAGCAGAATCTTCTTCGATCCCTTGAGTTCTTTCACATAGCCGACGTACTCCCCGTCAACCCAAACGCCGGAGGTTTTTTCCACATTCGTCGGTCCGTCAAACTGCACTTCTCCCAACACCTGGTTCCCTTGGGCGTGGACACGGCTGGCGGGGAACAAAACCAACGCCAGAACAATAACCCACGCGAACAGATGCGATTTTTTGCGTTTCATAAGCGCTCCTCCTTCCGCCAAGGGATATAGAGCAGCGCAATTGCCAAAGCCCCTAAGTCCTTGCCAAAAGGACTCTTTGTGACCCGTATGGAATCTCAAAGCAGGCAGAATTTGCGGCTTCGTGCAAGAAATACCGGGTTTACTTCTGGAATCAGCCCCGTGAGGCCGTCCATCGCGAGACATCATCCCTAAGAGGGCACCGGATGATCAACCGGGCGGTGTTTGCTCGCCATCACGGACTCCAGTGACGGTCGTCACGGAAGAGGGCACCTGCTCGTGTCAGGCTAGGTCCTATCGCAGTCCCTGCGATGCAAGATGAGAACAAGGAAGGCCCTCCCCCATGTCACTAGCACAATTGTTTGCATCGATAAGAGAGCACCGCCGTCGCTCGGCCCAAGAAGCTTATGAAGAAGGGGCTCAGATTAAGAGACGGCTGCAAGAATTGCTTGCCGTTCCCAGGCCGGCGCAGGTCGAAACCCACTCCACCAACGCTTGTAAAAACGACCCGACAGGCTACCACGACGGTCGTCTACATTGCTCGTAGAGCCAGCAAGGACGCCACGCGGGTTGCCCCGCATCGGACAGGCGAGAAGTTTGACCGCTCGGACGGCATGACTCCCAAGAACCGTTCGGTTCGCTCTCCCCCTTAAAACGAAGGTAACCGGGACGTGATGACGATCACACCCGGCAGAAGAAACAACGGGTATGCTCGGCGTGATGTACACGATCAACAAAGACGCGAGCGGCGTGATCCTCGTCTGCCGTGAGTGCCCACATACTGAGCGCGTCAACGAGTTCGATGAAAGACTCGGTAGCCGTCGCACCCAGGCCGCAGGCGCCATGTTGAAACATGTACGCAACGAGCATGGCAAAGAGTCGATAGGGAATCCTAAGCCTCAGATCATGGAACGCTGGTATTGAGCTTAGTGACTTGGTGTGAAGGAATCCGACCCAGAGAGAACCTGCTCTGGGTCGTTTTTCTTTACATCCATATCATCTGCCCCATTCAAAACATCCACGGCCAGGTTGGGCGTCTATGTCTTGTCTCATCAGAGTGATCGCCGGAGAGTGATCGCCGGCGGCAAAAACGAAAGCGCCCAGACTCAAAGAGTCGTTGGGCGCTATCGTTGAACAGCCCTCCCCCGAAAACTGCTCAATCCCAACTTAATCTCTGTGCTTAACTTCGTGAATGGCTCCTACGTGCCATGCGGCGGTACGAAAGTAACTGGAGGGCATCCCTACTGGCGGAGGGGTTGTAGGTGAATTCGGGAGTCCAATCCGCAGCTTGTCTTAGCAGCGCGCGTTGCGTCCTGCTGTAATCTACATGACCGCATCCGCTAGCAACAACAGGAAGAATCGCTTAAGATGTCCACTCTCTATCTTCCCGGCGCAAACTGGCACGGCATCCATCGGGTAGGAGGTTCACGATAATGACGAATGGAAACCCAACGCAAAATGTGGCCAATCAGCTGCCCGCGGCAAACGGACTGGCGATAGTTCGGGTGACGATCGGCGCAATGTTAGTGTCGGTCTTCTTCGAAAACCTGGGAAAGGGTCTCTACACTCCGGCGGGCTACGCAGGCCTGATCAACTATTACATCAAGGCAAGTCACTCGCCGGCCGCGTGGAAGGCGGTGATGGGTTTGGCGGCGAGTCACGCTGCGATGGCGGCTCCTATGCAGGCGGTAACCGAGATCGGTCTGGGAGTACTGCTTGTTGCGGGTCTATTGACGCGCCCAGCCGCGTTTATAGCGTTTTTGTACCTGGGCAGCCTTTGGGTGTCGGAGTGGGGCACGTCGTGGATTTGGGAGCTACTGGTGTCGGTGATGGCAGCGCTCGCGCTCGCGGTGGGGCGGGCCGGTCGAGCGTGGGGCGTCGACGCTTTGCTGGCGCGGCGCTGGCCGTCCTCCCCATGGTGGTGACTCGGGCGTGTTGACTTGAGCGTATTAATTGAAAGAAGACCAAGTGCGAGTGTCGGTCGTTATTCCCACGCACAACGAAGCGCGGTCCATCGGCCGCGTCTTAGCTGATCTTCAATCTGCGGCCGATGTTGTCACTGAGGTCTTGGTTGTCGATAGCAATTCAACCGACGGCACTCCCGAGATCGCCTCCAAGATGGGAGCCCGCGTCCTCCACGAACCTCGTCGCGGATACGGTCGAGCCTGTTTGACCGGGCTCGCCAGCGCGAGTGCCCCTGATGTTATCGTGTTCCTCGACGGCGACTATAGCGATCGACCGGCTGAGCTGCCGCTTCTCTTGGCCCCCATCATTGACGGACGTGCGGATATCACGCTGGGTTCGCGCCTGGGGAAGCAGAGCATCCCTGGGGCTCTGCCTTGGCACGCCGCGCTTGGTAACCGCCTGGCGGCTGTCCTGATCAGGCTTTTGTATGGTCTAAGGATAAGTGACCTCGGGCCGTTCCGTGCCGGGCGCGCCGATGTCCTCGGCGAGCTCGAGCTCGAAGAGACCACCTACGGCTGGGCGGTTGAAATGATCCTGAAAGGCGCCCTAGGGGGATTCCGAATCGTTGAGGTGCCAGTTAGTTATTATCCGCGCATCGGAAAATCCAAGATCAGCGGTACGCTGAGCGGTACTGTCGGAGCGGCGTGGTTCATCCTCAGCCTGATAGTGCGTTATTATTTTCGGCGTCGAAGGGCCGGAACACCGAGGCCAGCTTAAGGCCGGGTACAGCGATTTCGTACAACGATTTCCTATGGAATCCTCTAGCCAGAGCACATCGCGCAATGGGGACTGCACGCTAGTAATTATGGCGAAAGCACCGAAGCCGGGCATGGTCAAGACCCGGTTGGCTCAGAGCCTTCCTCTACCCGCCGTCACTGCGCTTTACCGCTGCCTCCTGGACGACACTATGGAGCTGGCGCAGTCCCTGGGCGCTGCGGAAGTTGCCATTGTGTGCCCCGGCTCGGATGTCGACGAACTAGCGTGCTTGGCCGGTAACGCAGTGCGCGTGGTGGCGCAGAAGGGTGAGGGCCTTGCGGCAGGCCTCACCTCGGTGTTCGCGCACTTCGCGAAGGCTGGCCGGCAGCGCATCATCGCCTTCAACAGCGACAGCCCCCACCTGCCGCGCTCTGTTCTCGAAGAGGCGTTCGAAACGCTGGCCGCACATGACGTGGTCGTGGGACCTACGCACGACGGAGGCTACTATCTCGTCGGGGCAAAGGCTTCTTATCCGACTCTTTTCGCAGGCGACGGAATGGGGATGGGCACCAGCAGCGCGCTGGAGAGACTCCTATCGCGCACACGAACTCTTGAGCTATCCGTAGGTTTCGCGGCTCCTTTTTACGATATTGATGTAGTGGACGACCTGACTCGATTGGCAGAGGAGTTACGGCTGGCTCCGGAAAGGGCTCCCCGCACCGCGGCGTGGCTTAAAGAGTGGGAGAGATTGTGTGGAGCGGGCATTCCTGCCCGCTAGTTCTTACCACCGCAAGCAAAGCGGGCAGGAATGCCCGCTCCACACGGGAGAACTGTGAAACTCACCTCAGAGTCGAAAGTCTACGTCTTCGGCGCCACTTTGTGCGTGGCGCTGGCGATCTGCTCCCGTAACTTCGGCGATCGAGGTGGGCCGTACTTCATGGCCTCTTTGGCCGTTGCTGGCATCGCGTACCTCCTCGCTATTCGTGAGTTCTTCTCCACGCCAAAATTTCCGCGCCGCGTCATCGTCATCGGACTCGCGCTGGCTGCTCTGTGGCATCTTCCATTTCTACTGACTTCGCCCGGTTCAGACGATGACATTCATCGCTACCTTTGGGATGGCCGCGTGCAGCGGCTCGGCTATAACCCGTATATTGTCGTTCCCAGCGATCCTGCCCTCGCCAGGTTGCACACTCCCGAGACCCGCACGCTGAACAACCCGGATTTACCGAGCCCATATCCAGCGGGCGCTGAGCTTTTCTTCCGCGCCGTAACCGCGATTCACGAGTCTATCTTTGCGCTGAAAGTGGCGTTTGTAGTTTGCGATTTTGCGATCGTTTTCGTTTTGCTCGATATATTGCATCGCAGTGGGCAAGGAGCGCACTGGGTTCTGGCTTATGCCTGGAACCCACTGCTGGCGATAGAGGTGGCGGGCAGCGGTCACATCGATATTGTCGGCGTGCTGCTGCTGTTGGTGTCTTTCGCCGCGCTAGGACGCCGCTGGCGTGCGGCTGCAGCCCTGGCATTTGGGCTGGCGGTTGCAGTGAAATTTCTCCCGATTGTACTGCTGCCACTCTACTGGAGGCGCGTTCGTATGCGCGACGGCGCGCTGGCGGCGGTCGTGGTCGGACTCTCTATACGTGCCATTTCTCAGCCACGGGCGCATTCCGATCGGCTCGCTCGGCACCTACGTACAGAGTTTCCGCTTTAATGATCCGGTGTTTGCAACCCTCGAGCGAGTGGCGGCTCCGCAGCTTGTAGTTGGGTTGGCAGTGCTCGTCGGCTTTCTTACTGCAATCTGCCTAAGAAGGCTAAGAAAGTCGGCGGCATGGTCTTCGGACGCATTTGCTTGGCCGATGGCGGCATCGCTTCTATGTGCACCGGTCGTATATCCGTGGTATCTGCTCTGGCTCCTGCCGTTCCTGCGGTCGGCCTCGACGCTGCCGATCATCATCTGGACAGTGAGCATTATCCCAACTTACTACGTTTGGCATCTGCGCACGCTTGGTCGTCTGTGGTTGGTTCCTGGCTGGATTATGCTGCTGGAATACGGATGTGTGGCGATGGCCGCCACAATCATCGTGTTGCGCCGGATCACTCGACCGGCAGCACCCGGATCATCAACGGATTAGGTGCCCTTTGCGAATGCGGGCTGCAAACGTGTTGTGACATAACGAGTGTGGCCGCATGGGCACGCGAGAATACAGTCACCCGAGGTGTGCTGTATAATTCGCGCCAACCGAGCAAGGGGCGGGAATGGCTGGCGTGGGTGAAGGTTACCGTACCGACGTGCGCTCTCGTGTATCCCGAAGCCTTTGCCCGTCATCCAAGACAGCATCCGTTAAATTCACCGAGGAGCGAACTCCATGACAAATGCGAGCCGTGCAACGATGATCCGTCTTCTGGCTTTCGCCGTGCTGGTCCTTGCTGCAACCTCCTGGGCGCAGAAGCGCCCGCCAATTCTCGAACAGATCGCCAAAACCTATGGTCTCGATTCGTTTGGGCAAATCGAAGCGATCCGCTACACCTGGAACGGGGAAATCACCGGACTCTTCAAGGCCGCGCACGCGTGGGAGTGGGAGCCCAAAACCGGCAAGGTCTCCTACGAGGGGAAGGATAAAGACGGCAAGCCGGTCAAGGTTACCTACATGCGCTCCGAGCTCAGCAGCCAGTCCGACGCCGTGAAAAACGAAATCGAACCCGCCTTCGTCAACGATAACTATTGGCTTCTCTTCCCTCTCCATGCTTACTGGGACACCAGCGCCACCGTGACCGATCAAGGCATGAAAAAACTGCCTATGGGCGCCGGCTCGGCGACGCTGGTCTCAGTGAAATATGGAGCGGAACTCGGCGGGTACACTCCGGGTGACACATGGGATCTCTACGTCGGCAAAGACAACCGCGTCGAGTACCTTGTCTTCCACCACGGCGGCACCGAGAAGCCGAGCCTCGTCAACGCATCGTGGACAGGCTACAAAAAGGCAGGTCCTCTGCTGATCTCAACCGAGCACCGCGGCACAGCCGACGGCAAGCCCCTGCGCATCTTCATTTCGAATGTGTCGGTGAAGCTGACCGGCTCGGAGACCTGGATGGACGCGAAATAATCTCGAAGGAGGAACACTATGAAACGGATCGCTTTCTTGCTGGTTGCAGTTGCAGCCGTGGCTGCCGTTGCCGCCTTCACGGCCCACGCGTCTGGACACGCCGATGGAGAGGCTGCCCCGATCTTCGGAATCAAGATTCCCCCCGGTTACCGCGACTGGAGGCTGATATCCGTGGCCCACGAAGAGGGCAACCTCAACGATATTCGTGCAATTTTGGGCAACGACCCAGCGATCAAGGCGTATCGGGAAGGAAAGCTTCCGTTCCCGGACGGCTCAATCATTGCCCGAATAGCCTGGAGTTACGTCCCTTCGGAGGAAAACAACAAAGTCTTTGGCCGTGCCCAATCTTTCGTGGCCGGGTCCCCTCCGGATTGGTACCTTCAGTTTATGGTCAAGGACTCAAAAAAGTACGCCACAACCGGCGGCTGGGGGTTCGCCCAATTCAATAAGGACGGCAAACCTACCGACGAGGCGATGCTCAAAACCTGCTTTCCCTGCCACGAGCCTGTCAAAGCTCGCGACTTTGTCTTCACGCGTTACACACCTTAGCACTGAGAACGAAACCCTTGGTGATTTCTGCAACGCCCAGTTTTGTCACGCAAGTATCTGAAAACAAAAGGAGAAGGAAATGTCCAAGCATATGGCTGCATTCGCAGTAGCTGTAACGATCGCCTTGGGTATTCTCGCCCTTGGCGCCAAGGAACGTGCTTCCCTGGCCGGGTCCTGGCTGGTCGACGCACGCCATTCCGATGCGCAACTTATCGTCGACGGGACGACGGATTACGGCAAGACAAAAATCGACGTCACGCTGGGCTTCGGCAGGGTGATGGGAGCATTGAAAATCGACGACGTTAACCCCACAAAGTCCAGTGTCGATCTGCACATCTATCCCGCTACCTCCATGGCGGAGGCCATCGAAGAGGACGGCAAGCTCAAGAGCCGTTGGATGGCAAACCGGGCCAACCACACGATGCTGTGCTTCCATTCTAAGAATGTCGTCCGCACCTCTGACGGTCGGCTGCAAACCACGGGCGACCTCACCCTGGTTCGCGTGGACCGCAACGTAGAGGTCCCCGCCCCCAGTGAAGCATATGCCGGCCCCATCTATGGGGCTCCCATCATCAACCGCGTTTCGCACCAAGCCACTCTGGTTCTCGACCTCCCGTCTGAGGCGAGCGGATCGAAGGACGGGGCAATCGAGGCGTCCGCCTCTACCAAGGTGTTGCGGGAGACTTTTCCCCAGTTGGTGAAGGCTGTACTCAACACCTACTGGCCGCCACTGGTGCAAAATGAAAGCTGTCAGGTGCCTGCGCCAAACGAAGCCTATAGCGGCGCCAAGTGTACGGGAACACTCCTGCAAGGTCCCAGTCTTCCGGAAGATCCTGCTATGCACGTCGGAGAGGACTACCCTGGCCCGCAGAATTTCAACGCTCAGGTCGGCCAACATCTGGACCTCGTCGTTCACATGCGTTTGACGCCGGGTGCCGGACAACCAATGGCAGGCGGAAACTAGCCGTCTCGCCCGCGGAAGAATTCGCCGCGCCTCCATTTCCGCCAGGTGCGGCGATTCTTCCTTCGCAGAAGGAGTCTGAGGAAGTCGTGTCTCGCAAAGCCTCGCGATGCGACTGTCGCAACCCGTTGCTTGCTGGTCTCGAAAAAGTACGCCGCGACGGGCGGCCGGGGGTTGGCTGACTTTAAGCCTACCTGGCAATCACTACAGTAGTGCACGAACTGCCGACCTTGGGCAGATCGCGGGTGGCGGCCATGCGGACCGGCAGGCTGCGGCGTTCCCCGCGAACGATCGGACAGTAGTAGTCGGGTTCTAGCAGCGCGCCCTGGAGGCGTCGACGTCCGGCACAGCCACCATGGCACGAGTCCCGGAACTCGCAAGGCTGGCACGCGGCAGGAAGCGTGCGGGCTTGCTCAAAGGGCGCGGAGTCTAGAATGTCGAGCCCCATCGAGATCAAATCCGACAGCGGCTCCCCCGATCCCGGCCAATAAACGCAGGGCTGTGTCGTGGCGCGCGGCGTAACCCTCACGGTGCTTACGCCACATCCTCCTCTCAGCGGCGGGAGGCCCGCCATCGCTCGCACCAGCGGCTCGCCAATGGCGATCACATCGGTCTCAGCAAAGAGACGCCGGAATCCCTCCCAGTACTCTTCGTACGTCAGCGCATATAGGTCTGACCGCACGGACTGGTACACATTGACGCGCAAAGGAGCATCGAATCGTTGGGCTACTCGTGCCACCTCCGCCAGCCGCCGGTAGTTCGACTTCATCATGACCGCAATGATGGTTACGGGCACATGCAGCCTCACGCAGCGTTCCGCCTGTTGTTGGATGAGCGCCCAATTGCCAGGTCCGCGCTGCGCATCCTGCTCCGATGGCGTGGGGTAATCGAGAGAAAACTCGATGTCGTGGAAAGCGCGCAATTCGTCATCATCCAGAACGGCAACGCTGTGGCCGTTGGACGTGATGGTCAGCTTGACGGGTTGTGCGGCCACCGCTTCATCGAACGGACTTGCCCGAGGGCTACCAGACCGTGGCCGGCACCTTGGGCGGGCGGCTCTCCGGCGGCCAGCGGCAGCGGATCGCCTTGGCCCGCGCCATCCTCCGCAACCCGGCCATCTTGATCCTCGATGAGGCCACCAGCCAGATTGACCTGGAGAGCGAGCAGGCGATCCAGCAGGCCCTGGAGACCTTCATCCGCGGCCGCACCGCCATCCTCATCACGCACCGGCTGGCCGCCCTCTCGCTGGCCGATCGCATCGTGGTCATGGAAGACGGCCGGATCATCGACGTGGGGACGCACGAGGAGGTGCTGGCCCGCTGCGGTCTCTACCGCCGCTTGCACCAGCTCCAGTTCGAGGACCTCAAGCGGAGCGCTTGAGACGCCCAAGAGGACCCTCGCCCGCTGGCACGAACTTCGCCGGCCCAGCCCCAATTTTCTTGCCTGGACCCGAGAAAATGCCGATGAGCGGATGGTGGGCGATGCGCGGCGCACCATCGCCGTCAAATCCCGCAAACTTTGTGCATTGTGACGTATGCGCAAGACGAGATCCCAACCGTCGCCATTCGCTGCTTCGCGGCGGCAATCTTCCTGGTGCTTTCTGCGGCCGCGGCTGGGGCGTCTGCCGACGACGAGGACCAGTGGCTGCGGGTCGCTCGCCCCGCGGCCGACCAGTCCGGCTGGCTGTTGCGCGGGCTGCTGACGTGGCCCAAGGACCAAGGCGACAAAGAGAAAGAGAACCAGGGCGGGGAAAAGAAGGACGACCAGAACAAGGACGAAGAGAAAGAGGAGCCGCTGGAGAGCGATCGCCCCGACTTCACCGACAGCAGCACGACGGTGGGATTGCATCGCTTTCAGATCGAGAGCGGCTATACCTACACGCACGGTGAGCCGGGCGATCCCAGGGCCGACGTGCACGATCTGCCGGAAATGCTGCTGCGCTATGGCGTGGCCGAACGACTGGAATTGCGTCTGGCCTGGGACGAGGGGATGGTATTCAGCCGCACTACGAATCGCGCCGGCCGCGTAATCACGGAAGATGGGAGCACCAACCTGGCCATGGGTTTCAAATACGCGATGACCAAGCAGCCAGTGGCGTCCCCAATCGGCGATCAACGTCGAAATCACCGCCCCCGTGGGAAGTCCCGCCTTCAGCAGCCAACAAGTGGACACCCGCCTCAACTACCTTTACAGTTGGGACCTCACCAAGCGCCTGTCGCTGAATTGCAGCACGGGCAACACCTGGACCAGTGTCTTGGGCGACCGACAGCTCACGATCTTTCACCAGTCCGCATCCGTTGATATAACTCACCGACTGATTCCACGTCTTCAACGAGTGGTACGCCTTCTTCCACAGCCAGTCCGGCGACAACCGTGCGTTGCACTACGACGACTTCGGATTGACCTACCTGGTGACGCCGAACTTCCAACTGGACTGGCGGGCCGGTTTTGGCCTCAACGACGCAGCCGAGGGGTTTTTTACCGGCTGTGGGTTGACGATCCGCAAATAGGCGGTTGACCGGGAATCCCTGAACCCGCTGCCGCCAGCCCGCACGTTTTCATCTTGGTTTCCGGTCCGGTTTTTGCACTCTGGGGAAAACGGCCGGTTCCTGGTCGGATTGCCGGTTTCTTGCCTAGGAACAAGGCAAATGCCGCCTATTGCTGACGCAAGGGTTGCCGCACTATGCATCCCGTGCGCGACCGATTCGGCCCGCCGAGAATACGCCCAACGCCATGATGGAAGCCTGTGCAAGTTATCCCGTCACGGTGGACCGGCATGGCCAGGAACTCGCCGTGCTGGGGTCGATCAGCCGTTTGTTGGCCAGTTGCGGGGGGCAACGCGAACTGCTTTCCGCGGTGCTGGAAGAGTTGGATCGAAAACTGGGGATGATCCGCGGCATCGATCATGCTGTCTTTGCCGGGCGGCGACGAGCTGAATGTTCAGGTTGCCCGCAACATTCCCGCCGGCCAACTCGGCACGGTGTGCGCTACCGCCGCGGCGAGGGGATTCTTCGTGCCGTGTTGCAGTCGGGGCAGCCGGCCATGGTCCCGCGGGTGTCGCAGGAGCCCCGCTTCGCCAATCGCATCCATCAGCGGCCCTATCCAGGAGGCCGACGACGTCAGCTTCCTCTGCGTGCCGATCCTCTTGGAGCCAAAGGAGATCGTCGCGGCGCTCTCCCGTTCCAGCTCCCGCTGTTCAAGACGGCTGGAAGATCCGTGGCGGGAGCATACGCGGGAGCCGTCGGCAGATCGTCGCGGCCACGATCGCCTTCGACGCGGCGCATGCCGCCTGGAGACTGCGCGGCAGCAGACAAGGTCTCCAGGCCGAGAACTTGCGCTTGCGGGACGCCTGGAGGACCGCTTCCGGCCGGAGAACATCATGGGCAACTGGCACGCCATGCGGGGGTGTACCGGCGCATCCACCAGGTGGCCCCGACAGCCACCACCGTGCTCATCCGGGCGAGTCGGGCACGGGCAAAGAGCTGGTCGCCCGGCCATCCATTACAGCCCCCGCGGGCCACGGCCGTCATCAAGGTCAACTGCGCGGCGCTGACCGAGGATCTGCTGGAAAGCGAGCTGTTCGGCCACGAAAGGGGCCTTCACCGGCGCCATACGGCCGCGCCGGGCGCATCGAAGAGGCCGACGGCGGCACGCTGTTTCTCGACGAGATCGGCGAATTCTCCCCCGCCACGCAGGTCAAGCTGCTGCGGGTGCTCCAGGAGCGCGAATACGAGCGCGTCGGAAGCAACAAGACGTCAAGGCCGACATCCGCATCATCGCGGCCACCAACCGGACCTCGAGACGGCGTCGCGGAGGCACGTTCCGCCAGGACCTCTACTACCGGCTCAACGTTTCGCGCTCTTCGTCCCGCCGCTCGGGAGCGGCGACGACATCCTCCTGCTGGCCAACCACTTCGTCGAGAAGTACGCCGCAAACTGGCAAAGACGTCCGCCGCATCTCCACGCCGGCCATCAACATGATGTGGCCTACCACTGGCCGGGCAACGTCCGCGAACTGGAGAACTGCATCGAGCGGGCCGCTGCTCTCCAGCGACGGGGTGATCCACGGCCACACCTGCCGCCTTCGCTGCAACTGCCCGAACTGGCCGAAACTGAGCGACTTGCGACCGCCTCGTTTGCGGGCCCGCGTCGAAGTCGTGGAGAAGGACATGCTATGGATGCCCTGAAGTCCACCCGCGGCAACGTGGCGGCCGCGGCCCGGCACTTGGGCATCACCCCGCGGATGGTCCGCTACAAGCTGCGGAAGCTGAAGATCGACTATCCGCGGTTCTTTCGCAAAGCCAGTGGCCGCGACGGCGATAATTCCGCCGGGCGATGACTCCTGTGGGACCGCAGGCGTGCGGTTTCGCCTTTAAGCGATAGCCATTTCTGGTGGGGACTTCGCTCCGCTCGACGCAGCCTACGCTCGGCTCGCAAGCGCAAGCCGTGTTCGCACAACGTCTTGCGGCATGATTATTTCCGGGTTGCCTTACCGGCCCCGACGGAAGAGTTACGCGGCCCTGAAATCGCGGATCGAACTTGGAGACGACCAGGTGGGCGATTGTTCGATGGACCGAATTGTCGTTGGTGTTGCTCTTCTGTACTGCCGTCGCCTTCGCCGAAACGAAAGGGGAAATACTGGCGAAGGCCGACGCATTGCTGGACAAGGCAGATTACCTCTCCGCCGCATGCCGCATGTACGCGAAGGCAATCGAAATGGTACTGGAACTCCTGCCGAAGCCTACTATGGTCGCGGGACCAGCCTTGCCACGGTGGAAGACTATGACGCGGCAATCAAGGATTTCTCCGAGCCAGTCATTCGACTCAATCCGAAAATGGCCAAGGCCCACCGCGATCGCGGAATAGCCCACTCCGAGAAGAGCCAGATGCCGCAATTGCTCTCGGACCTTACGGAGGCGATTCGCCTCGACCCCAAGGACGCGTTGACATACGCCTTTCGAGGCTCGATACGTCTCTCGGGAGGCGAGTATGATCCCGGGATTGCAGACCTCACCTAGCTTTGATCTGCTTGGACCCGAATCGCGCGGATGCATACAGTAATCGCAGCGGTGGCTACCTCAAGAAAGGCGACTCCGGGCGGGCGATCGCCGATGCCGATGAAGCCATTCGCCTCGACCCAAAGTGCTCGGAGGCGTACAGCAATCGCAGGCGCGGGGTATCTTTTGAAGAAGGACTGCGAGCGGGCGATCGCCGATGCCAACCAAGCCATTCGTCTGGACCCGAAGAACGCGATGGCCTACGGCAATCGCAGCGGCGGATACTGCGGGAAGGGCGACTACGACCTCGCTATCGCCGATGCCAGCCAGGCTATCCGTCTCGCGCCGGACGACGTTCCGGGGATTCCCAATTGCAGCGCGGCCTACGGCGGCAAGGAGGACTTCCCGCGGGAAATCGCCGACGCCACCCGGGCCATCCAACTCCATCGAAGATGCACCAAGGCCTATGCCAATCGCGGCTACGCCCACGCGGTCCAGCAGGAATGGACGGAGGCCGTCGCGGATTTCACACAGGCCATCCGATTGGGTTCCGAGGACGCAACCGTTTTCTATCGCCGCGGCCAGTTTTATCACGCCGAAGGCGATTTCGACAAGGCCATTGCCGACTACACCGAGACCGTCCGCCTCGAGCCCAACGCTGCCGATGCCTACAAACTCCGTGGCGCGTGTTACGAGAACAAGGGCCAACTCGACAAGGCGGTGGCCGACTTCAGCCAACTGATCCGTCTCGACCCCAACAACGCCGAGGCGTACGGCAACCGCGGCAGGGTCTACCAAAGGAAGGCCGACCTCGACAAGGCGATCGCCAACTATAGCGAGGCCATCCGCATCGGTTTCAAGGACGCAAACAAGCCGGCTGCCGGCCAACGCAAGGACGCCGTGCCGATTCCCCAACTCGGCCTGGCACTGGCCTACCGCGGGCCTCCGCGTATGCGGGCAAGCAGCAGTGGGAGAAAGCCATTGCGGATTCCACGGAGGCCATCCGGCTGGATGCCAAGAACGCGGACGTTTCTACAACCGCGGCTGTGCCTATTCGGGGCTACGCGAGCTTGACACCGCCATTGCCGACTTCACGGAGGCAATCCAGCTTGACCCGAAAATGGCCGTCGGCCTATTACGGTCGGGCCTCCGCCCTATCGGAAACAAAGGCGAGTTGGATCGGGCCATCGCCGACTGCACCGAGGCTATCCGCCTCGAACCCGAGACACGCCAACGCCTATGCGATCCGAGGCTGGGCCTACGGAGAGAAGGGCGAGTGGGACAAGGCCATCGCCGACTGCACCGAGGCCGTGCGGCTCGACCCAAAAAATGCCGCGGCCTACGGTGCCCGGGGCTGTGCATACGCAAACAAGGGTGAGTGGGACAAGGCCATAGCCGACTGCACGGAGGCCATCCGCCTGGACCCGACGTGCTCCGGTGCCTATGCCGCCCGGGCCTGCGCCTGTGCATGCAAGGGCCAGTGGGATGACGCCGTCGCCGATATCACCGAGGCCATCCGCCAAGATCCGAAGAACGCCGACTGGCATTATCGCCGCGGCATCGTCTACCAGAGAAGGGACGAAGCACGGGACTTGGACAAGGACATTGCCGACGCCAAAGTGGCCATCGGGTTCGACGCGAAAAAGCGCGGCCTGTGCCAACCAGGGCCCGGCTTCCCGCGAAGAGCAGGACTTGGACAAGGCCATTGCCGACTGGTCGGGCACCATCCGGCCGGAACCGAAAAATGCCAATGCCTACCGCAAACGCGGCTGGCTCCACGCGGAGAAGCACGATTGGGACAAGGCCATCGCCGATTTCACCGAGGCCATCCGCCTGAGTCCGCAAGACGGCTCCTTCCCACCACCCCCTGCGGCTTGGCCTACGAAGGCAAGGGCGAGTTGGACAAGGCCATCGCCGACTATACGGAGGCCATCCGTCTGAATCCCGCATGTTTGACGCCCTATTATCTTCGCGGAAAGGCCTTCCAGCAAGAACAGGACCACAAGGCCAAGGCCGAGGCGGATTTCGCCCAGGCCAAGAGGCTCGGCTACAAGGCACAGCCCGCCGGCCCTTCGCCGTCGGCTCAGGCGGCCAGGCCGCAGACGCAAACCACCGTCAAATGAGCGAAACCCGACGTTCGGCGAGGCCCGGCATCAGACGCCGGAATGAATCCGTCGCGCAACGCGACGGTCCCGCCGAGGTGGCTCTCCACGACGGGACCGTGCGTGCTGCGATTTCGCGGCGGGGCGAGGAGGGCATCGGTGGCCGCTCCATTTCCCAGGGGACGCAGCCCCTGGGCATGGAATAGTCCCCAGCCCCCAGTCCCCAGCCCCTAGTCCCTTGTCTGCTCAGATGTCGAAGTACATGCAGAACTCGTAGGGATGCGGCCGCAACCGCATCGCCTCGACTTCGTTTGTCGTCTTGTACCAGATCCAGGTGTCGATCACGTCCGGGCGTGAAGACGTCGCCGCGGAGCAGGAAGTCGTGATCGCCTGCGCAGGGCCGCCAGGGCTTCTTCCAGCGAGCCGGGCGTCTTGGGGACGTTCGGCCAGCTCCTCCGGCGACAGGTCGTAAATGTCCTTGTCCAGCGGTTCGCCCGGATCGATCTTGTTCTGGATGCCGTCGATGCGCCGCCATCAGCATCGCCG
This sequence comes from uncultured Acidobacteriaceae bacterium, assembly GCA_963794365.1. Classification (GTDB taxonomy): domain Bacteria; phylum Acidobacteriota; class Terriglobia; order Terriglobales; family Acidobacteriaceae; genus Acidiflorens. The sequence continues at coordinate 86,715 of CAWCDV010000014.1, forward strand.
AGAAGGCCAGGTAGGGATTGCAGCTCGGATCGGGACAGCGGAACTCGATCCGCTTGGCCTTGGGGTTGGGGCTGTACATCGGAATGCGGATGGCCGCCGAGCGGTTGCGCTGCGAATAGGCCAGGTTGACCGGGGCCTCGTAGCCGGGGACCAGCCGCTTGTAGCTGTTGGTCGTCGGGTTGCTGAAGGCCAGGATGGCCGGGGCGTGCTTCAGAAGGCCGCCGATGGCGTACATGGCCATGTCGCTCAGGCCCGCGTAGCCGTTGCCGGCGAACAGCGGCTTGCCGCCCTTCCAGAGCGAGATGTGCGTGTGCATGCCGGAGCCGTTGTCGCCGAACAGCGGCTTGGGCATGAAGGTGACCGTCTTGCCGTACTTCGTGGCGACGTTCTTGATGACGTACTTGTAGATCATCATCTTGTCGGCCATGCGTGACCAGGCTCGTCGAAGCGCATGTCGATTTCGCGATGGCCGGCGGTGGCCACTTCGTGGTGCTGGGCCTCGACGTCGATGCCGCAGTCGATCATCGTCTGCATCATCTCGTTGCGGATGTTCATCATCTGGTCGGCCGGCGGCACGGGGAAGTAGCCTTCCTTGTAGCGGAGCTTGTAGCCGAGGTTGGGCTTCTCCTCGCGGCCGCGGTTCCACTGCCCCTCGATGCTGTCGATGTGGTAGTAGCCCTCGTGTGCGTTCTGGTCGAAGCGGACGTCGTCGAAGATGAAGAACTCGGCCTCCGGCCCGATGTAGCAGGTGTCGGCGATGCCGGTGCTCTTGAGATAGTTGACCGCCTTGCGGGCGACGTTGCGCGGATCGCGGCTGTAGTCCTCGCGGGTGATCGGGTCCTGGATGTTGCAGATCATCGCCAGCGTGGGGATCGCGCGAGAACGGATCGAGCAAGGCGGTCTCGGGCTGGGGCACCACGAGCATGTCGCTCTCGTTGATCGC